>DASSCS010000138.1:0-26701 GCA_035697515.1 Acidimicrobiales bacterium
CTCTGGCTCACCCACCGCGTCGCGGCCATCAACCTGCAGCGGCTCATCAACCTCGGCCTCGCCCACCGGCTCGACGGCTGGGCCATCACCTGACCCCAGCCCGCGCGCTGCGCAAGCAACGGCCGCCCCGACCCCAGGCCGTTCCGTTTCACGTTGCTCCGAAAGCTGCCCGGGGCAGCCATCGGAAAGACGTGAAACAAACCACCCGCGCCGACCCGACAGGACCGAATACTCAGCGGCGTCCTAGGCCGGCGCGGCGAACCGCACGGTACCGTCCGGCTGCACGAACTCGGCCAGCCGGTCGTGAGCGGCCCCGGCGGAGCTGTTCGTACTGGCCATCGCTCAGCGTGCCGGCGAGGGTCCAGCCCCGCACATCGGTGTGGACCCAGTCGATGGAGGAGAAGCGTGCGGTCCCGACGCGCAGGGCCACGTCCACGTCGCCGTAGCCGGCGGAGCGGAACAGACCGGCCAGGCGCTCCTGATCGCCCAGGCAGTAGGGGGCGCGCAACGCGTCGGCCGCCTCCGTTCCGAACAGCCGGTCGAGCAGCTCGACCATGGCCGCATACCCGGGTGTCTCCCGCAGCGGTCCCCAGACGGCCACCGCCACCCGGCCACCGGTGCGGGTCACCCGGCGCATCTCCTGCAGTGCCTTCACCTTGTCCTCGAAGAACATGAGGCCGAACTGGCTGACCGTGGCGTCGAAGGCGTCGTCGTGGCACGGGAGCTGCTCGGCGCGTCCCAGTCGCCAGGTGACGTGAGGGTCGGCGCGCCGCGCCACCGCCAGCATGCCGGCGTTGCGATCTACGCCCTCGACCGCGCCGCGAGGTCCGACCCGCTCCCTGGCCGCGCGGGCCAACACGCCGGTACCGCACGCCACGTCGAGCACCCACTTGCCCTCGTCGACGACCGCCGGGAAGAGCAGACGAACCGCCCGCGGCGCGTCGTCGGTGTCAGTCGGCCAAGCTCAGCGGAAGGTCGAGGCGCGTGAGGACGCTGGCGTCGAAGCGGGTGAGTGCGCTCACGCGATCGCCGGCCAGCGTGACGACGACCAGACCGGTGGCGTGGAGCGGCCCGCCGCGGGGATCACGGACGTAGGTGCCGAATGCCGGCTGGCCGTTGGCCCGGGTCGCGATGAGGCGGAAGGTGCGACCGTCGCGGAAGGTGATGGCGGCGAAGAATCGCGCCGCGTGCTCGATGCCGTGGTACTCGAGCGGCATGGGCGGCATCGTCACGGCGACGTCGTCGACGAGCAGGGCCACGAGCGCGTCGAGGTCGCCGGACTCGTAGGCGCGGGTGAGGCGGTCGACGAGCTCGCGTTCCTCGGGCGAGCCCCGGCGTGGTGGCGGCTCGTGTTCTGCGGTTGCGGCGAGCCGTTGCTGGACGACGGCCCGCGCCCGTTTGAGGGCACTGGTGATCGATTCCTCGCTGGCATCGAGGATCGTGGCGACCTCTCGGGCGCGGTAGCCGAGGACGTCGCGCAGGATGAGGACAGCCCGCTGGCGCGCCGACAGCGCCTGGAGTGCGGTCAGGAACGCGATCGAGATCGCTTCGCTCGCCTCGTAGCGGGCGTCGGGCCCGGGCGGCTCGTTGGGCCCACCCAGCAGCGCGTCGGGATAGGGGTCCAGCCAGATCGCCTCGCCGGTGCGGCTCGGCTCCGGCACCTCGACGCCTGGCGGCAGCGGGTTCACGACCGGCCGCCTCCGGTTGGCGCGCAGGATGTTCAGACACCGGTTGGTTGCCACCTGGTACAACCACGTCCGCAGTGATGAGCGCCCCTCGAACGCCGTGAGGCCACGCCAGGCGGCGAGCAGCGTGTCCTGCAAGGCGTCCTCCGCGTCTTGGAGCGAGCCGAGCATCCGGTAGCAGTGCAGCTGCAGCTCGCGGCGATGGGGCTCGGCGACCTGCCGGAAGGCCTCGCCGTCGCCCGCGCGGGCTCGATCGAGCAGCTCTGCGCTCACCGGCACCCACCTCCTCGACGCGGTCCATCCTCTGGTGAGACACCGCGGGCAATGGGAAGTGGGCGCGGCACGTGCGCCCAGTTTCGCAGCTGTCCGGTGTCTCCTCCACCAGGCGCGGCGACTGCCGCAGCCGGCCGGAAGGGATTCCGACCACTCCCGAAGGAGGAGTCGATGAGCAGGTCAGGAATGCTGCAGGACAAACACGCGGTCGTGTTCGGTGGCGGTGGTTCCATCGGCGCGGCCGTCGCCAAGGAGCTCGCTTCCGAAGGCGCAGAAGTGTTTCTCGCCGGGCGCTCGCCCACGACGGTCGATCTGGCCGCGAAGCAGATCACGGCTGCAGGTGGGCGAGCCCACTCAGATGTGGTCGACGCCCTGGATGCGGCCGCGGTCGACGGCTACCTCGAGGCCGTCGTTCGGCAGGCCGGCAGCATCGACATCGAATTCAACGCGACGGGCCCCCGCATCAGCGAGCACGGTCACGGCAAGCCGGTCCTCGAGTTGGCTGTCGACGAGTTCATGACGCCCGTCGCCACGGTCTTGCTGTCCCAGTTCATCACCGCGCGCGCTGCGGCTCGCCAGATGCTCGAGCAGGGGTCCGGCGTGATCATCTTCCTCACCGCGATCCCGGCACGGGTCCCCCTCCCCGGCTCGTCAGGCATCGCGGCCGCCTACGGCGCGGTCGAAGCCGTCATGCGGACCATGGCGATCGAGCTCGGCCCTGCCGGGGTCAGGGTGGTCTGCCTGCGGACCACGGCGAACCCGGACACGCGGACGATCCGGGACACGACCGAAGTGCGCGCCAAGACGCTGAACATCACGCCCGAGCAAGCCGTGGCTCGCCTCGCTGAGGGCACGATGCTGAAGGTCCTGCCGGAGACAGCCGACACCGCGCAGGCGGCCGCGTTCCTCGCATCGGACGGGGCGCGCATGATGACCGGCACCGTTCTCAACGCATCAGCCGGAGCGGTCACGGACTGAGGCCCCACGTGGCCAGGCGCTCAGCAGGGCACGCGTACACCGGGTGATGGGCCGCTGGTGTGGTCCCTGTGGGCCGGTAAGGATCCGGGCATGGCAGAGCCGTCCTCACGAGGTGCCCGCATCGTCCACGTCGACGACGTGCCGTGGCGGGAGGTGCGTCGCCAGCAGCACGGGCCCGATCCCGCCCGCACCGCATCGGTGCACGAGCGCTGGCTCGATACCGAGGGCCGGTTCCTGTCGCTCCACGCCCGCTGGGATCCCGGGATGATGGTGCAGCCCCACGGCCACAACAGCGACCACGTCGTGCTGGTGCTCGAAGGCTCGATGACCTGCGGCGGCGTCGAGTGCGGACCGGGCACGCACATCGCGCTCGACCAGGGCGACGACTTCGGCCCCTTCGTCGCCGGTCCGGAGGGCGTCGTCCTCTTCGAGGTGATGATGGGCGACCCCCGCTCGTTCCCCGCTCGCCAGGACGAGTGGCACGCACTGCTGGCCGAGCGCGACGTGCGCCTGCTGCCCAACCCGCCCATCGACTTGCCCGGTGGCTTGGCCGACACCCGGAACTGACCCTTCGTCGACCACGAGGGTGGTTGGCCCTACGATGCGAACCGGATGGGTCGCTGCCGGACGTGCTTTCCGACGTGCTCGCCCGCGAGTCTGTGGACGTCGTGCTGGTCCGCAACGTCAAGGCGGGCTGCTACAGCTTCACGGCACGCCGAGCGAACGGCTCCTGACGGCGACCAGGCCACTAAGGTCCGAGCACGAATCGGAACCAGCTCGTGAGGCGATCGATGGTCGGCTGCTGTCCCATCGTCGAACTGCGGCAGTACGAGCTGCGGCCGGGCCAACGCGACGTCCTGATCGAGCTGTTCGACCGGGAGCTCGTCGAGTCGCAGGAGGCCGTCGGCATGCAGCTGATCGGTCAGTTCCGCGATCTCGACCGGCCAGATCACTTCGTCTGGCTCCGAGGCTTCGCCGACATGGAGCATCGTCGACAGGGCCTCGAGGCCTTCTACGGGGGACCTGTCTGGAAGGCCCACCGCGACGCGGCCAACGCGACCATGATCGACTCCGACGACGTGCTGCTGTTGCGGCCGCTCCCGTCGACGGCTGAGTTCGATCCGCTGCCTGCGCGGCCCGCTCCCGGGGTCCAGATCCCGGCATCGGTCGTGGCCGTCACCATCTGCTCGCTCGACGGCCCGGTGGACGTCGCGACGGTCGAACGCGAGCTGCTTCCTGCGCTCGCGACAGCCGGCTCACCTCCACTGGCGATGTTCGTCGAGGAGGCAAGCGAGAACACCTTCCCCGCGCTGCCGGTGAGAACGGGCGAGCACGTCCTCGTGTGGATCCAGCGGGTCTCGACGCGCCGGTCGCTGGAGGCGCAGCTCCGAGCATCGTCCGAGATCGCCCGTGACCTGTTGCCAACCCTCATCGCCGCGCCGGTCCGACTGCGGCTCCAGCCCACCCCACGCTCGAGGCTCCGATGAGACGCACCGAGGGGGTCGGCCGTTGCGTTCATGCGGGCGTGGCGAGTCGGGCACGGGCCCGGTGGCGTTTCGTCTTCATCCGGTTGCCGCAGATCGCCATGCTGCACCAGCGACGCCGGCCCGCCTTGCTGGTGTCGAGGAAGAGCCAGCCGCAGGCCTCGCCCGGGCACGATCGCACGCGTCCGACAGCGGGCGAGGTCGCGAGCTGAGTTGCGGCCCGGAGCACCGGCCAGAGCATCTGGTCGAGCTCGTCGCCGGTCGTCGAGACGAGCTCGTAGCCGCTCTGTGCGGGTCGTAGGCGCAGCGCGCGCATGGCGGACTCGAGCTCTTCGTTGACGATCTCGAGCCAGGGCTCGACCGAACGGCGCTCGCCGGGGGCGAGCACATGGAACAGGGCGTCGCGGAGCGCGACCGCGCGGACGTGGACGCGCTGGGCTTGGGGTTGGCGCGTCGCCGCGCCGTCGAGGAGCCGTTCGGCCCGGGACGTCGGCAGGGCTCCGGCACGCGCCGCCCAGGCAACGAGCGCCTGGTAGTCCGACAGGTAGTCGACGCGGTCTGTGCGCTGCCACGTGTCGACCGTGTTGACGTAGTCGAGACAGAGATCGCCGCCCACACGTGGAAGGTCGTCCACTGAGACTCGTCTCATAGAGGCAAGAGGTTATCAGGACGCAGCTGACCAGGCCTTGCAGGCAAGATGAAACCTGTGTACATACTCTTACCGGTTGCCCCGAACCGGCTGACACCAGGAGGCGCGCGTGGTCCTCTCCGCTCCCTTGCCGAACTTCGAGCTGGAGGTCTACCTGAACCGCTGGGAGTTTGCGGCGAGCCACTACCTGACCGGGTCGGATGGCGAGACGCTGACGATCAGCGAGCTCCTCGCCCTGGCCTCCGATGATGAGCGCGAGGCGTTCGAGCATCTGGCGCTCGGCTACACGCCGCCCTGGGGCACCGACAGGCTGCTCGCCGCGATCGCCACGACCTACGAGTCGATCGGGCCGGAGAGCGTGCTCACGTTCGCGGGCGCCGAAGAGGCGATCTTCTGGGCGATCCAGGAGCTGGTCGGGCCGGGAGACCACGCCGTCGTCGCCGTCCCCACCTACCAGTCCACCGAGTCCATCGCACTGGCCACGGGGGCACACGTCAGCGGGCTGCTGTTGCGCCGAGCGAACGGTTGGGGCCTGGACCTGGACGAGCTCACGGGCCTGCTCCGAGCGAACACGCGCCTGGTCGCGGTCAACTTCCCCAACAACCCGACCGGGGGCATGCCCGACCCGCAGGCCTTCCGGGCGCTGGTCGAGCTGTGCGACGAGCGCGACATCACGCTGTTCAGCGACGAGGTCTACCGGGGGGTGGAGCACGATCCGGAACAGGCGCTTCCCCAGGCTGCGGACCTCTCCGCGCGGGCGATCTCGCTGAACGTGATGTCCAAGGCCTACGGGTTGCCCGGTCTCCGCATCGGATGGCTGGCCTCACACAACCGGTCATTTCTCGAGCATCTCGAGCGCCGCAAGCACTACACGTCGATCTGCAACTCGGCACCGAGCGAGCTTCTCGCTGCCATCGCCCTCAACAACGGCGAGGCCGTTCGCGAGCGCATTCGTTCGATCATCGCCGAGAACGTGCCCACCTTCGAGGCATTCTTCGGCAGCTGGTCGGCGTGCTTCGAGTGGGAGCGTCCGAGCGGCGGCTGCGTCTGCTTTCCTCGCTATCTGGGTGCCGAGGGGGTCGAGGCGTTCTGCCACGACCTCCTGCACGACGCCGGCGTCGTGCTCCTTCCGGCCTCCGTCTTCCGTTCCGCGCTTGCGGACGTACCCCACGACCACTTCCGCGTCGGCGTCGGCCGTAAGGACCCCGAACCGGCGCTCGCCGCGTTCGACGCCTACCTCAGCCGCCACAGGTGAGTCCCCCCGGAAGCGATGCCGCGCTGGGCGCCGGCGCCGTCCGGCGTCACGGTGCTCGTCCAGTGCTGACGCTCACTGCGCTGGCCCGGGTTGGTGGGCGGCGTTCCAGCGGTCGGCCACGACGCTGGCGGCGGCGAGGTCCTGCGCACCGATGCCCACCAGTGTGGCGACGGTGAGCGCCTCGGGAGGGCTGGGCAGCCGGTGCTGGTCGAGGAGCTCGCCCAGCTCGACCAGCGGCGAATCCGGGTCGAGCACCCCCTCGCTGATCGCCCGGTGGACGTTTCCGAGCCGGCGAGCGGCGTCTCTGCGATCGACCACGACGAGGTCGGCGGCGGCCAGGCACTCGGGATGCAGCTCGGCCTTGGTCGCGTCGTCCGAGCCGATCGAGATGACGAGCTGACCGACCCGGAGCCAGGACGCGTCGATGATCGGCGTCCGGGCAGAGGTGGCGGTGATCACGACGTCGGCATCGTGGACCGTCCGGGCCAGGTCGTCGTCCGCCGTCACCGCCGGGCCCGCGAGGTCTTGGCGCAGCCGTGCCCGAAGTGCGTCGGCGCGCTGAGGCGACCGCCCCCACACCGACACCGTCGCCATCGGGCGTTCCCGGACGGCGGCGATCGTCTGCCAGTACGCCTGCGCGCCGGTACCGACGATTGCCAGCCTGCCGGCCCGGCCGGGAGCCAGCAGGCGGACGATGAGCGATGTTGCCGCAGCCGTGCGCAGGTCGGACAGATGGTGCTGGTCCTCGATGAGTGCAACGGTGTGCCCGGTCGTCGCGTCGAGCAGCACGCTGAAGCCGCCCTGTGGCGCACCGGTGTCGGCATTGGCGGCGAACCAAGGCGACACCTTGACGACCAGGCGGTCGCCGCCCGGCCGGCACGATGTCTTGACGAAGACGTCACCCTCCTCCATGGTCGACGCCGGGTACATGGTGACGATCTCGTCCTGGGTCCAGCCGCGGCTGGCAGCGCGGAACGCTTCGGCGACCGGGTCGATGAGATCGTCGAGCCGCACGAGCTGCCGCACCTCGTCGGGACCGATGATGACTGGGCGGCTCACGACGCCAGCTCCGGGAGCGCGTGGATGGTGCCGCTGGCGACGAGGTGGACGACGCCGCCGACCCTCACCCGCTGCGGCTGGTCCGCCGGACCCTCGACGGTGATGCTGATCGTGCTCGGTCGGTCGACGAACCGACCCTGCCGGAGCTCGATCGTGCGGCCTGGCGCGGCGCGGCCGTGCCGGACCAGGTACGCGCCCACCACACCCGCCGCGCTGCCGGTCGCGACATCCTCGATGACACCGTCGTTGTTCCAGTGGCGGCCCTCGAGCGCGTCCACGTCGACGACGTAGGCGAAGTCGGCACCGAGAGACGCCACGAGTGGCGTGAGGTCGGCCACCACGGAGGCTCGGTCCAGACCGTTGACGACCGGGACGACGAGGTACCGCAGGCCGATCGATCCGACCTCGACAGGGAGGTCCGGACACAAGTCCCCGATGCTCAGCCCGAAGGCTGTCGCGATACGTGGCAGTTCGGCCGCCGGCACGCTGACGAAGGGCGCAGGCTGACCGGCGTCGAGCTCGGCGTGCCATCCGCCCGCCAACGGCCGGACGGTGACCTCGACCGCCTTGCCCGGATACCGCAAGGTCCATGTAGTCGTCCCCATGACCTGGGCGTCACGGTGCAACGCGACGGCCGCTCCCAACGTTGGATGACCCGCGAACGGCAGCTCCGCGAACAGGTCGAACACCCGGACGGCGGCGTCCCGGCGACCGGCCCTCGAGCAGCCCCGTTCGTCGCGGACGAAGATCGCCTCGAAGTGGCGCAACTCCCTGGTGGTGGCGAGCATCTGCGCCCCGTCGAGACCCACGGGCTCGTAGACGACGGCGACGCTGTTGCCGCAGTACGGCGCAGACGCGAACACGTCGACGTGGACGAACTCGATGGCGGTTGATCGCATGGAGCCAGGCTCCTGCACCGCCGCCCCCCTTGCCAGTCCAGTACCCGTCAACTGGACTGAAGGCATGCGGATGGGCAGCTCCGAGATCAGGGACACGCTCGGCGAGTGGCACGCAGATCCACTCGGAAAGCCGCGCCGGCTCGCCGATGCCATGCGGCACGCACTCGTCGACGGTCGGCTCCCTCTGGGCGCCCGACTCCCCGGTGAGCGGCCCCTGGCCATCGCCCTCGGCGTCTCCCGAGCCACGGTCGTCGAGGCGCTCGGGTCGCTGCGCGCCCAGGGCTGGGTCACGACCCGCCACGGGTCGGGGAGCGTGACCCGCCTGCCGCCCGACCACGAGATCCGCACCGAGCCCACGAGCCTGCGCTGCGGAGGCTCCCTTCGCAACCTCGCCCAGGCGATGCCCGCCGCACCACTGCACGACATGCAGGCCGCCCTTGAGGCACTCGGCGGACCGCTCCGCCACGAGCTCGTCGACACCGGCCACCACCCCGCCGGCCTGGCCGAGCTGCGAACGAAGATCGCTGGTCTGCTCAGCGCCGACGGCCTGCCGACCGAAGCAGATCAGCTGCTCATCACGAACGGTGCCATGGACGCCCTTGCGGCCGCGCTCCGGCTCGGCACCTCGGGCCGTCGCCCACGGGTCGTCGTCGAGGCGCCGACGTACCCGGGCGCGCTGGCAACGCTCGCCAACCGGTCGGCCGGCGTGATCCCGTGGTCGTCGCCGCACCTCCCCGAAACGCTCGGCCCACTGCTCGGCCAGCACCGCCCAGACGCCATCTTCATCGTCGCCGACGGGCACAACCCGACCGGCGTCATCCGCTCCGCCGCGTGGCGCGACCACGTCGTCCGCCACGCCAGACATCACGCAGCCCGGCTCGTCGTCGACCACACCCTGCGATCACTCGACCTGCGAGACGAACCAGGCAACGAGCCGCCGGTCGCCGCGTTCGCCACCGACGCCCTGGTCGTGGGGTCGTTCGCCAAGGTGATCTGGGGTGGACTCCGGGTCGGCTGGCTACGCGCCCGCCAGGCCGAGATCGCGTACCTCACCGGTCTCGACCTCGGGACGGCGTCCCTCATCGACCAGCTGCTGCTGACCCACCTCCTCGATCACCACGATCGCTACGTCGCGCAGCGCCGGCGCCACCTGGCCGCAACCCGCGACGCGTTCGTCGCGGGGCTACCGACTGATCAGCTCGAGCTCGCCCACATCCCCCAGGGAGGGATCGCCGTCTGGCTCGAGCTCACCGCAGGGTCAGCCACCGCACTCGCACGGCGGGCTGCCACCGACGGTCTGCTGCTCGCGCCCGGGCCGCTGTTCCACGCCGACCGGCGAGGCGACCGCCACCTCCGCCTGCCCCTCACCCTCGACGCCGACGCCGTCCCCGACACGATCGCACGACTCGACGATCTGGCTCGGCGACGATGACCATCTCATCGGTCGATCCGGCCTCGAGGTGCTGCCGACCGAGGTCCGCGCCGCCCGGCACGCAGAGGTTCTTGCGCTGCCGGTGGCTCGCCGAGGAAGCCGCCTGTGGCGAGCGGTCGCCCCACCGCGCCGTGGCTGCCACCGAATGCCAGCACCTCCTCGAAGCCCGCCTCGAGGCAGTCGACCAGCGCCCGGGCCTCGGTGACGGCCGCCGTGTCGATGGTGACGCCGATGCAGCACGTCCCGTTGTACGACAGCAACGTCACGTTGAGGGCGGCGCCGATCGTCGGGCCCCAGGCGAAGAAGCCGACCACCTCCGCACCGGCGAGGTGGACCGGCATCGAGATGCCGGGCACGTTGCTGGCCACGACGTCCACGTGCTTGAGGATGTCGCCCACCACACCCGAGGGCAGCATGTTGAGGACGCCGGCGATGGCGTTGGTGTGCGGCAGTGACCGTTCGCGGCGGACCGCCCGGCACGTCGCTCCGATGACGTGGAAGCGGTCGGCGAGGTCGCCGGTGCCGACAGGGAGGACGAATCGCTGCAGCGTGATGCGGTTGCCGCCGATCGGGTCGTCCTCGGAGCGGATGCTGATCGGCAACGTCACGCGCAGGCGGTCCACCGGCGCGCCGTACCGCTCGTGGTAGCGGGCGAGCCCGGACGTCACCGCTGCGAGGAAGGCGTCGTTGAGGGTGCCCTCCCCGGCCCGAGCTGCCGCCTTCAGGCCGGCGAGCGGCACGGTCAGCATGTCGAGCCGGCGGCCGAGGCTGCGCTCGGTCATCACGGGCGACAGGGTCGTCGTGACCGGTGCCACCGTCCTGGCCACAGATGCCGCCATCGCCACGACGTCGCCCACGGCGCGCAGGGGGTGCCGCGCCGCCCGCAGCGCCGCGCCGGGCGCCGCCGCGGCCTGGTGGCCGACGAGCCGGCCCAGCCGGCCGGCCTGGTGGGCGACGCTCTGGCGTACCAGGTCTCGGGGGGTGAGGTGGTCGCCGGGGGTCTCGCCGGGCTCGCCTGCGGGCGGCGGCGCCCCCTGCTCGAGGTCGAACAGGAGCGCGGCGAGCTCCATGCCGCCGATGCCGTCGGTGAGCGCGTGGTGAACCTTCATCAGCAGAGCCGAGCGCCCGCCGACCATGTTCTCGACCAGCGTGAACTCCCACAGGGGATGGGCCGGGTCGAAGCTCGTCATCGCCGCGGTCCGGGCGAGCTCGACCACCGTGGCTGCCGTGCGCGGGGCCGGGGCGGCGATCCGGCGGACGTGCCACGACAGGTCGAAGTCCGGGGAGGTCACCCAGCGGGGCGTGGCCAGCCGCGCCGGCGGCTCGACGACCACCATGCGGAACGACGGCACGCTCCGGGTCGCCCGATCGAGGCGGTCGACCATGCGGTCCCAGTCGGGCGTCCCGGCCAGCCAGGCGACCGTGACGATCGTCGACCTCAGCTGCGGGTCGGCCTCCATGCGCCACGTGAAGGCGTCGCTCTCGCGCATGAACAGCTCACGCCGGTCGTCCACGGCGCCTGCCGACCGGACTGATAGCGCGTCCGACGTCACGGGATGCGAGGTCGCGGAGCGAGGGCCGGGCGCCACGGTTCACCCTGCGCGACGCGACTCGAGGCGCGGCACCGGCGTCCGGCGGGCGAGCGCGGTCAGGGCGCCGAGGGCGGCCGTGCGGCCGGCGGCCATGAACGACCCCCATTCGCGGTTGTCGAAGTACTGGCGGTAGAAGCCGGTGCCCCGCACCTTGGCGTAGGGGACGGGCTCGATCAGCTCGACGCGGCACTCCCGTCGCAGCCGCGCCAGGTTCTCGCGCGCCAGCTCGACCTGCTGGCACGTCCGCACCTGAGCGGCTGCGTAGAGGATCGAGAGCGATCGCTCGTGCCAGCCGCTCAGGTCCTCGCCGCCGAACTCCGGCGGGTAGAAGCCGTTGACCGCCACCACCGCGTCAGGCGCGACACGCTCGATGAGGGGCCGCACCGGGAAGATGTCGACGATGCCCCCGTCGCACCACCAGGCGCCGTCCAGCGGAACGGCCTGGATGAACAGCGGCAGCGCGATCGACATCCGCACCGCCCGGGCGACGCCCAGGTCGGGATGGGTGTCCGGGCCGATGTGGACGAGGCGGTTGTGGTCGACGTCCCAGATCGGCGCGTACACCGGGACGGGCAGGTCGGCCATGCGCATGTCGCCGACGAGGCCCCGGTAGGTGTCCTCGACGGCGTCGCCCCGCAACACCCCGGAAAACCCGCGGCCCGCGAGGACGGGCAGGCCGAGCAGGCCCTTGACGTCGAGGTCGACGTAGTCGCGGGGCCGCAGGCCGAGGACGAACGCGGCGACGTCATCGGCCGGCATCCCAGCTCCCAGCGGGAACCCGAACAGTGCCGACCCGGAGCACACCGAGATCGCGGCGGGACTGATGGCGCGCTCCTCGAAGGCGCGCGCCACGCCGACCACCGAGGCGAGCGCACCGCTCCCGCCGGTGGCGGCGATCGCGACGCGCTGGTCGGCGAGCCGGCTCAGGGGTCGCACGTCGAGGGGCGGGAACGGCAAGGGGGGCGCGCGCAGGTCGCGCCCCTCGAACGGCAGGGGCAGCAGCGCGCGGCGGGCGTCGGCGAGGAAGCCGACGTCGTCGAACACCCCTGCGGCCAGCTCGCGGGTGCGGGTCACGGCGTTGAAGTACTGGCGCAACCGGAAGATGTCGAGGACGGAACCGAGCATGCTCGTACCTCCTGAATCGATCCTCGGCCGCCACGGGGCTGCTGCGTAGGGCCGATCGGCCCTCGTCGGGCGTGACGAGAGGCGGGCCCGCGCGACGGCTCGCTGAGCCGCCGGAAGCGTCCCGTCGAGCAACGGGCGACCGTGCCACACTCGATCCGCACGGCGCGATGTGCCGAGCGCCTGTCACCAGTGCCGGGGAGTGACCGCTCCCGAACGAGATCAGCGCCCCTGGAGGCCGCATGCAGCCGCCGCTCCTTCCCACGATGCTCGTCGGCAGTTACGCCCAGCCGGAGTGGCTGATCGACCGAGAGAAGCTGGCGGGACGGTTCCCGCCACGCGTGCGGGCGCGCGAGCTGTGGCGTGTCGAGGAGCCGTATCTGGAGGAGGCCCAGGATGACGCGACACTGCTCGCGATCCGGGCGCAGGAGGAAGCCGGGCTGGACATCATCACCGACGGCGAGATGCGACGTGAGAGCTACTCGAATCGGTTCGCCACGGCGCTCGACGGGGTCGACATCGACAATCCAGGGACGGCCCTCGACCGAAGCGGTCATCCCAACCCGGTACCGAGGATCGTCGGCCAGATCCGGAGGCAGCGCCCCGTGGAGGTCGACGACGTGCGCTTCCTACGCAGGCACACGGATCGCCCGATAAAGATGACCGTCCCCGGACCGTTCACGATGACGCAGCAGGCGCAGAACGACCACTACCCCGACGAGGCGAGCGTCGCGCTGGCGTACGCGGAGGCCGTGAACGACGAGATCCGAGACCTGTTCGACGCAGGGGCGGACATGGTGCAGATCGACGAGCCGTACCTCCAGGCCCGTCCGGAGAAGGCGAGGGAGTACGGGGTGGCGGCGCTCGAGCGAGCGCTCGACGGGATCAGCGGCATGACTGCCGTCCATGTCTGCTTCGGCTATGCCGCCATCATCCACGAGCGCCCCGACGGCTACTCGTTCCTGCCCGAGTTGGCGGCGTGCTCCTGTGACGCCGTCTCCATCGAGACAGCCCAGTCGCAGCTCGATTGCTCCGTCCTCGCCGAGCTGCCCGGCAAGAAGATCATCCTCGGCGTCATCGACCTCGGCGATCACACCGTCGAGACGGCAGACGTCGTCGCGGACCGGATCCGCCGAGCGTTGCCGTACGTCCCGGCCGAGGACCTGATCGCGGCGCCCGACTGCGGCATGAAGTACCTCCCGCGCGAGGCGGCCTTCGGCAAGCTGTGTGCCCTGGCGGAAGGAGCCCGTGCTGTTCGCGACGAGATCAGCCCGGTCGAGGGTCGCTGAGGTGCGCCCCCGGCGCCCGAGGGTGACGCACGGGCGTGTTGTGGGCGGCCGGGCGATCGTGTGCACTGGCGCGTGACGGCACGCGAGCGATCGGAGCGGCTCATGACCGGCCAGGGCACGGCGGCGGTCCGGTGGCTGGCGCGCGGGGTGCACGACGTGCCCGAGTCCGGGGACTGGCTCTCGCCCGCGGAGTCAGCCCGGCTGGCCGGCCTGCGCTTCCCCAAGCGGCGCAGCGAGGTGCGGCTGGCCCGGTGGGCGGCCAAGCAGGCCGTGACCCGGGCGCTGAACCTGGGCGACGACGCAGGCACCCTCGCCCGGGTCGAGATCAGGGCCGCCCGGACCGGTGCGCCGGTCGCGTTCGTCGGTGAGGAGCCTGCTCCCCTCGCCGTGTCGATGACCGACCGGGCCGACTGGGCGGTGTGCGTGGTGGCGCCCGCCGGCCTGGCCGTGGGCTGCGACCTCGAGCTGGTCGAGCCCCGCAGCGACCTGTTCGTGCGCGACTGGTTCACACCCGGCGAGCAGCGCCTGGTGGCCGGCGCCGACTCCGGTGACGAGCGCCACCTCATCGCCAACCTCGTGTGGTCGGCCAAGGAGAGCGCGCTCAAGGTGCTCCAGACCGGGCTGCGCCGGTCCACCCGCTCGGTGGAGGTGGACGTCGTCGAGGGCGCCGGGCACGAGCGCTGGTCGCGGCTCGTCGTCCGGGCCGAGGAGGGCACCGCGTTCCCGGGCTGGTGGCGGCGCTACGGCGACTTCGTGCTCACGTTCGCCGCGGCGGTCGGCTGCGGCCCGCCGGTGTCGCTCGAGGACCCGCCGAGGCTCGCCGCTGCGAGCCCCTCCCACTCCTGGCTAACCGGCCCCGGCTGACCCCCCGCCGGCGGGCGGTGCGCCGGAGCCCTGCCCTGTCCGGGCCAACCCCCGTTCGAGCGCGCCGACCAGGTAGGGCCGCAACGTCGCCGCCGGGATGATCCGGTCGACCGAGCCGACATCGAGCGCCCGCCGGATGCTGTGCACCTCGTCGAACTCCTGGGCCACCTCGCCGAGCTTCTCCGATCGCACCCGCTCGGTGAGCTCGCGGAGCTCGCGCCGCGCCCGCTGCCCGTCGTCGTCCTGGCCCGCCATCGCCTCGACGCGGCCCGCCACCTCGACGATCCTCGGGTCGGCCCTGGTGCGGGCCTGGACCTCGCGCGCGAACACCACGGCCGCCGCCGGCGCCCCGCCGATCACCGACGCGTACGACCCTTCCACGGCGACGACCTCGAGGTTGTCGTTCAGCTGCTTCGAGAACACGACGAAGGCGCCGCCGTGGTAACGGGAGACGACGGCGAAGACGACGGGGCCGTCGAAGTTGGTGACGGCCCGGCCGATCTCGGCCCCGTACTCGAGCTGGCGCGACCGCATCGACTCGGGCGAGCCGTCGAACCCCGACAGGTTGGCCAGCACGACGACCGGCCGGTTGCCGCTGGCGGTGTTGATCGCGCGCGCCACCTTCTTGGACGACTGGGGGAACAGCGTGCCCGACGTCCAGACCGACGGCCCGTCGCCGGGCACGATTCCCTCCCGGGCAACGGGCGTGGACTCGAAGCCGATCAGGCACACCGGGATCCCGCCGACGTGCGCGTCCCAGACCACCGCGGTGTCGGCGTGCTGCCAGCGGCGCCAGCGTTCCAGCGGCCGATGGTCCTGGTCGCTGACCGCGCGCATGACCGAACGGATGTCGAAGGGCTTCTTCCGCTCGGGGTTGCGGTCGGACGAGAAGACGTCGCCCACCGTGGTGAAGTCGCTGCCGTCGACCCGTGCGTGCGGCGCCGCGGACACGTCGCGGTCGATCGGGTCGCGCGTGTCGGCCCGGCGGGGGAACCGCTCGCCGGGCACGACATAGGTGTGCGCGTAGTGGCGGAACAGGATCTCGCAGGCCGACTCGAGGTCGGGCGCCCAGTACTGCGCCTGCCCGTTCGGCCCCATGATGCGCTCGAACCCGCCGATGCCGAGGTTGTCCTCGGCCGACACGCCGCCCGAGAAGTCGAGCGCCTGCTTGCCGGTGAGCACCATGGCGCTCTCCGGCAGCATGACCAGGATGCCGCGGGTGTGCATGAGCATGGTCGCCTCGGCGTTCCAGTACGGCTGCGCGCCCACGTTGATCCCGGTGACGACGACGTTGATCTCGCCGCCGGCCTGGGTGAAGGTGATGATGCGGCGCAGCACGGCGCCGATCCAGTCCATGTTCTCGGTGCCGCTCGTCATCGAGATGCGGGCGCCCGACGACACCGCGAACCACTCGACGGGCACTCCGAGCTGCTCGGCCAGGTCGATGGCCGCGACGATGCGTCGGCACTCGGGCTCGGCCAGCGCGCCGAGGCTGCGGCTGGGGTCGCCGGCGACGAGCACCCGCCGCATTCCCTCCGGGACGGTGGCCACGACGTTGCGGATGACACCGACGACGAGGTTGGCGGTGTTCGCGCCCGGGGGGCGGTCCACCGCGACCAGGCGCCCCTCGTCGTCGAGGTCGTGCTCGACGAAGTCGCCCGTCGGGAAGTCGGAAGCCGAGCCCTCGGGTGGCGCGAGCAGCCGGACGAGCTCGAAGGGGTAGACGCCGCCCCGCTGCTGGGTCTGCAGCACCCGCAGGCCGTAGTCGTCGAGGGGCTCGATCGGCTCGTTGCTCGGCGGCGCCTCGCTGACCACCACGCCCCGCGGCCCGGGGTTGGTCACGTGCAGCGCGACCTCCCGGAGCCCGCCGTCGGCCTCGGGGATCCGCACCCCGGCGACCAGGCGCTCGATGCCGAGACCCTGGCCGGCCGGGCCCAGCCGGTGGGCCAGGTCGCGCCACAGCTCCACCGGCACCGACCACGGCGGCCGGACGTGCAGCAGCACCATGTTCTGGAGCAGCCGCCGCTCGGGCGGCCGGTGGGACTGGAACCGGCGGATCCCCGACACGGCGTCCATCACGATGCGCTCCAGCAGCGGGAACTCCGCCACCCGCCCCCTGTCGTCGAGCACCGCCGTGAGGTCGCGCACCTCGGCGAGTGCGAACAGCCGCTCGTCACGCGGGTTGTCGTGGGCGACGCCGTGGAACAGGTACACGTCCTCGGCCGAGTCGAGGCGGGTGATGCTGAACCGGCGCAGCCGGTCGAGGTCGAGCCGCTTGGCCAGCATCGGGTGCAGGTTCCGGTAGAGCAGGTCCTCGGCCAGGTCGCGGCCGCCGTCGACCGACCGGTAGCAGTAGTGGAAGGTGACGGCCGGCCGCGGCTCGGGCGGCTCGGCGGTGATGGTGACGTCGATCCGGTGCACCGGCCGGCCGTAGTCGACCGACCCCAGCGCGCGCCGCAGCCGCTCGGCGAGGACGTCCACGTCGTCGGGCTCTCCCGCCTGCCACAGGTGCACGTCGACGACGGGCCGCAGCTCGGGCCGCGTCCCGGCAAGGTGCCGGGCCACCGATCCCGCGAGTGCATCGAGCTCGCCGGCGGGGGCGTAGGCCACCATCAGGTGGAAGCGGGCGCCGGCGTAGGAGTAGTCGGCCACCGCCAGCCGCGTCCCGTCGACCTCGACCACGTCGAGGTCCTCGAGGTCGCGGATGCGGTAGTAGCGGCGGGCCGCGACCTCGAGCGCGAGGTCCCGCTCCCGGGCGTCGCCCTCCTGGAACCAGCGCAGCAGCTCGGGGCGCAGCGGCTGCGGGCAGGCGATGAGCGCGTCCATGTGCGCCGCCCACCCGGCGGGGTCGGCGCCGGCCGCCAGCGCCTCGATGTGGCCGTCCATCTCGGCGTACACCTCGGCCTGGGCGCGGGCCAGCACCGGTTGCTCGAAGAACTGGAAGCGGACGTCGCGGGCGAGGTCCATGAGGCTCGCGTAGCGGCCCGCCGTGCTGGCGACGAGGTGGTCGAGGAGCTCGCGCTGCTCCGCTCCGGCGCGGTCGAGCAGCTCCTCGCGGTGGGCCAGGCGGCGGTCGAGGATGGCCGCGATGGCGGGGAGCATCTCGTCGAGCCGCTGCTGAGACCGGTACAGGCGCAGGAGGGCGTCCTCGACCTCGGTCGTCGGCGCCAGCCCGTCGAGCCCGTGGCGGCGCAGTACCCGCAGGAGGCGGTCGAGGAACGCCGGCGGCAGCCCCTCTCCCCCGGTCTCGTACGTGCGCAGGCAGGTCAGGAGGTGCTCCTCGGGTGCCCGCACCCGCTCGCCCGCCATCTCGTCCGCCGGGTCGGGCTGGCGGCGCGACAGGGTGCAGACGTCCGCGAAGAGCTGGAGGATCTCGTCCTCGCCGCGCAGCCGCTCGGGGTCGTCGACCGCCAGCGGGCCCCACGGGTCGTCGCCCTGCTCGATCTGCCCCATCGTCGCCGGGTCGAGGTCGTAGCCCAGCAGGTAGGCCTGCACGGCCTCGAACGTGCCGCCCGGCCCGGACGACCCGGTGCCGAACCCGAGATCGACGGGCGCGGCCGCCGTGGACTCGTCGTCGGTGATGAGGGGCTCGAGCTGCATGAGAGGGTCGCCGGCGTCGACCTGCACGTTCGGGCCGACCGCCACCGACCGGACGCGACCCGGGAAGGTGGCCCGCACGGCCGTCTCCATCTTCATGCTCTCGAGCACGGCGAGCGGGTCGCCCACCGCCACCTTGTCGCCGGGCGCCACCGCCACCGACACGATCACCGCCGGCGTCGGCGAGCGGACGACGCCGCCCTCGTCGCGGGCGATGGTGTGGGTGACGCCCTCGACCTCGACGGTGTGCACGGGCCCGACGAGCGTCGAGAGCACCCGGTGCCGCCGGCCGGGCAGGATGACCCGCCGCTCGACCTCGCCCAGGCGCTCGACGCCGACGTCCACCAGCGACGTCGGCGTCGCCACGCGGTACGTCGTCGGCCCCAGCTGGTACACGTGCAGGGCGTACGGGTGGCCGCGGTAGCGGAACTCGATACGCCGGCCGATCTCGGCCGGCGCGGCGGGCCGCCCACGCGCCACGTCCACGAAGAACGACGCCCGGGCCAGCGCGTGCTCGACGTCGTAGGCCTCGATGGCGGCGCCCACGAGCGCCACGTCGGCGTGGCGCAGCCCGAGCAGCTCGCCACCGTCCATCCGCCGGTCGAGCCAGCCGGTGTCGTAGTGGCCGGCGATGACGTCGGGGTGGGCGAGAAGGGTGAGGAGGAAGGCCTTGTTGGTGCGGCCGCCCTCGACGATCACCTGGGTCTGCGCCAGGGCCCGGGCCAGCCGCGCCCGGGCGTCCTCCCGGTCGTGGCCCCACGCCAGCACCTTGGCGATCATCGAGTCGAACGCCGCGGCGACGTCGTCGCCCTCGGCGACGCCGGTGTCGACGCGCACGCCCGGGCCGGTGGGCGGGCGGAACCAGCGGATGCGGCCCGGGGCCGGGGCGAACTGGTTGTCGGGGTCCTCGGCGTTGAGGCGCGCCTCGATGGCGTGCCCGGACGGCGACGGGGGCTCACCGTCGAGGCGCCCGCCGCGTGCCACCTCGATCTGCAGCTTCACCAGGTCGAGCCCGGTCGTGAGCTCGGTGACAGGGTGTTCGACCTGGAGGCGGGCGTTCACCTCCATGAACGTGTAGCGGCGTGTCTCGGGGGAGTAGAGGAACTCCACGGTGCCGGCGCTCGTGTACCCGGCCCGCCGGCACAGCTCGGCCGCCGCCCGCCGGATCTCCGCCTCCTGCCCGGCGTCGAGCAGCGTGCAGGCCGACTCCTCGATCACCTTCTGGTGGCGGCGCTGGAGCGAGCAGTCGCGCACGCCGACCGGCCACACATTCCCGTGCCGGTCGGCGATCACCTGGACCTCGATGTGCCGGGCGTCGCCGACCTCGTGCTCGACGAAGACCGTCGGGTCGCCGAACGACTGGCGGGCCTCGGTCCGGGCCACCTCCAGGGCGCCGGCCAGCTCGGCCGGGTGCGCCACCCGCCTGATGCCGCGGCCGCCGCCGCCCGCCGTCGCCTTGACGAACACCGGGTAGCCGATGCGCTCGGCGGCGGCGGACGCCTCGGCGAGGTCGGCCACGGGGCCGCCGCTCCAGGGCACGACCGGGATGCCCGCCTCCTCCGCCAGCCGCTTGGACCTGATCTTGTCGCCGACCAGCCGCATGGCGTCCGCGGTGGGACCGATGAAGACGATGCCGAGCTTGTCGCACAGCTCGGCGAACTCCGGCCGCTCGGCGACGAAGCCCCAGCCGGCCCACGCGGCGTCGGCCCGGGCATCGACCAGTGCACGCTCGACCCGTTCGAGGTCGAGGTAGGTGTGCGTCTCGCGCCCGAGCCGCTCGTCGAACGTGGTGGCCGGGCCGATGCACACGGCCTCGTCCGCCTCCCGGACGAACCAGGCATGCCGGTCGGGCTCGGTGTAGAGCGCGATGGTCGTGAGCCGGTCGCCGTCGCCACCGTTGAGCTCGGCCACGGCGTTGACGAAGCGCATGGCCGGCTCGCCCCGGTTCACGATGGCGATCCGATGGAACGGCATGCTGCCCTCCGCGGGTTCGTCGTGGCCTGCGATCGTCGATCAGGCCATGGCCTCGGCCAGCCGGGCCTGCCGTTCGGGGTCGACGCCGCCCGGCAGCTCGACGGTCCGGTAGCCGTGCACCTCGAGGAGGACCGTACCGGCCTCGTCGAGCACCCACCCGTCGAACCCCGCGTCGCCGGGCGCGACCACGGCCTGCACGCGCCCCCGGGGCGAGGCGAGCGCCTCGTGGGCGACGATGCGGTCGACGTGCTGCGGCAGGCCGAAGCGCCCGCGGCGACCGATCTCCCAGATCCCCGCCGTCTGGAAGAACAGCTCGATCAGGCGGGGGGACACCGCCTCGGGCCGCCCGGCGGGGACATGCCCCGCCGGCAGTCCCTCGGCGAGGAGCCCGACCGCGTGCTCGCCGTCGCGCCACGCCCGCTCGAGGACCTGGAAGGCGGGGCCGTGGAAGTAGACGCCGTAGATCTCGTCCGCCGCCGTGCCCCTGCTGTCCGGCGCCGACGGCGCCCGCACCGGAGCCGGGGCGACCGGCGCCCGCGCCAGGCGCACCCTGCCCGTGAAGTGGGTGGTGACCTGGGGCTCGGCCCGGTTGGCCAGGCGACGGCTGCCGACCAGCCGGCAATCCGCCACGAGCCGGTCGCCCTCGGGCAGGAACGTCGCGGTGACCGCGAGCGTGCGCGGCTCCCCCCGGTAGAACTTGCACGGGGCGAGGAACTCGACGTCCTCGACCTCGACCGGCCGCCAGCCGGGCAGCACCAGCCCCGCCACCTCGGCGAAGGCCTCGATGCCCATCACGCCGGGCAGCACCGGCGTGCCGTCGATCCGGTGGTCGCCGAGGAACGGCTGCTCGGCGGGATCGAGCGTGGTCTCGACGGTGAGCCCCCCGTGGACGCCCATACCCGCCACGCGGCCGACCATGGGGCCGGCCGAGGCGGCCGCAGCGGCTGCGGCGCGGTCCGGGTCGATGCCGCCCCGCTCGGCCCGCTCCTCGCCGAGGACGCCGAGGCGACCGGCGATGACGACCTCGCCACGGGTGGCGCCGGCGGTCAGCTCGCGGCGGATGGTGGGGACGCCCACTTCCGGCGGGAGCATCTCGATGCCGGCCAGCTCCATCATCTTGGGGATCGAGCCCCGTGCCGCCATGCCGATGCCCGCCCAGGCCGTCCAGTCGAGGACGATGGCGCGGGTGCCGGGCCGGGTCCGGCGCAGCGCCGACGACAGCTTGCACAGCAGGTCGTTGGCCGCGCTGTAGTCGGTCTGCCCGACGTTGCCGAACCGGCCCGCGACCGAGCTGAAGACGACGGTGGCCCCGAGCGGCATGTCGCCGATCGCCGCCATCAGGTTGAACCAGCCGTCGCTCTTGACCCCGAACACCACGTCGAACTCGCGCGGCGGCTTGTCGGGCAGGGAGTGGCTGACGTCGAGCCCGGCGGCGTGCAGCAGCACGTCGATGCGGCCGGGGCCGGCCGCCACCTCGCCGATGACCCCGGCGACCGCGGCCGCGTCGGTGAGGTCGACGCTGTGGTAGTGGGCGTGGCCCCCGGCCGCCCGCACCGCGTCGATGGCGGCCCGCGCTGCGGCCAGCCGCTCGAGGCGGGCCAGCTCGCGGTCCACCATCACCGGCGTGGGCCGCTCGCCGGCGGCCCGCAGCCGCAGGATGATGTCGGCCTTCAGGCCCTCCCGGTCGGTGGCGAGCCGCCCGATGTCGGGATCGCCCGGATCGGGCTCGGGCGTGAGGTCGAGCAGGTGGAAGGTCCCACCAGAGGCCCCGGCCAGGTCCTGCGTGATGGCCGAGACGATGCTGCCCGCCGCCCCGGTCACGACGAACACTGTGTCTGGCCCGAGGACCATCCCCTCGCCCCCGTCGGCGGCGGGCCGCTCGGCGAGGGCGACGGTCCAGCGCAGCCCGTCGGCGTGGCCGACCTCGACGGCGCCGGGGTCGGCGAGCGCCTCCTCAACGAGCACGTCGGCGACCGCGCCGGCCGCCGCGGGCCCGAGGTCCACCGCCTTGACCAGGGCCTCGGGGCGCTCGCGGGCGTAGGCCTTGGCGAAGCCGGCGACCGCACCGCCCAGGGGCGCGGTGGCGCCGGCTTCGTCGTAGCCGTGCCGGCCGCCGAGCCGGGTGGCGGTCACGAGGAACGTGCCCGGGGCCGCGACCTGGTCGTAGAGCCGGCGCATGGTGGCATACAGCAGCTTGACCCGCACGTGGAGGGCGTCCCGCCAGGCGTCCGCGCCCATGCGCTCGAGCGGCCCCTCGTCGTCGAGGGCAGCGAGCCAGAAGACGCCGTGGACCGGCCCGGCGTCCAGCCAGCCGTCGAGGCGGCCGACCAGCGCGTCGGCGTCGGTCTGGCCGTCGACGACGAGCGTCTCGACGCCGCGGTCGGTGAGCCGCTCGGCGAGGGCGGCGCCCACGCCGCCCCGGTCGGCGCCGACCACCACCCGCGTGCCGGCGGTCAGGCGCACGCCGGTCGGCGCGCACAGGTCGAGGGGCGGGCGGATCGTCGGGACCGGCACCCGGCGCGGCACGCGGTCGGCGTCCGCGACGTCTGCGATCGCGGCCCGCGCGGCGGGGGCGGCGGTGGTGGCCGGGGCGGCTGCGGCTTCGGTGACGGTGGTGTCGGCCTCGACCGGTGGGGCGGTCTCGGGTGCGGCTGTGGTGGGGCCGCCGGCGCGGTCGCGGACGAAGGCGATGACGTGGGTGAGGGTGGGGTAGTCGCGCAGCTTGAGCTTGTCGTCGCGTTCGATGCCGAAGCGTTCGCGGATCTGGGCGAAGACCTCGGCCTGCTTGACGGTGTCGATGCCGAGGTCGGCTTCGAGGTCGAGGTCGAGGTCGAGCATGTCGGAGGGGTAGCCGGTCTTGTCGGCCACCACGGCGAGCACCTCGGCCTCGACCTCCGCGGCGGCCGGCGCGGCGGCGGCAACCGGCGCGGCGGTGGCGGCCGGTGGCGCCGCCGCGCGGGCGGCGGCTTCGGGTGCGGTCACGGTGGTGTCAGGCTCGACCGGCGGGACGGCCTCGGGTGCGGCGATCGTGGTGTCGGCCTCGACCGGCAAAGCGGCCTCGGGCACGGCGACCGCCGCTGCCGGCTCGACCGCCGCAGCCGGCGCGGTCTCGGGTGCGGTGACGGGTGCGGGCGCCGGCGGAGCAGCGGGTGCCGGTGCCAGAGAGGCCGTGACCGGCGCCGGCCCCGGCGACACGGCAGCCGCCGCGGCTGCGGCACGGCCGGCGCCCGGACCGGGATCGACCACCCGCAGCCGGCGCTGGACGACCTCGAGGTGGGCGTCGTCGGCGCCGCTGATCGTCGCCAGCCACCGGCGCCAGGCGCTGGGGTCGACGATGCGGTACTCGTAGCCGAGCTCGGTCGGGGCCCGGTGCACGCCGTCGGGGACGGGCGTCCACCGCAGGAGGACCATGCTGATCTGCGACCCGAAGCCCGCCGCCAGGCGCAGCGCATAGCGCACCGGGTAGGCGCCGCCGATCGACAGGTTCAGCGTCCCGAGCGATGGGTCGACCTCCTTGAAGTTCGGCACCGGCGGGACGATCCCGGTCTCGAGCGCCTTGACCGCGACCACGTCCTCGATCCCGACCCCCATCGGGTGGCCGGTGAAGCCCTTGGTGTTGGCGATGACCACGCGGTCGGCCGCCGCGCCGAACACGGCCCGCAGGGCGCTGATCTCGGCCTGGGCGCTGCCGCCCCGCGCCGGGGTGTAGGTCTCGTGCGACACGAACACGGTCTCGGGGGCGATGGCGTGGCGGTCGACGCCCCGTGCCTCCGCCTGGGACACGAGGTCCTCCATCACGCCCGAGATGTGGTCGACGTCGAGCTTGGTGCCGTGGAAGGCGCTGTTGGCGGTGACCGAGGCCAGCACCTCGCACACCGGCTGCACGCCGCGCTCGCGGGCGGCCTCCGCCGACTCGACGACGATGGCCGCCGCGCCCATGCCGAGCAGCATCCCGTGCCGGCGGTTGTCGAACGGAACGGCGGCCTCCTCGACCGCCTCGTCGGTCGCGGCCGCGCCCGAGGCGAGGAAGCCCGCGCCCATCCAGCCCAGCAGCGCGTCGGAGGTGACGTTGTCGGCCGCGACGATGACGACCCGGCGGCAGCGCCCGGCCCTGATCCAGTCCTCGGCCAGGGCGAGCGCCTGCGTCGTGCTGGCACAGGCGGCATTGACCTGGGTGTTCGGGCCCCGGGCGCCGATGATCTCGGCGAACTGCGAGTGGCCCATCGCCAGGATGCGGAACAGGAAGCGCCGGTCGAACGCGAACGGCTCGGCCTCGATCGCAGCCTCGACCTCGCCGATCCGCCGGTCGAGCGCGGCGGCCGCGTCGCCGCCGTCGAGCCGGGAGCGGATGGCGCGCAGGGCGGCCACCTCCTCCCGGCGAACGCGGTCTGCGGCGTAGCACTCGATGTCCCGGGCGAACTCGCCGTAGCCGGGGAAGGCCGAGGCGAAGATCACACCGGTGTCGTCGCGCAGCGCGTCGGGCAGGCCCCAGCGCTCGGGGAGCTGGCTCCCGACCGAGGTCGTCTTGTAGCGCATCACCAGCGGGATGCCGGCATCGCGCAGCGCGTCGAACCCGGCACCGATCGCCAGGCGCGTGCAGTCGTCCAGCGCCTTGTCGCGGTCGGCGTCGATGCCGAAGTCCTCGACCAGGTCGAGCGCCCCGGCGCGGGCCGCCAGCTTGACGACGTCGTCGACGCTGTCGATGGCGTCGAAGCGGGCACCGTCGTCGCTCTTGACCAGGCGGGTGATGTGCTTGTCAACCATGGCCTCCCGCAGCGCTGCGGGGATCAGGTCGATGAGCTGCTGCCCGCCGAGGATGCGCGCGAGGTTGCCGTCGTCGAAGACCCGCTCGGTGCCGGGGAGGCCGAGCGCCGCGCCCGTGACGACCACCGGCTCGGGTGGCCCGGCCGCCTCGGGCTGCGGACCGGTTGACGGGGCGGGCGCCTGCTCCTCCCAGACCGAGCGGCTGTGGTCGAGGAAGTCGGCGAGCATGCGACCGAGCTCTCGGTAGCGGTCGTCCGGCAGGCTGGCGACCGCGGGCTCGGGCCGGCCGCCGGCCGGTGCCGCACCGGGGGCGGACTCGGCGGGAGCGCCGTGGCCGGCGGCGTACAGCCCGCACAACGCCTGGTTGAAGGACACGATGTCTCCCTGCTTGGGGTGGTTGGTGTAGAGGGCCGCCACGTCGTCGTGCCCGCGGCCGAGGGTGTCTTCCACAAAGCCGTGGAGCGCCCGCTTCGGGCCGACCTCGACGAAGACCCGGGCCCCCTCCCGGTACAGGGTGTGGAGGCCCTTCACGAACTGGACCGGTGAGGCGACCTGGCGGGCGAGGATGTCGAGCATCCGCTCCTGCACGTCGGGGCCCATCGGGTACAGCTCGCCATCGACGTTGGCGACGATGGGTAGCGTCGGCGACGTGAGGTCGAGCCGCAGCAGCGCCCGCCGCAGCGGCTCGCTGGCCGGCGCCACGATCGAGGTGTGGAAGGCGTGGCTGACCGGCAGGCGGATGGCGGTGTGGCCGGCGGCCGCACACGCGCCGAGGGCCGCCTCGACGGCCGCGGTGGCGCCGCCGATCACCGCCTGGCTCGGGCTGTTGACGTTGGCGAGGACCACGTAGCCGTCGACCGAAGCGACGATCCGCTCGATCTCGTCGAGCGGCGCCAGGACGGCCGCCATGGCCCCGTTGTCCTCGAGCGCCAGGTGGGCCATCTCGCTGCCCCGCGCGCTCACCGCCTCGAGGGCCGCCTCGAACGACAGGGCGCCGGCGGCCACGAGTGCGCCGTACTCGCCCAGGCTGTGCCCCATGACCAGGTGGGGGGTGATGCCGTGCGCGGCGAGCAGGCGGGTGAGGGCGATGTCTGTGGCGAGCACCGCGGGCTGGGTGATCTCGGTCTGCAGCAGCTGCTGCTCGAGGCGGGCGACCGCCTCGGCGTCGCTGCCGTCGATGAAGATGAAGTCGGTGAGCGGCCGGCCCAGCAGCGGCGTCATCACCCGGTCCGCCTGCGCGAACGTGTCGGCGACCACCGGCTCGGCCTGGCGCAGGTCCTGCAGCATGTTGACGTACTGCGAGCCCTGTCCGGTGTAGAGGAACGCGACCTTGCCCGGGCGCCCCCGGCCGAGGAACACCCCGCGGGCCCGCAGCGCGCGCCACATGGCGGGGTTGCCGGCCTCCAGCGCCTGGGCAGCCCGGTCCGCCTTGCCGGCCAGCTCGGCGGCGTCGCCGTAGTCGACGGCGACGCGGACCGGGGCGCCGAGGTCGGCCGCCGCCGGGCGCCCCGACGCCGGAGCGTTGCCCGCCGCCGCCCGCTCGGCGACCGCGCGCAGCCGGCGGGCGAGCCCGGCCTCGTCGTCGGCGCCGGCGACGAAGGCATGGCGTCGCGGCGTTGTGCCGGTGTCCGGAGCCGGCGCGGGATGCGCCTCGGGGGCCGCCTCCCGGGCGGGCGCCGCGGGCACCGGGTTCGTCTCTGCGGCGGGCGCTGCGGGCCCCACAGTCGTGTCGCCGGCGGGCGCCGCCGCGTCGGGCGCCGCCGGCGGTGCGGCCGCCGCCGGGCG
>DASSCS010000139.1:0-11034 GCA_035697515.1 Acidimicrobiales bacterium
GAGGACGCGACCGCCGACCTCGACGCCATGATCGAGTACGCCTGGTGTCACCTGCTCGTGAGCAGGTCACGGTTCGCCGAGCTCGTCGACGACTTGACCTGGTGGGCGGACCGGTCGGCGCCCGGCGAGGCCACGCTGGCCCGGCTGACGATGCTGCAGTCGATGGCCGCCACCATCGGCGGCGACTGGGGCGAGGGCGGCCGCTTGGCCCGCCGCGGCATGGCCGAGCTGGGCCAGAGCTGGTGGCAGGACCCGCTCGGCCGGTTCGGGTGGAACATGGTGGCCCGCGAGGTCGCGCTGTCGGAGAGCTGGGACGAGGGCGGCGCCGAGGTGCGAGAGGCCGAGCACGCGCTCGGCCGTCTCCCGGAGCGCCGGCTGGCGCTCGAGGGGACGCGCGCACTCGGTCTGGCCCTCGCCGGCCGGCCGGCCGATGCGCTGCGGGTGGCGGCAGGGGTGCGCCGGGCCGCCGAGGTGGCGAGCATGACGATCCTGCGGGCGGAGCTGGCGGTCGCCGAGGCGATCGCCCACAGGGAGCTCGGCGACCACGGCCGAGCGGTGCCCGAGCTGGAGGCGCTGGCCTCGACGCCGGCCGAGACGATGCTCTTCTGCCGGGTGCTCGCGTGCGCCGAGCTCGTCCGGGCCCGCGTCGATCAGGGCGACGTCGACGCGGCGGGGCGGGTCCTGGCCGAGGGCGAGGCGCTGGTGGAGGCGGAGTCGTTCGGTCCGGGAGGGCGGACCTGGCTGGCCCGCGCCGGGACGCTTCTGGCCCTGGCCACCGGCGACCTCGACGCCGCCGAGCGCTGGGCCGGCAGGGTGGATGACCCGTTCTGGGGTGGGGTGTGCACCGCCCGTGTCGCCCTTGCCGGCGGGCGCCGGGTCGAGGCGAGCGCCGGGTTGCTGGAGACCAGACCCCGCTGCCCCCGCCACGAGGTCGTCCTCGGCCTCCTGAGGGCCCGGGCCGTCGCCGACGCCGACGTGTCGGCCCGCTGCGCCGAGGCCGCGGTCGACCTGGCGACGACCCACGGGATGCTGCAGACGGTCGCGTCCGAGGGGTGGGAGGTCGTCGACCTGGTCGAGCACGCCGCCTGGCGGGCCCCGCCCGACTGGCTCGACCGCCTGCGGCGGCGGGCGACCGACCACGGCCCCGGCTCACCGGTCGGGCGGCGCGGCCTGGTCCAGCCGCTCACCGAGAGGGAGCGCGACATCCTGCGCTTCCTCCCGAGCCGGCTCACCATCCGGGAGATCGCCGACGAGCGCTACGTCTCGGTCAACACGTTGAAGTTCCACCTCAAGGCCATCTACCGCAAGCTCGGGGTCAGCTCGAGGGCCGAGGCCGCCGAGCTGGCCCGGCACATGACCGAGGTGGGTGGGCAGACCTAGGTCCGGGCCCAGCGCCGGAGCACCTCGTCGCGCTGGCGCTCGAACAACGCCCGCGTCAGCAGCCCGCGGCGCCACAGGTCGGCGAGCTCGTCGAGCTGGTCGAGGGGCTCGAGGCCGGGCGGCCCGTCGCGGCCCACGTCGTCGAGGGCGCCCCGCGGGGGCCGGGAGAGCAGGTCGACGCTGTCACGGCGGGCCTTCCGCACTCGTCGCATGTCAGCCTCCCTCCGGCTCGTCGTCCAGTTGCTCGGCCAACGCCTCGGCGACCCGGCGCGGTGGGATGCGCTCGCCGCCGACGATCCGACCGCCTGCGTTGCGGGCGGCCGCCGACAGTGGCTCCGCCCATCGATCCTCGGTCACGATCACCAGACCCGCCGTGCCCGGGCGGAGCGCCAGGCCAGCCGTCGCGACGTCCTGCTCGCTGAGCAGGCCGCCCACCTCGCCTTCCACGTCGCGCAGCCCGGCGAGGCTGTCGACGGTCTCGACCTCGTGCACCGCCACCACCCCGTCGGCGCCCCGCACGACGACGGCCAGATCGAGGATGCGGATGCGGGCGCCGGCGACGAGCTCGGCCAGCGCGGGGACCAGGGCGGCGAGGGACGCCTCGTCGGGCGTCACGACCACCATGTACTCCACGAGATCGGGGGTGACGTCGTCGGTGCTGATGCGCAGATGTTCGACCGCAATGGGTGCGCCCGGCACCACCCCACGGAGGGTGGTCCCTGCGCCGACGGGCTGACGCGTCCGGTCACGCGATCCACCCGCGCCGGGGTGGGGAGCCCTGCCCTTCCCTGCCCACACCATGGCCGCACGAGCGATGAGAACGGAGATGCCCATGGACACCGACACCGCAGGCGACGGTCCCATCGACGTGGTGATGCTGAGCTTCGCCGGCAACCGGTTCAACGGGGCGATAGCGCCCGCGCTGCGCGACCTGGTGGTGCGCGGACTCGTGCGGGTGGTCGACCTGCTGTTCGTGACCAAGGACGAGGACGGCACGGTCGCCTCGATCGAGCTGGCCGGTTTGGGCGCCGACCTCGAGCCCAGCTTCGTCGACCTCGACGGGCAGCTCGGCGGAGGGTTGCTCGACGCGGACGACGTCGAGGACGTGGCGGCCGGCATCGAGCCCGGCAGCTCGGTGGCCGTGATCGCCGTCGAGAACCTGTGGGCCGTGCCGTTCATCGAGGCGGTCCGGGCCTCCGGCGGAGAGCTCGTCGACCAGTTCCGAGTGCCATCCGATGTCGTGACAGCGGTCCGCGAGGCCGCGCAGAGCGTGTGAGGGAGGAGCAATGGGACTCATCCGTGGCATGGCCCGCACGGCGGTTGTCGCCGGCACCGCGACGGCGGTGTCCAACCGGGTGTCGCGCCGCCAGGCCGAGCGGTGGCAGCGGCAGGAGTACGAGCAGCAGGCGCAGTACGCCGCACCGCCACCGCAGTACGCGGCCCCGCCGCCGCCCGCGGCGCCGGCCTCCGGCGGCGCAGACATGACGGCCGAGCTCGAACGGCTCGCCACCCTGCGGAGCCAGGGCGTCCTGACCGACGAGGAGTTCGCGGCCGCCAAGGCGAAGCTGCTCGGGCTGTGAGGGTCGGCGCACGATGTTCAACCTCCGCAGCCGCAGCTTCCTGAAGGAGATCGACTTCACCCCCCAGGAGCTGCGGCACCTCCTGCAGCTCTCTGAGGCGATGAAGATCGCCAAGTACGCGGGGACCGAGGCGCAGCGGCTCCCCGGCAAGGAGATCGCGCTGATCTTCGAGAAGACCTCGACCCGCACCCGCTCGGCCTTCGAGGTCGCCGCCTTCGACCAGGGCGCGCACGTCACCTACCTCGACCCGTCGGGCTCGCAGCTGGGACACAAGGAGTCGGTGGCCGACACCGCCCGGGTGCTGGGGCGGATGTACGACGCCATCGAGTTCCGGGGGAACCGCCAGTCCGACGTCGAGGAGCTGGCGGCGCATGCCGGCGTCCCCGTCTACAACGGCCTGACCGACGAGTGGCACCCCACCCAGATGCTGGCCGACTTCCTCACCATGCACGAGGCCAGCGGCAAGCCCTACGACGCCCTGACCTACGCGTTCGTCGGCGACTGCCGGTTCAACATGGGCCGCTCGCTCCTGGTCATGGGGGCGCTCATGGGCGCGGACGTGCGCCTGGCCGGGCCCGCCTCGCTCGCCCCGCCCGACGAGGTGGTGGCGACGGCCCGGGACATCGCCGCGCGCACGGGGGCCCAGGTGACGATCACCGACGACGTCGGGGCCGCGGTCGCCGGGGCCGACTTCATCCACACGGACGTGTGGGTGTCGATGGGCGAGCCCAAGGAGGTGTGGGACGAGCGGGTCCGCCTGCTCGGCCCTTACCAGGTGAACGCGGCGCTGCTGGAGAAGTCCGGCCCCCGCGTGAAGTTCATGCACTGCCTGCCGGCGTTTCACGACCCGAACACCACGGTCGGCAGGGAGATGATGGAGCACACCGGCATGACCGACGGGCTCGAGGTCACCGGCGAGGTGTTCGAGTCACCGGCCAGCATCGTGTTCGACCAGGCAGAGAACCGCCTGCACACGATCAAGGCGCTCCTCGTCGCCACCCTCGGGAGCTGAGGGGCGGGCGTGCGCATCCTCGTCGCCCTCGGCGGCAACGCGCTGCTCAAGCGGGGCGAGCCGATGACCGCCGAGGTCCAGCGCGCCAACGTGCGGACCGCGGCCCGGTCGCTGGCGCCCGTGGCCGCGCGCCACCAGCTCGTGCTGTCGCACGGCAACGGCCCGCAGGTCGGACTGCTGGCCCTCCAGGCCGCGGCGTACACCGCGGTCGACCCGTACCCGCTCGACCTGCTCGGGGCCCAGACCGAGGGGATGATCGGCTACCTGATCGAACAGGAGCTGGGCAACCTGCTGCCGGCCGAGGTGCCGCTGGCCACCGTGCTCACGATGATCGAGGTCGACCCGGACGACCCCGGCTTCGCCGACCCCACCAAGTTCGTCGGCCCCGTCTACGACGACACCGAGGCCGAGGAGCTGGCGGCCGCCAAGGGCTGGGTGTTCAAGCGCGACGGCGAGCAACTGCGCCGGGTCGTCCCCTCGCCCGCGCCGCGGCGGATCTTCGAGATCCGCCCCATCCGGTGGCTGCTCGACAAGGGCGTCCTCGTCATCTGCACGGGCGGGGGCGGCATCCCCACGACGTGGGTGCCGGGTGAGCAGCGCACGCTGGCCGGCATCGAGGCCGTGATCGACAAGGACCTCGCGAGCGAGCTCCTCGCCCGCGAGGTCGGCGCGGACCTGTTCGTGATGGCCACTGACGTCGACGGCGTCTACGACGGATGGGGGACCGCGGACCAGCGCCGGCTCGACCGCGTGACGCCTGACGAGCTGCGCGCCCGGCCCTTCGCGTCCGGCTCGATGGGGCCGAAGGTCGAGGCGGCCACCCGGTTCGTGGAGGCGACGGGCAAGCGCGCCGCCATCGGTGCGCTGGACGAGATCGAGCAGATCGTGGAGGGCCGCGCCGGCACCACCGTGGCGCCCGCGGCGACGAGAGAGGACGCGTGATGTCCGAGTTCGGGGCGCATTCGGAGGTGGGGAGGCTCCGCAAGGTGATGGTCCACCGCCCGGACCTGAGCCTGCGGCGACTGACCCCGTCGAACCACGACGACCTGCTGTTCGACGACGTGCTGTGGGTCGAGCGGGCGCAGCAGGAGCACGACCGGTTCGTCTCGCTCATGCGGGAGCGGGGGGTCGAGGTGCACCTGCTGTCGGACCTGCTGGCCGAGGCGCTGGCCGCCAGCGACGAGGGGCGCGACCGGCTGATCGAGCTGGTGGCATCCGAGCACACGGTGGGGTGGTCGCTGGTCGACGACGTCCGGGCGTTGCTGTCCGCGCTGAAGCCCGACCGGCTCGCCACCCACCTGATCGGCGGCCTGACCGTCGCCGAGGCCCAGCTCGACGTGGCCTCGGTGGCCGGGACATCGCTGATCGGCGCCGCCCTCGACGACCCCGGCACGTTCGTGCTGCCGCCGCTTCCCAACACGCTGTTCACGCGGGACTCGTCGTGCTGGATCTACGGCGGGGTCACCGTGAACCCGATGTTCTGGCCGGCCCGCCGCCGGGAGGCCTACAACGTGGCCGCCATCTACCGGGCCCACCCGATGTTCGCCGAGGCGGACTTCGCCTTCTGGTACCCGGCGGAGGGCTCCGACGGCCGGCTGGAGACGTCGGACTTCGGGCTGGCGTCGCTGGAGGGCGGCGACGTCATGCCGATCGGCAACGGCGCCGTGCTCATCGGCATGAGCGAGCGGTCCCAGGCCCGGATGATCGAGCAGGTGGCCAAGGCGCTGTTCGCGGCCGGCGCCGCCGAGCGGGTCATCGCCTGCGTGATGACCAAGGACCGGGCCCACATGCACCTCGACACGGTGTTCACCCTGCTCGACCACGACAAGGCCACCGCCTACCCCGCGGTGGTGCCGAACATCCGGGCGATCAGCCTGCGGCCGGGCCGGCGCGAGGGCGAGTTCCACGTCACCGTCGAGGACGACTTCGTGTCCGCGGTCGCCGACGCCCTCGGGGTCCCGAAGCTCCACATCGTGGAGACCGGCGGCGACCGCAACCAGCAGGAACGGGAGCAGTGGGACGACGGCAACAACGTCGTCGCCCTGGAGCCGGGCGTGGTCGTCGCCTACGAGCGCAACATCTACACGATCGCCAAGATGCGGGACGCGGGCGTCGAGGTGCTGGAGATCGAGGGGTTCGAGCTCGGCAAGGGCCGCGGCGGCGGGCACTGCATGACCTGCCCGCTCCTGCGGGACCCGCTGTAAGGCGATGGCGCCGTGACCGGCTCGGGGGCTGGACGGTGGCTGCTGGCTGCCGTCGTCGTGCTGGCGATCGTCGCGATGCTGGCGTGGGCCCGCAACGACCCGGGCGTCGGGGGCCGGGTCCCCGACCCCGAGGACGCGGCGGTGGTCGCCGGGGGAGGGACCCATGTCGAGTGACGTCGAGACCGCCGGTCCCGAGGTGCCCGTCGGGGCCGGGGCCGCGGGCACGCCCCCTGGGGAGGGGGCCGGCGAGCGCCGGGGTGGGTTCACGCTGCCGTCGGCCTACACGATCCTGTTCGGGCTGATCGTGCTCACGGCGCTGGCGACCTGGATCATCCCGGCCGGGCGCTACGCCCTCGACCCCGACGGCTCGCCCGTCCCCGGGACCTACGAGGAGGTGCCCTCGACCCCGTCGCGCATCGTGGTCGACTCGCTGGAGGCGCCGATCAACGGCATGTACGGCATCGAGGACCCCGAGACCGGCCAGGTCGACGTGTTCAACAGCGGGACGCTGTTCGGGGCGATCGACGTCGCGCTGTTCATCCTCGTCATCGGCGGGTTCATCGCCATCACCATGCGGACCGGCGCCATCCAGGCGGGGATCGCCCTGCTCGTGCAGCGCCTGGCGGGCCACGAGCGGTGGATGATCCCGATCCTCATGGCCGTGTTCGCGGTCGGCGGCACGACCTTCGGCATGGCCGAGGAGAGCCTGGCGTTCTACGTGCTCGTCATCACCGTGATGATCGCCGCCGGCTACGACGCCGCGGTGGGGGCGCTCGTCATCCTGCTCGGCGCCGGCATCGGGGTGCTGGGCTCGACCGTCAACCCCTTCGCGACCGGCATCGCCTCCGGCTTCGCCGACGTCCCGCTCAGCGACGGGCTCGGCCTGCGGCTCGTGCTGCTGGTCGTCGGCCTCGCCGTCGGGATCTGGTTCGTCCTCCGCTACGCCGACCGGGTGCGGCGCGACCCGACCGCCTCGATCGTCTACGACATGAAGGAGGCGAACGAGCGCCAGTTCGCAGCGGGCGCCGGCGGGGGCGACGGCGGCGCCGGCGGTCTGGTGGTGCTCACCAGCCGGCAGAAGCTGGTCCTGGCGCTGTTCGCCGGTGCGTTCCTGGTCATGATCTACGGCGTCATTCCCTGGGAGGACCTGGGCATCGGGCTGCCGACGCTGTGGTGGTGGTTCCCCGAGATGACGGCGTCGTTCCTGCTGTTCGCCATCCTCATCGGGTTGGTCGGACGGATGGGGGAGGGCGAGCTCACGTCGACCTTCGTCGACGGCGCCAGGGACCTCCTCGGGGTTGCGCTGATCATCGGGATCGCTCGCGGCATCACGGTGGTGATGAACAACGGACAGATCACCGACACCGTGCTGCACTGGGCGGAGGACGCCCTGGGCGACGTGGGCGAGGCCGCGTTCGCGGTGGTGATGTACGTGCTGTTCCTGCCGCTGTCGTTCCTCATCCCGTCGTCGTCGGGGCTCGCGACCGTGGCGATGCCGATCATGGCGCCGCTGGCCGACTTCGCCGGCGCCGACCGCAGCTTGGTCGTCACCGCCTACCAGAGCGCCTCGGGCCTGCTGAACCTGGTGACGCCCACGTCGGCGGTGGTCATGGGCGGCCTCGCCATCGCCCGGGTCCCCTACGGTCGCTACCTCCGGTTCGTCTGGCCGCTGCTGGCCATCCTCGCCGGCCTCACCCTGGTGGTCCTCACCCTCGGCGCGTACTTGTAGACCGCCTCATCGGGGCCGGTCCCAGCGCCGCGCGGCGCGCCCGCCGGACTCGGGTCAGGCTGTGCCGACATCCTGCATCCCACCCGCGCCGGCGGTGCCGCGTGGTGGGCCGCCCAGCCGACGAAGTAGGCTCGGCGACTCAGCAGTGGGAGAGGTGACCGAGTGGCCGAAGGTGCTTCCCTGCTAAGGAAGTGAGGGTGCAAGTCCTCCGTGGGTTCAAATCCCACCCTCTCCGCCGAACCGCCCGGCCCCGTGCCGGGCGGTTGCGCGTGGCTACGGCCGCCGTCCGAGGGGTAAGCGGTAGGGGTACGACCACAGGAGGTGAGCCATGCCGCGAGGCAAGAGCCCGGGGCCGAGCGTCAAGCGCCCCCGCCAGTACGAGGCCATGCGCGACCAGGGCATGAGCAAGTCGAAGGCCGCCCGCATCTCCAACGCCGGCAAGCCCGCCGCCCGCAAGGGCGGCAAGGCGTCGGCGTACGACGACATGACGAAGGGCGAGCTGATGGACAGGGCACGTCAGCGTGGCATCGCCGGCCGTTCGTCCATGAAGAAGGGCGAGCTCATCAAGGCGCTGCGCAAGTAGCGGTACCGCTCGACGCGCGCGGCCGCGGCCGGTCGTAGCGTGCAGGCATGGACGGCGCACCCGCCCGCGACCAGGGGCTGACCGACCCGGACGACGAGGCCGAGCTGCGTGCCTGGCTGCGGGCCGAGGGCGTCGATCCTGACGCCCCGTCGCCGGAGGCCACGGGCGGCATCGAGGCCGCGGCCAGCGACCGGGTGCTGGAGCGGGGCGCCCACCTGTCGGCCCGGGACGTGGCCGACCAGGCCGGGCTCGGCATCGAGGTGGTGGTGAAGATGTTCCACGACCTCGGCGTCGCCGTGCCCGACCTGGACACGCCGCAGTTCACCGACCTCGACGTGGTGTTCGTGCGGCGCATGGGCACCGCCACCGGGCTGGGCATCATCCGGGGGCCGGACCTGCTGCGGGTGGTGGCGGGCGCGCTCGAGCGCATCGCCGAGGCGGCGGTCGCCGTGTACGTGCAGGGGCCCGAGCGCCAGCTGCGCCGCCGTTCCGCGTCGGTGGTCGAGCTGATGCGGGCGAACGCCCGGGCCACCGAGCTGGCGCTCGATGTCGGCAACGGCCTGGCCCCGGTCTTCCGCCACCACATGCGCCAGACCGTGGCCCGGCAGCGGGTCATCCAGGAGGGCGTGACCGACCGCGAGCTCGCCCGCCTGGCCATCGGCTTCGTCGATCTGGTGGGCTCGACGGCGATGCAGGCCCTCCTCGACCCTGCGGCCCTGGGCGAGCAGGTGAGCCGGTTCGAGGCCCGGGCGTTCGACGTCACGGCCGCCGGTGGCGGCCGCCTGGTCAAGTTCATCGGCGACGAGATCATGGTGGCCGCGATCGATCCCGTGGCCGGCGTCCGCATCGTCGGCGACCTGGTCGCCGCCTTCACCGAGGACGGCACGCAGCCACGGGGCGGGCTGGTGTTCGGCGAGGTCCTGTTCCGCCACGGCGACTACTACGGGCCCGTGGTCAACCTGGCCGCCCGCCTGGTCGACGCCGCCATCCCGGGCGAGGTGCTGGTCGACGCGTCGGTCGTGCGGACGCTCGAGGGCGGGGACCTGCCCTTCGAGCCGGCGGGGCGCCGGATGCTGAAGGGCTTCGACACGCCGGTGGCCGTGTGGAGCCTGGGATCACCCGGCTGAAACGTGCGTAGCCGGCGACGAGTGGCCGCCGTAGCATCGCCCGATGCCCCGCGAGCACGTCGCCGAGAACCGCCGCTACTGGGACGCCGAGGCGGAGCGCTGGGTCGCCCGGGGCGAGCGGAACTGGGCACATCCGGAGCCGGTGTGGGGCGAGTGGGAGATCCCCGAGTCGCAGGTCGCGCTGCTGCCGCCCGACATGACGGGGATGCTGGCGGTCGAGCTGGGATGCGGCACGGCCTACGTGTCGGCGTGGATGGCACGGCGCGGGGCCCGCGTGGTCGGCATCGACAACTCGTCGGGCCAGCTCGCCACGGCCCGCCGGCTCGTGGCCACGTCGGGGCTCGACGTCAGCCTGGTGCACGGCGACGCCGAGGCCGTGCCCTGCCCCGACCGGGCGTTCGACTTCGCCATCTCCGAGTACGGGGCCGCCATCTGGTGCGATCCGCTGGTGTGGGTGCCCGAGGCCCACCGGCTGCTGCGGCCCGGCGGCGCGCTCGTGATGCTGGGCACGTCGCCTCTGGCGTCGGTGTGCGCGCCTCTCGACGGATCGATCCCGATCACCGAGCGGCTGGCGCGCGACTACTTCTCGTTGCACCGGCTCGACTGGCGCGACGCGGTCGACGAGCCCGGCGGGATCGAGTTCAACCTGCCGGTGTCGCGCTGGTTCCGGCTGTTCCGCGAGACGGGCTTCACGGTCGCGGACTACATCGAGCTCCAGAGCCCGCAGACCGGCGCCGAGGTCCGCGACTACGTGACCGCCGACTGGGCGCACCGGTTCCCGTCGGAGCAGGCGTGGAAGCTGCGGAAGGCACCCGCGGGGTGATCGGAGGCGGCGCCAGCGAACGGCCCGCGGGCCGGCCCGGCACCGGCCGGTTCGCCCCCAGCCCGACCGGACCGCTGCACGTGGGCAACCTGCGCACGGCGGTGCTCGCGTGGCTGTTCGCACGGTCGTCCGGGGCACCGTTCCTGCTCCGCATCGACGACCTCGACCGGGGCGGGTCGCGTGACGAGCACGTGCGCTCGCACCTGGCCGACCTCGCCGCGCTGGGCATCGAGGGCGACGGCGCCGTGGTCCGATCGTCGCGGCGGTTCGCTCGCTACGAGGCGGCGCTGGCCCGGCTCGACGCCGACGGTCTGCTCTACCCGTGCTATTGCACCCGCCGCGAGGTGCAGGCCGCCGTGGCGGCGCCGCACGGCCCGCTGTTCGAGGGGGCGTACCCGGGCACGTGCTGCGACCTCACCCGGGCAGAACGGTCGGCCCGCCGCGCCGAGGGCCGCCGCCCCGCGTGGCGGGTGCGGGCTCGAGGTGAGCGGGTCGAGGTGGTCGATCGCCTCCACGGCCGGTTCGCCGCCGTGGTCGACGACTTCGTGGTGCGTCGCGGTGACGGGGCGCCCGCCTACCAGCTGGCCGTGGTGGTC
>DASSCS010000140.1:0-8576 GCA_035697515.1 Acidimicrobiales bacterium
AGCGCGATGTGCAGCGTCAGCCCCAGGCCGTAGATGGCCACGGCGATGATGTCGGCGAGCGTCTTCTTGCTGATCGTGATCGGCACGTTGCCGGTGGGGCGGACCAGCAGCTGGTCGGGTCGCCAGCTCAGCTCGCCCTCGGCGTACGTCAGCCACTGGTGGGGGATGACGCCGTACCACCACAGCAGCAGGAACATGGCGAAGAGTCCGGCGGCCATGGCCTCACCCCACGACAGGGGCGCGCCGACAGGCCGGCGCCTGCCGTAGAGGAGGACCGCGGCGACACCACCGAAGCCGACCAGGAAAGTGCAGATCAATGCGACCAAGGGACTCAGCGACTCCTCGTGAAATCGCTCACATTCGAAGTGTAGCGACCGGCACCGCCGGGCAACCCGGGCAGGTTTAGCACGGGGGTTCCGGGCCGTTCACATTGGCCCCGGCCTCGGGAGCAGGGCCGCCGGGGACCGCCGCCGGGCTTGGTCTCCGCCGCGGCGGGGTGCATAGAGTGGCCGACCGTGGCTCGTTCGCGGAGGCAGCGTTGACAGAGATCCCCGAGCACCTTCTCAAGCGCTCACGCGAGCGGCGCGCCGCCATGGGCCTGGGCGGTGACACACCGGAGGGCGCACCCGCGGCCGAACCAGGCGCCTCCAGCGCCCCGGTGCCCGCCGAGGCGGCGGCAACCCCCGCACCGGCCCCCTCTCCCGCCGTCGAGCCCGCCGCGCCCGAGCCCCCCGAACCCGAGCCCGTCCACATCCAGGCCGCCAGGCGCCGCAAGCGGGTGCCCTACTGGGCCATGTCGGCCCTCGCCGCCCTGCCGCTGTGGGGCTACGTCTACGTCCGCACCCTCGAGCCACCGCCCGCCGGCGAGGAGGACCCGTTGGTGCTGGGTGAGACGGTCTACGGCAACTGCTCGTCGTGCCATGGCGGCACCGGCGGCGGCGTGTCGGCACCGGCCTTCACCGACGGCGCCATCATGGAGACCTTCCCCGACTGGCGCGACCAGGCCGCCTGGGTGCGCCTCGGCACCGACGGCTGGCCCGCCGACACCTACGGCGCCACCGAGAAGCCGGTGGGCGGCGGCGGCAAGATGCCCAGCTGGGCGACCCTCACCGACCAGGAGATCGCCCAGGTCGTGCTGCACGAGCGCCAGCTCGGCGGCGAGGACGTGGCCGAGACCAACCCCGACCTCGCCGACCTGTGGGCGGTCGCCCGGGGCGAGATGACGCTGTCGGAGGCGGGCCTGGGCGAGCTGTCCGAAGCCGCGGGTGTGACAGAAGCCCAACTGGGCGGCTGACGGGCCCGGCCCCGGCGCCCGTAGGCTCGGCCGCATGATTGCGCCGCGCCACGACGTCCTCGTCATCGGGGGTGGCCCGGCCGGCAGCGCCGCGGGCTTCTGGCTGGCCAAGGCCGGCCACGACGTGTGCGTGCTCGAGCGCAAGGCCTTCCCCCGCGACAAGACCTGCGGCGACGGCCTGACGCCCCGGGCCGTCCACCAGATCCGCGAGATGGGCCTCGAGCCCGCCATCGCCGCCCACCACCACCGCCACGACGGCCTGCGGGCCGAGGCGCACGGCATCACCCTCGAGCTGCCCTGGCCGCAGCACCCGACCTTCCCCAGTTACGGCTACGTGGTGCGGCGGCGCGACCTCGACCAGATGGTGGCCGAGCACGCGGCCGGGGCCGGCGCCACCGTGCTGCAGGCCACCGAGGCCGTGCGCCCCCTGCTGCGCGACGGCCTGGTGACCGGCGCGGTGGTGAAGGACAAGGCCGGGGGGCAGACCCGCGAGGTGCGCGCCCGCTACGTCATCGTGGCCGACGGCTCGCTGTCGCGCTTCGGCCGGGCGCTGGGCGCGGCACGCAACAAGGCGTACCCGCAGGGCATCGCCATCCGCGGCTACTTCGAGAGCCCCGCCTCCGCCGAGCCATGGATCGAGTCGTGCCTCGACGTGCGCGACCGCGCCGGCCAGTCGATGCCCGGTTACGGCTGGATCTTCCCGCTGGGCGACGGCACCATCAACGTCGGCATCGGCCTGCTGTCGACGTTCAAGGGATACAAGGACGTCAACACCACCCACCTGATGAGCGAGTGGGCCGCCACCGCGCCCGAGCGCTGGGGCATCGACCCCGACGCCATGCTCGCCCCGGCCACCGGTGGCCGGCTGCCCATGGCCGGGTCGGTCAACCCCAAGGTCGGCCCCAACTGGCTGCTGGTGGGCGACGCCGCCGGGTCGATCAACCCGTTCAACGGCGAGGGCATCGACTACGCCTACGAGACGGCCCGCATGGCCGCCGGGCTGGTCGACGAGGCGCTGGTCGGCGGCACGGGCGCACCGCTCGCCCGCTACCCCGCGCTGCTCGACGCCGAGTACGGCCTGTACTTCAAGGTGGCGCGGCACTTCGCCACGATCATCGGCCAGCCGGTGCTGATGCGCGAGCTGACCCGGGTGGGCATGCGCTCGCGCTCGCTGATGGAGTGGGTGCTGCGCATCATGGCCAACCTGCTGCGCGACGACGAGCTGGGCCCGGCCGAGGCGGCCTACCGGGCCGTGGCGCGCATCGCCCGCCTGGTTCCCGACCCGGCACCCGTCTGAGCCGCCGCGGCCCCGGCACCCGGTCGGCACCGGGCACCGGGACGGGGGCGATTGTCACTCGGCGGTCAGCGTGGCCTGCATCGACGGGTGGATCTCACAGTGGTACGGGTACTCGCCCGGCTCCGTGGGCACCGTGACGCTGATGGTGGCTCCGTCGGCCAGCTCCTCGTCGAAGGCGCCGTCGTCGGCGGTGACCGTGTGAGGCGCGCCCGACGAGTTGACCACCTCGAGGGTGCCGCCGGCCGGCGCCGACACGTCGCTGAACTGGAACTCGGTCACGTCCAGCGTGGCGTCGCCCCCGCCGCCATCGTCGGCGGGCGCAGAGGCGGAACTGTCGTCGGACTCGCCGCCGGAGTCGTCGTCATCGCCACATGCCGTCATCGCCGTCGTCAACGTGACGGCCATCATCGCGGCGGCGAGCGGCCACCAGCCTCGCCTGGTCGATCGCATTGCGTCCTCCATGCTCCCTCGGCCTCCCCGGAACGGCCGGAGGGACGATCGCCCCTCCGGGTGCGGGACCGTAGCCGCCGCGTTGCCGGCGGCGGCGACACCCCGCCACCCCCTGCTACCGGCCGAGCGGGTGCTCAGGATCTCTCGTCGCCGCGATCGCCCGCCTCGGCGCCGGGCTCGTCGCCGGCCCCACCGGCAGCGCCCGCTCCCCCGGCAACGCCGGCAGCCCCGGCCTCGACGGGCTCGTCGCCGGCCTCGCCGACGGCGCCGTCCGAAGCGGCCGCGTCCGAGGCGGCCGCCCCCGGCTCGGGATCGAGGAGGGCCGACATCTTGGTGGCCGCCGTCCGCCAGCGCTCGCCCTCGCGGGCCTCGCCGGCCTCACCGGCCTCACCGGCGGCGACCCCCGCCACCGCACCGGCGCCGGCCGTGCCGCTCGACGCGTCGCCCTCGGCCTCGTCGTCGGGGGCGGCCAGCTTGTCGGGCGCCGTCTCGGCCGGGACCTCCTCGGCGTCCAGCGCCGCCAGGCGGGGCCGGACCTTCACCAGGATCCACGCGCCCGCCGCGACCATGACCAGGCACATCCACTGCGCACCGGTCATGCCGGCGACGCGCTCGTCGTTGACCCGGAAGCTGTCGGTGATCAGCCGGCACACGCCGTAGACCAGGGCGAAGACGCCGACCAGCGTGCCGGGCGACACCTCGCGCCCCCGCCGCCGGGCCGCCAGCACCAGGCCGCCGAGCAGCCCGAACAGAGCCACCAGGTAGAGGAACTCGTACAGCGACGTGTTGTGGAACGTGGTGCCCGCCACCAGCGGCACGTCGCCCAGCGTCGGTTCGCGCACCTCGCCGCCGTCGTAGCGGGACGCGAGGAAGAAGTCGGTCGTGCGGCCGAAGTGCTCGCCGACCGCGTAGCACCCGATCCGCCCCAGGGCGAGGCCCAGGCTGAAGCCCAGCGCGTAGCCGTCGAGCAGCCGCCAGCGCAGCACCCGCGACCAGCGCCGGAAGAACGGCAGGCCCACGATGAGGGCGCAGATGAACCCGCCCGAGAACTGGATGCCGCCCTCCCAGATGGCGATGACGTCGACCGGGTTCTCGATCTGGTCGGTGTGGGTGGCGGCCCAGGTCAGGCGCGAGCCGACGATGCCGGCCAGCACCATCCAGGTGGCCACCCGGTAGATCTCGTCACGGGAGACGCCGAAGCGCTCGCCGTAGGCGGCGGCGATCCACGAGCCGACCAGGACGCCGAGCGCCACCATGAGACCGAAGGTGCGCAGGTTGAGCGGCCCGAGCTCGATGGTGGGAAAGGTCGTGTACGGAATGGCAGCGAGCACGCCCCCATGGTGCTCCACGGCGGCGGCCCGTGCGAGCCGGGTCCTCGCGGGCGTCAGCCCTCGGCCAGCGGCTCGACCCAGCCGCCGGTGGCGGCGGCCAGCGTGTCGGCGCCGGAGGGGCCCCAGGTGCCCCGCCGGTACAGCTCGATCGGCGGCTCGTGCTGCAGCACCGTGTCAACGATGCGCCACTGCTCCTCGACGCCGTCGGCGCGGCCGAACCGGCGGTGGTCGCCCTCCATGGCGTCCTCGAGCAGCCGCTGATAGGCCTCCTGGCGGTGCGGGAACAGCGAGTCGTACGACACCTCGAGGTCGACGGGCCGGCTCACCAGGTCGTCGCCGGGCGACTTGGTCTGCAGCTGCAGGGTCACGCCGTCGTCGCGGCCCAGGCGGAACCGCAGCCGGTTGGGCTGGGGCCGCGGGGCGTGCAGGTTGCTGAACAGCAGCCGGGGCGGGGCGACGAAGGTGACGACCGCCTCGGTGGCCGTCACCGGCAGGCACTTGCCCGTGCGCACCAGCCACGGTACGCCCGCCCACCGCCACGACTCGATCTCGAGCTGGACGGCGACGTACGTCTCGACGTCGCTGCCGGCGTCGACGCCCGGCTCGTCCGTGTAGCCCCGGTACTGGCCGCGCACCACCTTCTCGGGGTCGAGCGGGCGCACCTGGCGCCAGAGCCGCACCTTCTCGTCGCTGAGCGCGGTGTCGTCGGCCGAGACGGGCGGTTCCATGGCGAGCAGGGCCACCACCTGCAGCAGGTGGTTCTGGAACACGTCGCGTCCCGCGCCCACCGACTCGTAGAACTTGCCCCGGCCCTCGACGCCGAACGACTCGGACATCGTGATCTGCACGCTCGACACGTAGTTGCGGTTCCACAGCGGCTCGAGCATCGAGTTGGCGAAGCGGAAGACCAGCAGGTCCTCGACCGACTCCTTGCCGAGGAAGTGGTCGATGCGGAACACGGCCTGCTCGGGGAAGACCTGGTACAGCACCTCGTTGAGCTCGGCCGCCGAGGCCAGGTCGCGGCCGAACGGCTTCTCGACCACCACCCGTGACCCCTCGCCCGTCAGCCCCGCCCGAGCCAGGCCCTGCACCACGTCGTCGAACATGGCGGGCGGGATGGCCAGGTAGAACAGCGGCCGCTTCACGTCGACGAGCTTGGCCGCCAGCGTGTCGTAGGTGTCGGGGTCGCGGTAGTCGCCGCTGACGTAGCTGAGCTTGTTGGCGAGCGTCTTCCAGGTCGCCTCGTCGACCTCGCCGTCGAAGTGCTCGGCGATGGCTGTGTGCGCCCGCTCGCGCAGCTTGTCGTCGTCCCATTCCGAGGACGCCACGCCGATGACCGGCACCGCACACGTGCCGCCCCGCTCCATCTCGTACACCGCTGGGAAGATCTTCTTGCGGGCCAGGTCGCCCGTGGCGCCGAACAGCACCAGGGCGTCGCTCTTGGGGCGCTTGCTCATGCCGGGGCCTCCTGGGTGGCGGGGTCGGTTGGCGGACGCGGCCCGCCCGGCTCGCTCACGATGGCGTGGCCGCCGAACTGGTTGCGCAGCGCGGCGACCGCCTTCATGGCCACCGAGTCGTCGTGCTGCGACTCGAACCGCGCGAAGAGGGCTGCGCTGATGACCGGCGTGGCCACGCCCCGCTCGATCGCCTCCTGCACCGTCCAGCGGCCCTCGCCGGAATCGTGAGCCACCCCCGCGATGCCGTCGAGCCCGGGCGACTCGCCGAGCGCCCGCACCAGCAGGTCGAGCAGCCACGACCGCACCACCGAGCCGTGGCGCCAGGCGGCCATCACCCCCTCGGCGTCGATGCCCAGGTCGGACCGGACCAGCAGCTCGTAGCCCTCGGCGTAGGCCTGCATCAGCCCGTACTCGATGCCGTTGTGGACCATCTTGGTGAAGTGCCCGGTGCCGGCCGGGCCGGTGTGCGCGAACCCGCCCTCGGGCGGCACCAGCGCGTCGAACAGCGGCTGGGCCGCGGCCACGTGCTCGCCGTCGCCACCGACCATCAGGCAGTAGCCCTCGGTGCGGCCCCACACCCCGCCGCTGGTGCCGGCGTCGACGAAGCCGATGCCTCGCGCCGCCAGCTCGCCGGCCCGGCGCACCGAGTCGCGCCAGCGGGCGTTGCCGCCGTCCACCACGACATCGCCGGGCCCGAGCAGGCCGGCCAGCTCGGCGACCACGGTCTCGGTGGGCTCGCCGGCGGGCACCATCACCCACACCACCCGGGGGGGGTCGAGCCCGTCCACCAGCTCGGCCAGCGAGCCGACCTGCGACGCCGGGCTGAAGGCGTCGTAGCCCAGGACCTCGTGGCCGGCGTCGGCCAGCCGGGCGGCCATGTTGCCGCCCATCCGGCCCAGCCCGACCATGCCGGCCCTCACGGCGCCACCTCCACCAGCTCGGACAGCTTCACCCTGCCGGCCCGGCGGCCGCGCTCGAGCAGGGTGACGAGGTCGCCGTCGGCCTGGGCGTGCTTGAGGGTCGAGAACCCGTAGGCCGCGCCGGGGATCGGCACGTCGTCGGGGTCGTCGCCCACCACCTGCACGAACACGCCGGTGGCCGGCCCGCCCTTGTGGAGCTGGCCGGTGGAGTGCAGGAAGCGCGGGCCGAGGCCCACCGTCGTCGCCACGCGCAGCCGGTCGCGCAGGGCGACCCGGGCCCGCTCGATGGCGGCGACCTGGGGGCTGCCGGGATCGACGAACGCCTGGATCGCCAGGTAGTCGCCGGGCCCGACCTGGGTGACCAGGTCGTCGAGGGGCGTGGCCTCGATGGACGGCGGGCCCTCGGCCAGCACCGTGGCGGTGGCGGCCTTGGCGGCGGCCACGTCGGGCTGATCGAACGGCTGGATGCCGAGCAGCGCACCCACCAGGGCCGTGGCCAGCTCCCACAGCAGCACCTGGCCGCCGAGGTCGACGAAGTCGCCGCCGAAGGGCACCACGGTCACCGGGTGGCCGGCCTCGGCCAGGGCGTCCAGCTCGTCGGCGCGGGTGTCGTCGCCCAGCGCCACGAACAGCCGGTCGTCGCCGTACGCGTCGGGCCCGGCCAGCAGCTCGCCCACGACCGGCACCACGCCGGTGCCGTCCTTGCCGGTCGACTCGGCGAGGAGCTGCTCGAGCCACAGGCCGAACGTGGCCTGGCCGTCGGGCACGACGATGGTCAGCTTGTCGCGGCCCTCGCGCACCCCGGCGGCGACGGTCGCGGCCAGGCGGGCGGCCGGGTTGGCGGCGGCCGACGCCCGCAGCCGGTCGGACATGGCCGACGCGGCGCCGAGCAGCCCCTCGACGTCGGCGCCCGCCAGCAGCGCCGGCACCAGACCGAACAGCGACAGGGCCGAGTAGCGCCCGCCGATGTCGGGCGGGTTCTCGAAGCTGTCGGCGAAGCCCCGCTCGCCCGCCAGGGCGGCAAGCTCGCTGCCCGGGTCGGTGATCACGGCGAAGCGGGCCGGGTCGGGGTGTCGCTCCCACGCCCAGGCCAGGTGGCTGCGGGTCTCGAGGGTGGAGCCCGACTTGGAGGCGGCGACGTGCACCGTGCGGTCGGCGGGCAGCTCGCGGGCCAGCCGGCCGATGGCGGCCGGGTCGGTCGTGTCGAGCACGTGCAGTGCGGGCGCGCCGGCGGGACGGCCCGCGCCGGCGGCCACCACCTCGGGGAACAGGCTGGACCCGCCCATGCCGGCCACGAGCACGTGGTCGACGGGCGCGGCCAGCGCGGCCGTGCGGGCGACGAGGTCGTCGAGGCGGGCCGCCATGTCGGCCACCACGGGCAGCCAGCCGAGCCGGTCGGCGATCTCGGTGGGATCGTCCCGCCACAGGGTGTGGTCACCGGCCCAGACCCGGGCCACGGCGTCCCGGTCGGCCAGCTCGGCGAGGGCGGACGCGGCGGGGCCCGCCAACGATCCGAGGCGGTCGGGGATGTCGTCGAGGATCACGTCCTCAGTTGCTACCAGCGATCGGCACGGAACGCACCGGCCCGGCCGCGCGCCCGACGGCCGCGGCCACCTCCGCCAGCACCTCGTCGCTGTGGGCCAGGCCCGGGAACATCACCTCGTAGGCGCCCGGCGCCAGCGCCACCCCCGCGTCCAGCAGCCCGTGGAACAGGCGGGCGTAGGCGGCCTCGTCGGTGGCCCGGGCGCCGTCATAGTCGGCGGGCGGGGCCGAGCCGAGGTAGAGGCCGACGAGCGTGGAGGCCACCGGCACCACCGCAGGCACCCC
>DASSCS010000141.1:0-32990 GCA_035697515.1 Acidimicrobiales bacterium
GTCCGCGTCGCCGTCGGCAGCCTCGAGCCGGTCGAGCAGCGGGCCGGGGATGACCGAGCCGTTCATGGCCGCCATGCGCTTCAGCGTGGCGAGCGGCGGCGCCCCCGGGGGCATGACGCCGGGCAGCACCGGCGTGGACGAGCCCAGCACGGCCAGCTCCTCGACCATGCGCAGGTAGTCGTCGACCTCGTAGAAGAACTGGGTGATGGCGAAGTCGGCCACGGCCAGCTTGGCGGCCAGGTGACGGCGGTCGGCCTCGCGGTCGCCGTGCGACCGGGGATGCAGCTCGGGGTGGGCGGCGACGCCGACGCAGAAGTCGCCCCGGTGGCCCCGCACCAGCTCGACCAGCTCGGTGGCGTAGGTGAAGTCGCCGCCCGGGTCGCTGCCGTCGGCCGGCGGGTCGCCCGCCAGCGCCAGGATGTTGTGGATGCCGGCGTCCGCGTACTCGTCCAGCAGGGCGACGACCTGGTCGCGCGTGTGGCCCGAGCAGGTGAGGTGGGGCATGGCCGGGAACGGCTGCTCACGGTTGACCTGCACCACGATGTCGCGGGTGCGGTCGCGCGTCGTGCCACCGGCGCCGTAGGTGACCGACACGAACGACGGCCCCAGCGGGGCCAGCTCGTGGATGGTCTTCTCGAGCTGCCGCTCGGCCTCGTCGGACTTGGGCGGGAAGAACTCGAAGCTCAGCGTGCGGCCGGCGGCGAGCAGGTCGCCGATCTTGTCGCTCCCAGCGGGCGCGGAAGTCATGGGTCAGCTCCTCGATGACATCGACGTGTGAGACGTGTTGTCACCAGGCCGGGTGCAGCAGCACCACCCATGACGGCCCGAGTCGCCGACGAGACTACCCCTTGACGGCACGCTCGGCAGCCTCGACCGTGTTGCGCAGCAGCATGGCCACCGTCGTGGGACCGACGCCGCCCAGCCGGGGGGTGATCCACGACGCAACGTCACCCACCGCCTCGTCGACGTCGGGCAGCACCCTGCGGCCCTCCCACGTGAGGCCCCCGCTGACCACCACCGCGCCCGGCCGCACCATGTCGGGCGTGACGATCGACGGCGAGCCCACGGCGGACACCACCACGTCGGCCTCGCGGGTGTAGGCGGCCATGTCGGCCACCCCCGTGTGCACGACAGTCACCGCGGCGTTGGCGCCCGCCTGCTTGAGGGTGAGCAGCAGGGCCAGCGGCCGGCCCAGCGTGGGGCCGCGGCCGACGATCACCACGTGCCTGCCGGCGATGTCGATGCCGTAGTGGATGAACATCTCGCGGATGCCGGCCGGGGTGCACGGCACGGGGCCGTCCTCCTGCAGCACCAGCCGGCCGAGGCTGACGGGGTGGAGGCCGTCGCCGTCCTTGGCGGGGTCGATGGCGGCGAGGGCGGCGTTGAAGTCGAACTGCGGGGGCACGGGGTGCTGGATGAGGTAGGCGTCGACGCCCGGGTCGGCGTTGAACCGGTCGACCGCCGCCAGCAGGTCGGCCTGGGTGCCGTCGCCGGGCACGTCGATGTGGTGGCTGGCGACCCCCACATGGGCGCACGTCTCGTGCTTCTTGCGCACGTAGTTGGCCGAGGGGGCGTCGTCGCCGACGAGGATGGTGCCGAGCCCCACCCCCTTGCCCTGGTCGCGCAGGGCCGCGACCCGGGTGGCGACGTCGGCCAGCACGGCCTCGGCGACGGGGGCTCCGGCGAGCAGTTGGGCGGTCACCCGCCCATTGTGCCTCGCCCCGGTCGCCTCCCACGCCGGTTGGACCGCCCGTCCAGCGTGCACGGCCCGAGGCAATCGGTTGCGGCGGACCGTCCCCGAGGCAACCGGTTGCGGCCCCCGCTCGTGATTGCCTCCGGAGCGGCTGGACGCGACCCATTGCCTCGGCGAGCTGCGCGGTCCCGCCGCCGCGACCGGGCGCGCTGGCCGGTAGCGTCGCGGCGGTGACCATCGACGGCGACGACGACCTGCAGGGGTTGCGCCGGGCGGGGCGGGCCGTGGCCGAGGCGCGCGACGCCATGCTGGCCGCCGCCGAGCCGGGGGTCACCACCGCCGACCTCGACGCGGTGGGCCGATCGGTGCTGCGGGCCCACGGCGCCCGCTCCGCGCCCCAGCTCGCGGTCGGCTTCCCCGCCGCCACGTGCGTGAGCCTCAACGACGAGGCGGCCCACGGCATCCCCTCGCCCACGCGGGTGCTGCGGGCCGGCGACCTGGTCAACGTCGACGTGTCGGCCGAGCTCGACGGCTACTGGGCCGACACCGGGGCCAGCGCGCCCGTCGGGCCGCCCGAGGCCGTCGACCCCGTGGCCCGCCGGCTGGTGGCCGCCACCCGCGAGGCGAACGCGGCCGCGCTCGCCGCGGCCCGGGCCGGCCGCCCTCTCCGCCACATCGGCCGGGCGGTCCAGCGCTGCGCCCGACGGCGGGGGTTCACCGTCATCGCCAACCTGTGCGGGCACGGCGTCGGGGGCTTCCTGCACGAGGAGCCGAGCGTGCCCAGCATCGAAGACCCCTCCGACCGCACGGTCCTGTGGGAGGGGCTGGTGCTGGCCGTCGAGCCGTTCCTCTCGACCGGCGCGCACGTGGCGGTCGCCGACGCCGACGGCTGGACGCTCCGCACGCCCGACGGCAGCCTGTCGGCCCAGTTCGAGCACACGATCGTGGTGACGTCGGGCCGCCCCCTGGTGCTCACGGCCTCGGCGGCCGCATGACCGTCCTCAGTGGAGGAAGTGGCGCTCGCCGGTGAAGACCATGGCCACGCCCAGCTCGTCGGCCCGGGCGATGTTGGCCTCGTCCCCCAGCGCGCCGCCGGGCTGGATGATCACCGCCACCCCCGCCTCGGCCGCGGCGTCGATGCCGTCGGGGAAGGGGTAGAACGCGTCGCTGGCGCAGGCGCCGCCCTTGGCCCGCCCCGCCGCCTTGGCCGCGGCGATCTGGCCCGACTCGACCCGGTTCTGCTGACCGGCCCCGATGCCCCAGGCGGTGCCGTCCCTGGCCAGCACGATGGCGTTGGACCGCACCCAGCCGCACAGCCGCCACGCCAGCTCGGCGTCGGCGAGCTCGGCCTCGGTGGGCCGGCGCTGCGTGACCACCCGCCAGTCGTCGCGGGTGGCGACGAACCCGTGCGGATCCTGGACGAGCAGGCCGCCGGTGATGGGCCGAAGGTGCCACGCATCGCGCCGTGGGGGCGCCGCCTCGAGGATGCGGGTGTTCCTGCGCTTGCCGGCGAGCGCCTCGATGGTGCCGGGTGCGTAGCCGGGGGCGATGACGACGTCCGCCTGGGCGGCGGCCACCATGCGCTCGACCGTGGCCTCGTCGACAGGCTCGCTGACGGCCACGATGCCGCCGAACGCCGAGCGCTCGTCGCACTCGAAGGCGCGCTGGTAGGCGTCGGCGGGCGTGCCGGCCAGCGACGCGCCGCACGGGTTGGCGTGCTTGATGATGGCGGCTGCCGGGCGGCCGAACCGGCCGGCCAGGTCGTGGACCAGCACCCAGGCGGCGTCCGCGTCGTACAGGTTGAGGTAGCTGAGCGCCATGCCGCCGTGCTGGGTCATGGTCGCCCACCACGGCTCGGTCCCACCGCCGAGGCCACCGGCGCCGGTGCCGCCCGCCGCGCGGTAGAGCGCGGCGCGCTGGTGCGGGTTCTCGCCGTACCGCAGTGCGAGAGGCTCGCGGCGGAAGGCGAGGTGGACCGACACCGGCAGGTCGGGCCGGTCGCCGGCAGCGAGCCCCGCGGCGGGCTCGGCAGGGCTGGTGCCGTCGAACCAGTCGACGACGGCGGCGTCGTACGCGGCCGTGAGGGCGAAGGCGGCGCGGGCCAGGCGGCGGCGGGTGGCGGCGCCGACCCGCCCCTCGGACCGCAGTTCGTCGAGCACCACCGGGTAGTCGGCCGAGTCGGTGAGCACGGCCACCGCGGCGTGGTTCTTGGCCGCGGCCCGCACCATGGCCGGGCCGCCGATGTCGATGAGGTCCTCGGCACCGCGGGCGCCGTGCTCGAAGGCCGAGAGGTCGGACCCGAACGGGTACAGGTTCGCGACCACCAGGTCGAACGGCTCGATGCCGTGGGCCTGCATGTCGGCCTGGTGGGCCGGGTCGGACGGGTCGGCCAGCAGCCCGCCGTGCACGCGGGGGTGCAGCGTGACCACGCGGTGGCCGAGGATCGGGGGGAAGCCGGTGAGCTCGGCGAGGTCGGTGACCTCCAGCCCGGCGTCGCGCAGCGCTGCGGCCGTGCCGCCCGACGACACCAGGTCGACCCCCAGGTCGACCAGCTCGCGGGCGAGGTCGACGATGCCGGACTTGTCGTAGACCGAGAGCAGGGCCCTCACCGGTTCTCCTCGATGAAGCGTCTGATGGTGGCGGGGTAGAGCCGTCGCTCGACCTGCTTGATGCGCTCGTGCAGGGTCTCCTCGGTGTCGCCGGGCAGGACCTCGACGGCCTCCTGGGCGAGGATGGGGCCGTCGTCGACCTCGGCGGTGGCGATGTGCACGGTCATGCCGGTCACCTTCACGCCGGCGGCGAGGGCGTCGCGCACGGGGTGCCAGCCCTTGAACGCGGGCAGCAGGGCCGGATGGGTGTTCAGGACCCGCCCCGGGAAGGCGTCGGTGAGCTGGGGAACGACGGTGCCGAAGCCAGCCATGACCACCAGGTCGACCCCGTGGGACCGCAGCACCTTGACCAACTGCTCGCCGTAGGCGTCGCGGTCGAAGGTTGGCCCCCATGCGGTGCGCTCCACCATCTCGGCCGGCACGCCCGCCTCGTCGGCGATGCCCAGCGCCCGGCACGGCCGGTCGGCTGCCACCAGCGCCACGGGCAACCCCGCGTGGAGGATGGCGTGGAGTAGGGTGCCGCTGCCCGAAGCGAGCACAGCGATACGAGCCGGGGGCATCGCTGCGATGCTAGCGGCCGGGGTGACCGCGCCCCGATGCCCACCGGCGGTGCCACGCACGGGCCCAACCATCGACTCACCCTTCCTGTAAGGCGGATCTTCATGGACTTGAACAAACTCACAACCGGCGAGAAGGTCATCGTCGCGTCAGGCATCCTGTTCCTGATCTCGATGTTCTTCCCCTGGTGGGGCCTCGACTTCGGTGAGTTCGGCAGCGCGTCGAACAACGGCTGGGACTACTTCCTGACCGGGTGGCTACCGCTGCTGCTCATCATCGTCATGATCGGGCAGATCGTCATCGCCAAGTTCACCGACACCGAGCTGCCCAAGCCGCCGCTGCCGTGGAATCAGGTCCACCTGATCGCCGGCATCGCCGTCGCGGTGCTGCTGATCCTGCGGGTCATCATCGGCGCGTCCGAGGGTTCGGGCGGGTTCGAGGTCGACCTCGACCGCATGTGGGGCCTGTGGGTCGCGCTCGTGGCCGCCATCGGCGTCGGCGTCGGCGGGTTCCTCAAGAGCAAGGAGCCCGAGGAGGCCTACAGCTCGTTCCCGCAGGCCGGCCCGGGCGCACCGCCGCCGCCGCCCCCCGGCGGCTCGTCGTTCTGAGCGGCGCCCAGCCCACCTGATGCTCCGAGGCCCCGCTGCGGCGGGGCCTCGCCGCGTCCGGAGGCCGGAACGAGGATCAGGCCGCCACGGGTCAGAGGCCGCGGACCACCTCGACCATCAGCCGGCTCGCCTCGGTGGGGTTGAGGCCCACCTTGGCACCGGCCTCGCGCAGGGCGTCCATCTTGGCCTGGGCCGTGCCCTTGCCCCCCGACACGATGGCGCCGGCGTGGCCCATCTTCTTGCCCGCCGGGGCGGTCACGCCGGCGATGTAGCTGACCACCGGCTTGGACATCTTCGAGGCGATGAACTCGGCGGCCTCCTCCTCGGCCGAGCCGCCGATCTCGCCGAACATCATGACGGCGTCGGTGGCGGGGTCGCCCTCGAACGCCTCGAGGCAGTCGATGAACGACGTGCCCGGCACCGGGTCGCCGCCGATGCCCACGCAGGTCGACACGCCGATGTCGTTGAGCTTGAGCTCGTAGAGAGCCTGGTAGGTGAGGGTGCCCGAGCGGCTGACGATGCCGACCGTCTTCTCGCCCTCGACCGGCGGCTTGGCGATGTGGCCGGCGGTGATGCCGATGTTGGCCTTGCCGGGGCTGATGATGCCCGGGCAGTTGGGGCCGAGCAGCTGCACGCCGGGGAAGTCGCGCCTGAGCTCGTTGTAGAACCACGCCTCGTCGTGGGCGGGCACGCCCTCGGTGATGCACACGATGAACGTCACGCCGCCCTCGGCCGCCTCCACGACCGCCGAGCGCACGCCCGGGGCCGGGATGAAGATGCAGCTGGCGGTGGCGCCCGTGGCCTCGACGGCCTCGCCCACGTCGGCGTAGACGGGGATGCCCTCGACGTCGGTGCCGGCCTTGCGGGGATTGGTCCCGGCGACGACCTGCGTGCCGTAATCGCGGTTGAGCAGGCCGTAGAAGCGGCCCTGGCTGCCGGTCAGGCCCTGGTAGACGACCTTGGTGCTTTCGTCGACGAAGATCGACATGTCAGGGCCTCACTTCCCCGCCAGCGCGACGACGGCCTGGGCCGCCTCGAGCATGGTGGGCTGCATATGGAGCTGGTCGGACAGGTGGGGCTCGAGGATCTGGCGCCCCAGATCGGCGTTGGTGCCGTCGAGGCGGATCACGATGGGCACGTCGATCTGGACCCGCCCGAGGGCGGCGACGATGCCGTTGGCCACCTCCTCGCCCTTGGTGATGCCGCCGAAGATGTTGATGAAGATCGACCGCACCTCGGGGTCGTTGGTGATGACCTCGAGCGCACCGGTCATCACCTCGGCCGAGGCGCCGCCGCCGATGTCGAGGAAGTTGGCCGGCTCGCCCCCCACCTGGTTGACGATGTCGACCGTCGACATGGCCAGGCCGGCGCCGTTGGCGATGACGCCCACGTAGCCGTCGAGGCCCACGTACTGCAGGCCCTTGTCGTGGGCGGCCTGCTCGCGCTCGTCGCGCACCTGCGTGGCCTCGTAGGCGGCATAGTCGGGGTGGCGGAAGATGGAGTTGCCGTCGAGCGTGACCTTGGCGTCGAGCGCGTGCACCTCGCCCGTGGGCTTCAGGATGAGCGGGTTGATCTCGACCAGGTCGGCGTCGCCCTCAACGTAGGCGGTGTAGAGCTTGAGCAGGATGTCGACCGCACCCTCGGTGGCCCGGGGGTTCAGCCTGGCCGCCGCCACCCAGGCCCGCGCCTGCTCCTCGCTCAGCCCGTCCACCGGGTCGACCCACACCTTGGCGATGGCGTCGGGGTTCTCGGCCGCGACGGTCTCGATCTCGACCCCGCCCTCGGCCGACAGCATGCCCAGGTGCTTCTTGGCCGAGCGGTCGAGGGTGAAGCTGGCGTAGTACTCCTCGGCGATGTCGGACGCCAGCTCGATCCACACGGTCTCGACCGTGTGGCCCTTGATGTCCATGCCGAGGATGCTGGACGCGTGGGCGCGGGTCTCCTCCGCGTTCCCGGCCAGCTTGATGCCGCCGGCCTTGCCACGCCCGCCCACCTGCACCTGCGCCTTGACCACCACCGGGTAGCCGAGGCGCTCGGCGGCGGCCACGGCGTCGTCGACGGTGGTGACGGCCTCGCCCGGGCTGACCGGGATGCCGTAGCGGGCGAAGAACTGCTTGCCTTGGTATTCGTACAGGTCCAAGGGCGGGGCTCCTGTGCTGGTCGGACGGCGCCGGTTTCGTTCACGGTTGCGCCGGATGGCGATACTACGGGCGTGGCCGTGACCCCTCCCAAGTCCCGTTCGTGAGTCCGGTCGAGCAGAGCCGGGGGCATGCGGGCAAGGCCCTGGCCGTGGCCGGGGTGGGCGTCGTGGCGGCGCTGGCCATCGCTTTCGGCGTCGCCCGCCTGGCCAGCCAGGGCAAGGTCGACGTGCGGCTGGGCACCGACACGTTCACCCAGCAGGACGCCGAGGACGCCGCGGAGAAGATCGCCGAGGACGGCCCGATCCTCTACCCCGACACGGCGGGCGGCGACCGCGACATCGTCCTGCAGCACCTGGGCGACGACCCGGCCGCGGGGTGGATCGCGCTGGCGGCCCGCCCGCCGGGCGTGTCGCGCGAGTGCACGATCCAGGTGCCGGGCCGCAACCGCGACGAACCGTTCGTGCTGCTCGACCCGGACGGCGAGGTGTCGGGCGACTGCGACGGCCGCGAGTTCCCGCCCGACGGCGAGGGCCTGCCCCGCTACCCGGTCACCGTCGACGAGGACGGCAAGCTGGACGTCGACCTCAACGCCGAGGACCGCGCCACCTCGACCACCACCTGACGCGCGCCCGGGAACGCGTCCGGGGATGTCCCGGGGCGATCTCCGCGGATTCGGGTGAACGTTTCGGCGTCCCCGGACGTCTGATCTCACGACGGCGATGCGGAGGAGGTGAGGCGTGGGCGATCGACCCCAGCGTGCCCGGCGGCGACGGACAGGGCGCGACACGGCGAGAGCGCCCCGGTTCCTCCGGGCCCGCCGTGCCGTGGCGACGGCGGTCGCCGCGGCGATCGTCGTCCTGGGGCCCGCCTCCCCCGCGGCGGCCCAGGACGACGGGCAGTTCGAGGCGCCGACCGACAGCGGCGGGCAGGCGCTGTGGGTGGTCGGCGAGATCGCCGTGCTGGTGGCGGGCTCGGTCGGGGGTCGCATGTGGGTGGTGCGTCGCCGCTCGCGCCGCGGCGGCGATCGGTCGCAGGGCGGGTCCGACCGCATCAGGCTGTGAGCCGCGCCCGGTCCCGCGCCTGTGCCCGGCACCGACCGAACAATCCGGCCCCTGCGGGCGTCTCACATCGCGAACGCCACGCCGGAGGTGGGACATGGACGAGCACCGGTTGCCCGACGACAGCGCCGGGCGGGCCCGCCCGGCCCCGGGCCGCCCGGTCGGCCGTCCATCGGTCGGCGGCCTGGCGCGGGCCACGGCGGTGCTGGCGGCAGCCGCGTTGGCGCTGACGGGCCTCCTCGCCGGTGGGTCGGGGACGAGCGCGGGCGCGGGCGGTGGCGACTGGCTCGACCCGGCTCGCGATCGCTACGAGCCCGGCCAGACGGTGACCATGCTCGGCTACGGCTACTCGTACGGCGACCCGCAGGCGACGTGGCGGAGCACGGCCTTCTACGGCTGGCTGCGGCAGGCAGAGCCCGAGCAGGCGGGCGCGCCGCTCGGCGAGCGCGGCGGCGGGCCCGGGCGGCGCGTGGGCCGGGTGACGGTCCAGGAGGTGACGCCCTTCTGGGGGCGCGACCTGCGCGTGAGCATCGAGTTCCCGCTGGCGGACGATCTCACACCGGGCGAGTACTTCCTCGACATCTGCGACGAGACGTGCGCCCGCGCGCTCGGGTTCTTCTTCCCCTCGTCCCTGCACGTGGGCGTCGATCCGCCCCACCCGGTCGTCCGGGACTGGCCGCTCACCGACCCGGCCATCCGCTGGCTCGAGCCCGACGCGCTGTTGTCGGGCCCCGACGGGCAGCCCGTGACCGCCGCCGACGTGCGGGCGGGCCGCGTACCGCCGGCGCCCTCCCCGGCCGCGGCGGCGGTGCCCCCGCCACTGCCCGAGGTGACGGCGTCGCCGGCGACGAGTCAGCCGGCGTCGTCCCGGGCGGCAACGCCGGCAACCGGCGCCGAGCGCGGGGCGCCCGCCGGCGCCCGTCCGGACGCGTCCGGCGCGGAGGCGGACCTCGTCGCCTCCGGCACGCCCCGCGACGGCCGGGACCGCGACGGCACGCCTGGCCCCGCCACGTGGGTGGTCGCCGGCGGGGCCGCGCTCCTGGCCGGCGGTGCGGCGCTGCGATCGCGGTCCCGTCGGCTCTCCCGGGGCGACGACGGCGCTGGCCGCGGCGCCGGAGACGGTGATCACCGAGGCGGTGCAGGACGGGGTGCCAGCGGTCGCGACGGTCTGGTCGTGGCCTCGGGGGATGGCGACGATGCTGCGGACGAGATGGACGTCGAACTGCGCGCCATCAGCGAGGACGACGAGCACGCCCCCGGCCGCACCCGTCACCGCGTCCGGCTGTGAGAGCCGCGGCCGGGGGAGCGACGGGGGCGACGCGATGGGCCCTGCGATGGACAGCCCGGGAGCGACCCGGCACGATCAGCGCGGTCGTCGTCGCAGCGACCGCTGCCGGTGACCCGGGAGCCCCGCGTGCAGGAGACGGACCCCACGCTCATCCGAGCCGCCGCGGCGGGAGACCTCGACGCCTTCGAGCAGATCGTGCGCGCCCACCAACAGCACGTCTGGCGGTTCCTGCGCCGCCTGCTGGGCGACGACGCGGCCGCCGAGGACGTGGCGCAGGAGACGTTCCTGCGGGCGTTCCGGCGCCTGCCCACGTTCACCTTCCAGGCGACGTTCTCGACCTGGCTGTTCCAGGTGGCCCGCAACGCGGGCATCGACGAGCTGCGGGCGCGCCGGCGGCGGGAGCACCTCGCCGACGCCCTGCGGCCCGCCGCGGCGGCGTCCGCCTCGCGCGGGGCGGGGCAGGCCGGCGAGGCCCGGGTCGAGATCGATGCGGCGCTGGCCGGCCTGCCCGTCGACCTGCGCGAGACGCTGCTCCTCGTCGAGGTGCTGGGCCTGCGCTACGCCGAGGCGGCCACGGTGCTGGGAGTCCCGATCGGCACCGTGAAGAGCCGGATGTTCGCGGCCCGGGCGCAGCTGGCGCGCTGGGCGCGGGCCGACGACGGCGACGACCGCGGCGCGGGCGGGCGGGGCGACCAGGGCGACGACCCGGCGACACACGGGGAGGCCGGTCGTGAGCTGTGACGACGTCCAGCTGGCGGTGTCGCTGCGGGCCGACGGCGAGCTGCCCACGGGCCCGGCCACCGAGGCGCTCGACGAGCACCTCGCCACCTGTGCCGTGTGCCGGGACTTCGCCGGCGACGTGCAGCGCATCCGCTCGCAGCTGCGGGTCGAGGCGGTCGACCACGCGCCCGACCTCGGACCGGCCGTCATCACCCGCCTGCGGGCCCCGGCCGGCGACGCCACCCATCCGGGTCGCATCGCCCTCGCCCGGGAGCGGCGGGTGCGGGCCGGTCGGCGGCGGCCGACGGTGGCTGCGGCGATCGCGCTGGTGGCCGGCGCGGCGGCGGGTGGCACGTTCGTGGGCATCGGCACCGAGCCCCCCTCGCCAGCCGCCGCCGACGTCCCGGACCTGGTGATGGACGCCCAGCACGACGTCACGACGCTCGAGTCCCGGCTGCGCATCACCGAGGCGGGCGCGACCGGGGCGGGCGGGGCCGCCGAGCAGGCGGGAGAGGCGCGCACGTTCGCGGCCGACCTCTCCTACCGCGCACCCGAGTCGCTGGCGCTGCACATCCGGGAGACGACCCCCGGCCGGCCCGACGCCGAGCGCGACGCGGGCGACCTGGTGGTCGACGGCGACACGTGGTGGCAGCGACGCTCGCGGCGCTGTCGGCCCGCGGCGGGGCTCGTGCGCTGCCCCGACGACGCCGTCACCTGGGTGCGGTCGGTGACCGGCCGCGAGCCGTTCTCCTCGGCGGCACCCACGCCGCTCGACCTGGTGATCCCGGTCGGCAGCTTCACGCTGGCGGCCGAGCCCGCGGCGTTGGGGACGACGACCGTGGCCGGCCACCGCACCGTCGGGGTGGCAGTCACGGCCGCGCAGGTGTCCCCGCTGATCGAGGGCCTGTCGAGCGCCCTCGACCTGCGCCCCGTGCACCCGACCGACGAGGTCGAGCTGTGGCTGGACGACCGGCACCTCGTCCCGCTGGCGCTGGTCGTGCGGGCCGCCGACAGCGCCGAGCGGCAGCACTGGGCGCGCTCGGTCGGTGCGATCGAGTCGGCGGGCGACACGATCCTCACCGTCACCACCACGACTGCCAGGGTGAACGAAGGCGTCGGCCCCGGCGCCTTCGAGCCGCCCCCGGGCGAGCCGTCGTCGAGCCTCGACGCCGGCTTCCGCGACGTTCCGGCCGGCGACGCCGCGCTGGCCGCTGCGCCCGTGCCGGCGAAGCTCCCCGACGACTTCCGCGCCCACCGGTCGGGGACGGTGGTGACGCCCGGCGGCCCGACGGTGGCCGTGCGGTCGTGGAGCGACGGGCGCGCCTGGCTGACCGTGCGGGCCACCGCCGGCTGGCCCGGGGGCCGGCTCTTCGGCGAGCTGGGCCCCGACGTGCGGCCGGTCGACCTCGGCGCCGCGGGCACCGGCTACGCCAGCGATGACGCCCGGCGCCTGGCGCTGCACACCGCGGACGCCGACCTGGTGGTCAGCGGCAGCGTGCCCGCCGACCGGCTCGAGGCGGTCGCCGCCGACCTCGGCATCGTGGGCCTGACCGTGCCCCCGTCCTGGGACGAGGCCGCCACCGCCGGCCTCGACGAGGCGGCCCGCGCGCTGCCCGGCCTGCTGGTCGCCGCCACGCTCGACGGGTTCGGGCCGCCGTCCGTGCGGGTCGACGGCGCCATCGTCACCCAGTCGCACGCGGGCGCGGGCCGGCGCGGCCTGACCATCACGCAGCGGGTCGCGCCCGCGCTGTCGCCGCCGTCGGCGGGCGACGAGGCCGGCGTCACCGTCCGGGGCACCGCCGGCCGCTACAGCCGGCAGCGGGGCGAGCTGGAGTGGACCGAGGGCGACCTCGCCGTGAGCCTGCGCAGCGACTCCCTGGGCCTGGCCGAGCTGCTGGCCATCGCGGACGACCTGGAGCGACGGTGAGCCGGGTCGCGCGGGCCGTCCGCCGCCGACTCGGGGCGGGCAGTGCCATCCGCCGGACCGGCGACCTCGTCGTCGTCGGGTCGGCGGCCGCGGTCGGCGTCCTCCTCGGGGCGGTCGCCATGGTCGGCGTGCAGGACGCCCGGTCCGGTCCGGACGGCCCCGTGCCCGGCCCCGACCAGGCGGCCGGCAGTGGCTCCTCCGCCCCGTCCGCGGCGCCGGCCCCGGCGTCAGCCGAGGCCGCGGACCGGTGGGGCGGGCAAGCTCTGCGCGACGAACCGTCGCTCCCGGCGGCGCCGGCCGTCCTGCTGGCGTGGACGCCGGGCGGCCTCGATCCGGGGCTCGCCGCCGCCGCGACCGCCGATCCCGCGGTGGGCGCCACGTCGGTGGTGCGGGGCGGGGTCGTCGACCTCGTGGCCTCGCACGACGCCGGGGGCGCCACCGTCGACGACCCGCCCCCCGGATGGGCCATCCCGCTCGACGCGGTCGCGGTCGACCCGGCGGCGCATGCCGGCTTCGTGTCGGAGGCCGACCGGGCGACCGTCGCCGCGCTGCGCGACGGCCAGGCGCTGCTGGGCGCCACGTCGGCCGAGCTGCGCCGGCTGGGCCCGGGCAGTGGGCTCGACCTGGCGGGCGGGGGCTCGGTCACCGTGGCGGGAGTCGTGAGCGACGCGGCCATCGGCGGGGCCGAGGTGGCCGTCGACCGCCCGACCGGCGAGCGGCTCGGCCTGGGCGTCGACCGCTACCTGCTGGCGGCGTACGACGGCCAGCGGGCCGCGCTCGAGGGGCGGCTGCGCTCGTCGCTGCCGGCCGGCGCGGCCGTGCGGTTCCGGGGCCCCGGCGAGACGCCCTTCCTGCGCAACGGCGACGCGGTCCTGCCCCAGGTGCTCATCAAGCAGCGCTTCGGGGAGTTCGCCTACCGCCCGACCTCGGGCGTCGGCTTCGACCAGGACGCGGCATGGCAGGACCGGAACCTGGTGACGGTCGACCTGCCGATCATCGGGCAGGCCCGCTGCCACCGGGCCGTGGCCGGCGCGCTGGCGGGCGCGCTCGGTGAGGTGGCCAGCGCCAACCTGGCCGGGCTGATCGACCCGGACGGGTTCGCCGGCTGCTGGAACGCCCGCCGCACCCGCGCCGGCACCAGCGTGTCGCGCCACGCCTGGGGCGTGGCTGTCGACCTCAACTTCGGTGCCAACCCCACCGGGCTGGCCTCGGTGCAGGACCCGCGCCTGGTCGCCATCTTCCGCCGCTGGGGCTTCACCGACGGGAGCGGCTGGTTGGTGCCCGACGCCGGGCACTTCGAGTACGTGTCGCCGCCCCGACCGTGACGCCGGCCGTCAGTAGACCCAGACCGGGGTGCCGATCTCGGCGACGCCGCTCGACCACAGCATGTCCATGGCCGAGTTGGTGACCCGGGCGCAGCCGTGCGACGCGGGGTTGGCCGGGATGCTGCCCGAGCCGTGCACCGCGATGCCCCCGTTGAAGTACTTGGGCCGGTACAGCGTGCCGAGGGGGGCCTCGCGCAGCCCGTCGATCTCGCGCTGGATCTGGAACTGACCCGGCGGCGTGACGGCCCGAGCCTGGCCACCGGAGGAGCTGGTGTAGGCCTCGCCGTTGCCGGTGGAGGTGTTGATGGCCCACTTGACCTGCCCGCCCTCGACCACGAACAGCACCTGGCGGGAGAGGTCGATCTCGAGGCCGCTGCCGCCGCGGGCCGCCGGCCGCCCGGCCGCCGCCAGCCGCTCCTGCGTGATGGGACCGGCCACGCCGTCGCGGCCCAGGCCCTCGACCTTCTGGAAGGCCATCACCGCCTGCCGGGTGAGCTGGCCGTAGTTGCCGTCGGGCTCGCCCATCCAGTATCCGAGCTCGAGCAGGCGGCGCTGCAGCGCCAGCACGGCGTCGCCCTCCTCGCCGAGGCGCAGCGTGCCGTCGGCCGCCGGGTCGGGGGGCAGGGTCGTGGTGGTGGGCGGGACGGTGGTCGTGGGCGCGGTCGTGGTGGTGGTCGGCGCGGTGGTCGTGGTGCTCGGCCGCTCGCTGGTGGGGGGCGCCTCGGTGGTGGTCGTCCCGCCGCCGTCGCTGGCCTCGGTGTCGTCGTCGCCCGAGCCCGACAGCGCCGAGCTCATGCCGAGCCCGGCCGCCGCCACCATCACCACCACGCCGGCGATCAGGGCGGCCCGCACGGGCTTCGCCGAGAACCGTCCGCCGGAGTGGGCAGCGTGCTGGGGGGTGGGATCCTGGTCTGACACTTGGGGTCCTTCCGCCAGAAGGGGTGATCGGGGCGCTCCGCCAGCCGGCGCCGCACCAAGCCGGCACAGGCTAACGACAGCGGCCCCGATCAGACGTTCACGCGGGCCCCCAGGTTGTCGTTGGCACGCGATTGGTCGAGAACCGTGACAATCCGGCGCAGACAGTAACGCAACACCTGCGGAACGTGGGCGCACCGGACGGCCGGGCGTCGCCCGGGCGCGGTCTCAGATGCGCTCGAGGGGCGCCCACGAGAGCAGCAGCCGCTTCTCCCCCGCGTCGCGGAACCGCACGAGCGCCTCGGTCTTGTCACCGCTGCCGCTCATGTCGATGATCACGCCCTCGCCGAAGCTGTTGTGGCGCACGTCGTCGCCGATCTTCAGCCCCAGGCCGTCGGCGCCGCTGCGGGACGGCTTGCGCGAGTCGAGCGCCCGCTCGACGATGCGGTCGCGCCCGGCGGCCACCCGCAGGGCCCGGTCGCCGCCCGAGGCGCCGCCGCCCGCCCGGTCCGAGCGCCAGCCCCCGCCGCTGCCGTAGGTGCGGCCGCTGCGGCTGGCCCGGCGGTGGCCCTCGACGTCGCGCACCAGGTCGGTGGGGATCTCGTCGAGGAACCGGCTGGGCGGGTTGTACTGGGTGCCGCCGAACAGCGTGCGGCTCCACGCGTGGGTGAGGTACAGGCGGCGGCGCGCGCGGGTGATGCCCACGTAGGCGAGGCGGCGCTCCTCTTCGAGCTGGTCGGGCTCGGTGAGCGACCGCAGGTGCGGGAAGACGCCGTCCTCCAGCCCGATGAGGAACACGACCGGGAACTCCAGTCCCTTGGCCGAGTGCAGCGTCATCAGCACCACCGAGGTGGTGTCGTCGTCGAGGTCGTCGGTGTCGGCCACCAGGCTGATCTGTTCGAGGAACTCGGCGACCGTCTCGGCCTCGCTGGCTGCGCCGACCAGCTCGGCCAGGTTCTCGAGCCGGCCCTCGGCCTCGATCGTGCGCTCGGCCTCGAGCTGGTCGAGGTAGCCCGAGCGCTCGAGCAGCTGTTCGAGCAGCGGGCCGGGGCTGCCCGCCGCCAGGTCGGCCACGTCGTCGAGCAGGGTGAGAAAGGCCTGGATGCCCCGGATGGCGCTGCCGCCCACCCCGGCGTCGTCGGCGCGGCGCAGGGCGTCGATGAACGACAGGCCCCGGGCGGTGGCGTAGGCGTCGAGCCGGCCGACCGACGTGGCCCCGACTCCCCGCTTGGGCTCGTTGAGGACCCGTTTGATCGACACCTCGTCGACCGGGTTGACCACCGCCCGCAGGTAGGCGATGGCGTCCTTGATCTCCCTGCGGTCGTAGAAGCGGGTGCCGCCCACCACCTTGTAGGGGATGTCGGCCCGCATGAGCTGCTCCTCCAGCACGCGGCTCTGGGCGTTGGTGCGGTAGAAGACGGCGACGTCGCCCCAGCGCAGGTCGCCTCCGTCGGGACCCTGCACCTCGTCGCGGTCGTGCAGGCGGGCGATCTCGCGGGTGATCCACTGCGCCTCGTCGACCTCGTCGTCGGCGTGGTAGCGCACGATGGGGTCGCCGGTGCCGTGGTCGGTCCACAGCTCCTTGGGCTTGCGGCCCATGTTGTTGGCGATGACGGCGTTGGCGGCGTCGAGGATGGTCTGCGTCGACCGGTAGTTCTGCTCGAGCAGCACCACCGTCGTGTCGGGGAAGGCGTCTTCGAACTCGACGATGTTGCGCATGTCGGCGCCGCGAAAGGCGTATATCGACTGGTCCTGGTCGCCGACGACCGCGACGTTGCGGTGGTCGGCGGCGAGGAGCAGGACGAAGTCGTTCTGCACCCGGTTCGTGTCCTGGTACTCGTCGACCAGGATGTGCTTGAACCGGCGCTGGTAGTGCTGCAGCACGTCGGGGTGCTCGCGCAGCAGGCGCAGGGCCTGGCCCAGCAGGTCGTCGAAGTCCATCGAGCCGGCCCGCAGCAGGCGGCTCTGGTACTCGGTGAACACCTCGGCGATCTTGCGCTCGAACAGGTTGCCGGCCCGCTGGGCGTAGGCCTCGGGGTCGAGCCCGTCGTTCTTGGCGGCGCTGATGGACGCGTGCACCGACCGGGACGGGAAGCGCTTGGTGTCGAGGCCCAGGTCGCGGATGACGTAGCCGGTCAGCCTGTTGGCGTCGGCCTGGTCGTAGATCGTGAAGTTGCGGGGGAAGCCCAGCTTGTCGGCGTCGCGCCGCAGGATGCGCACGCAGGCCGAGTGGAACGTCGACACCCACATCTTCTCGGCCACCGGCCCCACCAGGGCGGCGACCCGCGACTTCATCTCGTCGGCGGCCTTGTTGGTGAACGTGATGGCCAGGATCTCGAACGGGCTGACACCCTGGTCGCGGATGAGGTGGGCGATGCGGTGCGTGAGCACCCGCGTCTTGCCGGACCCCGCGCCCGCCACCACCAGCAGCGGGCCGTCCGCGTGGGTGACGGCGTCGGACTGCACCGGGTTGAGCCCCGCGAGCAGTTGGTCGCCAGGCAGTGCCCGGGGTGCCACGGGCGCGCCGTCGGGGCCGACCGGGGCGTCGGCGGTGAGCGGCGGTCGGGGGTCGGGAGGAGCCATCGCCCGGCCCATCGTAGGGCCGGGGTGTGACGGCCGAGCGGTACTCGTGACGGCGGGTCGGCCGGGCCGGCGGGGACGCCCGCCCGCCGGGGAGCGGTCAGCCGGTGGCGACCCTCCCGACGTTGGCGTCGAGCCACGAGTTGAGCGGCGCGATCGCCCGCCAGCCCGCGATCACCCGGTCACGTGCCTCGGCCGTCGCCAGCCACGGTCCGGGCGGGTGGTCGAACCAGCCGATGATGCCCTTGTTGCGCAGCAGGTCGATGCGCGGATGGTCGGCGGGATAGCCGCGGGGCGCGGTCTTCACCGCATCGTGGGCGCCGGTCTGCGCGCCCTGCTCGCGCAGACGCTCGACGATGCCCACCAGCTCCGGGCCGGTGCGCGGGTCGTCGATGGCCGCCCGCAGCCGTGCCAGCTCGTCGCCGCCGAGCATGTAGGCGCCGCCCGCCACCATCAGGCCCTCGGACGACAGCTGCAGGTAGAGGCTGTGCGAACCGCCTCCCGAGGCTCCGACGACCGCGGCGGCCGCGGTCTTGTAGGGCGACTTGTCCTTCGAGAACCGGGTGTCACGGTTCGGCCGGAACACCTTGCCCTCGCCGAACTCGCCGGCCAGGTCGTCGAGCAGGTACTCGAGCGGCGCGCGGATGTCGCGCTCGTACCTGTCGCGGTTGGCCCGGAACCAGTCCCGCGTGTTGTCGGCCGCCAGCTCCTCGTAGAACCGGGTGGCACCGGCGCCGAATCCCTCGAACCGCATCGCCGCTCCTTCCCTGCCGGGGGCAGGACCCCACCATTGTGCGCCGCCGCACGGCGCTGCGGCGCGGCCGGCGGCCGGGTGCGATGCTGGCGGCATGACGCCGGTCGAGCGGGTCCCGTACGACGAGTTCTCGATGTTCCACGAGAACGCCAGCGAGTTCGGCCTGCCCTACGACGGACCGCCGGTGGTCCGCCGCCTCGCCGTCGAGGTCGAACCCGGGCGCCACCTCAGCGCGCTGGTCTGGGGCGATGCCGAGCCCGAGCTGGTGTTCCTGCACGGCGGCGCCCAGAACGCGCACACCTGGGACACCGTCGCCCTCGCCCTCGACCGCCCGCTGGTCGCCGTCGATCTGCCCGGTCACGGCCACTCCGACGGCGGGCGCACCGGCGCCCTCGACCCGGCGAGCAACGCCCGCGACGTGGCGGTCGCCGTCCGCGAGCTGGCGCCGCGGGCCCGGGCGGTGGTGGGCATGTCGCTCGGCGGGATGACATCGCTGGCCCTGGCCGCCACGGCACCCGAGCTGGTGCGGTCGCTGGTGCTGGTCGACATCACGCCCGGGGTCGACGGCCACAAGGCGTCGGCGATCACGGCCTTCATCGACGGGCCCGAGAGCTTCGAGAGCTTCGACGAGCTGCTGGCCCGCACCATCGCCTTCAACCCGACCCGGTCCGAGTCGTCGCTGCGGCGGGGCATCCTGCACAACGCCCTGCAGCAGGACGACGGCAGCTGGGTGTGGCGCTACGCCCGTCACGGGGCCCTCGCCCGGCCCCCGGCAGCCGAGGGCGGCGCCGATTCTCCTCGGCCCGAGGACCGGCCGCTGTTCGGCTCGCTGTGGGACGCCGTGTCGGGCCTGGAGGCTCCGCTCATGCTGGTGCGGGGGATGCTGCCGCAGTCGGTGGTCGACGATGCCGACGAGGCCGAGCTGGTGCGACGCTGCCCTCACGCCCGCATCGAGCACGTCGAGGGCGCAGGCCACAGCGTCCAGGGCGACAAGCCCGTCGAGCTGGCGGCCCTCGTCGCCGACTTCGTGGCCACTGCCTCGGCGCCTGCCGGACCGACCGGCGAGGAGGGCTGATGACCGCAACCGGTCCCGCCGCACCGTCCGACCGCGAGCCGGCGGACGACCCGATCGGTGTCGTGCGCGCGTTCCTGGCCGCCCTGGAGGCGCTCGACGTCGACGCCGCCCTGGCGCTGGCCTCGCCGGACATCGTGTACCAGAACGTGCCCCTGCCCCCGGCCCGCGGGATCGACCAGTTCGGGCAGCAGCTGCGCTTCCTCGAGCGCTGGTGCACGGGGTTCGAGGCGCAGCTCCACAGCATCGCCGCCGACGGTGGGACGGTCCTGACCGAGCGCACCGACGTGCTCGAGCGGGGGTCGCTGCGGGCGGCTTTCTGGGTGTGCGGCACCTTCGACGTCGAGGACGGGCGCATCACGCTGTGGCGCGACCGGTTCGACTGGGTCACGGTGATCGGCGCCGTCGCGGCCGCGTTCCCCCGCGCCGCCCTCCGCAGCCTGGCCTCCCGCACCTGACGGCTGCGGGGGTGCAGGCCTCAGAGGGGCTGTCCCGTGGTGCTCTCGACGTTGTCGGGGAGGTCGCCCTCGTGGTCGCCGGTGGACGAGGTGCCCGACGGCTCGAACATCAGGATCGACCCGCCCGGCGACGACGGCCTGTGCTCGGTGCCGCGGGGCACCACGAACGTGTCGCCGGCGCGCAACGAGACGGTCCGCTCGGTGCCGTCGGCCTCGCGCAGGGCGACGTCGAACTGGCCGTCGAGCACGAGGAAGAACTCGTCGGTGTCGTCGTGGACGTGCCACACATGGTCGCCGAGGGCGTGAGCGATGCGCACGTCGTAGTCGTTGACCCGCGTCACGATCCGGGGGCTGTAGATGTCGGTGAACGAGGCGAGGGCCTCGGTCAGGTTCACGGGGGCGGTGATCTCCATGACCACCAGTCTCGGGCCCACAGCCGCCCGAGTCCGGCCGATTTCCCGTCCGGCTACGCGGCGCCGACCGGCACCCGGGGCGCCGGGTCGGGAGCCGGGTTGGTGAAGCGCATCGCGTGGTCCTGGATGCCGCGCAGGCGCAGCGCCCGGTAGTCGCGCAGGTAGCTCTGGTACACCTGCCACGGGAACCGCGAGCCCTGCTTGGGGAATCTGTCCTGCGATCGCTGCACGTAGCCGGAGGTCAGCCCCAGCAGCGGCCGGGCCTCGACCGACGGGTCGTCGTTGACCGGCGTGCACTGGCGCAGGCGGCTGTCACGGAGATGGTTGAGCAGCCGGGTGACGTAGCGGCAGGTGAGGTCGCACTTCAGCGTCCACGAGGCGTTGGTGTACCCCACCGCCATGGCCAGGTTGGGCACCCCCTCGAGCATCATGCCCTTGTACGCCAGCGTCGAGGGGATGTCGACCGGTTCGCCGTCGACGCCCAGCTCGATGCCGCCCAGGAACAGCAGCTCGAGGCCCGTGGCCGTGATCACGATGTCGGCCGCCAGCTCGGCGCCCGACTCGAGCCGCAGGCCGGTCTCGGTGAAGGTGTCGATGCGGTCGGTCACCACCGAGGCGGTGCCCGCGCTGATGGCCTGGAACAGGTCGCCGTTGGGCACCAGGCACAGCCGCTGGTCCCAGGGGTTGTAGGTGGGGGCGAAGTGGGTGTCGACGTCGTAGCCCTCGGGCAGCTGGCGCCGGACGCCGGCCCGCAGCAGGCGCTTCACCAGGGCGGGCCGGCGCTGGCTCACCTGGAAGAACGCCTGGGTGGTCAGTGCCTTGTACCACCGCACCAGGGGAGCCGACACCCGGGCGGGCAGGCGGCGGCGGGCGAGGTTGGCGAGCGGGTCCTCGGCCGGCAGCGAGGTGATGTAGCTGGGCGACCGCTGGAGCATCGTGACGTGGCCGGCGGTGCGGGCCAGGGCGGGGATGAGCGTCACCGCCGTCGCCCCGCTGCCGATGACCACCACCTGCTTGCCGGCGTAGTCGAGGTCGTCGGGCCAGAACTGGGGGTGGACGATGATGCCCCCGAAGCGCTCGGTGCCGGGGAAGTCGGGCAGGTAGCCCTGGTCGTAGCGGTAGTAGCCGCTGCACGAGAACAGGAAGCTGCAGGTGAGCCGCACGGTCTCGACGACGCCTGCGCCCGCGCCGTCGCCGTGCCCGGCGCCGTCGGTCCCGGCGCCGTCGGGCGCGGGGGCGATGCGCTCGGCGGTGACGTGCCAGCGGGCCTCGGCGGTCGACCACTCGGCCTGCACGATGCGGTGGCGGAAGCGGATGTGCGCGTCGATGCCCTCGACCGCCGCGGTCTCGCGGATGTAGCCCAGGATCGACGGGCCGTCGGCGATGGCCATGTCCTGGTCCCAGGGCCGGAACGAGTAGCCCAGCGTGAACATGTCCGAGTCGGAGCGGATGCCGGGGTAGCGGAACAGGTCCCAGGTGCCGCCGATGGCGTCGCGGGCCTCGAAGATGGCGTAGGACGCCCAGGGGCACTCGGCCTGCAGGTAGTGGCCGGCGCCGATGCCCGACAGCCCGGCGCCCACCACCAGCACGTCGAGGTGCTCGACGTCGCCGTCGCCACGCTGGGGGATCTCGCTCGTGTCGGTCATCGGTGCCTGCTCACGGCCGGGCTGGCGGCCGTGCCCGCGGCCGCGAGCTTGTCGTTGAGGTTGCCGTCGTGGCCGAACAGCTCGGCCCGCCAGCGCTCGACCAGCTCGGTCGTGTCGTGGTCGTCGGGATGGAAGCCAGGCCGAACATAGTCGCGGAGCCGGTCCCACACGCTGCGCTGCAGGACGGGCGAGGAGCGCAGCCGGCGCAGGCTGCGCAGCAGGTTGCCGCCCCGGTAGGCGTCGCGGTCGCGCAGCACCGAGAGCGTGACCTCCACGGCCAGGGTGCCCACGAAGCCGACGCACAGCGCGTTCATGGTCCACACCCGCATGCGCTCGCTGCCGCCGGCGGCCTTGTACACGTCGAAGGCCACCGCCTTGTGCTCGGACTCCTCGAGCGCGTGCCACAGGAACAGGTTGCGCAGCTCGTCGTGGCCGAACAGCTCGCGGGCCTCGTCGTTCGACAGCAGCACCTCGGCCAGTGTGGCGGTGAAGTGCTCGAGTGCGGCGGTGGCGGCCAGGTTGGCGATGGGAGGCACGATGCGCTCGCGGGTCTCGAGCCCCCAGCGGGTGACGCGCTCGATCTGCTTGGTGGGGTAGCCCAGCTCGGCCAGGCGGTCGTTGAGCACCCGGTGCTCGCGCCCGTGCACCGCCTCCTGCCCGATGAAGCCGGCCACCTGGCGCTTGAGGTCGGGATCGGTGACCTGGTCGCGGAAGTGGCGCACCGAGCGGACGAAGAAGTCCTCGCCGTCGGGGAACAGGGCCGACAGGCAGGCCGCCAGGTGGCTGTGGACCAGGTCGCCGCCGGCGGCGAAGTGCTTGGGCAGGTCGCGGAGCGCCGCCTCGAACGAGATGCGCCGGGTGGGGACCGAGCGCTCGGCGTTGCTGGTCTGCGTCACGGTTACCGAAGGTAGCATAAATCTGAGAGTTTGCCAGGGTTTCTCAAATTGTTGTTGGTATCGTGCGGCGGCGATGGCCACCGCGAGCGGCACGACCAGGAACGAGATGACCAAGGGCGAGCTGACCCGGCGCCACATCCTCGACGCCGCCATCGCCCGCTTCGGCCGCGACGGCTACCGGGCCACGTCGGTGGCCGACATCGCCCGCGACGCGTCGGCGGGCGGCACCGTGCCGTACGCCTACTTCGCCGGCAAGGAGGCGCTGTTCTTCGCCGCGGTCGACGAGGACGCCGCCGCGGTCATCCACGAAGGCCTGTCCGACCTGTTCGCGCGGCCTGGCCCGCCCGACTGGCAGGCGACGCTGCTCGGCACCCTGATCGACGCCGTCGATCGCCACCCGCTGGCACGGCGCCTCCTGGCCGGGCTCGAGCCCGAGGTCACCGCCCGCGTCCTCGAGATCCCCGCGCTGGCCGAGCTGCGCAAGGTGTGCGCCGACCGCCTCGCCGGCGAGCAACAGGCGGGCACGGTGCGGCCCGACATCGACCCCACGCTCATGGCCAACGGCGTCGTCACCATCGTGATGGCGCTGCTCCGCTCGGTCGTGCAGCTGGGCGTCGACGCCACGAGCGGCTACCTCGACGAGGTGGCCGCCGTCTTCGACGCCGCCCTGGAACCGCCGACCCCACCCCCGTCGTGACGCCGGCGACGGCACGCCGGCGCAGGCCGCCACTAGTGTCCCCGCCGTGGTGAGCGAGGGGGAACGCCACGCCGGCGCCGCCGTGGCCGCGCGACCGGGAAGCCGGGGCCCGGCGCGGCTGGGCCTGGCACTGGCCGTGGTCGCCGCCGTGGCCGGCGGCATCGTGGCCTGCTCCGAGGGCGGCGACGGCGAGCAGTCGGCCACCGCCGACCCGCCAGGGCCCCCGGCCGCGTGGGTGCGCGTCGGCTACGACCTCGACAACTCGCGGGCCGCGGTCGCCGAGACCGCCATCGGCCCCGACTCCGTGGCCGGTCTGGAGCCGGCGTGGGAGCTGCGCGGCGTCGACGGCGTGACCGGCACGCCCGTGGTCGACGACGGGACGGTGTTCGTCGGCGACTGGACCGGCCACGTGCGCGCCCTCGACGCCCGCACCGGCGACGAGGTCTGGGACCACGACCTGCAGAGCGGCTACGTCGGCGGGTCGGTCGCCGTCGACGCCACGCAGGTGGTGGTGGGCACGTTCGACGCCCGCATCGTGGCGCTCGACCGCGAGACCGGCGACCCGCTCTGGGAGACCGCGATCGGCGACCACCCCAAGGCCGTCGTCTTCGGGTCGCCGGTCATCGTCGACGACCTGGTGGTCGTGGGGGTGGGCAGCTTCGAGGTGTTCGTGCCCGGTGACCCGCCCACCTTCCGGGGCCACGTCGTCGCCCTCGACGCCGCGACGGGCGACGAGCGCTGGCGGTTCTGGGTCACGGCCGGCGACGCGAACGAGGGGCCCGGCGTGTCGGTGTGGTCGTCGCCGGCGGTCGACACCGAGCGCGGCGTGCTCTACATCGGCACCGGCCAAGCCTACGCCCCGCCCGCACCGCCCCGCAGCGACGCACTGATCGCCCTCGACGTGCAGTCGGGCGACGAGCTGTGGTCCACCCAATTCACCGCCGGCGACGCCTGGACCATCGACCAGCCCACGGGCCACGACGCCGACGTGGGCGCCATCCCCAACCTGTTCAGCGCCGGCGGCACGGACGCCGTCGGGGTGGGCGACAAGGCCGGCACCTACCGGGCCCTCGACCGCGACACGGGCGAGATCCTGTGGGAGGTCGAGCTCACCGAGGGTGGGCTGCAGGGCGGCGTCATGGCCTCGGCCGCGGTGGCCGTCGGCACCGTGTTCGTGACCTCGAACGACGCCAGCCAGGACGCCGCGCTGGTGGCGCTCGACGCCGACACCGGCGACGAGGTGTGGCGCAGCGAGGTGGGCGCGCACGTCACCGGGCCGGTCACATGGGCCAACGACGTGCTCTACGTGGCGGACGACTCGGGCCGCATCGCGGCCTACGGCGCCGCCGGCGGCGAGCGGCTCTGGTCGCACGAGGTGGCCTTCCCGGCCGCGGGCGGCATCGCCGTGGTGGACGGCACCGTGTACGCCGGCTGGGGCTGGTGGCTGGCCGGGGCACCGGAGGACGCCGACGGCGGGCTGATCGCGTTCCGGCTCGGCGGGCGGGACGCCGACGACCGCGACGACGCCGGGGAGGGCGAGGACGCCGGCGACGGGGAGGACGGCGAGGGCGTCGCCCGTGGTGACGACGACCCGGCGGCGGGCGCCGGCGCCGCGGGCGAGGACGTCTACGCGCAGTCGTGCGCCTCGTGCCATGGCGGCACCGGCGAGGGCGGCAGCGGGCCCTCGCTCGTGGGCGTCGACGACCGGCTGACCCGCGCCGAGCACCTCGACGTCGTGCGCGACGGGCGGGGCGACATGCCCGGCTGGGGCGACGACCTCACCGCCGAGGAGATCGAGGCCGTCGTCGACTACCAGCGCACCGTGCTGGCCCGAGGCGACGGGTAGGCGGTCGCTCGCCTCGCCGAACGCCGCGGCCGACGCGCGCTCCGCCCCGGGTGGCGGCGGGGTGCGCCGGCTTGCAAGGATCGGCGCCCGTGAAGGTGGACAAGCTGACCAGCGCCGACGGCTTCGTCGTCACCGACCTCGACGACGCCGCCACCTCGGTCGGCATCGTGCGCCTGGCCCCCAAGGTGCTGCACGACGGCGCCCAGCTGCTGGCCCGGTCGGTCACGTACGCGTTCGCCTCGTTCGGCATCGCCGGGCACGGGGGGGCCTCGGGCGCCATCAACGCCAAGCCCGACGGGCGGGACGAGGCCGTCGCCGCCTTCCTCGAGGAGGTCCGTCCCCGCGCCGAGGCCGGCGCGCTGGTGCTGTCGCCGGGCACCGGGTTGACCGCGTCCGACCTCGCGCCGCTGGGCTGGGCCGACGTCGACGCCGACCTGACGGCGGCGGGCGCCCTCGCGGCCGCGCGGGTGGCCGGTCCCCACGACTGGCGCACCGCCGCGGTGGTGGGCTCGGGGCCGGTGGTCGACGCGGCCGTCGCCCGGCTCACCAAGGCCGACGCCACGCTGGCCGAGGCCCGGTTGGACGCGCCCTGCGACGTGCTGTTCGTGGCGGGCAAGGCCGGGGTGGTCGACCACGGCGCGGCCGCGGCCGTGCAGGCCCGCACCGTGGTGCCGCTGACCCCGGTCCCGGTCACGGCCCGGGCGCTGGCGGTGCTGGGGCGCGCCGAGCGGCTGGTCATCCCCGACTTCCTGGCGACGGCCGCTCCGCTGCTCGCCGCGTTCGACCCCGACGGCGGCGACCCGGTGCAGCGGGTGCACACGGCCGTCACCGACCTGGCCGGGCACGGCACCGGCCTGTGGCTGGCCGCCGCCGAGCGAGCCGAGGAGAACCTGGCCACGTGGACGGCCGAGAAGCCCTTCGGGCGACCGCTCGCCTGACGCTGTCCCGCGCACCGGGCGCTGGCCCCACGTGCCGCCCGCAACGGCGCAGCACGCAGGGTGCGGGCCCGTCGCCGTCAGCGGGCGTCCGGCCGGCCCACGGTCTAGCTTTGGGCCACTCACCGCTCAGGTGCCCGTCTACGGGGGAGACGTAGTGACTGACACCACCACGCCGGGCGCACCGTCGCGCCTGGTCAGCGACCGGCCTCGGCTGATCCTGCTCAGCTTCCTCATGCTCTTCGTCGAGCTCGCGGTCATCCGCTGGGCGGGCGCCAACGTCGTCTACCTCGCCTACTTCTCCAACCTGGTGCTGCTGGGCAGCTTCCTCGGCATCGGGCTGGGGTTCCTGTGGGCCGGCCGGGGCGGGCGGCCCCTGTTCCCCTTCACGTCCGTCGTGCTGGCGCTGTTCGTGGCGTTCATCCGGCTGGCGCCGATCGACATCGACGTGTCCGGCGCGCAGCTCATCTTCTTCAACGAGCCCACGATCTCGGGCCCGCCGCGCGAGGTGGTGCTCCCGGTCATCTTCGTCACGGTCGCCGTGCTGCTGATGTTCGTCGCCGACGGCGTGGCCCGGACGTTCAAGGAGTTCGAGCCGCTCGAGGCCTACAAGCTCGACCTCATCGGCAGCGTGGGCGGCATCGTGGGCGTGTCGGTCCTGTCGTTCCTGGGCATGCCGCCGGTGGTGTGGGGCGTGGTGGCGGGGGCCGTGCTGCTGGTGGTGTCGCTGCCCGAGATCAAGGTCGTGATGGTGGCCGGCGTGCTGGCGGTGGTGGTGCTGCTGGGCGTCGAGTCGGCCGCCGAGCGCACCTGGTGGTCGCCCTATTACAAGATCGAGCAGAGCGACGCGCCCTACGGCGGGTACATGGCCCGGGTCAACGAGGTGCCCCACCAGTCGACGCTGCGCTACGTCGACAACCCGTTGTACGGCTCGAACTACGCCCAGGCCGCCGGGGTGCCGACCGGCGACGTGCTCATCATCGGCGCCGGCGGCGGCAACGACGTGTCGGCCGCGCTGGCGCATGGCGCCACCCACGTCGACGCCGTCGAGATCGACCGCAAGCTCTACGAGCTGGGCCGCGCCGACCACCCCGACCAGCCCTACTCCGACGAGCGGGTCGACGTGCACATCGACGACGGCCGCGCCTACCTCGAGCGCAGCGACAAGGAGTGGGACCGCATCCTGCTGGCCCTCCCCGACTCGCTCACCCTCGTCACCGGCCAGGCCTCGGTGCGGCTGGAGAGCTACCTGTTCACCGAGGAGGCCATCGAGTCGGCCCGCGACCACCTGGCCGAGGGCGGCGTGTTCTCGATGTACAACTACTACCGCGAGGGCTGGCTGGTCGACCGTTACGCCGGCACGCTCGACCAGGCCTTCGACCGGGCGCCCTGCATCGAGACCCTCACCCCCGCCGACGAGGCCGACGAGTCGCACCTGGCCGTCCTCACCGTGTCCGAGGACCCCGATGCGATCCCCTGCGACGGTCCCCGCCAGGCCCTGTGGGAGCGACCCGCCGACGCGCCCTCGCCGTCGCACGACGACCACCCCTTCCCCTACCTGCGCAGCAGGTCGATGCCCGGCTTCTACGTCGTCACCATCAGCCTGATCCTGGTGGTGTCGCTGCTGGCGATCCGGGGCGTCGCCGGGCCGGTGCGCCCCATGCTCCGCTACAGCGACCTGTTCTTCATGGGCGCCGCGTTCCTGCTGCTCGAGACGAAGAGCGTGGTGCAGTTCGCGCTGCTCTTCGGGACCACGTGGTTCGTCAACGCCCTGGTCTTCCTCGGCGTGCTGCTCAGCGTGCTGGGGGCGGTGCTGCTGTCGCAGCGCGTCACGTTCAGGCACCCGGGCCGGCTCTACCTGGTGCTGCTCGCCAGCCTGGTCCTGGCGTGGGCGGTGCCGCTCGACGCGCTGCTGCGCCTGGCGTTCCTGCCCCGCTTCGTCGTGGCGGTGACGCTGGCGTTCCTGCCCATCTTCACCGCCAACCTCGTGTTCGCCCAGCGCTTCAAGTCCACGAGCGCCTCGGCGACGGCGTTCGGCGCCAACCTGCTGGGCGCCATGTTCGGCGGCCTGCTCGAGTATGCGTCGCTGATCATCGGCTACCGCACGCTGCTGGTGGTGGTGGGGCTGCTCTACGGGCTGGCGTTCCTGACCGGGCGCAAGGAGCTGGCCGTCACGGCCGGCGACGGCGGCGGGGAGGGCGAGAGCCCGGGGCCGGTCGGCGCGGCGACGGGCGCGCCGGTTGGCGTCAGCGCCGACTGACCCCGACGACTGACGACGACGTCTCTTCGCGGGGTCGGCCGCTCAGACGACCGTTCCCGCGCAGGGAACGCGTCGAGGAGGGGTCACTCCCACTCGATGGTGCCCGGGGGCTTGGACGTGATGTCGTAGGCCACCCGGTTGATGCCGGCCACCTCGTTGATGATGCGGCTCGACATGGTCTCCATGACGTCGTAGGGCAGGCGGGCCCAGTCGGCGGTCATGGCGTCCTCGCTGGTGACGGCCCGGATGATGACCGGGTGCGCATAGGTGCGCTCGTCACCCATCACGCCCACCGAGCGGATGTCGGGCAGCACCGCGAACGACTGCCAGATCTCGCGTTCCAGGCCCGCCCGCTTGAGCTCCTCGCGCACGATGGCGTCGGCGTGCTGCAGCATGGCGACCTTGGCCGGTGTGACTTCGCCGATGATGCGCACCGCCAGGCCTGGGCCGGGGAACGGCTGGCGCCACACGATCTCCGCGGGCAGGCCCAGTTCCTCGCCCACCCGGCGCACCTCGTCCTTGAACAGCGCCCGCAGCGGCTCGACCAGCTCGAACGTCATGTCCTCGGGCAGGCCGCCCACGTTGTGGTGGCTCTTGATGGTCGAGGCGCCGTCGCCCCCGCCCGACTCGATGACGTCGGGGTACAGCGTGCCCTGCACCAGGAATCGGGCGTCCTCGAGCCCCCCGGCCGACTCCTCGAAGATGCGGATGAACAGCTCGCCGACGATCTTGCGCTTGTCCTCGGGGTCGGTGACGCCGGCCAGCCGCTCGAAGTAGCGGTCGGCCGACCGCACGTGGATCAGCTCGATGTGCTGGTGGCGGCGGAACGTGTCGACCACCTGCTCGCCCTCGCCCTGGCGGAGCAGCCCCGTGTCGACGAACACGCAGGTGAGCTGCGCACCGACCGCCTTGTGCACCAGCGCGGCGGCCACCGCCGAGTCGACCCCGCCCGACAGCGCGCAGATGACCCGGGCGTCGCCCACCTGGGCCCGGATGGCGGCCACCTGCTGCTCGATGATCGACGTCATCGTCCAGGTGGGCGGGATGCCGGCCAGGTGGTGCAGGAAGTGGGCGATGACCTTCTGACCGTGGGGGGTGTGCGACACCTCGGGGTGGTACTGGACGCCCCAGATCCTGCGGTCCGGCGACTCGAAGGCGGCGACCGGTGCGCCCTCGGAGGTGGCCGTGGCGACGAAGCCCTCGGGCAGCCGCGTGATGCCGTCGAAGTGGCTCATCCACACGATCTGGGTGGTGGGCTGGTCGGCCAGCAGGCCGGCGGCGTCGGCCGACGAGGCGTCGTCGGTGACCGTCAGCGTGGTGCGCCCGTACTCGCCCTTGCCGCCCCGCGCCACTTCGCCCCCCAGCTGCTGGGGGATGAGCTGGGCGCCGTAGCAGATGCCGAGGATGGGCACGCCCAGGTCGTAGATCTCCGGGTCGAGCCGGGGGGCGCCCTCGACGTGCACCGACTTGGGGCCGCCCGAGAGGATGAGCGCCGCCGGCCGCCGCTTGCGCACCTCGGCGGCGGTGACCGAGCTGGGCACGATCTCGGAGTAGACGTGCGCCTCGCGCACCCGCCGGGCGATGAGCTGGGCGTACTGGGCGCCGAAGTCGACGACGAGGCAGGTGGGGAACTCGTCGGCCAGGCCGGTCTCGGCCATCAGCGGTCTCCCACCACGACGAGCTCGGCCTTCTGCAGCTCCTTCAGCGTCTCGAAGCCGCACAGCGCCATGGCCCGCCGCAGCGCCCCGGTGAGGTTGACCACGCCCGTGGCGTCGTGGGCCGGCCCGTGCAGGATCTGCTCGAGCGGCCCCTGGACGTCGACGCGCACGCGCTCGCCCCGGGGCAGGCTGGGATGCACCGCCGGCATGCTCCAGTGCCAGCCCCGGCCCGGCGCCTCGGTGGCCGCCGCGAACGGCGTGCCGGTCATGACCGCGTCGGCGCCGCACGCCACCGCCCGGGCGATGTCGCCCCCGGTGGTGATGCCGCCGTCTGCGATCACGTGGCAGTAGACGCCCGTCTCGTCGAGGTGGCGCATGCGGGCGGCGCGGGCATCGGCGAGCGCGGTGGCCAGGGGCACGCCCACGCCCAGCACCTCGCGGGTGACGCCGGCCGCACCGCTGCCCGCGCCCACCAGCACGCCGGCGGCGCCGGTGCGCATGAGGTGGAGGGCCGAGTGGTACGACGTGCACCCGCCCACCAGCACGGGCAGCTCGTAGTGGCGGATGAAGGCCTTGAGGTTGAGCGGCTCGACCGTGCGCGACACGTGCTCGGCCGACACGATCGCCGCCTGGACGACCAGCAGGTCGGGCTCGGCCCGCAGCACGGCGTCGGCCAGCTCGAGCGTGCGGTGGGGGGTGACCGCCACCGCGCAGGTGACCCCCGCGTCCTTGATCTGGGCGATGCGCTCGCCGATCAGGTCGGGCTTGACCGGCTCGGCGTAGATCTCCTGCAGCCGGCGGGTGGCCTTGCCCGCGTGCAGCTCGGCGATCTCGTCGAACACCGGCTCGGGGTCCTCGTAGCGGGCCCACAGGCCCTCGAGGTGAAGCACGCCGGCCGTGCCGAGGCGGCCCAGCTCGATGGCGGTGGCGGGCGAGGTGACGCTGTCGGTGGGTGCCGCCAGCACGGGCACGTCGAACGTGTAGGCGTCGATCTCGCAGGAGATGTCGACGTCCTCGGGGTCGCGGGTGCGACGGCTGGGCACGATGGCGACGTCGTCGAGCCGGTAGGCCCGCCGTGCCGTCTTGCCGATCCCGATCTCGACCTCGGCCATGGCGGCCACCACCTCGACGCTCGCCGGGGCTCTCCCGGGGAAAGCCCCGAGTCTACCGACGCGCCCCGGCCGCCAGATGAACCCGCCCCGGGTCTCACGCGAGCCGGTCGACGAGCCCCCAGAGGGCGTCGACGTGGCGGGCCTCGGTGGTCCAGGCGCCGATGCACGCCCGGATGACGTAGCGGTCGGCGAGCCGGGTGTGGGTCAGGTACACCCGGCGGGACGCGTTGAGCGCATGGTGCAGCGTCTCGGTCGCCTCGTCGCCGCCGACGTGGCGGAAGCACACCAGGTTGAGGTGTGCCGGCGCGGCCAGCTCGAGGCGCGGGTCGCCTCCGATGCGGGCGGCCAGCTCGCCGGCGAGGCGCACGTGGGTGCGCACGTGGTGGCGCAACCCCTCGGCCCCGTACCAGCGCAGCACGAACCACAGCTTCAGCGCCCGGAACCGCCGGCCGAGGGGCACCTGCCAGTCCCGGTAGTCGATCACCTCCCCCGACTCGCTGGCGGGGTTGCGCAGGAACTCGGGGACGATCGACAGCGCGTCGACGAGGGCCCGGCGGTCGGCCACGAAGAAGCACGAGCAGTCGAACGGGGTGAACAGCCACTTGTGGGGGTTGAACACGTAGCTGTCGGCCCGTGCCAGCCCGTCCTGCTCGAACCGCAGCTCGGGGCACACGGCGGCCGAACCCGCCATCGCTGCGTCGACGTGCAGCCACATGCCGGCCCGCTCGGCGACGGTCGCCACCTCGTCGACCGGGTCGACGGCGAGCGAGCTGGTCGTGCCGACGGTCGCCATGACCAGGCACGGCACCCGACCCGCCGCCACGTCGGCGTCGACCGCGGCGCCCAGGGCGTCCGCGCGCAGGGCGTGGGCGTCGTCGGCCTCGACCAGGCGCACCTGGTCGGGGCGCAGGCCCGCCACCCGGGCGCCCTTCTCGAGCGCCGAGTGGGCGTGCACCGAGGCGTAGACCACCAGGCGGTCGAGCGCCGCGCCCCGCCCCAACGCCCGCTCGCGGGCGGCGATGACGGCGCACAGCGTCGCCGACGAGGCCGAGTCCTGGATCACGCCGCCGCCCGCACCCGTCGAGACGAACCGGTCGGGCAGGCCCAGCAGGCCGACCATCCAGTCGAGCACGTGGGCCTCGACCTCGGTGCAGGCGGGGCTGGTCTGCCAGAGCATGCCCTGGGTGCCGAGGCCGGTCGACACGATGTCGGCCAGGATGCCCGGCCCCGACGTGTTGGCCGGGAAGAAGGCGTGGAAGCCGGGGTGCTGCCAGTGCGTGGTGCCCGGCACGATCACCCGGTCGAGGTCGGCGATCACCCGGTCGAACGGCTCGGGGTGCTCGGGGGCGGCGGGCGGCAGCTTGGCCCGCACGTCGCCGGGCGCCACGTCGGGCACGACGGGGTGCTCCTCGACGGTCGCGAGGTAGTCGGCCACCCAGTCCACGACCTCGTGGCCCCAGCGGCGCAGCTCGTCGGGTGTCATGTGGAACGAGGCGCGAGGCCCCGCGGCGGCGTCGGCCATGGCGTGCTCCCGTGGTTCGGGCGTGACGGTACCGCCCGGGCGGCGCCCACCCGGCCGGCGCTCAGGCCGGCCGCGCCGGAGGCGGCCGGTCGGCCCAGGCTCCGTAGCCGCCGATCAGGTCGGAGACGTCGCTGGCGCCGGCGGTGCGCAGCCAGCTGGCGGCGACCGACGAGCGGTAGCCGCCGGCGCAGTGCACGACGATCGGCCGGGTCAGGTCGAGCTCGCCGGCGCGCCGGCGCAGGGCGGCGAGGGGGACATTGACGGCACCCTCGATGCTGCCGAGCGCGGCCTCGCCGGGG
>DASSCS010000142.1:0-10702 GCA_035697515.1 Acidimicrobiales bacterium
CGACGTGCGCACGACGGGCGAGGCGCGGCCGGTCGACGGCGTGGTGGGCGTGACCGCCTACCGCGTGGTGCAGGAGGCGCTCACCAACGTGCTGCGCCACGCGCCGGCCAGCCGCGCCCGCGTCGACCTCGACTTCTGCGATGGGGCGCTGGTCGTCACCGTGGCCGACGACGGGCGGGGGGCACGTGTCCCTCGTAGGGGATCGGGCGGAGGCGCGCGCGGCGGATCGGGTGGCGGGCACGGCCTGATCGGCATGCGCGAGCGGGTGGCCGCCGTCGGCGGCGAGCTGGACGTCGGCCCCGCCCCCGACGGCGGCTTCAACGTGCGGGCCCGGCTCCCGCTGCCGGCATGACGGCCGACGGCGCGCCCGTGCGCGTGGTGGTGGCCGACGACCAGGAGCTCGTGCGCAGCGGGTTCTCCATGATCGTCGACGCCCAGCCCCACCTGACCGTGGTGGGCGAGGCGGGCGACGGCGAGGAGGCGGTGGCCGTCGCCCGGCGCGAGCGTGCCGACGTGGTGCTCATGGATGTGCGCATGCCACGCGTCGACGGCATCGAGGCCACCCGCCGGCTCGCCGGCCCCGAGGTCACCGATCCCGTGAAGGTGGTCATCCTCACCACCTTCGACCTCGACGAGTACGTGTTCGAGGCGCTGCGGGCGGGCGCCAGCGGTTTCCTGCTCAAGGACGTGCGCCGCGACGACCTGGTGCAGGCGATCACCGTGGTGGCGGCGGGCGACGCCCTGCTGGCGCCGTCGGTCACCCGCCGGCTCATCGAGGACTTCGCCCGCCGCCCCGCGGGCGCCATGCCGGGCGCGGCCACGTCCGACCTCGCCCGGCTGACGCCCCGCGAGCACGAGGTGCTCGAGCTCATCGGCCGGGGTCGCAACAACACCGAGATCGGGGCCGAGCTGTTCGTGTCCGAGGCGACCGTCAAGACCCATGTCGGGCGGGTGCTCATGAAGCTCGGGCTGCGCGATCGGGTGCACGCCGTCATCTACGCCTACGAGGCCGGCCTGGTCGGTCAGACCGGGGGCTGACGGCGCGATCCGCCCGTGGCCCGACGATCGGGCGCCTGCCGCGGCGCACGCTCGGGCCATGTTGGATCGACTGTCATCGCTGGCCATCCGAGCCCCGCGTCGCACCGTCGCCGTGTGGCTCGCCGTCCTCGTCCTCGGCCTCGGTGCCGCAGGGGCGCTGTTCTCGACGCTCGACGCCGACCTCGACGGCGCGGCGTCGTTCGAGTCGGAGCGGGTGGGCGAACGCCTCGCCCGCATGGACCCTGGGGGAGGTGAGGTCGTGGCCGTCGTCGACGGCGCCCCCGTGGGCGACGAGGTGCTCGCTGCGGTGCGGGCGCGCCCCGGGGTGGCGGCCGTGAACGCGCTGCCCAGCGCCGATGGCGAGGCCACCGCCATCGCCGTGGAGCTGTCCCCCGGCCTCGGCGACGGCGAGGAGGAGGACCTGGTGGCCGCGGTCGCCGGCGACCTGCGAGCCATCGACGCCCCCGAGGTGCTGGTCGGCGGCGAGCTGCTGCTCGACGAGGAGGTCGCCACCCTGGCCGAGCAGGACGCCCAGCGGGGCGAGATGATCTCGCTGCCCGTGGCGCTCGTGGTCATGGCCCTCGTGCTGGGCAGCGCCCTGGCCGCGGGGCTGCCGCTCGCCGTGGCGCTGAGCGGCGTCGGGGCCACCTCGCTGGCGCTGGTCGGCGTGTCGGCCCTGACCGACGTCTCGCTCTACGCGGTGAACGTCACGCTCATGCTCGGCCTCGGTCTGGGCATCGACTACGGGCTGCTGGTGATCAGCCGGTTCCGCGAGGAGCGGGGCGCGGGCCACGACGTGCCCGGTGCGGTGCGGCGCACCATGGCCACGGCCGGGCGCACCGTCGTCTTCTCGGCGGCCACCGTGGCCGTGGCGCTGCTGGCGCTGGTGGTCTTCCCCGACCCGACCATCCGCTCGCTGGCCTACGGCGGCATCGGCGTGGTGCTGGCCACCATGGCGGCGGCGCTGACGCTGTTGCCCGCGCTGCTGTCCCGGTTCGGGCACCGGTTCTCGCCGCGGGCGCCCGCGTCGTCGCACGGCGCCTTCGCCCGGCTGGCCCGGCTGGTGCAGCGGCGGGCCGTGCCTGTGGTGATCCTTGTGGGCGCCGGCCTGATCGTGCTGGGCCTCCCCTTCGCCAACGCGCGCTTCGACGACATCGGCGTGCACGCCCTGCCCGAGTCGTCCGAGACCCGCCAGGTCGCCGAGGCCATCGACGCCCGCTTCCCGCAGGTCACGGCCGAGCCGGTCGTGGCGCTGGCCGACGCCGACCCGGACGCGCCCGCGGTGTCCGCGTGGCTGGCCGAGGTCGAGGCCCTGCCGGGCGTGGTCGCGGCGGTGGTGGCCGACGACGTGCCGGTGGACGGCGTCACGGTCGTCGAGGTGCACGCCGAGGGTCCCTCGAACGGGCGCGCCGCGCAGGCCGTCGTCGGCGACGTGCGGGCGCTCGACCCGCCGTTCGCGGTGGGGGTCACTGGCGACCCGGCCGAGATCGTCGACCTGCGCGACTCGGTCACCGACCGGCTGCCGGTGGCGGTCGCCATCCTCGTGGTGGCCACGTTCGCGCTGCTCTTCCTGATGACCGGATCGGTGGTGGTGCCGCTGAAGGCGATCGTCATGAACGTGCTGTCGCTGGGGGCCACCTTCGGAGCCCTGGTGCTGGTGTTCCAGGACGGGCACCTGGCCGGGCTGCTCGGCTTCGACGCGCCCGGCTCGCTCGACCTGCTGATGCCGGTGATCGTCTTCCTGTTCGCCTTCGGTCTGTCGATGGACTACGAGGTGTTCCTGCTGTCGCGCATCCGCGAGGCGTGGGAGGAGACCGGCGACAACGACCGGGCGGTGGCCGAGGGGTTGCAGCGCTCGGGCCGCATCATCACCTCTGCGGCGCTGCTCATGGTCATCGTGTTCGCCGGGTTCGCGGCGGGCGAGATGGTGGCCATCAAGCAGCTGGGGCTCGGCCTGGCGGTCGCCGTGGTGGTCGATGCCACCGTGGTGCGGTCGCTGCTGGTGCCCGCGACCATGAAGCTCATGGGCCGCTGGAACTGGTGGGCACCGGCCCCTCTGGCTCGCCTCCACCGCCGCATCGGCCTGCGCGAGTCCCGCTCCCTCGCGCCAGACACCGTCGAGGGGTAGGGCGGTGCCCTCGCATGGTGTCGGGTGTGGCGTCCGTGAAGGTGACGCTCACGCTCGGGCGAGTGCGGCCGCTCAGAGGTCGGCCTCGTCGACCCACAGGCCGTGGAAGCCGAAAGGCACCCGCACCGGCAGCTCGACCTGGCCCACCGGCCCGTCGCGCACCGCTCGGGCGTCGAACACGGCGAGCGACGAGCGGTCGGTCGTGCGGTCCCACACGAAGGTGAGCACCCAGCCCTCGCCCTCGTCCCGGCCGGTGGGCACGAAGACCCCCTCGCCCGCCCGCAGGTGGGGGCCGGGGTCCCAGAGGTCCTCCTCGCCGGAGCGCACGTCGAGGTGGCACAGGCCGGCGAGCTCGAACCCGTACTCGCTCCCGGGCGGCACCGTCGTGGCGAACCAGCCGTGGCGGGTGGGCCGGCCCGTGTGGCGTCGGTCGTGGCTGGGCAGGTCCATCGCGCGGACGGTGAGCTGCGCCTCGGCAAGGCTGAGGGCGTCGCCGCCGGTGCCGATGCGCCACTCGGTCAGGTGCGACGGCACCAGGTCGCCCCGGGGGCCGAACGCCTCGGCCAGCTTGTGCACGCGCACCACGACGTCGTCGCCGTCCCGGTGGGCGTTGAGCCCGTGGAACACGAAGCAGGGCGGGATGTCGACCCAGCGGATCTGGTCGCCGGCGCCGTCGAGGGGCATGACGCCCACCCGGCACGGCCCCTCGGTGTCCCAGTGGAAGGGGATGGACGGGTTCGGGTTGGCCTCGTCGGCGCCGAAGAGCACGGGGCCGATCCAGAACACCGCGTCGCGCTCGGTGACGGCGAAGTCGTGGATCATCGACGCCACCTCGACCTCGACGGGGCTGACCACGTCGATGCGCCCGTCGGGGTCGGCCGCGTAGTAGGTGAGCGCCGGCCGCAGGAACTCGTAGCCGAAGAAGTGCAGCCGGCCGGTGGCCGGGTCGATCTTCGGGTGGGCGGTCATGGTGTCGCCCAGGCGGCCGTCGAAGCCCCAGGGCCCCAGGGTCGCCAGGTCGGCGGTCGCCAGCTCGAAGGGCCAGCCCACCTCGCCCAGGCTGAGCAGCCTGCCTGCGTGGTGGACCAGCGCCACGTTGCTCTGGTTGTTCTCCCTGCCGGGCACGCCGCCGAACTCGAGCAGGTCCTTCCCGGCCACCGCGAGCGGCGTCTGCACGTAGCGGTTGCGGTACCAGCGTGCGCGCCCGCCCTCGAGCCGTACGCCATGGATCATGCCGTCGCCCAGGAACCAGTGCAGCGACCTGCCGCTCGGCGGGTTCGAGCCGTTGCGGACGAACAGCCCCGACAGCTCCGGCGGGATGCTGCCGGTGACCGTCAGATCGGTGAGGGTCTCCTCGGTGGTGACGGGGGCGAAGTTGCCCTGCTCCCAGTAGGGGCGGGCCGGGTCGTAGGGCGGGATGGCGCGCGTGGTGCCGGTCGTGTCGCTGCGGTTGCCGGTCCCGCCCGCCGTGCCGTCGTCGCCCCGGCTGCAGCCGAGCGCGGTCCCCAGCCCGCCGAGCGACACGCCCGCCGCGCCCAGGCCGGCGGCGCGCAGGAAGGCCCGGCGCTCCCACCGGACCGCGTCGTCGCTCGGCGACGCCCGTCCGCGTGGCCCCGTCGCGCCCCTCCCGCGTCCCCGCATGGGGCGACATCATGGTCGGTGGGGGCGTAGCCTGCCGACTCGCGGCGCGGACCTGGAACGGAGGTGGAGCCATGGCAGACGTGAAGCCGATCCCGGACGGGTACCCACAGGTGACGCCGTACCTGTGTGTCGACGGCGCCGACGCCGCCATCAGGTTCTACGGGGACGTGTTCGGCGCCGTCGAGCGCATGCGCATGGGCGGCGCGCCCGGCGACCCGGACGACAAGGTGGGCCACGCCGAGCTCCAGATCGGCGACGGGCTGATCATGCTGTCCGACGAGTACCCCGAGATGGGGTCCAGGAGCCCGAAGTCCGTCGGGGGCACCCCGGTCACGCTGAGCGTCTACGTCGAGGACGTCGATGCGGTGTTCGAGCGCGCGGTCGCCGGTGGCGCCACCGTGCTGCGGCCCGTCGAGCAGCAGTTCTACGGCGATCGCTCCGGCCAGTTCGAGGACCCGTTCGGCCACCACTGGAGCGTGGCCACCCACGTCGAGGACGTGTCGCCCGAGGAGATGGCCCGCCGCGCCGCCGAGATGGGCGAGGGCTGAGCGATCGCGGGACGTCAGCCGCAGTCGTGCATGGCGGACACGAAGGCGGCCGCCCGCTCGCGGTAGTCGCGGAAGCGGTCGAAGCTGGGCGCGGCGGGCGACAGCAGGACCACGCCGTCGGGCCGCGCCCAGTCGAAGCTCGCCGCCGTGCACTCTGCGACGCTGCCGCAGCCCACGACCTTCACGCCATCTCGCGCGGGCCCGGCGTCGAAGGCGGCCTGGATGCGGGGCGCCGCCTCCGAGGCGGTCACGGCCACCAGGGTCGGTGCCGGCCTCGCTGCCAGGCCCTCGGCCAGCGGGCCGTAGTCGATGCCGCGGTCCTGGCCGCCGACGATGACCGCCACCCGCCGGCCGGGAAAGGCGTCGACGGCGGCCAGGGTGGGCAGCACGTTGGTCGACAGGCTGTCGTCGACGAACAGGACGCCGTCCACGGTGCCGACCGGGCGCAGGCGGCTTTCGAGCTGCTCGAAGCCGTGCGCGGCCTCGGCCACCGCCGCGTCGTCGTCGGCACCGTCGACCCCCAGCGCCACCAGGCAGGCGCGGGCGATGAGGGCGTTGCGGTGGTTGTGGGCGCCGAGCAGCCCCAGGCCCTCGGTCCAGCTGGCCGCGTCGTGCGCTGTCACCCACTCGATCCGGGGGCCGAGCTGGCCCTGCCGCTCGCGTAGCAGCGGGCTGTCGCCGTTGGCGATCGTCAGGTCCGCCCCCGGCTGGGTGCACAGCGAGAGCTTGTCGGCGAAGTAGGTGTCGGGATCGTCGCGGTGCCACGGCAGGTGATCGGGGTGCAGCGACGTCACCGCCACGACGGGGGGCGAGGTGGCCACGTCGGTGGCCTGGTAGCTCGACACCTCGACCACCCAGTAGTCGACGTCGGTCGGCGCGTCGGGGTCGTAGGGTGGCAGGCCGAGGTTGCCGCCGACCATCACCCGGTGCCCCAGCCGCCCGAGCAGGTGGCCGGCGATGGCGGTGGTGGTGCTCTTGCCCTTGGTGCCGGTGACGCACACCACCCGGTCGCGGTCGGCGCCGGCGAGCCACAGGCCCAGGCCACCCACCACGGCCGTGCCGCCCGCCTCCAGCACAGCGACCTCGGGCCGGTAGCGGCTGATGCCCGGGGTCTTCACCACCACGTCGCAACGGGCCAGGGCCTCGGCGCCTCCCTCGGCCGTGGCGAGGACGGCCAGGTCGAGCCCGCCGCCACCATCGGGCGGCCGGTCGTCGACCAGCACCGGGGTCACGCCCAGCTCGGCCAGCCTCCGGAGGGAGGCCTGCCCCTCGATGCCCAACCCCCACACGCCGACCGAGCGGCTCGGCAGGTCAGCCCACGAGATCGTCGGTCGCGTACGCATCCGGTACGAAGTGGTCGCCGAGGGGGTGCATGAGGGCGTCGACGGCGTCGTCGGACGGCAGCCGGTCGCCGAGCCGTTCGACCAACGCGCGCAGCACCGGGCTGCCGCCGCGGTCGGTCCGGCGGATGGCCAGGGCTACCGCGGCGCGGCACTCGTTCACGTCGCCGACGCACTCCCACGGCTTGAGGCCGCCGGACGTGTCGACCAGCGCCTCGAACTGAGGGAGCAGGCCGAGGTCGTCGAGCGGCTCGCGGCCACGGAAGACGGCGGCGAGCTCCGCGGCCTGCACGAACGGGGCGAGGATCAGGTCGATGAAGCAGCACTTGTCGCACCGCCCGCACCAGTGGTCGAGCCGCAGCGCGGGGTCGATGTGGAAGCCCCGGTTGCAGCTCTGGAACGCCCGGTGGTAACGGCCGAGCGTGGCGAAGCGGTGCGCGATGAGCAGCTCGCTGTAGGGCCGCAGGCGGGAGAAGTAGTCGACCGCGCCGCCCAGGGCATCGGCCAGCACCGACCGGAACCCGGCTTCGAAGTCGAGGCTCTTCGACCACTGGTGGTTGATCGTGCGCCCGTCGATCTCGACGTTGCCCACCGACGACGACCACTCGTTGGACATGACCACCGCGTCGCGTCCGTCGAGCACGGCCGCCATCACCGCGATGGCGGAGATGATGCCGGTGACCGGCACGTGCCCGTTGAGGAAGCCCAGCTCGCGGGAGCGCAGCACCTGGGGGTCGATGCTGCGCTCGGCCCGCACGATCGGGAGGCCGGCGACCGCCGCGGGTCGCTCGATCGCGGCGAACCGGTCACCGGGCCGGTTGACCACGAACAGGGCGGCGTCGGCCAGCGGGCGCACGAGCTCGACGGTGACGATCGAGTCGATGCCGCCCCCGAAGGGGACCAGCGGACGTTTGCCGGCGGCCGCCTCCCCGGCGGGCACCGGCGCCTCGATGCGCAGGTCGGAGAGGTCGAGCCCGTTGCGATAGGCGTACTCGCCCAGCCCGTCGAGGTGGAAGCTGCGCAGGAAGGCGGCGTCGGCGGGTCGAAGTGGCGTCGCCGCCAGCTCGATCAGGGGCGGGGCGCCGGCCTTGTAGTACGAGACGCCGGCCAGCAGGAACACCCAGCGGGCCGCCCGGTCGACGGCGGGGTCGTCCCAGCGGTCGGGGTCGGCGCCGGGGAAGGCCACCCGCTCGGAGAACGAGCGCCCGTCGAGCGAGTACCGGCACGTCAGCGTGCCGCTACCCGGATCGAGGTCGTAGCCCTGGTAGCGGAACACCCGCCCGCGCCGGTGCTCGGAGGTGGTCGACGTCATGCGACCGATCAGGCTACCGAGGCCGCAGCCGGGCCATGGCGGCGAACCGCCCGCAGGGCCGTGCCGTGCGATCGCTGAAGAACGGCGTGCCCGGGCCGGTCCCCACGTCGCTGACCTCGATGTGGGCGGGCGACACGCCGGCCTCCACCAGCACCCTGCGGTTGGCGGCCCACAGGTCGAAGACCCATCGGCCCGCGCCGTCGGGCCGGACGATGCCGTCGATGTCTGCGCCGAAGCAGGCGCGGGCGGCGTCGGCCACGTCGTCGCCGACCTGGTAGCGATCGGCCGTGACGGCCGGGCCCAGGCCCGCGACCACCCGGGCCGGGTCGGCGCCCAGCCCGGTCATGGCGTCCACCGCCGCGGTGGCGACGCGGGCGACGGTGCCCCGCCACCCGGCGTGCACGGCGGCCACCACGTGCGCCTCGGGCTCGTACAGCACCAGCGGCACGCAGTCGGCCACCATCACCGCGATGCCCACGCCCGGCGTGGCGGTGACGAGCGCGTCGCAGGGCACCGCGTCGTCGGCGCTCTGCGTGCCCCGACCCCGATCGCCGTCGCCGACCACCGCGACCTCACGTCCGTGCGTCTGGTGGCAGAAGACCATGTCGGCCAGCCCGCAGCCCAGGGCGACAGCGGCCCGGCGTCGGTTCTCGATCACCAGCCGGGGGTCGTCGCCGACGTGCAGACCGAGGTTCAGGCTGGCGTACGGCCCGGTCGACATCCCGCCGTGACGGGTCGTGACCGCCGCGTCGACGGGCCACGGTGCGGCGCCGGGCGCCATGGGCGGGAGGATCGCCCGGTGTGGCGGTGCGAGCCGCGCACCGCTCTCAGTCGAGCGCACGGCGACATCTCCAGCTCCCCGCGATCGCCAGCCTCGGGCCGCAGAGCGCGCCCGAGCGCTCGACGCTGGACGTGCTCGCGGTGGTGACAGGCATGGCAATCCCGCTCGGTCGTGCTCGAATCCGGCGCTCGATTGTCGCGGATTCCGCGACGGACTCACGCTGGTACCCGCACATGACACCACCGCGCCGGTCGTCATCGGGCCGCGGCCTACGGCGACGAGGCGCCGCCTGGGGGGAAGGCCAGGCAGCGGAGCTGCTCGACGGTCGCGGCGTCGAGGTCGATGCGCATCAGCGCGCCCAGGGGGCAGGACGTGCCTCCCGACGTGGCCAGGCCGTACAGCTCGCCGCCGACGAAGGCGAGGCCGTACACGTCGGGGACGGGCAGGTCGATAAGCCGCGTGGCCGCACCGGTCGCCGGGTCGACCGTGACGAGCACTCTCGACGCCGTCGCGTACAGGGTCCCGTCCGGGCCGAACGCCAGGTCGCCGCTCGACCCGAGGGCACCGCCGTAGGCCCCGACCGGTGTGGCGGCGCCGGTGGCGGGGTCGATCTCGACGAGCAGGCCCGACTCGTCGGCCCCGAGCACCCGCCCGTCCGGGCCGATCTCCAGCGCGTTGACCGAGAACTGCCCCAGGCTGCCGATGGTGGTCGCCCCGCCCGTCGTCGCATCAAGCCGGTACAGGGTCCCGAACCCGACGCCCAGCACCGTGCCGTCGGGGCCTGTGGCCACGTCGGTGAGCTCGACGCCGAACCCGCTCTCGTCGGTGACGGAGCCCCGCTGCCGGTCGCCGGCGAGTCTGACGTCCCACAGGGTCGAAGTGCTCTCGAACGATGCGCCGAGAACGATGGCGTCGCCCCCATCCGTGCCCCCGGCGTCCTCGCCGCGGCTGATGGTGATGGCGTAGCGGTCGCGACCGTTGAACTGGTCGCCGAGGGCGTTGAGCTGGGTCTCGAAGAAGGAGAACAGCGAGCCGCTGAGGATGACCGGGGCAAGGATGGTGGCGGCCCCGGCGCCCCAGGCGTTGCGGATCGTCTCGAAGTCGAAGCACTCGCCGAGGATGGTGCCGGGGTTCTGGCTGCGGATGGAGAGCGCGCAGTCGGTGTCGGCGAGGAAGGTGCGCAGGCCTTCTGCGGGGAACTTGGCGCCGAAGCGGGTGAGGATCGACTGGAGGGTGTCGATGCCTGCGTCGAGTTGGTAGAGGGCCGAGCCGACGCCGTCGAGCTCGGTCGCAACGGTGGCGTCGGTGCCCTCGGTGATGTCGACGCGGAAAGTGACCGACTCGCCGTGCCCCAACGTCACCTGGTGGTCGAGCGTGAGGGCTTCGGCGACCAGTTCATTGAGCGCCTCCCCCCGGTCGGTCTGTTCGCTGACCGTCAGGTTGTCGCTGTGGGAGAGCAGCAGGGCGTAGCGCCGGTTGTTGACGACGGTGAGATAGCGGTCGTCGTCGGCCTGGCCCAGACACCAGTAGACGGTGTCGCCGTCGTCGGAGGTGATGCCGTAGCCGTCGCCGCGAGCGGCGTCCTCACCCTCGCAGGCGGGGGGTTCGGCCTCGGCGGTGACGCCGCTGGTGAGGCCCTCGACGCTGTCTCGGGCGACGTCGCCCACGGCGCCGACCAGCGACTTGAACGCCTGGAACAGGCTCAGGTGACTGCTCGTGACCACCACCTCGTCGCCGCGGATCTCGGCAGGGACGAGCTCCCAGGGACCGTCGGCGGTCTCGGCGGTCATGGCAAAGACGACGTCATCGTCGTCGGCCCGGCGCGCCGAGGAACCGTCCCGCCGACCTCCACCGTGCCCGTGTTCGAACCGCCACCGGGGTTCGGTGCCGGCGTGCCGAGGACGCCGAGGTGGG
>DASSCS010000143.1:0-34781 GCA_035697515.1 Acidimicrobiales bacterium
CTAGGCGCCCGTATTGATGGGTGAAACGGTGATCCGCCTGGATTGCCCACTCTCAAGACAAGGACGACCATCATGCAACGAGTTCTTCGTGCTCCCATCTTCTGGATCTCTGTCGCAGTCGTCGCCGCGGCTGTGGTGATCCTCGCTCTCACCATGGGCGGTGGCGCTGCCGGGGGTGGGGTCGGCTACTGATGCCGCTCTGGTCCGGCACGCACAGCGCTCGGGCCGGACAGATCGAGCATGCACATCGCCGGTTACGCGCCCGGTCCCCGGTTGCCTGCGCTCTCGGGGACCGTTTCGCCCCCCGCCCCTTGCGCTGACGGCCGGATTGAGCGCCGCGGGTTGGTGTAAGCCACCGAGCCGACGGCCCGCCCGGAGGGGCGGACACCAGGCGGGCCGTCAAGCGTCTGCGCCGTGTCAGACCTCCGTGCAGGTGAAGCCCGATGCCGGAACCGAGCCGTTGGAGGTTGCCGGGTCGAACGTGCAGTTCGCCGTCAGCACGAGCGTCTCCCAGCGGCCGAAGTCCCCGTCGGCGGGGGTTTGGTCCTGGAACAGCTGGATCGTGGCCGATGTGAACGCCACGTCGGTGATGTCCTCCGTCCAGTTCGAGTTGGCGCAGCCTGGCGCCCCCGGGACTGGCGTCACCGGCGGGTCCGTCCGGGACGAGATCGTGACGTTCCCGTTCTTGATGTCGTCGGCCTCAATCGGGGTTGCCCCGACCAACGTAACCGGCGCGGGGTTCTGGCCGGGTGCCTGGTTGCCACCCTGGTTCGTACACGTGCTCACGGTCCCGCCGGTCGCTGTCAGAACCTGCAGGCTGTCGAAGTTCCCGAGGCCCGCATAGCTCACCCTCGCCGTCAGGTCGAGGCCGTTGTCCGTGAACGCTATGGGGTTCCGACCCTTGAGGTGCGGTTCTGCCGCCAGCGCCGACTGGGCGAACAAGCCCATCACCGCGATCGCCGCGACACCTAGTACAGCGAATCGTTTCATGAGGTCTCCTTGTCTAGAGCGCGTCTCTCGGCTCCCCCCGGGTAATCCGTCAGGGCCTCTGGTCCACCACCTCCTTTGCGGTCTCGAACCGGAATCCAAGGCGCGACAAACCCCGCCAGGGGAAGCGAACTGCGAGACCTCCGCATCATTGGAACCCGGTCGCGGCTTCGCCGGACCTACAGGCCCGAACGAATCCGGCGGAAAGGGCCTGCGCCGAGGGGACCGGCGCTGTTCCTCCTTCGAGTGGCTTCGAACCCCTACGAGTACACCCCCAACCTTCAGAGATCCTGTAGCGGAGCCCGTCGCCGGCCCGAAAGGCGCAATGCGCGTCAAACCCTGTCCCACCGGCATAATTCACAACTGGCGGGTCTGATGGCTGGGCCACGCCAGCACGTACCGGTCGGCACATCCTGCCGGCGCTCGGCGACCGGAAGGTCGGACCATCAAGCCAGCCGACGTCCACAAGGTCGTGAACGGCTGGAAGGCGGCGATGGCGCCGTCGACGGTGGCGCGCACGTACTCGGTGCTGCGGGCCGTGCTGAACCTCGCCATCGACCGGGAGCTGCTGCTGCGCTCCCACGCCCGCCGCACCCGCCTGCCATGCGTCGCAGCGCCACAGCGCCGATTGCCGAACCACGCGGACCTCGTCGCCCTGGCCGACGCTCACCCGGACGACGAGGAGCCGATGGTGTGGCTCGGCGCCGTCCTCGGCCTCCGGTGGGGCGAGGCCGCCGGGTTACGGGGCGGACGGGTCGACGTCCTGCGCCGCACCCTGACAGTCGCCGAGAGCCTGTCGCGGGGACGCACGGGCCGATCGACCGTGACGACGCCGAAGTCGGAGGCGGGGCGGCGCACGCTCACCGTGCCGGCCGAGCTGGCGACCATGCTCGGTGACCACCTGGCGGCCCGCGGGCTCACCGGCCCCGACGCCGACTCGAACGTGTTCGTCGCCCCGCAGGGCGGGCCCCTACGACACTCGAACTGGCTGCGCCTGGTGGCGGTTCCTCGGCGCGCGGGATGAACGCGGGGTGGCCGGCTGGTCACGGGATGGCAGGAGCGCCTGAGATGCCGTCTGACCTGGGTGGGCGCGGAGGGACTCGAACCCCCGACATCTGCCTTGTAAGTGGCACGCTGGGTTGCTGACCAGGTGATTTGGGTATCAGCCGGTCCCGCGTGGCACACAGTGAACCCCATGTGGCCAGATCACCGTTGGCAAGGCGTTGGCAGGCCTAGGGCTGTGGCCAGCTCTCCAGGCCGATGACCTCAATCGAGCAGGGCGCGCACGGCGGCGGCTGAGTGCTGGTCGATGGCGCGGCGGGCCAGGGCCCGCGCTTCGGTGGCGGAGAGTAAGCGCACGGCGTTCTTGATCGCGGGGATGGCCGGAGGGCTCATGCTGAGCTCGTGGACGCCCAACCCGACGAGTAGCGGAGCTGCCACGGCCTCGCCGCCGATCTCACCGCACAACGCGACCCGGACGCGTGCTCCGGCCGCTTCGGTGACCGCAGCGATCAGGCGAAGCACCGCAGGGTGGAGTGGGTCGGCGAGATGGATCACCGCCGCGTTGCCGCGTTCGGCAGCCAGCGTGTACTGCGCGAGGTCGTTCGTGCCGATGCTGAACAGGTCGACGTGGGGTGCAAGCGCCCGAGCCGTGAGCGCGAGCGCGGGGACCTCGATCATCACACCGACCTCGAACCCGACGGGTAGGCCGCCGCTCGGGCCGCCGACCTCGGCTGCGGCTTCGGCCAGTAGGCGCCTGGCCGTCTTGAGCTCGTCGAGCGTGGTGACCATCGGGAACAGCACGGTCACGGGGTGCTCCAGCCCGGTGCGGACGAGCGCACGCAGCTGGTGCTTGAACAGCGTGACGTGCTCGAGGCTGAGCCGGATGCCCCGGCACCCGAGGAAGGGGTTCGCTTCGATCGTCGAGGGCAGGTAAGGCAGCGGTTTGTCGCCGCCCGCGTCGAGGGTGCGCACCGTCAAGCGGCGGCCTCCGATGGCGTCGGCGACGGCCAGGTAGGCCGCCAGCTGCTCGTCCTCTGTGGGTGCGTCGTGGCGGTCGAGGAACAGGAACTCGGTGCGCAGGAGCCCTATCGCGTCGGCGCCGTTGCGCACGGCGGCGAGGGCATCGTCGACAGAAGCGATGTTCGCGGTCACCTCCACCACCAGCCCGTCGGTCGTGACGGCCGGGTCGGCCGCGGTCGCGATCAGCGTCTCGGCCTGGCGTCGCTGGGCGGTGGCGCGATCGAGGTAGTCGGTGAGCGTCTCGGGGGACGGATCGACGATAACGGCGCCCGCGGTGCCGTCGACGACGAGCACCGTTCCGTCGGGAACGGTCAACACGACCTCGCCGGCGGCGACCACCGCCGGGATGCCGAGCGATCGGGCCAGGATGGCGCCGTGCGACACCGGGCTGCCGTAGGCGGTCACGATGCCGTCGACGTGTGCGGGGTCGAGGCGGGCTGCCTGGGCCGGCGTCAGATCGGCGGTCACCACGACGCCCTTCACTGCGTCGCCGCCGAACTCGATGCCGAGGAGGTGGGCCAGCACCTGGTCCCCGACGCTGCGCACGTCTTGGGCCCTGGCCCGCAGGTAGGGGTCGGCGAGGGCCTTGAAGCGCCCGTCGAGCACGTCGACCGCCCGGCGCCACGCCCGCTCTGCCGCAGCACCCTCCAGGTCGATGAGCCGCACGGCGGCACCGACGAGATCGTCATCCTCGAGGAGGAGCAGCTGCGCGTCGAAGATCGCGGCGTCGTGCTCTCCCACGGCGTGGGCCACGTGGTCGCGGGTGTCGCCAAGCTCTGTGCGGGTGCGTGCGAGGGCGGCGATCAGCCGGTCTCGCTCTACGTCCGGCTTCCCCGCCGGGCGATCGTCGATCTCGAGAGCGGTCGTGGTGAGCGAGAGCTTCGGCCCGACGCCTATCCCGGGGGAGGCCGCCACCGGGCCGGAGATGGGTGCGGGAGGGCGGGCGATGTCCAGCGGCGCGGGCCGGACGTCCTCGTCGAAGTTGCGCCCCACGATGGCGGCGACCGCGGCGAGGGCCTCACGCGCATGACGGCCGGATGCCTCTACCTCGATGTGATGGCCCCTCAGCGCCCCGAGGGTAGACAGCGCACTCACGCTGCGGCCATTGACGTGCGGGCCGCCCGTCGTGACATTGCGCACGCTCACCTCGGCGTCGAAGCGTCGAATGGTGTCGACGAGGCTGGACGCGGGTCGGGCATGTAGCCCGTGCTGGTTGCGCAGCGCCAGCTCGATCCTCGCAGCGGGCGCGGTCTGGGCGCCGGGCTCCACCCGCTCTCCGGCTGACGTCGAGCCGGAGCCGAGCAGCGTGGCCTTGATCTCGCCCGCTCGCCGGGCCTCAGTGGCCACCTCGTCGAGGTCTGCGCCCGCGGCCGCGAGGACGACGGCCGCGACCAGCCCTTCGACCAGCGGCGCGGCCGAGAGCACGACCCGCGTCTCGGAGGCGCCGCTGCCGAGATCGAGGGCCAGCTCCGCGCTGAGGACGGCGCTCCCGAGGTCCATGATGACCAGGACGCCCGCCACGGACGCGACCTCATCGATGGCCTCTCGTACGCGGACCGCGTCGGTGCCGAGCACGCCGTCATCGAGCCCTGCGGCGATGGCGATCGGCGGCGGCGCACCCCGGACCATCTGGAGGGCCAGATCCACCGCCGATTCGGCCAGGTGGCGGCTGTGCGACACCACGACGATCCCGACCGTGGCGCTGGCGGTGCCCGGGTGGGGAGTATCTGCGCGGCTCATGGCCTACCGGCGAATGCCGCAGCCGCAGCCTGGACCAAGAGCGCCGCCGAGGTGGCGCCCGGGTCCTGGTGGCCGGCACTGCGCTCGCCCAGATAGCTGGCCCGGCCCTTGCGCGCCACCATCGGGATCGTGGCGTCGCGGCCGCGGTCGGCCGCCTGCGAGGCTGCAGCGAACGCGGCGGCGGTGTTCCCGCCATCGCCGAGTGCGCCGTCGAGCGCCTCCAGCGCCGGGTGCAGGGCGTCGAACATGGTCTTGTCGCCCAGTTCGGGCCGTCCCCGTGCCACGAGACCCTCGTTACCCGCGCGCAGCGCCTTGGCTAGGTCCTGGGGAGCGAGCTCGGCGACCGGGCCGCAAGCCGCAGCAAGGCGCAGGAAGAAGGTGCCGTAGAGCGGACCGCTGGCGCCGCCGACCGTGCTCACCAGCGTCATGCCGACGAGCTTGAACAACCCTCCGGCGGTTCCCTCCCGTGTCGCCTCGAGCTTGGCGACCACGGCCTGCATCCCCCGATCCATGTTGATCCCGTGGTCGGCGTCGCCGATGTCGGCGTCGAGGTCGGTCAGGAGTCCTTTGTGATTCGCGATCAGATTGGCGAAGGCTCTGACCCATTCCTCCATCTGCCCGATGGTCACGACGTCGGCGGTCATCCAACTCACACTCCCCATCGCAACGCCGGGGTCTTGACAGGCGCATCCCACAGCGTGGTCAGCTCGTCGTCGAGCTTCAAGAGGGTGATCGAACAGCCCGCCATCTCCAGCGAGGTGATGTACGGGCCGACGAGCGACCGGGCGATCGTGATCCCGTGGCCGTCGAGGATCCGCTTGAGCTCGGCGAACACCACGTACAGCTCGATCAACGGCGTACCGCCCATTCCGTTGACGAACGCCAGGACGGCGTCGCCCGCGCGGTAGGGCAGGTCCTGCACGATCGGGTCGACGAGGCGCTCGGCGACGGCGGCCGCCGGTCCCAGTGGCTCGCGGTACCTCCCGGGCTCGCCGTGGATCCCGATGCCGATCTCCATCTCGGTCTCGGTGAGCTCGAAGGTGGGCTTGCCGGCCGCAGGGACGGTGCAGGACGTGAGGGCCATGCCCATGCTGCGCCCCCACGCGTTGACCTTCCGACCGAGAGCGGCGACCGCCGCCAGGTCTCGACCCGTCTCCGCGCCTGCGCCGCAGATCTTCTCGACCAGGACGGTCACGCCCACGCCCCGGCGGCCCGCGGTGTAGGTGCTGTCCTCGACGGCGACGTCGTCGTTGGTGACGACCGACTCGACCTTTGCGCCGGCCTCGGCTGCCATCTCGGCAGCCATCTCGAAGTTCATGACGTCCCCCGTGTAGTTCTTCACGATGTGGAGAACTCCGGCGCCACTGTCGACCGTCGTGGTCGCGTTGAGCATCTGGTCGGGCGTCGGGGACGTGAACACCTCGCCCGGGCATGCCGCGTCCAGCATCCCCAGGCCCACGAACCCCCCGTGGAGGGGCTCGTGGCCCGATCCACCGCCCGAGATCAGCCCGACCTTGCCGCTGACCGGGGCGTCTGCGCGGTAGACGACCTTGTGCTCGTGGTCGACCCGCAGGTCCGGGTGGGCCGCCTCGACCCCAACGAGGGCGTCGGTGACGACGGTGGCGGGGTCGTTGATCAGCTTCTTCATCGTCGACGTCCTCCTGTCCGTGGATCGGGTAGTCACGCCACCGGCTCGGTGGCTCGGGTCGGGCCGGCCACATCCGTGGCCCGGACGTCGACCGTGCGGCGGGCGCTGCTGCGCGACACCAATATGTAGGCGAGGCCAGCTGCGACGCCGGCCGCCAACTCTGCGCTGACGTAGATGGGCAGCTGGGCCCAGTGCACGGTGCCGCCGAAGGCCTGCAGCACGACCATCGGTCCGACGACGCGGGCGGGGTTGATCGCAGCCCCGGTGGCAGGGGCGACCGGGATGATCGCCGCGAACACGACGAGGCCGATGGCGACACCGGCGAACCCTGGCGCAGCTTTCGTGTGGATCACCCCGAAGATCACGAAGACCAGGATGAAGGTTCCCACGAACTCTGCAACAAAGCCCTGGACGTAACCGACGCCCAAGGCTTCGTTGAACGTTGCGACCCCCATACCGACTTCGTGCGCTCGGGGCCCCAGCACGCCCACGATGGCCAGTGCGCCGACGGTCGCGCCCGTCACTTGCGCGGCTAGGTATGCGGGAACCCGCGTCCAGGGGAACTTCCCGGTGGCCGCGAGCGCGACCGTCACCGCCGGGTTGATGTGATTGCCGGAGACGTGACCGAGCGCGTACACGGTGGCCACGACGATCGTCCCGAACGCAAGCGAGATCATGCCCAGGTCCGCCATCGTGAACGGCGCGTCGCCGTTCACGATGAGCGTTGCGGGCACTGACCCGACCCCGATGAAGACGAGCAACGCGGTTCCCAGGACCTCGGCCGCGAGCTTCTGCGGCGTGGTGGCTTCTTCCATTGGCCCCCCTCTGCTGGACCGGCTCTCTCGCCGATCTCGCCGAGGCCAGACCGACGTGTCCTTGTGCTTCAGCGTTCTGCCTACCATATGCCGAACTGTATTCGACATTGTCGAACGCAATTCGGACAGTATGCTCCTGGTAGCCTTTCGTCAAGAGATCTTCCGAACAGTCGAACCGATCAGCTCGACACGACCACGTGGGGTCACCGTGATCCAGTCCGTCGACCGTGCCATCCGCATCCTGTTGGCGCTCCAAGGGGCACGCCGACTGAGTCTCAGCGACCTGGCGGCCCAGCTCGGGCTCCCCAACTCGACCGTCCACGGCATACTCCAGACGCTGGCCTCGCAGGGCATGGTCGAACAGGAGCCGGGGTCGCTGCGCTACATGCTCGGACCCGCGGTGCTGCGCCTCAGCAGCGTCTACCTCGACAACCTCGAGTTCCGCAGCCGGACACTGAAGTGGTCCGAGGAGCTGGCCCGACGCAGCGGTCTGTCGGTACGGGCAGGCGTTCTGCTCCTCGGCGACGTGATCATCGTCCACCACGAACCACGCCCCGACGGCAGCCGCCAGATGCCCGAAGTGGGATTCGTCATGCCCGCCCACGCCAGCGCCCTCGGCAAGGCGCTGCTCGCCTTTCGCCCCGAGGAAGCCACGCAACTTCTCACGATGAGCCGGCTGAGAAGCATGACCGGCGAGACCATTGTCGATCCCCAGGCCCTCCACGACGACCTGGAGCAGGTGTCGCGCACCGGCATAGCGACCGAGCACGACGAGGCCCTCCTCGGCGAGTCGAGCCTGGCAGCCCCCGTGTTCGACGCCACCGCGCTGGCCGTGGGCGCGGTCGGCGTCGTCATCCCCTCTTCCGAGTGGCCCCCACCCCACAGCCTCGAAGACGACCTCCGCGAAGCCGCCCGCAACATCTCCCGCGAGCTCGGCTCACCCGGCTGGCCCGTCTACATCGAACCCGAACACCGGCAAGCCGCAGCCCAGGCCTGACAACACCAGGCCGCCACCCCAGAGCAGTCATCGAACCCGGGGCGCTTCATGGCGGCCTGCACCGGGACGGCCGACCCACCGGGACCCACGCGGCCGACCTGAACGGTGGCGCCGAGTGTTGCCACATCGGCGGAGACATCCGCGGTGCACCGACGACAACTCATGCGCTTGGGGAGCAGGTCCGTTGGTTTTCACGCCGGCTGCTGGTTCAGCGATCGGGCGAGGACAGCGGTCTGACCTGGGTGGGCGCGGAGGGAGTCGAACCCACGATTGTCCTGCCTTGTAAGTGGCACGTTGGGTCGATGAGCAGGTGATTTGCGCCTCTGCCCGTCCTGCGTGGCTCGCTGAACCCCATGTGGCCAGATTGACGTTGGCAAAGCGTTGGCAGGATCTTCCTCGCGGGCGGCTCCCTGGACAGGCTGTCACGGCGCCGCATGCCTACAACGTCGTCCACCCGCGGGGATGCCCTTCGCCTACCGGGGCGTCTGATCACTTCCCCGTCGTGAGGCGCGGACCCGCGGCGGGATCGGGGTTCACCGCGTCCGACACCTCGGACGTCCTCTCGACGACGCTGAGGCTACGACCCTGCCGGGCCATACTGTTCCCGAGGGGAATCGTCATGGCCGCCAGACAAACCCCGGGCGAGCGGCGTCAGTCGCAGCCCGATCCGATCGAGATCGCCCACGACGTCGCGCACCCGGCTCGGGTGTATGACTACGTGCGCGGCGGGGACGACAACTTCACCGCGGATCGGGAGGTCGCCGACTTCGCCGCTGCGGCGGGCTCCGGTGGTTTCGACCACGCCCGGGCCGCGGTCCAAGCCAACGAGGCCTTCCACGCCCGCTCCGTGACCTATCTGGCTGGGGAGGCCGGCATCCGCCAGTTCCTCGAGATCGGCTCCGGGATCCCTACCGAAGAGAACACCCACGAGATCGCACAACGCATCGCCCCGGAGTCCCGTGTGGTCTACGCCGACGACGACCCCGTCGTGCTCGCCCACGCCCACACTCTGAGGAAGAGCGCCTCGAAGGGTGCCACCGCCTACGTCAATGCCAATCTGCGCGACCCCGACAGCATCCTCCGGCAGGCGCAGACCGTCCTCGATCTGGATCAGCCCGTCGCGGTCGTCATTGTCGCCATCCTCCACCACATCCGCGAAGAGGACGACCCCTACCGCATCGTGGCCCGGTTCGTGAACGCCGTGGCGTCCGGCAGCTGTCTCGTGATCTCCCATCTCACCAGCGACATCATCGCCAACGAGGTGACCGAGGCGGCAAGACGCATCAACGAGCAACCCGGCTTTACCCTCGTTCTGCGCACCCACGACCAGATCTGCCGTTTCCTCGACGGCACCAAGCCCCTCCCGCCCGGCCTCGTCCCAGTCGATCGCTGGCACGCTCCGGCCAGCCCACCGCCCCCACCAGGAGACTGGCCGACGCCCTTCTACGGCGCCGTCGCCCGCAAACCCTGACCGCGGCCCCCAAGACAGGGCGCCGAGGACTTCCGTCTTGACCTCGCCAAGATGTCCAGGCGTCATGCCTCGGGCGGCAACCATCTGGTTACCGTCGTCCTCGGTCAGGGCCCTCGATCTCATGGGCACTGCGCTCCTCCGTGCCGCGCAGCCGCTGCGCGATACTCCCCGCAGTACACGGTCCGGACGCTCCCACGACTGAAACGACGCCCGACAGCCGTAGGCCTCACGGCGCCGAGCAGGTCGCAGCGACAGCGACGCCACCAACTGTCGCATCGCCGGCGCGATGCTTGGCGTTCCAGTCGGGACTCGTGACGCCTCCGTTGGTTTTGGGTTGGCAGGCCCACGACGCAAAGCCGCACAAGACTGCAGGTCACTTGGTGGGCGCGGAGGGAGTCGAACCCCCGACATCTGCCTTGTAAGGGCAGCGCTCTAGCCAACTGAGCTACGCGCCCGGAAGGCGCGAGGCTACCGCTCGTCGCCGGCGTCCCTCAGATCGACTGTGCCGTCGGCCACGTCCTCCTCGGACCACACCGGCACGCCCGCCTCCCGCAATGCCCGAGCGGTCACGCCCTCCCCCGGTACCCGCGTGCGCGTGAACGAGCCGTCGTACACCTCGTGGCAGCCACACGAGGGCGAGCGGGCCTTCAGCACCGCGCCCCCCACCCCGGCGGCCTCGGCCACCCGGACGGCCTGGGCGGCGCCGCGGCGGTACGCGTCGGTGACGTCGTCGCCCGACCGGGTGCGCACCCGCCCCGTCGGCTGCACCTCGGCCGCGGGCCGGGGCGTCGGCAGGCCACCGGCGGTCTCGGGGCACACCGGGATGAGACGCCTGTCACGTCCGAGCGCCACCACGGCCTCGCTGGTGCTGGCTTGCCCTTGGTGGTTGCAGGCCACGCCGAGGAGGCAGGCGGACACGAGCAGTGGAGCGCGGCCGCTCCCCGACCATCCCTCGTTCGGGCGTGGCGGCCAACTACGTTCGCCCATGAAACGACCTTATCGCCGAGTCACTTTCGCCTCTTCCGCGCCGATTCAGACCTGTCCCGTCCACCCAGATCGAGCGCCGCCGAGACTCTGGAGGGAACCCATGGTTGGCCGCCCCCGGCCCACGAGCGAAAGCGCCGTCGATCTCACCAGGCGTTACTTGGCCGAGCTGGGCTCGTACCCCCTCCTGACCGCGGAGGACGAGTCCACCCTCGCCCAGGCCATCGCCGAAGGGCGCAAGGCCGAGGCTCGGCTCTCCGATCCCGAGGCGACGTTCACGCGCCGTGAGCGCGCCCGGCTCCAGGCCTCGGTGCGGGTGGCGGCCGAGGCCCGGCGCCGGTTCATCCAGTCGAACCTGCGCCTGGTCGTCTCGATCGCCAAGCGTTACCAGACGCCGTCGATGTCACTGCTCGACCTGATCCAGGAGGGCAACCTGGGGCTGATGCGGGCGGTCGAGAAGTTCGACCACCGCAAGGGGTTCAAGTTCTCGACCTACGCCACCTGGTGGATCCGCCAGGCCATCGGGCGCGGCATCGCCGACAAGGGCCGCACCATCCGCCTGCCGTCGCACCTCATGGACACGCTCGCCACGCTGTCGCGCAGCTCGTCGTCGCTGCTCAAGGCGCTGGGCCGCGAGCCCACGGCCCACGAGCTGGCCGACGACACGGGCATCGCCATCGACAAGGTGCATGCCGCGTTGCGGGCCGCGCCCGACCTCGTGTCGCTTTCCGCGGCGGTGGGCGACGACGGCGACCACGAGCTCGGCGACCTGCTGGCCGACCCCACGAGCGAGGCGCCGTTCGAGGCCGCGGCGGCCTCGATCGAGCGCGACGACCTTCGCTCGCTGCTCGGCCAGCTCGACGAGCGCGAGCGCGAGGTGATCTCGCTGCGGTTCGGGCTGACCGACGACCGGCCGCTCACGCTCGACGAAGTCGGGCGGCGGTTCAACCTGACCCGCGAGCGCATCCGTCAGATCGAGGCCAAGGCGCTGACCAAGCTGCGCCACCCCTGCTCGGCGCACCACCGGCGCCTGGTCGACGCGCTGACCCGCTGAGCCGCTCTGTCCGGGTCTCGCGGGCGCGGGACTCGCGCTTCTCGTCGCTCGTTCGGTCGCCAGGGCGGCCGAACGAGCGAAGAGAACGCGGAAGTGCGGGGGTCAGCGCTGGCCGGCGGCCCGAGTGGCCGCCAGACGGAGCGCGGCGTCCCAGCCGGCCTCGCCCTCGCCGTCGTCGTCCGTCGCCCTCCGCTCGACCGGACCGAGCGCGCTCGACGCCAGCGCCATCAGCGCGCTCACGGCCTCGTGCTGCAGCTCGGGCAGCTCGCCGGCCGGGAACCAGGCGACCTCGCGGAGCTCGGCCGAGCGGGCGTGCGCAGCGGCGGCGTCGACGCCGCGGGCCGGGCGCGCCCGGAACACGACGTCGATGCGCTGGGGCCGGCTGTCGACCACCACGGCCGGCTCGCTGATCAGCTCGACGTCGAGCCCGATCTCCTCCTTGACCTCGCGCCGGGCGCAGCTCGCGACGTCCTCCTTGCGCTTGATCAATCCACCCGGCAGCCCCCAGCCGTTCCGGTAGACGAGCCGGACGAACAGGATCGACCCGTCGTCACGCTCGATGACGCAGGCGGCGCCCACCGTGAACGAGGGGGCGACGAGTCGCACGATCCAGCGCCGCCACAGGCGCGGCACTCGCCCCCAGACCAGCAGGAAGGCCCTCATCACACGTGCCGGCACCCGGGTCAGGCTAGTGCCCTGACCTTCCGTCAAGTTCCGACCGCTCGCCGCCGGGCCGACACCAGCGCGTCGAGCAGTTCAGGCGTTCCCGCGGCGACGGGCGTGCGGCGGGCAGCCGGGTCGAGGACGTTCAGGTCGCGGCCGAGCGCGTCGGCCACGACCGCGCCCGCCTCGGCGCATACGAGCGCGCCGCCCAGGTAGTCCCATGCGCCGTGCGCCGACGGGCTGCTGGCGTCGACGTAGCCGTCGAGCGTTCCCTCGGCCACGGCGCACAGGTCGAGGGCGACCGCCCCCAGCGCCCGGAACTGCCTCCACCCGAGCGACTCGGGCGGCAGCCCCGAGATGCCGACGACGGCTTCGGCCAGCGCGGCGCACCCGGTGGGCACGAGCGACACGCCGTCGACCGAGGCTCCCCCGCCGCGCACGGCGGTGAACGTGCGCCCGTGGGGCAGGTCGACCACCAGCGCCACCCGTGGCCCGTCGCGGTCGACCGCGCACAGGCTGGTGGCGAACCAGGGGATGCCGCGGGCCGCGTTGGTGCTGCCGTCCAGTGGATCGACCACCACGATCAGGTCGCGCTCGGGGGCGTGGAGGCCCGACTCCTCGGACAGCACTCCCACGTCGGCCGCCCCCAGCACCTCCAGCGCGGCGGCATCGGCCGCCAGGTCGCTGCGGTGCTGCCCGGCTCGTGTGCCCGACAGCCCCCAGTCGTCCAGCCGGTCGAGCGCCTGGCAGACGGCGATCGCGGTCTCGTGCAGCAGCTCGACCAGGTGACCGTCCGAGAGGGGCATCGCGTGGGTCTACCAGGTGGCGCGTGGCAGGCTGGGCACGTGGCCGCCATCGACATCGCCGGATTCGTCTCCGAGCTCAAGGACCATGCCATCGACCATGGCTTCCACGTCCACGACGAACGACACTTCGTGGAGACCTACTCGCTGCGCCAGACGTGGGAGGTCGACCTGCATCCCGAGGAGGCGTGCGGCGGCCCGCTCGACCTGCACCTGGCGCTCGAGGTCGACCCCCGGGCGCTGCTGTCGTTCGAGGACGTCGTCACCGGGCTGCCCGAGGACGAGGACCCGCCCGACACCTTCCACTTCCCCCTGGTGTTCAACTGGGCGCTGCCGCCGCTGCCCAAGGGTCCCGACCTGCTGATCCTGGCCACCGAGCTGGCCGGCATCGGCGGCACGGCCCTGCCCCTCGAGGTGTCGGCCATCGACTCGTTCCCGTCGGTCACCGACGCCCCCGAGCGCAGCCTGGCCATCGTGTCGCGCATCGAGGTGTCGCTGGCCAGGGTGTTCATGGGCCAGGAGCAGATGTGCGACGTGCTCGACACGTGCCTGGCGGTCAGCCGCTTCCTGCTGGAGAACGCCGAGGGATGGTTGGGCGAGACCAGCCCCTGACGGGAGCCAGGGTCGGTCCCGCCGGTCGCTTCGGACCCGATCAGCCGCCCTCGTCGCCAAACTCGAAGGATTGCAGGATGGCCTCGGTCTCGGGCTGGCCGAGGACGTCGATGATCAGCAGCCCCGATTCGGGCAGGAACCAGGCCTCGGGGCTGAACCGGAAGCCAGACGTCTCGCAGACCGCCGACCAGCGGGTGTAGGCAGCGGTCCGGGTGCCGACGGCGCGGAAGTCCGACTCGGCCGGCGCCATGCTGCCGTCGGCCGGCTGCACGGTGTCGAGGGCCTCCCCTCCCTTGTCGGCGCCGTCGGGGCAGGCCATGGCGTCCGTCGACCGGTACCAGCTCCAGTCGCCGTCGGGGTCGTACGCCTGGAAGCCCTCGTGGCCGGGGACCTCGCCGTGGAACATCTCCAGGGTGCAGTCCAGCGGGCCGGGATCCGCCGTCCTGCGGAGGCACATCGACGTGTACGGGTGCGGGACCGTCTCGGAGCCAGGCTCGGCGGCGTCGATCCAGACCTCGTCCTGTTGGACGACCTCCCAGCCCGCCGGGAGCGTGAACGTCGCGGTGCCGAGCCTCCTGGTGGTCGGGCCGGTCGACACGCCGTCGTCCGCGGCGTCGACGTCGTCGTCCTGCCCGGTGCCCGGTCCCGGGGGTGCGCCATCGTCGGGCTGGCCCGCATCCGGGCCGGTCGTGATGGTGTTCCCCTCTCCGGTCTGGAAGCCGGACGGCTCGTCGTCGCGGTCGCCCACGAGCGAGGCGCCGGCCACGGCCACCAGGGCCACCGCGGCCACGGCGGCGAGCCGGGTCGCCGCCCGCTGGCGGCGGCGACGGGTGATCCTGCGCCCGACGCCCGCGTAGGCGGAGCTGTCGGCCGGAGCGACGGGGGCGAGGTCGGCCAGCGCGTTGCGGACGAGGTCTTCGGTGCTGCTCATCGCAGTTCCTCCAGGCCGGTCTCGAGCGCGGCCAGGCCGCGATGCAGGTGCGACTTGACCGACCCCTCGGCGATGCCGAGGGTGGCGGCGATGTCACGGACGGGCAGGTCGAGCCAGTAGCGCAGCACCACGCACTCGCGCTGGCGACGGGGTAGACGGGCCAGGCCCTGTGCCACGACGTCGCGCCGGTGGCGAGCCTCGGCGGCGTCGGGGCGCATGTCGACGTCGCGCTCCGGTGGCGGCTGCTTGCGCCGCTCCAGCCCCCAGCGCCTGAGCCGTCCTCGCGCCAGGTTGCACACGATCGAGCGCAGGTAGGCGACCTCGCGCTCGGGATCGACGATGCGGTGCCGCGCCAGGTGGAACCGGGCGAAGGCGTCCTGCACCACCTCCTCCGCGGTGCCCGGGTCGTTGAGCAGCAGGCCCGCCAGGCCGACCATCTCGCTGTAGTGCGAGCGGAACAGCCGCTCCGTGGCCGCATCCGACACTTCGGTGCCCACCGCCATCGTCCCCACCAAGGTCAGTTGTCCGACGTCCACACCCGACTGACGCGGGAGCGACCGCAGCGGTTTACCGCATGGCGAAAGGCCTCAACCCTCCGTCGGCCGCGGATCGGCCTGCTGGATGCCCACGATGACGTCGTCGCCGAAGGGCAGCGGGTCGCAGCCGTGGTCGTCCTCGCACACGAAGTCGAACTGGTGCTCGGTCTGGCTGTGGCAGCTCACGCACGGCGCGCCGCTGAACGGGCTGACGATGTCGCTGCCGCCTCGGTCGGCGATGGTGGTGCCCTCGGGCGAGACGTCGAGGGTGAAGAACTCCCAGTCGTTCGACGCGGGGTCGAACCCGGGAGCCCGCTTCACCATGGCCTCGGTGGGGATGAGCTGGACGACCGTTCCCACGGGATAGGCGCCCCCCTCGGGGTCGTTGGCCACCTCGAGGGTCGCGTCCAGGTCGCCCGCCACGTTGTCGACGAAGAACTCGCGCACCGGCGTCATGTCGGCGAGTGGCTTGAAGTCGTCGGCCTCGACCTCGATGTCGACCACCTCGGGCTCGGTGGTGGACGTCGTGGCATCGGCCTCGTCGTCCTGCCCGCCCGAGCCGGACCCGCAGCCGGCGACGACGGCGAGGACGACCGGGATCCCGACGAGGACGGCGTGGACGAACGCACCGCCCCCCAACTTCGTGGTGCGCATCGCCTCACTCTAGGTGCGTGCCGGCCTACTTCGTCTGGCCGGCGAAGAACTCCAGGGCGGTGCGGGTCTTGGTCTGCTGCTCGCCCCCGATGTCGATGCCCCGCCCGGCGAGGAACGCCTTGGTCTCGGCCGCCACTTGGAACGGCTCGGCCGGCGTGCACTTGGTCGACAGCTCGAGGATGCGCGAGCCGTCGGGGTAGACCCACACCTCGGCCACCAGCCGGCGCCCGTACTCCGGCGGTGCGAACTTGAGCTTCAGCACCGTCACGGGGCCGAGCACCTTCAGGTCGTCGATCTCGACGCCCTCAGGCGCGTGGCCGGCGTAGAACTTGCGCTGGGCCTTGCTGAACAGCTTGCTCAGCGGGTGCTTCCCCGCCGCGGCCTCCTTGACGATCGGGCGACCGAGCGAGCCCTTGTACGACCCGCTGCACACGAAGCCGCCCGGCATGGCGTCGACCTCGACCACGAAGTCGTCCTCACGCCGCAGCTCGGCCGGCAGCTCGTGCGGCACCACCGGGCGCAGCTTGACCACCGAGTCGTCGCCGCGGCCCTGCACCCGCCGGGCCCGCACCACCACGCCGTGCCGGTCGAGGTCCAGGTCGGGGGTGTCGAAGAAGTACACCTGCCGCATCTGGGCGTCGAGCGGGTCCATATCGAGAGCCGAGATCACCGACCATCGGGCCGAGTCGGGGATGGTCAGCTTGAGCTCGACGCTGTCGGCCTCGTCGATGAGAGCCATCGCCGCCACCAGGTCGTCGCCGCTCAGCGGACCACTGCTCGTACCCGCCATGATGGCCTCCCTTCGGTCACCGTGCCCCCGACCGTATGCCCCCGGCCGGCGGGCGCCGTCACCCAGCCTGGGTGAAAACGGGCGGCGGGCGGATCATCCCGTCGGGACGATGTCGCGCCCGTCGCTGCCAGGTCGAATGGGACCGACGCAAGGGGGACCCGTGGCCCTGCACCGCAAGCTCGTCGAGGATCTCACGCCGATCATCCTCAGCCCGATCTACGCCCGCCCGGGCGAGCTCCACCGTGCCCACCGGCACGTGCTCCCCGACCTCGAGCTGGACCCGGACACCGCCTACCAGTTCGTGCACGACGAGCTGATGCTCGACGGCAACGCGCGCCTCAACCTGGCCACGTTCGTGACGACGTGGATGGAGCCGCAGGCAGCCCGGCTGATGTCCGAGACGTTCGACAAGAACATGATCGACAAGGACGAGTACCCCCGCACGGCCGAGCTCGAGCAGCGCTGCGTCAACATGCTCAGCCGCCTGTGGAACTCGCCGGACGAGGAACAGGCCACAGGCACCTCGACCACCGGCTCAAGCGAGGCCGCGATGCTGGCCGGCATGGCGCTCAAGTGGCGCTGGCGTGAACGGCGGCGGTCCGCCGGACGGTCGACGGACCGGCCCAACATGGTGATGGGCGCCAACGTGCAGGTGTGCTGGGAGAAGTTCTGCCGCTACTGGGAGGTCGAGCCCCGCCTGGTGCCCATGGAGGGCGAGCAGTACCACATGACCGCGGCGGGGGCGCTGGCCCAGTGCGACGAGAACACCATCGGCGTGGTGGCCGTGCTGGGCTCGACCTTCGACGGCTCGTACGAGCCCATCGCCGACATCTGCTCGACGCTCGACCGCCACCAGGCCGACACGGGGCTCGACGTCCCCGTGCACGTCGACGCCGCGTCGGGTGGCTTCGTCGCCCCGTTCATCGACCCCGATCTCGAGTGGGACTTCCGACTGCCCCGGGTGCAGTCGATCAACGCCTCGGGACACAAGTTCGGGCTGGTGTACCCGGGCGTCGGCTGGGCCGTCTGGCGCGACCCCGATGCGCTGCCCGACGACCTGGTGTTCCATGTCAACTACCTGGGCGGGGACATGCCCACCTTCGCCCTCAACTTCTCGCGCCCCGGCAACCAGGTGGCGGCGCAGTACTACAACTTCATCCGCCTCGGCTTCGACGGCTACAAGCGCGTCCAGCAGACGTCGCGCGACGTGGCCCTGTACACGTCCGACGCCATCTCCACGCTGGGCCCGTTCCGGCTGCTCACCGACGGCAGCGAGCTCCCCGTGTTCGCCTTCGCGCTGGACGGCGCCGCCGACCGGCCCTACACGGTGTTCGACGTGTCGGAGCGGCTGCGTGACCGGGGCTGGTTGGTGCCGGCCTACACCTTCCCCGAGAACCGGCAGGACCTGGCGGCGCTGCGCATCGTCGTGCGCAACGGCATGTCCCGCGACCTGGCCGACCTGCTGATCGCCGACCTGCGCCGCCACGTCGACTACCTCGAGAACATGCCCGCGCACCTCCCCCAGCCCGAGCACCGTCACGGGTTCCACCACTGAGTACCCGACGCAACCGTCGACCTCATGAACATCGCCGTCGCCGTCCTGATCGTGGTGGCCACCACCGCGGCGGCCGTCACGGCGATGCTCCTCGTCCGGCGGCGCGCCCCTGCGGACGGGTACTTCAACGACGGCGACCGGGCCGCGGGCGTGTTCGGCGTGCTGGCCACCGGCTTCGCCGTGCTGCTGGGGTTCGTGGTCTTCCTGGCCTTCACCAGCTACGACTCGGCGCGGGCGGGCGCCGAGTCCGAGGCGACCATCGTCGCCCAGCAGGTCGAGACGGCCCAGCTCCTCCCGCCCGACGTGTCCGAGCGCCTGACCGTCGAGCTCGCCTGCTACGCCCGCTCGGTCGCGGGCGTGCAGTGGGACCGCATGGAGGCCGGCACGCTGGGCGAGGAGCTCAACCCCTGGGGCGTGGCGCTGTTCCGCACGATCGAGACGGTCGAGCCGGAGACGGCGGCCGAGCAGGCGGCCTACGGCAAGTGGCTGGACCAGACGTCGGACCGCGAGCAGGCACGTGCCGACCGCATCCACGGCGCCGTCGGCGTCATCCCCACCCCGCTGTGGTTCGTGCTCTTCTTCACTTCGCTCGTGATCTTCGTCTACATGCTGTTCTTCGCCGACAGCGGCGAGCGCGCCATCGTCCAGGGCGTGCTGATGGGCGCCGTGGTGTCGGTCATCCTCACGACCCTCGTCCTGCTGCAGTTCCTGGACAACCCGTTCCACGGCGGAGTCGGCAGCCTGCAGCCCGTCGCCATGGAGCGCGCCCTGCAGATCATCGACCAGGAGATGGAGGTCGTCGGCCATGACGGCGACGCGTTGCCCTGCGACGACCGCGGCAACCCCGTGTAGGCGGAGCCGACGCCCGCTGGACGGCGACCGCGACGGTGCGTGCCAGTGAGGTGGCTCACCTCGCAGCCCGTTTGGCTGCTGGTGGCTGGCTCGCTGGCGTTGGCGCTGCTCACCGCCGGGGCCAGCCGCGTGCTGGCCGCCGCCATCGTGCCGGCGGGCGAGGCCGACCGCGTGTACTCGGTGGCCGCGCCGCTCATGCCGGCGCTCGGGGCGAGCTTCGCCGTGCTCACCGCCCTGACGCTGGCCAGCGAGGCCGGCTACCTGCGGTCGGCCCAAGACATCGTCAGCCGCGAGGCCGCCGAGGCGTCCCGGTTGGCATGGGCTTCGACCAGTCCGGGCGTCGACTCGGCGGCGGTCCAGGACGCGCTGGACGACTACCTGCGGGCGACCCGCGAACACGAGTGGAGCGGGGCCGACGCCGGCGAGGTGACCAACGAGTCCGTGAGCGCCGAGCTGGCCGCGCTCGAACGCGTGGCCCGGGGCGAGGCGGTGCAGCCCGAGCTGGGAACGCCTTCGAGCACCGAGCTGCTCGCGTCGCTCGACGCCGTCACCATGGGCCGCCGCGAGCGCATCGCGGCGGCCTCCCGCCTGCTCCCCGGGCTCTACGTGGCCACGTTGGCGATCAGCGGGGTCGCGCTGATCGCCAACGCGGGCGCGCTTGCGTTCCGCTCCAGCGTGCGCACGTCGTTGCTGGTCGCCGGCCTCGCGTGCGTGGTCGGGTTGAGCCTCGCCCTGCTGCTCGCCATCGCCGCGCCCTGGGAGGGCGGCCTGGTCGCCACCGGCGATCCCATCGATGCTGTCGTGCGCGACCTCGAGGCGGGATTCTTCACTCCGTAGCGGCGCCCGCTGTCAGTCGTTGAGCAGTCCCACCTCGTGCACCCGGGCGATGGCCTCGCCGCGCGACGACACGCCGAGCTTGCGGTACACCGACATGGCCTGGGTCTTGATGGTGTGGCGCGACACGTGCAGGCGCTCGCCCATCTCGCGGAACGTCAGGTGCGTGGGCAGCATCGGAAGCAGGCGCAGCTCGGCGGTGGTGAGCGACGACGCCCCCACGGTGCCGGGGCCCATCGCCGCCAGCTTGTCGCGCAGCGCGGCCGCCTCGGCGGGCAGGGTGCCCAGGTCAGGCCTGACCTGGAGGATGTCGCGCACCTCGCGCAGTATGAGGCGCGCACCCGCCGCGTCCGACAGCTCGAGGTAGGCCCGCGCCAGCTCGAGGCGGACCTGCACGGCGAGGTAGGGGATGGCGCGGCTGAGCCCCACCCGCAGTCGGGCAGCCTGGGAGACCAGGGCGCGCGCGCCCTCGACATCGCCCCGCTGGGCGGCGGCCCGGCCGGCGACCACGAACAGCAAGGCGTTCGGTGGGTAGTCCTGGAGCTCGGCCCGGGCGACCACGGCCAGCGCGCGCTCGACGTAGTCGTCGGCCTCGTCGCGATCGTGCCGCTCCAGCGCCAGCAGGGCCCGTTCGGCCAGAGCCACCGCCGCCGCCTGGAAGGCTCCGACGTGCACGGCCACTTCGAACGCCTGCCCGAAGGTCACGTCGGCGCGCTCGGGATCGGCGTCGAGCAGCGCGGCGATGCCCTGTATCACCAGCGCGCTGGCCCGCCACTGGCTGCCCGCGGCCAGCCCGTCGAGCGCCGCCTCGGTGTCGCGTCGCAGCTCGTGGACGCCCGAACGGCACAGGAAGGCGCGCAGTTGCGCCCGCCAGCTCTCCATCGTGCTGCCGTCCGGGGGCGAGCCCGGCTCGTCGCTGCTCTCGGCGATCGCCGCCCACTCGTCGGCGGCGGCCGACCGCCCCAGCAACGCGTTCACGACCGCCCCCAGCACGGCCACCTCGGGGTAGCGGTCGGCCGCCTCCTTGTCCGCGAACCACTCGATCCACGCGAGGCACGTGTCGACGCGGCCGCCGGCGTAGGCGGGGAAGGCGACCTCGGCCACGAGTCGTGCCGCCAGGTCGGTGTCCCCGGCGGCTTGGGCGTGGGGAATGGCGTCCTCGGACCGGCCGTGGGAGACGTGCCAGGCGGCGGCCCGGGCATGCAGTTCGGGCACGGTGCGCGGCTCGCGCCGGTCGAGCTCCGACCGCAGCAGGCCGGCGAACAGGTGGTGGTAGCGGTACCACTTGCCCCGCCGATCGAGCGGCACGACCAGCAGGTTCGACCGGGCCAGCGACTCGAGCAGCACCGCCGACCCCTCGCTGCGGGTCACGGCGTCGCAGAGACCGCCCGTGAGCCGTTCGAGCACCGACGTACGGACGAGGAAGTTGACCGTCCGCTCGGGCAGGTGGGACAGCAGCTCCGCGCGCAGGTAGTCGGCGACCAGCCGGTCGTCGCCGGTCAGGTTGGAGGTGACATCGCCATCGAGCCCCGCCCCGGCCTTGGCCACCAGGGCCGCCAGGTACAGGCCGACGGGCCAGCCCTCGGTCGTCCGCACCAGGTCGGCCAGCTCGCTGTCGCCGAGGTCGGCGCCGGCCGCCTCGACGAGAGCGCGGGCCTCGACGACGTCCATGGCCAGGTCGTCGACGCCGATCTCGACCACATCGGCGCCCAATCGCAGGGCCCCGAGCCGCAGCGGCGGCTCACCCCGCGACGTGATCGCGAACTGGTGGCCGGGAGGCACGTGCGCGGCGAGCTCGGCGATGGCATCGCGGCACTGGGGGTTGCGCACCGTCTCGACGTGATCCAACGCCAGGGTGATCGGGCCGCTCATCGACGACATCACCGCGGCGACACGGCGGGCGATCGTGACCGGCACCGAGCTCCCGGACGGTACCCGGGTGCGGCACGCCTCGACGTCGACAGGCTCGATCCGATCGAGCGCCGCCGCCATGTACGCCATCAGCACGGCGGGGTCGTTGTCGCCGGGGTCGAGGGACACCGAGGCCACCGGCCGCGCCGCTCGTTGGACCCATTGGGCCAGCAGCGTCGATTTGCCGTAGCCCGGGGGGCCCGTGATCGACACGACGGAGGCGCCCCGCGCTGCGAGCAGGCGATCGACCAGCCCAGAGCGGTAGACGGTGCCCGCGCGGTTCGAGGGCGCGCGCAGCTTCCATTCCGCCAGCTCGAGGCGGGAGGGACCGTGCGCACTCGGCGCGCGTTGCGTGCGCGGAAGCATCCACTTCGTGGTATCTCCCGCCATGGGCGGAAAGTGTATGTTCGACTGCGGAGAGCATCAACGGGTGTCGCCCACGGACCCGCCGCTGCTGCCCGCATCCCGCACATCGCACGTCGATGTTGGCGCCTCGAAGGCGGCGTCGACGTCGTAATCCAGTGACAGCCCCAGGTTGGCGGCGGCGGCGACGACCCGAGCGGTGCCGACCAGCGGAGCCACGCACACCAGGACCGCGACCACCTCCTCGTCGCTTGCCCCCGCGGCGACAGCCCTCGCCACGCTCCACTGGAGCGATGCGCAAGCTGACGAGAGGGCGATCAGGCTCGCCAGGCGGACCAGTGCCCGGGTCTTCGGGTCGAGGGCCGCCGGGCCGTCCAGAGCCATGGCCAGCGTCGATGCCAAGGCGTCCTCGTCACTGAGTGCGAGCCGCCGGAGAAGGTCTTCGTGGTCGTGCCTCACAGCTGAGCACCCTCAGCCAGCAAACTCGCAACCACGCCCCGGTCGCATCCTCCCTTCGGGATGAATGCCTACCGCTGAGCGGTAGGAGAGGCGTGCCGGACCCCAATGTCCGGCGAGCCCCTTCCCAACGGATAGACCGTGACTCGGGGTTACCCCGGTGCGGGACCCCACAGAGCGGTCAGACGCCAGTCACTGACAACTGGTTGCTCACGTCGACGACGCCGGGCACGTCCCAGGCGTCCTCGCCGGCCACGCGCTTGACGATCGGGGTCTCCACCTGACCGTCGAGCACGATCACCCGGTCGGTCACATCGACCCGAATCTGGGCGTCCTCGGTGTAGAGGTTCTCCCGCAACCGTTCGACCAGGGCGCGCTTCATCTCACGGTCGTTCGGCACGTCCGAAGTCGGCACGTCGTGCCACCCGTAGATCGTGCGCTCCGTCGTCGTGATCCAACCCATCGGTTCGCTCCCATGCTGAGACGGTTGCCCGCCGGCTACCCCGCGACAAGCGGGCGCAAACAGATGGGTGGAGCCGTCACCAACCGTCGTCGACCGACGCAGCGCCGTTGCGACCGATGGGATCGGTGTCGTCGTCCGAGACCTCGGCGGTGAACCATCCCGCGAGCACCGCGGTGACGAACACCAGGAGCGCCGCCGCCACGAACGCGGCCAGGAGCCACGCATTCGCGGAACGCGCGAGCCGCTCGGCCTGCTCGTCGATGCGGTCCACCGGCATCGGGCGATCGGGGACCTGTCGTGTGCCGCAGGCCGGGCAGAAGGCCTCGTCGGCGGTGACGCTCCCACCGCAGCCGAGGCACCACCCGGCAACCGGCCTCGTCGCAGTTTCCATGGTCCGAAGCTTCCCGGGCTGCCGGTGCGTAACCGAATCGCTACACGGAATCCCCAACTTCCGATCGGGATGCACGCATGAGCGCCCGCCCAGCGGGTACGACCTCGACATGGACGACGGTCGGGCGCGCGCCGCGGGTGTGTTCGTGTTCGCCCCCGCGTTGTTCCTGACCGTCACCCTCGAACGCCGCGGCGACTCCGACGAGTTGCACATCCATCCCGGCGGCCAGGGCCTGTGGATCGCCAGGATGCTGAAGTCCCTCGGCGTCGACGTGGTCCTCTGCGGCCCCGCCGGGGGTGAGACCGGCCTCGTGGCGCGCACGCTCGTGGCCCACGAGGGCATCCCGGTGATGCCGGTCGAGGTGGGGTCGTGGTCCGGCTCGTACGTCCACGACCGGCGCTCCGGCGACCGGACGGTGCTCGCCGAGATGCCCCCGCAGCCGCTGTCCCGCCACGAGCTCGACGAGCTGTACGGCGCCGCGGTGGTCGCCGCGCTCGAACGTCCCGTCAGCGTGCTGGGCGGGCCCCACGATCCCAGCCCGGTGCCTCCCGACGTGTACCGCAGGCTGGCCAGCGACATCCGCTCCGGCACCGGGGACGGGCGCGTCGTGGCCGACCTCTCGGGCCCGCCCCTCGACGCGGTGCTCGACGGCGGGGTCCACGTGCTCAAGGTCAGCCATGAGGACCTGATCGAGGACGGGCGGGCCGCGGGCGACGGCATCGACGAGCTGGCGGCCGCCGCGGGCGAGCTGCAGCGGCGGGGGGCCGCCAACGTCGTCGTGTCCCGGGGCGTAGAGCCCGCTCTGCTGCTCGCCGGCGACGACGCCTACGAGGTCGCCGCCCCTGCGCTCGAGGCCGCGGACCCGACGGGCGCCGGCGACTCCATGACCGCGGGCATCGCCGCCGGCCTGGTCGAGGATCTGGGCATCGTCGACGCCGTGCGCTTCGGGGCCGCGGCCGGCGCGCTCAACGCCACCCGCCACGGCAAGGGCACCGGCGACCGCAGCCAGGTCGAGCGCCTGGCACGGCGCGTCGAGGTGTGCCCCCTGCGCACGAGCCCGGGGGCGCGCCGGTGACCCCCGCCCGGCGCGATGGCCGGCGCCGGGCCACCGTGGCCGAGCGAGCCCGCGAGCTCGCCGGTTGCGCCGAGGCGGCCGCCGGGTGCACCCGCTGCGACCTCTACCGGCGGGCGACCCAGACGGTGTTCGGCGAGGGTCGGGCCGGCGCCAAGGTGCTGCTGGTCGGCGAGCAGCCCGGCGACCGCGAGGACATCGAGGGCCATCCCTTTGTCGGCCCCGCGGGCAGCCTGCTCGACGCTGCGCTGGAGTCGGCGGGCATCGGCCGCCGAGACGTCTATGTCACCAACGCGGTCAAGCACTTCAAGTTCGAGGAGCGGGGCAAGCGCCGCATCCACAAGAAGCCGTCGACATCGGAGATCCAGGCCTGCCACACGTGGCTCGAGCAGGAGGTACGGCTCGTGCGGCCCAGGGTCGTCGTCTGCCTGGGCGCCACGGCGGCCAGGGCCGTGCTCGGGCGGGCCGTCACCCTGCACTCGGTGCGCGACCAGATCCTCGACGGACCGGACGACCTGCCCGTCGTGGTGACGATCCATCCGGCGGCGGCCCTGCGCACGCCCGACAGCAGGTCCCGGGCCCAGCTCCGGGCGCGGCTGGTCGGCGACCTGGAGCTCGCCGCCGGCATCGCCCGATCGGGTCGCGGGGCCGGCGCCGCGACCGGCACGGCGTAGCCCGGCGCTGCCCTCCCTCACCCCACGGGCGGTAGCTCGTCGAGGAGGCGCCTCGCCGCCTCGACCGACGGCGGCAGTGTGCGCCGCCGGGCGACCGCGCGGGGCAGGCGCGGCACGGCCGCCGCCAGCCCGGCACGCGCCACCGGACCGCCCCGGACGGCGTCAACGACCCGGCGGCCCACCACGCGCCACGGCCGCCGCAGGCAGGCCGTCAACACGCTGTTGCGAGCCGCGAGGGCGCGGCGGCCGCGGGGGTCGCGGGCCGGCGACGGGCAGTGGATCGCCGTGACGTCGGGGACGTAGGCGAGCCCCCACCCGGCCGCGGCCAGGTCGAGCGCCAGCCGCTCCTCCTCGCCGAAGAAGAACACCACGTCGTCGAAGCCTCCGGCCGCCAGGAAGGCGGTCCGGCGGACCACCGCCCCGCAGGCCAGGAACCCGAGCACCGACGGCCCGGGCAGGTCCGGACGGGTTCCCAGCGGGGCGGTGGACATCTCGGCGCAGACGGGGTCCGGCTCCCCGGACGCACCGACCAGGATGCGGGCGGCCAGGAGGCCGAGCCGAGGGTGTGCGTCCAGCACGTCGGCGGCCCGGGCCAGCGCCCCGGGGGCCCACCATGAGTCGTCGTCGGCAAAGGCCACGTAACGCGTGCGGGCACGGGCCACGCCGACGTTGCGGGCTGCCGCGCCGCGGTTGGCCCCGAGCGCGACCACCTCGGCCCCGGGCCGGCGCCGCACAGCCTCGACGGTGGCGTCCGAGGACCCGTTGTCGACGACGATGACCGGAGCCTCGTGGTGTGCGAGGGATCGCTCGAGGTCGTCCCGCCGGTCGCGGGTGGCGACGACGATCGTGACCCGGTGCTCCGGGCCCGTGGCCGCCCGGGGTGGGGACCCGGTCATCGTGCCGTCGTACCCGGCGCCAGGTCCCGTCAAGCGTCGTGGCGGCGCGGCCCCGACCAACGCAGGTCAGCCCGTATACCGCGCCAACGCCGGGGGTAACCGCTGCGGGTGACCCCCCGGCGTCGCGTCGATGCGGTGCTCTGCGACCGCGATGGCACCCTCATCGAGGACGTCCCGTACAACGGCGACCCCGAGCGGGTCGTCCCGCTGCCCGGGGTGGCCGAGGGCCTCGAGCGCCTGCGGGTCGCTGGCCTTCGGCTGGGCGTCGTGTCGAACCAGTCCGGCGTGGCCCGCGGCCTGCTGACCGCCGACCAGGTCGAGGCCGTCAACCGGTGCGTGGACGAGCGGCTCGGGCCGTTCGGGGCGATGGTGTGGTGCCCCCACCGGCTCACCGACGGCTGCCGCTGCCGCAAGCCGGCCCCCGGGATGATCGACCGGGCTGCGGCGGCGCTCGGGGTGCCCGTCGAGCGGTGCGCCGTCGTGGGCGACATCGGGGCGGACGTCGATGCCGCCCGGGCGGCGGGCGCCCTCGGGGTGCTGGTCCCCCGCCCCGCCACGCGGGCAGCCGAGGTCGCCGCCGCACATGTCGTGGCCCCCGACTTCGCCGCCGCGGTCGACCTGCTGCTGGGTGGCGACGTCCGGGCGGCGACGTGAGCGGCGGCATCCTGGTCGCCCGGCTCGACAACTGCGGTGACGTCCTGCTGGCGGGCCCCGCGGTGCGCTCGGCCGCGGCATCGGGCCGGCCGGTCCACCTGCTGTGCGGGCCACGTGGTCGCGCCGCCGCGGAGATGCTCCCCGGCGTCGCCAGCATCGTCGCGCTGCGGGCGCCATGGATCGAGCCCGACCCCATGCCGGTGCGCCGCGACGACGCCTCGAACCTGGTCGAGCGGGTGCGCGCCCTGGGCGTCAGCCACGCCGCCATCCTCGTCTCGTCGCACCAGAGCCCGCTGCCCCTGGCGCTGCTCCTCCGGTGGGCGGGCGTCGCCCACCTCGCAGCGGTGAGCCACGACCACGCCGGCTCGCTGCTCGATGTGCGGATCCCTGGCGACCCCGACGTCCACGAGGTGGAGCGGGGCCTGCTCGTCACCGCCGCGCTCGGCATGCCGGCACTCGCCGACGACCGGCTGCAGGTCGACCTCGGGCCAGGCGCCGGTGACGGCCGCACGCTGCTCGGCCCCGTGCTCGAGGGCCGGCCCTACGTCGTCGTGCATCCGGGGGCCAGCGCTCCGGCCCGCACGCTGACCCCCGCACGGTGGCGCGCGGTGGTGGCGGCCCTGGCGGCTACAGAGCGGACCGTCGTCGTCACGGGCAGTGGGGAAGAACGTGGTCTAACCGCTTCGGTCGCGGGGGATCACTTCCGTGTGTCCGACGTCGGAGGAAGACTCACGCTGCGCCAGCTCGGCAAGCTGCTCGCTTCGGCGGCCGCGGTCGTCGTCGGGAACACCGGGCCGATGCACATGGCGGCGGCCGTGGGCACGCCGGTGGTCGCGGTGTTCCCGCCGACGGTCCCGCTCGACCGCTGGCGGCCGTGGCGCGTGCCCCACCTCGTGCTCGGCGCGCAGGACGTCGCGTGCGCCGGCTGCCGCAGCCGCGCCTGCCCGCTCGACGAGCAGGTGTGCCTCGGCGCCGTGGGCGGTGACGACGTGGTGGCTGCCGTCGATCGGCTCGAGGCGCTGACCGCGGCACGCACCGGAGCCCGGACCGAGACAGCGATCCACCAGGACGCGGGTCGATGACGGGCCTGAGCATCGACCTCGTGTCCGAGCACGCCAGCCCGCTCGCCACGGTGGGCCGGCCCGACGCGGGCGGCCAGAACGTGCACGTCGCGGAGCTCGCCACCGGGCTCGCCGCGCTCGGTTGTGAGGTGACGGTGGTGACGCGCGCCGACGCCCGTGGGCTCCCCGAGCGGGTCGTGATGCGCCCCGGCGTCACCGTCCACCACGTCAAGGCCGGCCCCGCCGTGCCCGTGCCCAAGGACGAGCTGTGGCAGCACATGCCCGCGTTCGCCCGCCGTGTGCGGGCCCGCTGGCTCGCGGATCCACCCGATGTCGTGCACGCCCACTTCTGGATGTCAGGCTGGGCGGCGCTGCGCGCCCGCCGGGGCCTGACCCCCCGGCCGCCGGTCGTCCAGACCTTCCATGCGCTGGGCGCCGTGAAGCGCCGCCACCAGGGAGACGCCGACACCAGCCCTGCCGCACGCGGCGGCGTCGAGGCCGAGCTGATCCGCAGCGTCGACCACGTGGTCGCCACCTGCAGCGACGAGGTCACCGAGCTGACCGCGCTCGGTGGGGAGGCCAGGCGCGTCACGGTCGTGCCGTGCGGCATCGACCCGCGGTCGTTCCGCCCCGGCGGCCGGGTCGCGCCGCCGCGGGACGGCACGCGCCGGCGCATCGTCATCGTGAGCCGGCTGGTCCGCCGCAAGGGCATCGACGAGGTCATCACGGCGCTGCCCGACCTGCCGGGCACCGAGGTGCTGGTCGCCGGCGGCCCACCCGCGGGGCAGCTGGCGACGGACGGCGAGGCGCGTCGCCTGCGCAGCCTGGCCCGGCGGCTCGGCGTCGCGGACCGCGTGCAGCTGCTGGGCGCAGTGGGGCGCGAGGACGTGCCGGCACTGCTCCGCTCGGCCGACCTGGTGGCGTGCGTGCCCTGGTACGAGCCGTTCGGGATCGTGCCCATCGAGGCGATGGCGTGCGGTGTGCCCGTCGTGGGCAGCGCGGTGGGCGGCCTGCTCGACACGGTCGACGACCACCGCACGGGCCTGCTCGTCCCGCCGCGCGATCCCCGGGCCGTGGCCCGGGCGGCCGCCCACCTGCTCGACAACCCGTCGTTGCGCCGACACATGGGCGCCGAGGCCGCCGCCCGGGCTCGCCAGCACTACTCCTGGGCGCAGGTCGCTCGGGCCACGCTGGACGTGTACGAAGCGCTGACCGCCGCCAACGCCGGCAGCGACGCGCTCGCGGCCCCCGCCGACGGCTGGGCGGTGCCGGCGTGAGCACGCCCGCGACCCGCTCGCTCTGCGACCACCTCGCCGCGTCGCGGCGCGGGCTCGAGTCGCTCACGCCCGAGCTGGCCCGCCTCACGCGCTGGGGCCGGCTGCTGCGCCGGCGCCTCGAGCGCGGCAACCGCCTGCTCGTGGCCGGCAACGGCGGCAGCGCCGCGCTGGCCCACCACCTGGTGGGCGAGCTGGTCGGGCGGTACGACCGCGAGCGCCGGCCGTTCAGCGCGCTCGACCTCAGCGCCGAGCCCTCGGGCCTCACCGCGATCGGCAACGACTACGGCTACGACGAGGTGTTCGCCCGCCAGGTCGTCGCCCACGGCCGGCCCGGCGACGTGCTGGTGCTGCTCTCGACGTCGGGGCGTAGCTCCAACCTGCTCCGGGCGGCCGCCGAGGCGCGCTCCGCCGGGATGGTGACGTGGGCGATGACCGGTCCCACGCCCAATCCCCTGGCCGACGCGGTCGACGACGTGCTCGTCGCGAACTGCCCGGGCACGCCCAACGTGCAGGACGTCCAGCAGGTCGCGGTCCACCTGCTGTGCCTCGCCTTCGAGCTGGCCGGGAGGCGGCCGTGACGGCGGCCCCCGAGCCGTTCGGGCCCCGGATCACGGTGGTCGGCGACACGCTGCTCGACGTCGACTGGACGGGCGTCGTCGAACGCGTCTGCCCCGACGCGCCCGCGCCCGTGGTCGACCAGCGGGCCGAGCAGGCCCGGCCCGGCGGGGCGGGGCTGGCGGCGCTGGCCGCGGCGGCGTGCGGGGCGAAGGTGACCCTGGTCACGGCGCTCGGTGCGGACGTCGAGGGGGACCTGGTGCGGTCGTTGCTCGACGCCGCCGGAGTCTCGCTGATCGACCTGGGCCTGGCTGGTCCCACGCCGGTGAAGCTGCGGGTGCGCTCGGGTGGCCAGTCGCTCGTGCGCGTCGACCGGGGCTGTTCGCCCGTCGTGCCTCCGGGGCCGTGGTGCGACGCCGCCGGCGAGGCGGTCCTGTGCTCTCACGCGGTGCTCGCGTCCGACTACGGCCGGGGCCTCGTCGCTGCCCGGCCGTTCGCCGACCTCGTGCCCGCGCTCGCGCAGCCGGTCGTGTGGGACCCGCACGCCCGCGGTGTCCGGCCGCCCCGTGGGCTCGACCTGCTGGTGCCCAACCGCGACGAGGCCGCCCGCCTCGACGACGCGGTCGCCGGCGACCCGGAGCCGGGCGGGGTCGAGGACGGGGACGGGGACGAGATCCTGGCCTGCAGGCTCGCCCGGCGCTTCGGCTGCACGGTGGCCCTCACCCGGGGGTCGCGCGGCGCCGTGGTGGCCGGTCCCGGCGGCCAGGTGTTCGTCGTCCCGGTCGAGCACGCGGCCGGCGACCCGTGCGGGGCGGGCGACCGGTTCGCCGCCGTCGCGGCCGTGGCGCGGGCGCGTGGCGCCGCGATGGTCGAGGCCGTGACCGCGGCGGCCACCGCAGCCCGCGAGCACGTGGCGGCACCCGACGACGGCGCCGCTGGCTTCCGGCCCCGGGGCGCCGCACCCGGGGTGCGCTGGCCGGCGCCCGTCGGGGTGAACCCGGTGACCGGGTCGTCCGCCTCCGGCCCGGTCACCGGTCCGATCCCGGGCCGGCTAACTGGTCCCGCGCCGAGCTCCGCCGGCGGGCCGCCCGCCGCCGTCGGGGACGTCCGCCCGGCCGTCGCGGCATCCGGGGACGGGTGGGACAGGCCCCGGGACGCGCTGGGGTTGGCCCGCTCGGTGCGAGCCGCCGGCGGCACGGTGGTCGTGGCTGGAGGCTGCTTCGACGTGCTGCACCCGGGCCACGTGCGGCTCCTCGGGGCCGCCCGCGGGCTGGGCGACTGCCTGATCGTGTGCCTGAACGGCGACCTGTCGGTGCGCCGCCTGAAGGGCCGGCGCCGCCCCGTCAACCCGGTCGAGGACCGCGCCGAGGTGCTGCGGGCCCTGGCGCCCGTGGACGCGGTCCTCGTGTTCGACGAGGACGACCCGTGCGCAGCCCTCGAACAGCTGCGGCCGCACGTGTTCGTGAAGGGCGCCGACCACGCCGGCGCAGACCTGCCCGAGCGCGAGGTCCTGGCGAAGTGGGGCGGCGGGATCGTGTTCGTGCCCGTCGTGCCCGGTCGTTCGACCACCAGGGTGCTCGAGATCGCCGCGGGCACCGCGGCGAGCTGAGGAGGAACCGCAGTGTCGACGATCCTGGGAGTCAACGCCGTCTTCCACGACCCCGCCGCCGCCCTGGTGGTCGACGGCGAGACCGTCGCCGCCGCCGAGGAGGAGCGGTTCAGCCGGCGCAAGCACGGCAAGGACCCGGTGCCCTTCTCGGCCTGGGAGCTGCCGGTCGAGTCGATGCGCTGGTGCCTCGAGCACGCGGGCCTCGAGCCCGCCGACCTCGACGCGGTCGCCTACTCCTACGACCCCGACCTCGCCCCCGCCTCGGGGCCCTCGGTCACCGACGACGACTGGGAGGGTCTGCGCACCCTCTACGTCCGCCGCGTGCCCCAGTTCCTCGCCACCGCCCTGCCCGGGCTGCGCATCGAGCGGGTCGACCACATCGCCCACCACGTCGCCCACGCCGCCTCGGCCTGCATCGCCGCCCCCGAGGACAGCTCGGCCGTGCTGGTGCTCGACGGCCGGGGCGAGTCGGCGTCGCACCTCGGCGGGCGCTGGCACGCGGGCACCCTCGACATCCTCGCCGCCCAGCGGCTGCCCCACTCGCTCGGCCTCTTCTACGAGGAGGTGACTGCGCACCTGGGGTTCCGCCGCTCGTCGGACGAGTACAAGGTGATGGCGCTCGCCAGCTACGGCGACTCCGGCCGGTTCGGCGCGGGCATCCGCGACCACGTGCGCGCCACCGGTGACGGCGGCTTCGCGGTGGACCCGGTCGACCTCGCCGCGCTGGTGCCGCCCCGGGCACCAGGCGAAGCCTGGAACGAGGTGCACGCCGACCTGGCGGCCGCCGCGCAGGTCCGCCTCGAGGAGGTCGTCCTCGACCTCGCGCGGTGGCTGCACGACCGGACGGGCGAAGGCGCGATCACGCTGGCGGGCGGCGTGGCGCTGAACTGCGTGGCCAACGGCCGGCTGGCCGCCGAGGGGCCCTTCGAGCAGGTGTGGGTCCAGCCGGCCGCCGGCGACGCGGGCACCGCGCTCGGCGCCGCCCTGGCGGCCGCGACCCGCCGGGGCGAGCCGTGTGCGCCGTTCACCACCGCGGCGTTGGGACGCGGTTGGGACGCGGACGAGATCGAGGCGATCCTCAAGGCCGCGGAGCAGCCCTACGAGCGCCCCGCCGACCTCGCCGATGAGGTCGCCGCCGCCTTGGCCGAAGGCGCGGTGGTGGGTTGGTTCCAGGGGCGCAGCGAGTACGGCCCGCGGGCGCTCGGCCACCGCAGCCTGCTCTGCGACCCCCGCCGGCCCGAGAACCTGGGCCGGATGAACGCCATCAAGGGCCGCGAGGAGTTCCGCCCCGTGGCGCCGATGGTGCTCGCCGACCGGGCGCCGGACATCTTCGACGGCGTGCAGCCGAGCCCCTTCATGCTCTTCGTGCACCGGGTGCGGCGCGAGTGGGTGGAGCGGATCCCCGCAGTGGTGCACGTCGACGGCACGGCCCGGATCCAGACCGTCGACGAGGCGGCCGAGCCGCTGATGGCGGCCACCCTCCGGGCGTTCGAGCGACGCACCGGTGTCCCCGTCCTCGTCAACACCAGCTTCAACACGGCCGGGCGACCGATCGTCGACACGCCCCACCACGCGCTCGAGTGCTTCGGGTCGGGCCCCGTCGACCTGCTCGCGCTCGGCCCGTTCACCGTGCGGCGCGCCCGCCGCTGACCGCCCGACGGCAAGGAGAGGCCATGACCACCGCCAGCGTGATCGCCACCGCCGTGCTCGTCGCGGTCGTCGTCGTGGTGCTCTCCCGCAGGGAGCGGTCGTGGTGACCCCGGTCCCCACGCCGGCCGCGGCCGGGCCGGGATCCACAGCGCGGCCCCGGGCGGTCCCGCCGGCGGTGGCGCACGTCGACGTCGTGGTGCCCACCGTGGGCCGGGCGAGCCTGCCCGAGCTCGTCGGCCTGCTGTGCCGCGCCCTGCCCGAGGGCAGCGACATCGTCGTGGTCGACGACCGCCCCGGGGACGGACCGCCGCTCGACGTCGGGCCCGGCGACGACCGCCTGCGGGTCGTCCGGTCGGGCGGCCACGGTCCGGCGGCGGCCCGCAACGCCGGATGGCGGGCCACGCGGGCGCCGTGGGTGGCCTTCGTGGACGACGACGTTGACCTCCCGCTGGACTGGGTCCGCGGCCTGATCCGCGACCTGCGCGAGGCGCCCGCCGACGTGGCGGCCGTGCAGGGACGAGTCGAGGTCCCCCTCCCCGCCGATCGGCGCCCCACTGACTGGGAGCGCAACGTGGCCGGGCTCGACACCGCCGCCTGGATCACCGCCGACCTGGCCGTGCGCCGTGCCGCCCTCGGGGAGGTCGGAGGGTTCGACGAGCGCTTCCCCCGGGCGTACCGCGAAGACACCGACCTGGCCCTCCGGCTGCTCGACGGGGGTTGGCGCCTGGCGCTCGGCGAGCGGCAGGTGCAGCACCCGGTGCGCGCGGCGCCGTGGTGGGTCAGCGTGAGGCTCCAGCGGGGCAACGCCGACGACGTGCTGCTCGAACGCCTGCACGGACCCGACTGGCGCGAGCGCATCGATCCCGCCGGTGACGCCGGCGGGCCGCGCCGCGGCGCCTGGCGCACGTACCCCCTCACGACCGCGCTGGGCGCCGCCGCGCTCGTCGCGCTGGCGGGCGGCCACCGACGGCTGGCCGTGCCGGCGGCCGCGGCCTGGGCCGTGCGCACCGCTCGCTTCGCCTGGCTGCGCATCGGGCCGGGGCCCCGCAGCGCCGGCGAGGTCGCGGCCATGATCGCCACGAGTGCCGCCATCCCGCCGGTCGCCTGCTACCACCGGGCCCGGGGGGTTGCCCGGTGGCGCACCGCGCGCCAGCGTCCCCCAGGGAGCCCCGAACCGTGATGCCGACCTCGGGGCCGCCGCCGGCCGCGACCGACACCGGCCAGGACGTCGAGCGGGTGGCCGTCGTGCGTGCCCTGCCGGGACTCGGCGACCTGCTGTGTGGGGTGCCCGCGCTGCGGGCCGTGCGGGCGGCGCACCCGGGCGCCCACGTGGCGCTCGTCGGCCTCCCGGGGGCCGCGTGGTTCGTGGAACGTTACGACGACCTGGTCGACGACCTGCTGGTGCTCCAGGGCGTGCCCGGACTGCCCGAGGTCGAGCCAGACCCCGGCGGCGCGCTGCGCTTCTTCGCCGAGGCCCGGTCCCGCCGGTTCGATCTGGCGCTGCAGCTGCACGGCAGCGGGGTGGTCACCAACCCGGTCACGACGCTGCTCCGCGCCCGCCGGCAGGTCACCGCCCACCTGCCGGGGCACTGGCGGCCGCCCGGCACCTCGATCCCGTACCCGGCGGAGGCCCATGAGGTGCACCGGTTGCTCGCTGTCACCGACGCCGCCGGATGCCCTCGGCTGACCGACCGCGCCGACATGCCGCTGACGGGCGCGGACCGGGCCGGGGCGCGGGCGCTGCTCGGCGGGGCGAACGGCGACGTGCGCCCGTACGCCTGCCTGCACCCGGGCGCGACCC
>DASSCS010000144.1:0-41208 GCA_035697515.1 Acidimicrobiales bacterium
TCGTCGTGTACGCCTGGGCGAGTGCCGCCGTCCGCGAGCGTGTGCTCGGCACCCCCGCGCTGCTCCGCTGGGTCCAGCGATCGCTGGGCACGCTCGTCATCGGGTTCGCGGCCCGGCTGGCGACGGCCGATCGCTGATCTCACCGCCGGTCCGACCGCGCGCGCGGCTCGCCCGAGCGGCGGCGAGCCGACTCGGACGCCGCTACCAGATGCGGACGCGGGCGTCGGCCGGAAGCCACATGCCGTCGCCCTCGGTGACGGCGAACGCCTCGTGGAACTCGTCCAGGTTGCGCACGACGTTGGCCCGGAACTCGGGCGGCGAGTGGGGGTCGATGGCCAGCCGGCGGATCTGCTCGGCCTCGCGGGTGGCCATGCGCCACACCTGGCCCCAGCCCAGGAACACCCGCTGGCTGCCGGTGAGCCCGTCGATCACCGGCGGCTCCTCGCCCTGCAGGCTGAGCAGGTAGGCCTTGTGGGCGATGGTGATGCCGCCCAGGTCGCCGATGTTCTCGCCCACCGTCAGCGCGCCGTTGACGTGGTGGCCGTCGAGCCCCGTGGGCGTGAAGCCGTCGTACTGGGTGATGAGGGCCCGGGTGAGCACGTCGAAGTTGGCCCGGTCGTCCGCGGTCCACCAGTCGGACAGGTTGCCGTCGCCGTCGTAGCGGCTGCCCTGGTCGTCGAACCCGTGCCCGATCTCGTGGCCGATCACGGCGCCGATGCCGCCGAAGTTGACCGCGTCGTCGGCGTCGGGGTCGAAGAACGGCCAGCGCAGGATCGCCGCCGGGAAGACGATCTCGTTCATCCCGGGGTTGTAGTAGGCGTTCACGGTCTGGGGTGTCATGTGCCACTCGCCCCGGTCGATGGGCGTGCCGATCTTGGCCAGGTTGCGGTCGACCTCGAAGGCGGCGGCCCGGCGGGCGCTGCCCAGCAGGTCGTCGCGGTCGATCTGGAGGGCCGAGTAGTCGCGCCAGGTGTCGGGGTAGCCGACCTTGGGCGTGAACCTGGCGAGCTTGTCGAGCGCCCGCCGGCGGGTGTCGGGCGACATCCACTCCAGCGCCTCGATGTCGACCCGGTAGGCCTCGACCAGCCAGCCCACCAGCCGGTCCATGTGGGCCTTGTGCTCGGGCGGGAAGTGGCGGGCCACGTACAACTTGCCCAGCGCCTCGCCCAGCGCCCCCTCCACCACGTCGACGCCCCGCTTCCAGCGCTCGCGCAGCTCGGGGATGCCCGACAGCAGCGTGCCGTAGAAGGCGAAGTCGGCATCGACGAAGCGACTGGACAGGAAAGGCGCGGCTGCCCGCACGTGGTGGAAGGTCAGCCACGCCTGCCAGTCGGCCAGCGGCACCTCGGCCAAGAGCCCGGCCGCGGTCTCGACGGCGCCCGGCTGGCGCACGACCACCTCGTCGAACGCGCCGTCCGGCGCGCCCAGCCCGTCGAGCCACATCTCCCAGTCGAGCCCCGGGGCCAGCGCGCCCAGGGCCGTCAGCGTGTGCTTGTTGTAGGTCTTCAGCGCGTCGCGGCTGTCGACGGTCGTCCAGTGGCCCTTGGCCAGCGCGGTCTCGAGCGCCATCACCCGGGCGGCGGCCGCGTCGGGGTCGGGCTCGTCGACCAGGCGCAACATGGTGGCGACGTGCTCGACGTAGGAGGCCCGCACCTCGGCGTACGCGTCCTCGCGGTAGTAGGCCTCGTCGGGCAGCCCCAGGCCGCCCTGCACCAGGTTGACGATGTAGCGGTTGGCGTCCTCGCCGTCGTTGTCGACGAACCATCCGATCAGCCCCGGGGAGCCGTGGCGTTGCAGCCGGCCAAGCAGGACGACCAGCTCGGCCACCGAGCGCACCGAGCGGATGGCGGCCAGGTCGTCGGCCAGCGGCTCGGCGTCGCGCTTCTCGGCGCCGTCGACGTCCATGAAGGCGGCCCACAGGTCGCCCACCTTGCGCTCGTCACTGCCGGCGGGCGCGTCGGACGCCGCCGCCTCCTCGGCGATGGCGCGCACGTCGAGCTCGGCCTGGTCGCGCAGCACGTGGAAGGCCCCGTGGGCCGCCCGGTCGGGCGGGATCTCTGCCGTGGCCAGCCAGCGGCTGTTGACGTGGCGGAACAGGTCGTCCTGGGGGCGCACGTCGTCGGACAGCTCGTCGACGGCGATGCCGCTCGGGGTGCTGGGGGCCATGCGTGCTCCTTGGTGGCGGGCGCGAGCTGTCAGCCTACGGGCAGGGGCGCCGGGCCGGCCGCAGGCTTGACCCTCCCGCCGGGGGAGGGTGGAGGGTGGCCGCATGGCATCGATCCACAGGGACATCACCGTCGACGCGAGCCCGGAACTGCTGTGGTCGGCGGTCCGCGACGTGGGCGCACCGCACGAGCGGCTGGCGCCGGGTGTGGTAATCGACGGCTACCGCGACGGGGATCACCGGGTCGTCACCTTCGCCGGCGGCGCGGTGGTGCGCGAGCTGATCGTCGACATCGACGAGGACCGCCGCCGCCTCGCCTACGCGGTGGTGGAGTCCGCCCTCGGGGTCACGCACCACCACGCAGCGATGCAGGTGGTCGCCGACGGCGGGGCCGTCGGCGATCGCAGCCGGCTGGTGTGGGACACCGACGTGGTGCCCGATCACCTCGCCGTGCCGATCGCCGACCTGATGGACCAGTGCGCCGCGGCGGTGCAGCGCACGCTCGCGGCACAGGCGAGCGCGACGACGACCGTCGCGTCGTGACGGCGGCCGCCGGAGTCGGCCGTCAGCCGGTCGGGCCGAAGCGCTCGACCCTGACGGCGTCGACCGGGACGCCGGCGTCGACCACGAGGCGGCTGGCGGCGTCGGCGAACCGGGCTGACCCGCACACGTAGGCGGTGGCGCCGGGCGCGACGGCCGGGGCCAGGTCGGCGAGGGTGAGGCGCCCGGGCGGGCGCACCTGCCCAGCGGCCGCTGCGACGGGCGCCTCGCGGGTGTACACGACCGTGACCTCGGGGCCGGGCAGCTCGTCGGCGTAGTAGAGGTCGCCAGGGGACCGCACCGACACGACCAGCCGGACCAGGTCCGGACGCCCCGTGCCGCGGGCCAGCCGGAGCATCGACATGAGGGGCACGACGCCCGAGCCGCCGCCCACCAGCAGCGCCGGCGTGTCGCCCCGCCAGACGAACCAACCACCGATCGGGCCCCGCACCTCCAGCTCGTCGCCCACCTCGACCACGTCGTGCAGGAACCCCGACACCTCGCCGTCGTCGAGCCGCTCGATCGTGAGGTCGATCTCGCCCGAGCCGTCCGGCGCCGAGGCCACCGAGTACGACCGCTGGGCCGTGTAGCCGTCGGGGGCGCGCAGGCGCACGACGTAGTGCTGCCCGGCGAGGTGGTGCTCCGGTGCCGACAGGGCCAGGCGCAGCGTCCTGGCCCGCGCCGTCTCGCGGCGTGCCGCGACCACGGTGGCGGCCTGCCACGCGCCCATTCCGCCCCCCGGCCCGTCAGTCGCCCTGGTAGCGCTGCTCGAGCCAGGGGTCGCCGCGATCGTGATAGCCGTTGCGCTCCCAGAACCCGGGCTCGTCGTGGTCCGTCAGCCGCAGGCCCGACACCCACTTGGCGCTCTTCCAGAAGTACAGGTGGGGGACGAGCAGCCGGGCCGGCCCACCATGGTCGCGGGGCAGCGGCGCGCCGTCGACCTCCCAGGCCACCCAGGCCCTGCCACCCGTCAGGTCGGCCAGGGGCAGGTTGGTGGTGTAGCCGGTGTGGGCGTGGGCCATGGCATGGCTGGCGCCGGGCAGGGGGCCCGCGGCGCCCAGGAGCGTGTCGACCGAGACCCCGGTGAAGCTCATGCCGAGCTTGGACCAGGTGGTGACGCAGTGGATGTCGCCCTCGTAGGTCGAGAGCGGCAGCGCGTGGACCTCGTCCCAGGTCCAGGTCGTGGGTCGCTCGACCAGGCCGTCGACCGAGAACGTCCACGTGTCGATGGGGATGTCGGGGGTGACCTCGGCGTTGAGCACCGGCCAGTCGTCGCGGGCGTCGTACTGTCCGGGTGGCAGCCGGGGGTCGCGCCCGGCCGTGCCCCGGCCCGTGAACCCTCGGGTGAACTTCGCCATCCCGCAGTCTGCCGCATGCGGGGCCGGATGCAGCGCCCCCGTCAGTTGGCGGCGGCGGCCGGCGGTGTGCCCCGCAGCAGGCCGTCGACCAGCGTGGCCACCGTCTCCATGGTGGTGAACAGCGAACCGCTGGCCATGCCGGGGTCGAGCCCGGTGAGCAGCTCGATGCCGAGGAACAGTGCGGCCACGCCCGAGGTGAGGTCGTCGCGGGGCAACAGGTCGCCGAAGGGGACGTCGGCCAGCAGCCGGTCGATGGTCTCGCCCACCAGCGTGGTCCAGGGACGGAGCGACTCGGTGATGCCCCGCGACAGCTCCTCGGACCCGACGGCCCCCGCCAGCATCTGGGTGAGGGCGGCCACGGTGCCCACCTGGAACTCCTCGTCGTGCAGCCGGCGGGCCACGGCCACCAGCTCGGCCAGCGACGACACCTCGGCCAACGCGGGGGCGTACAGCTCGGACCGCCGCTGGCTCTCGCTGCGGGCCACCGCCACCAGCAGGCCCTCGACCGAGCCGAAGTGGTAGAAGATCAGCGCCTGGTTGAAGCCGCCGTGCCGGGCGATCGTGCGGGCGCTGATGCCGGCGATGCCCTCGTCACGCAGGGCCTGGAGGGCGGCGTCGAGGATGCGGGCCCGGGTCTGCTCGGCGCCCGGCCGGGAGCGGGCGTGCCGGGCCGGAGCGGTCGATGCCGTCGTCCCGGCCGCTGCCGTGACGGGCGCCGCGGCGTCGGCCGGCCGGGTGTGGTCGTGGGGTGCTGTCGGGGTCGTCGGCATGGTCGTGGGCACCTCAGCCCAGCGCGGTCAGGGGCACGTGGCGGTAGCGCGAGTCCATCAGGTTGGCGAGCGCCCAGGTGGCGTAGGTGCGGGGGAACAGGCTCAGCCCCTCGCCGACGGTCGTCTGGTTGAGGTGCTCGACGGCTCGGTGGGCCGCGTCGCCGTACCGGTCGGCCACCGCCAGCGCCTCGGCGATGGTGCCCGACCTGCGCACGAGGTCGAGGGCGCGGTCGACCTGCGGGGCGTCGGTGCCGGCGGCGCGGGTCGCGCCGGCGCCGTCGGTGCCGCCCTCCAGGGCCACCCGGAGCTCGTCGCCGACCGGCCCCTGCAGCGCGGCCAGCACCGGCAGGGTGTAGACGCCGCTGGCGATGTCGTTGCCGGTGGGCTTGCCGAGCTGCGCCTCGTCGCCGATCAGGTCGAGCACGTCGTCGAGCACCTGGAACCCCATGCCGAAGGCGCGGCCGAAGCGGGCGAGCGCCTCGCCGCTCTCGCCGCCCAGTCCCGCGCAGTGGTTGCCCAGCCGGCAGGCGCACTCGAACAGCGCGGCCGTCTTGCCCTGCACCGAGGCCAGGTGGGCCTCGATCGTGCGGCCGCTGTCGTAGGCGTCGCGCATCTCGAGCACCTGGCCTTCGCACAGCTCGCCGAGCGCCACGGCCACGAGCCGGGCCGCGACCTGGCTGACACCGGCGGCCAACTCGGCGGCGCGCGCCAGGATGTAGTCGCCTGCCAGGACCGCGTGGTTGACGCCCTCGACGGCGTTGATGGTGGGCCGGCCCCGCCGGGTGGCGGCGTCGTCGAGGATGTCGTCGTGCACCAGCGAGCCCACCTGCACCAGCTCGACCGCGGCCGCGGCGTCGACCACCCGCTCGTCGAACACGCCGCCCACCGCGGCGGTGACGATGGTGAGCAGCGGGCGCAGGCGCTTGCCGCCCGACTGCGCCACCCGCACCGAGGCGGGCCCGAGCAGCGCGCCGTCGTGGCCCAGGACGTCGGTGATGCGGTCGTCGACCGCGGCCAGCCGGGCGGGCAGGTCGGGGAGGCCGAACAGCCGACTCAGGCCGTCGGCCGACATGTCCGGCGGCGTGGTGCCGGCGCTGCGGGGAAGGGTGAGCACGCGGTCGGGCGGGGCGTGGTCCATCGGTCTCTCCTTCCGGCCGCGGGGGTGCGGGCCGGCTGCGAGCGAACGCTTTGAGCGTATGCTCAATCCTGCGCGGACCTCAAGGCATCCGCACGTGACGTTCGCCACGCGGTCGCGGGTCACCGACCGTGACGGACGGCTGTTCCCCTTGCGTCACGTAGAGCGGTGGCGCGACAACTGTTGATGGCGATCAGCCGGGACGGGGCTGGTCGATGCGTAACGGGGGAGAGGGGGAACGACGATGGCCCAGACTGCCGAGGCGCCGTCGCGCCTGCGCAAGGGAGCCACCGTGCTGATCTCGTTGCTCGGGATCATGTTCGGGTTCGTCAGCCCGTCGGACGTGACCGCGGACTGACCCGGCCGGGCGCGGGCGGGACACCCCGCTTGCACGTCGTGCCCGGCCGCCGGGGCCCGTGGTGGGTGACGTGCGTGACCGCCGCCGGGCACGCGTCAGTTGCCGTTCACGCTCCAGTGCCAGGGCTCGCTCGGCAGGTTGTACAGGCCGTAGGTGGCGGCGTTGGCCGACAGCCAGTTGAAGCAGTCGCTGCCCGAGCTCAGCGCGCCTCCGCCGTTGCAGGTGAAGTCGATGGCCAGGCCCTGCTCGTGCATGGACGTGCCGGGCCGGGCGGTGGGCGGGTCGCACTGCGACGACGGCATCTCGTAGATGGCGTAGTGCGAGGTGCCGCAGTGGGCCTTGCGCAGCTCGATCTGCTCCTGGGGGTCGCGGTAGCCCCCGCCGCACAGCACGATGCCGTCGGCGTACGCCGCATCGAGGAGCGCCTGCACGCTGTCGCCGATGGTGCCCGCCACCGTGATCGAGCCGCCGCCCGGGCAGGTGACGGTGGCGAGGCCACCGGGCGCGGGGGTGACGGTCGATCCGCCCGGGGAGGGCTGGGCCTGGGCGGCGGCCAGGCTGGCGGCCAGCGCCGCCTGCTCGGCCTCGATCTGGCGTGACAGCTCCGCGTCGTAGGCCCTGAGCGCCTCCGCCTCGGCCAGCTTGGCGTTGAGCCTGGCCTCGACCTCGGTGGCCAGGGCGGCCTGGGCATCGAGCGCGGTGTTCAGCTCGGCCAGCGCGGCGTCGGCCTCGCTCTTGCGCTGGTCGGCGGCCGCGGCCAGGTCCTCCTTGTTGGCCTGCTCGACCTCGAGCTCGCCGCGGGCCTCGTCCAGCTGCTCGAGCAGCGTGGTGTCGGCGTCGGCCTGCATCGACACGAGCGCGTCCTTCACCGTGGCCTCGGAGATGGTGTCGACGCGGAAGGCGTCGAGCGCGTGGTTGACCGGCGGGTCGACGAAGGCGTCGATGATCATCTGGTCGGTGGCCGCGTCGAGCTCGGCGATCTCGGCCTGCAGGTCCTCGACGGCGGCTGTGGCGTCGGCGAGCTCGGCGTCAGCCACGGCCTGGGCGTCCTCGGCTGCGTTCACCACCACCTGCTGGCCGGCGACCTCGGTCTGGATGGTGGCGAGCGCGGCCTCGATCTCGGCGTCCTCGGCCTCGAGGACGTCGATCTCGGCCGCCACGGCGTCGCCGCGGTCGCGCACCTCGTCGCGCTGCTCCTCGGTCGATGGCTCCTGCGCCCCCGAGGGCGTCGTGGACAGCGTGGTGGCCGCGACGAGGACCGCGGCCAGCCCCCGGCTCAATCCTCGTCGCCAGCCTTCCGGTCCCATGTGGCTTCCCAAGCTCCAAAGCTCCCCAGCTCGACCTGGCTGGCCGCGAATGTAACGAACCAGGGAAGCTCTGTCACGAAAGCGCAACACATCCTCGGCACATCCTGGGCATCCGCCCAGGTCGGGGCGCCCCCGCCTCGTGATAGGGGAGCCGGGCCGGCGCGATTGTCGCCATGATTGCGCGCAGAGACGCCGCCGTGCACACTGGCCCCCGTGGTCGACGGCGTCAGGTGCATGGTCATGCGGGGCGGCACGTCGAAGGGCCTGTACTTCGTGGCCGACGACCTGCCGGTCGACCCCTCCGCCCGCGACGACCTGCTGCTACGCGTCATGGGCTCGCCGGACGTGCGCCAGATCGACGGCCTGGGCGGCGCCCACCCGCTCACGAGCAAGGTGGCCGTGGTGGCGCCCGGCACCGGCGGCGCCGACGTCGACTACCACTTCCTGCAGGTGGTGGTCGACCGGGCCGTCGTCACCGACCGCCAGAACTGCGGCAACCTGCTGGCCGGCGTGGGGCCCTTCGCCCTGGAACGAGGCCTGGTCGCCGCCCCCGGACCGGAGCCCGGCTCGACGGAGGTCGCCATCCGCATGGTTAACACGGGGGGCCTGGCCACCGCCACGGTGCCGCTGCGCGCCGGGCGGCCCCGTTACGACGGCGCCACCGCCATCTCGGGCGTGCCCGGCACCGCCGCCGCCATTCGCCTCGACTTCGCGGACATCGCCGGGTCGTCGTGCGGCGCGCTGCTGCCGACCGGCAACATGGTCGACGAGGTGGAGGGCCTGGCGGTCACGCTGGTCGACAACGGCATGCCGGTCGTCGTGCTGCGGGCCGCCGACCTGGGGATCACCGGCCACGAGCCCTGTGCCGACCTCGAGGCGAACGCGGCGTTGCGGGAGGCGCTCGAGCGGGTGCGGCTGGCCGCCGGCCCGCTGATGAACCTGGGCGACGTCGGCGCCGCCACCGTGCCCAAGCTCACCCTGGTGGCGCCGCCCGCCGCCGGCGGAGCGGTCGCCACCCGCACCTTCATCCCCCACCGCTGCCACGACGCCATCGGCGTGCTGGGCGCGGTCAGCGTCGCCACCGCCGCCCTGCTGCCGGAAGGCCCGGCCGCAGAGGTCGCCCGATTGGACGGCCCGGATGCGGGCACCGTGACCGTCGAGCACCCGACCGGCACCTTCGACGCCGCCGTCGACCTGTCCCTGGACGGCGGCGAGCCCGTCGTGCGGCGGGCCGGCATCATCCGCACCGCCCGCAAGCTGATGGACGGCACGGTCTTCCCGCGGGAGCCGTGACCGTGCTCGAGCGCACCATCCCGCCCCCTCACCCCGACCCCCACCCGCCGCGGGCCCTCACCCCGCCCGCCGGCGCGTGCGACGCCCACTGCCACGTGTTCGGTCCCGCCGACCGCTTCCCCTTCGCGCCCGGCCGCAGCTACACGCCGCCCGACGCCGGGGCCGACGACCTCGCCCGGCTGCAAGGGCGGCTCGGGCTGTCCCGCGCGGTGCTGGTCCAGGCGAGCTGCCACGGCACCGACAACGCGGCCATGGTCGACGCGCTGCGGCGATCGGGCGGGCGCTACGCGGGGGTGGCGATGGTGGACGAGTCGTTCACGGCGGACGACCTCGGCGCGCTGCACGAGGCGGGGGTGCGGGGGACGCGGTTCAACTTCGTGGCCCACCTGGGCGGCGCCCCCGACCTCGATCGCTTCGACCGCATCGTGACCCGCGTGGCGCCGCTGGGCTGGCACGTCGTGCTGCACTTCGACGCCGCCGAGCTGCCCATCCATGCCGGCCTGCTCGATCGCATGCCGTGCCCGTACGTGATCGACCACATGGCCCGTGTCGACGCCACGGCGGGCCTCGACCAGGCCCCGTTCCGGGCGCTGCTGCGGCTGCTGGCCGACGAGCGCTGCTGGGTGAAGGTGTCGGGCGCCGAGCGGCTCACCGCCGGGGGAGGGCCGCCGTACGACGACGTCGTGCCCTACGCCCGGGCGCTCATCGCCGCGGCGCCCGACCGCATCCTGTGGGGCACCGACTGGCCGCACCCCAACGTGCGCCAGATGCCCGACGACGGCGACCTGCTCGACCTACTGGCCGACTTCGCTCCTGATCCCGCCACGCGCGACCGCATCCTGGTCGACAACCCGGCCCGGCTCTACGACCTCGCCTGACCCCCGCCGGGGCTGCCGGCCGTGACCCGAATGAGCCCGATCGTCCGCGGGTACGACTGCAAACATGGTGGCAGCCGGGCAGGTGGTCGACGAGCGGTACCTCGTCGGGGAGCTGCTCGGCCGCGGCGGTATGGCCGAGGTGTTCCGGGCCACCGACACCGCGACCGACCGGCGGGTGGCGCTCAAGGTCCTCCACGACATCGAGGAGGGCAACGCCGTGCGCCTCCGGTCCGAGGCCGCCGCGCTCGGCCGACTCGACCACCCCGGCCTCGTCGGCCTGCGCGGCTGCGGGATGCACGGCGGGCTGCCCTACCTGGTCCTCGACCTGGCCGACGGCCCGTCGCTCGCCGACGAGCTGGCCGCGCACGGGGCCCTCGGGCTCGAGCGCACCGTGGCCGTGGGCGCCGACCTGGCCGACACGCTGGCGCACATCCACCGCGCGGGCGTGGTGCACCGCGACGTGAAGCCGGCCAACGTCCTCTTCGACCGCTCGGGCCGGGCCCGCCTGGCCGACTTCGGCATCGCCAGGGTGGCCGGCACGCCCAGCCTGACCCGCACCGGCTACGTCGTCGGCAGCGCGCCCTACCTGGCGCCCGAGCAGGTCGAGGCCCGGCCGGTGACCGCGGCGGCCGACGTGTTCGCCCTGGGCCTGGTGCTGCTCGAGTGCCTGACGGGGCAGCGCTGCTATCAGGGGAGCCAGGCCGAGGTGGTGCTGTCCCGCCTCCACCGCCGGCCCGCCGTGCCCACCGACCTGCCGCGATGGCTGCGGGATGTGCTGCGTGCGATGACCGTGCGCGATCCGTCCTGCCGTCCGCCCGCCGATGCGGTGGCGACCGCCCTGCGTTGCGCCACCAGCGACCCGGTGGTGGCGGCGACCGAGCGGATCTCCCTCGTCTCCCCGACCACGCGCCTGCCCACCGCTCGGTCGGCGGGCCATCGCACGCGTCCTGGGTTGGGCTCGCGGCCGGGCGGTCCTCCCCGCCGGCCGGCCGTCGCCCACCGTGCCGGTGCCGATGGCGCCGGCCCCGACCGTCGAGCCCGCCCCGGCCGGCGGATGGTGGCGTGCGTCGCCGCGCTCGGCGGCCTGGTCGTGTCGGCGGCCTGGGTGACCGTCGCCGATCCGAGCCCGCCCGCCTCGCAGGCCGACCCTCCTGCCAGCGTCCCTGCGGCCGACGTCGCGCCGGCCCCCGCCTCCACCGCTCCGCCCACCACCGCGTCGAGCGCGGCGTCGGCCCCGGCCGCCGTCGTGTCGGACGCCACGCCGGCGAACGGTCCGACGCCACGGGCGACGGACAGGCTCGCCGCCCGGGCGGACGCCGACCGGGCCGACGGCTCGTCGGGGAGCGGCGCCGGTCAGCCCTCGGCCAACGCCAGCGACCGGGCCCACGCCAACGCCGGCAAGGGGCGATGACTCCCCCGGTGGCGGGGCGGGCTGGGAGCCCGAGCACGGCCGTCGCCGGCCGTCAGCCGGCCAGCGCGGCCGCCAGAGGCTCCAGCAGGCGGGCCTCGTAGGGCCCGCGCATCGAGAACACCACCAGGTCGACGCCCACCGTGGCGAAGCCCGCGGCCGCCTCGGCCATCGCCGCCGGCTGGGCCTCGGGCGGCCACGGGAGGTGCACGGAGCGGCGGATCTCGGCCGGGTCGCGCCCGATGGCCCGGCAGTGCGAGACCAGCACGTCGTTCAGCCCCGACCACTCGTCGACCTCGCGCACGCCCACGGCGTCCCAGTGGTCGGCCCACCGGGCGACGGTGCGCAGGGTGCGGCGGGGTCCCTTGCCGCCGATCACGATGGGGATGCGGTCCTGCACCGGCTTGGGCTCGCAGCGGGCCTCGGCCAACTGGTAGTAGCGGCCGGAGAACGTCGTGTGCTCGTTGGCGAGCAGTGAGACGATCACCTCGACCCCCTCGTCGAAGCGGTCGAAGCGCTCGGTCAACGTGCCGAGCGGGATGCCGTAGGCGGTGGCCTCGGACTCGAACCAGCCGGCGCCGAGCCCCAGGTCGAGCCGCCCGCCGGAGATGTGGTCGACGGTCACGGCCATGTTGGCGGTGACGGCCGGATGGCGGAAGTGCATGCCGTTGACCATGCACCCCAGCCGCAGCCGGCGGGTGGCCTGGGCCAGCGCGGCCAGCATGGTCCAGCTCTCGAGCTCGGTGCCGTCGGCGGGCGGGGTGAGGGGGTAGAAGTGGTCCATCGTCCAGGCCGACTCGAACACGTCGATGTCGTCGGCGGCTCGCCAGACGTCGAGGAAGTCGGCCCAGGCGCCGTGCTGGGGCGGGGTCTTGACGGCGTACGCAACCATGGTCAGAAGGCCGGTCCTGTGTCGTGGTCGTGCAGGTGGTCGGCCGGCGGGAGGCCGCTCACAGCATGCGCGCCAGGCGGTCGAGGGTGCGCATCGCGGGCAGGCACCGGGCCACGCTGGCCTCGGGCTCGCGGCCCTCCCGCAGGGAAGCCACGAACTCGCGGTCCTGCACCTCGATGCCGTCGGCGGCGGTCGCCACGCCCGACACGTCGACGGGCTTGCCGTAGCCGTCGACCAGGTCGTCGTAGCTGGCCACGAAGGTGCCGGTGTCGCCGATGTAGCGGAACGTCGTGCCGAGCGGGCCGTCGTTGTTGAACGACAGCGCCAGGGTGCACAGCGCCCCCGCGGGCGATCGCAGCCCCACCGTCATGTCCATGGCGATGCCGAGGTCGGGGTGCGGCGGGCCCTGCTGGGCCCACGCCTCGGCCGGCACCTCGCCGGTCTGGTGGATGAACAGGTCGACGCTGTGGCAGGCGTGGTGCCACAGCAGGCTGTCGGTCCAGGTCCGCGGCTTGCCCAGCGCGTTCTTGTTCTCGCGCCGGAAGAAGAACGTCTCGACCACCAGGTGCTGCAGCGTCAGCTCGCCGGCGGCGATGCGCCGGTGCACCCACTGGTGGCTGGGGTTGAAGCGGCGGGTGTGGCACGCCATGGCCGTCACGCCCGTGCGCTGCTGCGCGGCCACCACGGCCTCGGCGTCGGCCAGGCTGTCGGCCATGGGGATCTCGACCAGCACGTGCTTGCCGGCCTCCATGACCTGGACGGCCTGGGCCGCGTGCAGCTGGGTCGGCGTGGTGAGGACGGCGGCGTCGACGCCGGGCAGCGCCAGCAGCTCGCCCAGGTCGAGGCCGTGCCGGGCCACACCGAACTCGGCGGCGAAGGCGGACGTGTCGGCCGCGTCGCCCCCGGCGATGCCCACCACCTCGACGTCGTCGATGCGGGTGAGCGCCGCCATGTGCCGGCGGGCGATCGCACCTTCGCCGGCCAGGACCACCCCGATGCGCTCTGCCATGCCCACTCCTCTACGATGGTCGTGTTGTGCACAATAGTGTTGACGATCGATCACGCAACGCCCCTGCCGGTCCCCCAGCGAGGCGGGCGTGGTTGACAGACTGAGCAGACCATGCGGACGGAACTGCCCGTAGCCGATCGGCTGCGCGACGACATCCTCGAGGGCGCGTTCCCTCCCGGCGAGCGCCTCATCGAGCTGCAGCTCACCGAGCGCTACGGGGTGGGCCGGGCCGCCATCCGCGCCGCCCTCGTCGAGCTCGACGCCGAGGGGCTGGTGCAGCGCGAGGCCAACCGGGGCGCCACCGTGCGCCGCATCAGCGTGGCCGAGGCCATCGAGATCACCGAGGCGCGGGCCGCCCTCGAGGGGCTGATCGCGCGGCTGGCGGCCGAGCGGGCCACCGAGGCAGACCGGTCCGCCCTGCTCGACCTGATCGACGAGATGGCCGCGGCCGTCGCGGGCGACGACAAGCTCGGCTACTCCAAGCTCAACCGCACGCTGCACGGCACGCTCCGCCAGGTCGCCCGCCACCGGGTGGCCGACGACCTCGTCGCCAACCTCCGCAACCGGGCCGCGCACCACCAGTTCCGCCTGGCGCTCATGCCCGGCCGGGCGGTCGAGTCGCTGGCCCAGCACCGCGCCATCGTCACGGCCGTGTGCGGCGGCGACGCCGCGGCCGCCGAGCAGGCCATGCGCGACCACCTTGCGTCGGTGGCCGACGTGCTGCGCCAGTGGGAGGCCTTCGACGGCCAGGGGTAGGCCGGGGGTGGGGGCGGCGCCACGCCGCCATCAGTCGGGCAGGGCCGGCAGCGACTCGGTGCCGTCGGCCAGCCCGGCCAGGTGGGCCACGGTCGACCGGGTCATCACCGGGTCGACCCCCAGCTCGGCCAGAAGCTCAACCGTGGCCTCCATCTCGTGGAGCCGCCGGGTGGCGTGGGGGCCGGCGCCGGTGACCAGCCGGCGGATCAGCCCCTCGTCGGCCGCGGTCAGCTGGGCCACCAGGTTGTGCCACGTCTCCTCGCCCAGGCCCGCGGCGCCGGCCGCGCGCATCGACTCGATGACCAGCGCGGCCAGGCCCTTCATGACCACGCTGCGCAGCAGCTTGCGGCTGGCGGCCAGGCCGGCCTCGTCGCCGGCGTGGTCGACCGGCATCCCGAGCGGCGCCATGGCGGCGACGAACGCGGACGCCGCCGGGCCTGAGGCCAGCGCCGGCGTGAGCAGCCCGGTGCCCGGCACGGTCGACATCAGCGCCACGTCGACGAACCCGAGGCGCGCCCCGTCCGCGGTGGCCGCCAACCGCTGCTTCAGCCCGGCCGAGGCGGTCGACAGGTCGGCGTAGACGGCCCCTCGGGGGATGGCGTCGAGCGCCTGGGCCAGTGCCGTCGGGGCGTCGGCCGCGGCGGTGAGGGCCAGCACCACGTCCACGCCCTCGACCGCCGCGACCGGATCGTCGTGCCGGGTCACGCCGGCCGGCGTGGGCACGGGTGCGGGGTCGTAGCCCCGCACCTCGACCCCGGCGGCGGCCAGGTCGGCCGCGATGAGCGAGCCTGCCTCGCCCAGCCCGAACACGCAGATCCGCGTCACTCCGCGGGCTCCGCCCGGTCGACGTAGCTCACGCCGAGCGCCTCCAGGGTGGACCGGAGCCCGTACATGTCGACGCCCAGCTCGCCGGCGCGCAGCCGGGCCCGGCTCGCCTCCTCGGTGGCCACCCGCCGGCGCGCCTGTTCGAGTGCCCACGCGGCCTCGTGACGGGGCACGACCACCACGCCGTCGTCGTCGGCGCACACGACGTCGCCGGGCGCCACCGCCACCCCGCCCAGCACCACCGGCACGTTGACCGACCCGGCGCTCGCCTTCACCGTGCCCTGGCACGACACGTGCTGCGCCCACACGGCGAAGCCCATCTCGCGCAGCTCGGCGGTGTCGCGCACGCCGGCGTCGATGACCAGGGCCCGCACACCCCGGGCCATCAGCGACGTCGCCAGCAGCTCGCCGAACATCCCGTGCGACGAGGGGGCGGTGTTGGTGACCACCAGCACGTCGCCGGCCCGGCACACCTCGACCGCGGCGTGGATCATCAGGTTGTCGCCGGGATGGCTCGACACGGTGACGGCCGGGCCCGCCAGCCGGGCGCCTTGCTGGATGGGCCGGAGGTGCGTGCCGGCGAACCCCCGCCGCCCGATGGCTTCGTGCACGGTGGCGGTGCCGAGCGCGCCGAGGGCGTCGACGACGGCCGGGTCGGCCCGGTCGACGGTGCGCACCACCACGTGGCGGGCCGTCACCGCGCCTCCCCGTCGGCCCCGGACGGCCGGCCGGTCGCCACCGTGTCGCCCGTGCCGGGCCCCGGCACCGCCAGGCGCGGGTAGACGCGCCGGGCGTTGGCCTCGTAGATCTTGGTGCTGGCGTCGTCGTCCAGCCCGGCGGCCTCGAGGTAGCGGCGGGTGTCGTCGTAGTGGTGGCCGGTCTCGGGGTCGATGCCCCGCACCGCGCCCACCATCTCCGACCCGAACAGGATGTTGTCGGGCGGCACGACCGCCAGCAGGCAGTCGATGCCGGCCTGGTGGTACACGCAGGTGTCGAACCACACGTTGCCGGCCACCAGCTCGTCGAGCGGGGGCTTGCCCATGTCCTGGGCGAGCCCCCGGAACCGTCCCCAGTGGTAGGGCACCGCGCCGCCCCCGTGAGGGATGACCAGGCGCAGGTCGGGCAGGTCGCTCAACACGTCCGACGTCAGCAGCTGCATGAACGCGGTGGTGTCGGCGTTGAGGTAGTGCGACCCGGTGGTGTGGAGGTTGGGGTTGCAGGCGGCGCTGACGTGGACCATGGCCGGCGCGTCCAGCTCGCACAGCGCCTCGTACAGCGGGTACCACGAGCGGTCCGACAGCGGGGGACCGGTCCAGTTGCCGCCGGAGGGGTCGGGGTTGAGGTTGGCGCCCACGAAGCCCATCTCCTCGACACAGCGCCGCAGCTCGCGCACCGAGGGCTCGATCGGCGCGCCCGGCGACTGGGGCAGCTGGCACACCGGCGCGAAGTTGGACGGGTACAGGTCGCACACCCGGCGGATGAGCTCGTTGCAGTGCTCGGTCCAGAACCGGCTGGTGTGGATGTTGCCCAGGTGGTGGCCCATCCAGCTGGCGCGGGGCGAGAACAGGGTCATGTCGGTGCCCCGCTCGCGCTGCAGCCGCAGCTGCGAGCCCTCCAGGCTGTGCCGGATCTCGTCGTCGCCGATGGCCACCGTGCCCTTGGTGCCGACGTGGTCGGGATCGGCGGCGAGCGCCTCGTGCTGGGCGTCGCGGTAGTCGCCGAGCTGCAGGGGAGCAGTGGTGTAGTGGCCGTGGCAATCGATGATCATCAGGCGGGTCCGCATTGTCGACAATCTTGTCGACAGCGATGCTAGCCTCGCGGCGGTTCCGCCGACGAGGGGAGGTGGCTCGTGCCGGCACCGCGGGAGTACGACGACATCCCGGGCACCTTCGTGTTCGACGGGCGCCGTAGCCGGCGGGGCTACGGGCTCAACAAGTTCCTCATGTCGCTCAACGACGCCGCCAACCGCGACGCGTTCCGGACCGACGAGGCGGGCTACCTCGACGGGTTCCGCCTCGACGAGGCCCAGCGGCGGGCGGTGCTGGAGCGCGACTGGCTGGGGCTGCTCGAGGTCGGCGGCAACGTCTACTACACCTACAAGCTGGCCGCCTGCGACGGGCTGACGTTCCAGGACCTCGCCGGCCACCAGACGGGCATGACCCGCGACGAGTTCGCGCAGATGATGCTGTCGGGCGGCCGCAGCATCGAGGGCAACCGCCGCACGGGCGAGGCCGGCGCCGGTCCGGCCGGTGACGGGGACGATCGCCCCGACGGGGAGGCCTGATGGCCCGGCTCGTCGGCGGCGTGGGCTGCTCGCACGTCCCGGCGGTGGGCGCCGCCGTCGACAAGGGCATCACCGACGACCCGTACTGGGCGCCGTACTTCGCCAAGCTGGGCCCCGCCCGCCGGTGGATGGCCGACGTGGCGCCCGACGTGTGCATCGTCGTCTACAACGACCATGCGTCGGCGTTCGGGCTCGAGGTCATCCCCACCTTCGCCCTTGGCCTGGCCGACGAGTTCCTCCCGGCCGACGAGGGCTACGGCCCCCGCCCCGTCCCGCCCGTGGTGGGGCATCCCGACCTGGCCTGGCACCTGGCCGAGTCGCTCATCCTCGACGAGTTCGACCTGACGCTGGTCAACGAGATGCCGGTCGATCACGGGCTCACCGTGCCGCTGTCGGTCATGTGCGGGACCCCCGAGGCGTGGCCGTGCCGGGTGGTGCCCTTGCTGGTCAACGTCGTGCAGTACCCGCCGCCCACGGGACGGCGCTGCTACCGGCTGGGCCAGGCCATCCGCCGGGCGGTCGAGTCGTACGAGGGCGGCGAGCGGGTGGTGGTCATGGGCACGGGTGGCATGTCGCACCAGCTCCAGGCCCAGCGCGCCGGGCTCATCAACGTCGAGTTCGACCTCGCCTTCCTCGACCGGCTGGTGGACGACCCCGAGCTGGCCGCGGCCATCCCGCACGTCGAGTACCTGCGCGAGGCGGGGTCCGAGGGCATCGAACTGGTCATGTGGCTGGTCATGCGGGGCGCGCTGCCCGGTGGGGTGCGCGAGGTCTACCGCGCCACCCACGTCCCGACCTCCAACACCCACAACGGTCTGCTCGTCCTCGAGCCCAGCTGAGTCGTACCCTGCGGGGCCGTGCCACAGGCGATCCGGATCGAGGACGACGGCGCGGTGCGGCGGCTGGTGCTGTGCCGCCCCGACGAGTTCAACACCATCACGCCGGAGCTGCGCGACCAGCTCGACGCGGCGTTGGACGGCGCGGCGCGCGACCCGGGCGTCAAGGTGGTGCTGATCGCCGCAGAGGGCCGCGCCTTCTGTGCCGGCTTCGGACTGGACTGGTCGACCCAGGGCCAGGCCGCCGCCGAGACCCCGGACCGCCGGGTGTGGGACACGGTGGCGGACGTGCAGCTGATCTCGCGGTTCGGCGACACGTTCGCCAAGCTCCACACGATCGGCAAGCCGACCATCGCGGCGGTGCAGGGCTGGTGCATCGCCGGGGGCACCGACATGGTCCTCAACGCCGATCTCATCATCGCGGGCGAGGGGGCCCGGTTCGGGTACCCACCGGCACGGGTGTGGGGCGTCCCGGAGGCGCCGTGGGTGTGGGTGGCGCGCCTCGGCCTGGAGCGGGCCAAGCGCTACCTGTTCACGGGCGACGAGCTCACCGCGTCCGAGGCGGCGAGGGTGGGGATGATCCTCGAGTGCGTGCCCGACGGCGAGCTGGCCGAGCGGGCCTCGGCGCTGGCGCAGCGCATGGCGCGGCTGCCGTTGAACCAGCTGCAGATGATGAAGTGGATGCTCAACGACGTCGCCCGCCACCAGTACCAGCCGGACACCAGCCGGCTGCTCGGGTACGTCTTCGACGGCGTGGCTCGCCACACCCAGGAGGGGCGCGACTTCGTCGCGCGGGCCCAGGACGTCGGCTGGCGCGAGGCGATCCGCGAGCGCGACCGGCCGTTCGGCGACTACGGCGAGCGCCCCCGCGCGGAGGGGTGACCGCCGGCGCCCAGGTGCCGGGCCGAGGCGCCCGCACCGGTAGCGTGCCCCGGCGATGGCGCCACCCACCGCCCACATCGAGGCCGAGGCCGGCGAGATCGCCGACGTCGTGCTCCTGCCCGGCGACCCGCTGCGCGCGCAGGCGATCGCCGACCGCTTCCTCGACGACGCCCGCTGCTACAACCGCGTCCGCAACATGCTCGGTTTCACGGGCACGTACCGGGGGCGGCGGGTCTCGGTCCAGGGTGGCGGGATGGGCATGCCGTCGACCGCCATCTACGCCACCGAGCTGATGCGGTTCTACGGCGTCACCACCCTGGTGCGGGTGGGCTCGTGCGGCGCGCTGCAGGACCGGGTCGCGCTGCGGGACGTGGTGGTCGCCACCGCCGCGCACACCGACTCGGCGATGAACCGTCGGCAGCTCCGGGGCATCGACTTCGCGCCCGCCGCCGACTTCGACCTGGTGGAGGCCGCCGTCCGGCTGGCCCGCGGGCGCGACCTGCCCACGCACGTGGGCACGATCCTGTCGTCGGACTCGTTCTACGACAGCGACCCCGCGGTGACCGAGGCCCTCGTCGGCCACGGCGTGCTCGCGGTCGAGATGGAGGCGGCGGTGCTGTACCGCATCGCCATGGCCCACGGCGGCCGGGGCCTGTGCCTCGCCGCGGTGAGCGACCACATCATCCGCGGCGAGGAGGTCTCCTCCGCCGAGCGGGAGACCGGGTTCGTGGCGCTGGCCGAGCTGGCTCTCGACACCGTGGTCGACGCCGTCCCGACCCCGTGACGCCGAGCGTCGTCTACGGCGTCCTCTTCCACGAGCCGGCGCAGGGCGGCACGAGCGATGGTGGCCGGCTCAGGCCGGCTCGGGCGGGCGGTACTCGCTCAGGGTCAGCTCCGCGCCCTGGGGATCCTGGACCGTTCCCATGCGCGTGTACTCGGTGTCGAACAGCGGCGTGAGCACGGCGGCCCCGAGGTCGACCGCCCGGGCGAACGCGGCGTCGGCGTCGGCCACGGCGAACGTGACGGTCCACCGCGCGGTCGCGCTGCGGCCTGCCTCGCCCGTGGGAGGCTGCAGCAGGGCGACCGCGTCGGCGAAGTCGCCAGGCGCCTGGTCGGCCGCCTGCCGCTCCCGGATCTCGGGGTCGTGCTCGGCCAGGAAGTCCCCGTACCCGGGGAGGCGCCAGAACCACGCCTTCTCCCCGGTGCCGAACTCGAACGGGGTGCGGACCCACCCGAACACGGCCCCGTAGAATCGCTCGGCACCGTCGGGGTCGGCCGTGTGGAGCTCGCTGAAGTTCCACGAGCCCGGTGCGTTGACCGCCTGGGCGCCGCGGTTCTCTGCCGGCTGCCACAGGCCGAAGACGGCGCCCTCGGGATCGGCGCACAGCGCGGAGCGGCCGGCACGGGGGATGTCGACGGGCGGCGCCAGCACCTGGCCGCCGTTGGCCTCGACCGCCGCGACCGTGTCGTCGGCGGCCCCGACGCAGATGTAGCTGGTCCAGCCGGGCCGGTCCTTGTCGCTGGGTGGGCCGCCGACGCCGCCGACGGTCGACCCGTCGAGCAGGGCGTAGGCATAGCGGGTCGGTGCCTCGGGCGGCGTGCGGACCTCGAAGGTCCAGCCGAACAGGTCGCCGTAGAACGCCATGGTGCCGTCGAGGTCGGGATGGATGACGTCGACCCAGCAGGGCACTCCGGCCGGGTATCCGGTTCGATCGGGCATGTCGGTCTCCTTGTCGTGGACGGTTCTCGCGTACCCGGGACACGGTAGGGAGCGAACCTGGACATCTCCTGGCTAGTTCAGGGCGACGAGCGCTCGTGGGCCTCCAGGGGAGAGGTCCAGAGGAAGTCGCCGACCACCGGTGCGACGACGTCCGCCGGGGCGCCGTGGTCGTGGCCCTCGAGCACGGTGAGCGTCCCGTCGGGCAGGAGCTCGGCCACCCGGGTCGCGGTGTCCCGGAAGAAGTCCGGGCTCGCCCCGCCGGCGATCACCAGCGTCGGGACGGCGACGGCCCGGACGAGGTCCTCGGGGATCGTGCCGCCGCCGAACTCCCCCATGATCTCGAAGTCGTGGATCATCGTCGGGGCCACCGCTTGCATCGCGGGGTCGCCACACATCCCGGCGGCCATCTCCTCGGGCAGTCCCATGTCCGCGAAGAAGAGCGCGATCGCGTCGGCGCGGCGGTCCTCGGCCAGCGCCACCCGAACGTTCTCGGCGAGCGTGCGCGCGGAGCGGGTGCTCTCCTCATCGTCGGGGCCGTAGGGCGGCTCGTGCAGGACGAGACGGGTGATGGGCAGCCCGCCCGCCGCCGCGTGCAGGGCCAAACCCGCGCCGGACGAGTGCCCGTAGACCGACGCCGACCCTCCGGCCTCGGCGATCAGCGCGGCGAGGTCCTCGACCTCCCGCGCCGCCGTGTAGGGCGGCGTCTCACCGCTGTCGCCCCGGCCGCGGCGGTCGTAGTTGACGACGCTGAACCGTTCCGCCAGCGCCTCGCCCAGCTGCTGAGTCGTCTGCCGGGTGCAGAAGATCCCGCTCACGACGACGAGGGTCGGGCCCTCGCCGAGACGGTCGTAGGCGATCCGGGTCCCGTCCGCCGAAGTCACGTAGCTCGTCATGCGTCTCCTCCTCCTGTTGCGGGGTACAGACCAGGAGGCCGACGGGAACTCATCGGCGTGGACGCGGGACAGGAGCGTGCCCGCGACGCGCGGGGCGGCACGGTGCTAGAGGATCGACTCGACGGCGTCGGCGAGCTGGTTGAGGGTGCGGACCTCGAAGACGTGGGTGCAGTGGGGGGCGTAGGCGGCCAGGACGGAGTCGGTGGTGCCCCACTCGGCGCGGGGCTCGGGGTTGAGCCAGTAGACCGCCCGCGCCCGGCGGGCGATGGCGGCCAGGGCGTCGGCGGCCTCGGGCCGGTAGTTGGTGCGGGCGTCGCCGGTGACGAGCACCGTCGACCGGTGCGACAGGCCGGCGCGGCCGTAGCGCTCCCAGAACGCCGACAGCACGGCGCCGTAGTCGGAGTGGCCGTCGGGGCCGATGACGCGGCCGTGCTGGAGGATCTGCCACGGCTCGATGGGCTGGGTGCTGCCGGTCACCAGGTCGGTGATCTCGTCGACCGCGTCGACGAACGCGAACGACCGGGTGCCCGCCAGCTCGTCGGCCAGCGCGGACAGCAGCGTGAGGGTGAAGCCGGCGAAGTCGGCCACCGACCCCGACACGTCGCACAGCGAGAACAGCTCGGGCTTGTGGGCCCGGGGCCGGCGGTAGGCCACGTCGAGCGGCACGCCGCCGGTGGCCACCGAGCGGCGGGCTGTCCGGCGCATGTCGACCCGGCCCGACCGCACGCTCTGACGCCGGTGGCGCAGCCGGGCCGCCAGCCGGCGCACGAGGGGCCGGATGGCGGCCCGCATCTCGTCCAACTGCGAGGCGCTGGCCCGGGTGAGCTCGACGTCGAGCACGGCGGCGAGATCGCCGGCGGCGACCGGCGTGGCCGCCTCGCCCAGGCGGGTCCGCACCTGCTCGGTGACGAGCCGCCGCAGCGCCTCGACCCGGGCGCTCAGGTCGTCGCGGGTCACGTCCTCGCCCCGCTCGCGCGCCCGGCGGATGGCCTCGGCGAGCACGCGGGCCAGGTCGAGGGCCCGCAGCACCCGGTAGACGTGGTAGCGCTCGGTGCGCACCGCGTCGTCGAACCCGCCGTAGCGCTCGACCGCCTCCTCGGCGAGCACCCGCAGGTCGGCGTCGGCACCGGCGTCGAGCGTGCGGCGCAGCCGGTCGTCGAGCGAGGTGAGGTCGCCGGGAACGGCGGCGGCCGGGTCGGGGGGCGGGCCGGCCGGCGGGGCTCCGTCCGCGGCGCCCATGCCCGCAACCGTGGCCCGGGCGGGGAAGCAGCGGTCGAAGGCGGCGTCGAAGCGCGCCTCGTGGTGCGGGTACTTCACCAGCACGCAGCGCAGGGCGGCCCGCACCTCGGCCCGCCGGGACAGGTCGATGTGGCGCAGCGCCTCGGCCGCGTCGAGCAGCTCGGACAGTGCCACCTCCGCGCCCGCCGCCCGCAGCTCGCCGGCCAGCCGCTGGGCCCGCGCCCACACCGCCTGTCCCACCGCCTGCGCCGCCGCCTGCACCGCCGCCTGCGCGGCGTGCGGGCTGTCCGTCGGCGGGGGCTCAGCGCTTGGCGAAGGCGTCGCTGATCTCCTGTGCCGTCGCCACGAGGGCGGGGACGAAGTGCTCGTGCAGCTCGGCCACGGTCGTGCGGCCGGCGTGGGTCGACACGTTCATGGCCGCGATGGCCCGGCCGTTGGAGTCGCGCAGCGGTGCGGCGATGGAGCGCACGCCGATCTCGAGCTCCTCGTCGACCAGGGCCCAGCCCTGCTCGCGCACCTCGGCCAGCACGGCCTCGAGCGCGCGCCGCGAGGTGATCGTGCGCTCGGTGCGGGGCGTCAGCACGGCGGGAAGGACGGTGCGCAGCTCGTCGATGGGCAGCTCGGCTAGCAGGACGCGGCCCATCGAGGTGCAGTGGGCGGGCAGCCGGCTGCCCAGTCCCAGCGAGATGGTCATGATGCGGGTGGTCGGCACCCTGGCCACGTAGATGATGTCGGCCTCGTCGAGCACCGTGACGGACACCGACTCGTTGACGTGCTCGGACAGCGCCTCGAGGTAGGGCTGAGCGATCTGCTGCACGTTCAGCGACGAGACGTAGGCGTAGCCGATGTCGAGCACCCGGGGCGTCAGCGAGAAGCGGCGCGCGTCCGAGGACACGTAGCCCAGCTCGTCGAGGGTGAGCAGCAGCCGGCGGGCCGTGGCCCGGGTGAGCCCGGTGCGGTTGGCGACCTCGCTGAGGGTCAGGCGGGGATGCTCGGCGTCGAAGCAGCGGATGACCTTGAGGCCCCGTTCGAGGGACTGGACGAACTCGGGCCTTGACATCGGTCACACCCTACGCGAGGGTCCAGTCGTTCACAATGCGAACGACTGTGCGGAATGCGAACACACGGATGGTGAGCACGGATCCGAGAACGCATCCGGGACCGAGGGGAACCATGGCCACGTACACGACCCGCTTCGGCTCGCTCGACGACTACGACAAGGGCGGCGTCGAGCTGATCAACGACAACGCTCGCAACTACGTCTTCTCCAACATGTTCGAAGTGGCGGCCGGCGCCCGGCCGTGGGAGAAGGTCGGCGTCGCCAAGAACATGGAGTACGTGCTCGAGGTCATCAGGGCCGAGGGGACCTCCGAGTGGCGGGCCACGGCGCACGACGAGTTCGCGCTCGTCGTCGACGGCCAGGTCACGGTCGAGCTGCTCGACCCCGACCAGCCCCAGGTCGGCGAGGGCGCCTCGGGCTCCGTGGCGGTCGACGGCGACCCCGCCGGCACACCCATGGGCCGGGTCGTCGCCGGCCGGGGCCACATGACCCTGCTGCCGGCCGGCCGCTGCTACCGCTTCAGCGCCGAGCGCCCGAGCGTGATCCTGCTCCAGACCATCGAGGGGCCGGGGACGGTCTACCGCTGGTCCGAGATCTGCCAGACCGCCTGAGCCGAGCGAGAGGACGACCAGTGACCGACACCGCCGCACCCGCCACCGACCCCACCGTCGAGTCCACCGGGCCCAACGAGCACGGCTACCGGACCTTCCGCCTGGGCGGCTTCACGTTCCACCGCGACGAGCACTTCGCCCACGTCGAGTGGCCCACCGGCCGCCACGTGCTCTCGATCGAGGCGTTCCTCAAGGCGCTCATGCGCGACGTGGCCTGGAACTTCTTCTACGGCATCGTCAACTTCGACGCCGTCATCGGCACGATGAACCACTACGGCACCGTCGACCTGTTCGCGGGCCGGTACAACGACGCGTACCGCAAGGCCGAGCTCGACCACCAGGAGAACTTCCCCCACGAGCAGATCATCGCCACGTTCAAGGCCATCCTCGCCGACTGGACCAACGACGGCTACGACCCCTTCGCCGCCCCCCAGGAGACCGGGTCGCCGTTCGGCGAGAAGCGCGGCGACAACCTGGCCGCCATCACCCGCACCCGGGTGACCGCCAACCGCATGGTCGGCGTGCCGGGAGACGAGCCGCTGCGCTCCGACGCCACCGGCCACCCGATCAACCGCATGTTCGCCGACGTGCCCCAGGACGAGCCCAGCGTCGAGCCCGCCCCCGGCTACGAGGCTGAGGTCGCGGCGTTCAACCTCTACGCCTACCTGTCGCGCAGCGACGTGACGTGGAACCCGTCGGTCGTGTCGGTGTGCCGGGACAGCCTGTACTGCCCGACCACCGAGGAGTTCATCCTGCCGATCATCCACGGCAACGACCGGGTCGAGTGGTTCGTCCAGCTGTCCGACGAGATCCACTGGAAGGTCGAGGACCGCGAGACGGGCGAACCCCGGGCCAACGTCGTCATGAAGGCGGGAGACGTGGCGGCCATGCCCGCCGACATCCGCCACCAGGGCTACTCGCCCAAGCGCGCCATGCTGCTGGTGTGGGAGAACGGGTCGCCCGAGCTGCCCGACCTGATCGCCCAGGGCAAGGCGCCCAAGACCGCCGTCGAGTTCTGAGCGGTGGCGTTCCAGGACAAGCTGTTCGTCGACGGCCGCTTCGTCGACGCGCTGGAGGGCGCCACCGTCGAGGTGCGCAACCCGCACGACGGGTCGCTGCTGGCCGAGGTGGCCGAGGCCCGGGCGGCCGACGTCGACCTGGCCGTCGAGGCCGCGCAGCGGGCGTTCCCCGCCTGGTCCACCACCGCCGCCGCCGACCGGGGCCGGCTGCTCGGACGCCTGGCCGACGCCATCGAGGACCACGCCGACGAGCTGGCCCGGCTCGAGTCGACCGACACGGGCCACCCGCTGAAGGACACGAGCCTGCTCGACGTGCCCCGCACGGCCGCCACCTTCCGCTACTTCGCCGGCATGGCCGACAAGTTCGAGGGCTCGGTGGTGCCCGTCGACGCCGGCTTCCTCAACTACGTGCGCCCCGAGCCCATCGGCGTGGTCGGCCAGATCGTGCCCTGGAACTTCCCGTTCATGTTCACGAGCTGGAAGCTGGGGCCGGCCCTGGCCGCGGGCAACACGGCGGTGATGAAGCCGTCCGAGCTGGTGCCGCTGTCGTCGCTGCGCCTGTGCGAGCTGATCGACGAGGTGGGCTTCCCGCCCGGCGTCGTCAACGTGGTGCCGGGCTACGGGCACGACGCGGGGGCCCGCATCGCCGAGCACCCCGGCATCGGCAAGGTGAGCTTCACCGGGTCGACGCGGACGGGCCGCTCGATCGTCGAGGCCTCCGCGGGGAACCTCAAGCGCCTGCAGCTCGAGCTGGGGGGCAAAGGCGCCAACGTGGTGTTCGACGACGCCGACCTCGCCGCCGCGGTCAACGGCTCGGCCTTCGCCATCTTCCACAACCAGGGCCAGGCCTGCATCGCCGGCTCCCGGCTGCTGCTGCACGAGGCCATCGCCGACGAGTTCCTCGACCGGTTCCTGGCGTTGGCCCGGTCGATCCGGGTCGGCGACCCGCTCGCGCCCGGCACCGAGATGGGGCCGCTCACGTCGCCGGAGCACCGCGACCGCGTGCTGGCGTACGTGAAGGTGGCCACCGACGAGGGCGGGGCGGTGCTGTGCGGCGGCACCGAGCCCGACGATCCCGCCCTGGCCGGCGGCTGCTACGTGCTGCCCACGGTCGTGGCCGCGAGCCCGGCGGCGCGGGTGTGCCGGGAGGAGGTGTTCGGACCGTTCGTCACGGTGTCGACCTTCACCACCGACGACGAGGCCATCGCCATCGCCAACGGCACCGAGTACGGCCTCGGCGGCGGAGTGTGGACGCGAGATCTGGGGCGTGCCCACCGCGCCGCCGAGGCCTTCCGGGCCGGCATGGTGTGGGTCAACTGCTACAAGCGGGTCGGCCCGGGCTCGCCCTTCGGCGGCGTCGGGCACTCGGGCCACGGCCGCGAGATGGGATTCGAGGCCATGCGGGGCTACACCGAGCCCAAGTCGGTGTGGGTCAACGTCGACGCCGAGATCCCGGCCTGGTACCCGCGGGGCTGAGGGACCGCCGTGGCCACGATCACGACGCTCCCCCGGGCGATCGCCGAGCTGGTGCACGACGGCGACGTGGTGGCCCTGGAGGGCTTCACGCACCTCATCCCGTACGCGGCCGGGCACGAGATCATCCGCCAGGGGCGACGCGACCTGACGCTCGTGCGCCTGACGCCCGACATCGTCTACGACCAGATGATCGGCATGGGCTGCGCGCGCAAGCTGGTGTTCTCGTGGGGGGGCAACCCGGGCGTGGGATCGCTGCACCGCTTCCGCGACGCGGTCGAGCGCGGGTGGCCCCATCCCCTCGAGCTCGAGGAGCACAGCCACGCCGGCATGGCCAACCGCTACGTGGCCGGCGCGTCGGGCCTCCCCTTCGCCGTGCTGCGCGGCTACGCGGGCACCGACCTGGCCGCGCAGACCGCCAACGTGGCCACCCTGGCCTGCCCGTTCACCGGCGAGGAGCTGACCGCGGTCGCCGCCCTGCGTCCCGACGTGACCATCATCCACGCCCAGCGGGCCGACCGGGCGGGGAACGTGCAGCTCTGGGGCATCACGGGCGTGCAGAAGGAGGCGGTGCTCGCCGCCCGCCGCTCGGTCGTCACCGTCGAGGAGGTGGTCGACGAGCTGGGCCCCCGGCCCGACGCGGTGGTGCTGCCCTCGTGGGTCGTGACCGCCGTGGCCGAGGTGCCGGGCGGGGCCGCACCCAGCTACGCGCACGGCTACTCCGTGCGCGACAACGCCGCCTACGCCGCCTGGGACGCCATCAGCCGCGACCGCCAGGCGTTCCTGGCGTGGATGCAGGACAACGTGCTCGACCTGGTGCCCAGCGCACCGTGAGCGAGGGGAAGGGACCCATGGCCATCGCCACAACCACCATGACCGACGAGCAGCGCAAGAGCGTCGCGATCGAGTACCTCAAGGCGTTCGACAACGGCGGCACCACGTCGAACGGCGGCAGCATCCTCGACCTGTTCGCCTCGGACGCGCAGGTGTACTTCCCCAAGTGGGGCCTGGCCGCCGGCAAGGAGGAGATCGCCAAGCTGTTCGGGGACGTCGGCGGCACGCTCGAGGAGATCGTCCACCACTACTCCGAGTTCAACTGGGTGTTCTCCGGGTCCGACGTCCTGGTGTGCGAGGGCACCAGCCACGGCGAGCACCGCGACGGGCCCTGGCGGGCAGGTGTCCCCGACTGGGCCGCAGGCCGCTGGTGCGACGTGTTCGAGATCCGCGACTTCCTGATCCAGCGGGTCTTCATCTACCTCGACCCCGACTACGCGGGGAAGGACACGTCCCGGTACCCGTGGCTCGACGGCGGTGCGCCGGCGTGACCCACGACGGATGGACCGCGGACGAGATGATGGCGGTCGCCGCGGCCCGCCACCTGTCCGACGGCGAGGTGTGCTTCGTGGGCATCGGGCTGCCGTCGATGGCGGCCAACCTGGCCCGCCGCACCCATGCCCCGGGCCTGGTGCTGGTGTACGAGTCGGGCACCATCGGGTCGAAGCCCCGCACGGTGCCGCTGTCGATCGGCGACGGCGAGCTGGCCGAGACGGCCGACGCCGTCGTGTCGGTGCCCGAGATCTTCAACTACTGGTTGCAGCCCGGGCGGGTCGACGTCGGCTTCCTCGGCGCAGCCGAGCTCGATCGCCGGGGCGACATCAACACCACCGTCATCGGGACCTACGACCACCCCACCGTGCGGCTGCCCGGGGCCGGCGGGGCGCCCGAGATCGCGGCGTCGTGCGGCCGGGTGCTGGTGGTGATGCGCCAGTCCACCCGCGCGTTCGTCGAACGGGTGGGTTTCCGCACGTCGCTGGGCGACCGGGTCAGCACCGTCATCACCGACATCGGCGTGCTCGACCGCGACGCCGACCGGGGCGAGCTGGTGCTCACGGCGCTCCACCCCGGCGCCACCAGCGACGACGCCCGCGCCGCCACCGGGTGGGACCTGGCGGTGGCCGACGACGTGGCCGCCACCGCACCGCCCACCCGCGACGAGCTGGCCGTGCTGCGCGAGCTCGAGGCGACCCGGGGCAGGGCCGCATGAGGCCGTTCGCCTACGACGCCATCGGGGGGCGTGTCGTGTTCGGCGCGGGCGCCCGCAGACAGCTGCCGGCCGAGCTCGACGCCCTGGGCGCACGCCGGGTGCTGGTGGTCGCCTCACCCGACGAGGACGCCCTGGCCGACGACGTGACCGCGCTCGTGGGCGAGCGGGTGGTGGGCCGGTTCCGCGACGTGGTGCAGCACGTGCCGGTGGCGAGGGCCGAGGCGGCCCGGGCCCAGGCCCGCGAGCTGGGCGCCGACACCGTCCTGACCATCGGGGGCGGCTCGGCCACCGGCTTCGGGAAGGCCGTGGCGCTGACCGACGACGTGCGCCAGGTGGCCCTGCCCACCACCTACGCCGGCTCCGAGATGACCACCATCTGGGGACTGACCGACGGCGGCCACAAGCGCACCGGCAAGGACCGGCGGGTCAAGCCCGAGGTGGTGGTGTACGACCCCGAGCTCACCCTCACGCTGCCGCCGGCCATCGCCGGGCCCTCGGGCATGAACGCCCTGGCCCACTGCGTCGAGGCCCTGTACGGGCCGGGCGCCAACCCGGTCGTCTCGCTGATGGCGCTGGAGGGCATCCGGGCCCTCCACCGCAGCCTCCCCGCGGTGTGCGCCACGCCCGGCGACCTGGCCGCCCGCACCGACGCGCTCTACGGCGCCTACCTGGCGGGCATCGCGCTGGCCTCCGGGGGCACCGCGCTGCACCACAAGGCGTGCCACGTGCTCGGCGGCATGTTCGACCTCGACCACGGCTCGATGAACGCCGTGGTGCTCGGCCACGCGCTGGCCTACAACGCCCCCGCCGTCCCCGAGGTCATGGCCGACATCGAGACCGCGCTGGGCACCGACGACGCCCCCGGCGCGCTTTTCGACCTGGCCGCCGCCATCGGCGCGCCCACCAGCCTGGCGGCCATCGGCATGCCCGCCGAGGGGCTCGACGAGGCGGCCGGGCGGATCGTGGCCGAGGCCGCCGGCAACGTGCGGCCGGTGGAGCCGGAGGGGATCCGGCGGCTGCTCGACGACGCCTTCAGCGGGCGCCGGCCGGCGGCCGCGGGCAACGGCACAGGCATCCAGTCACAACGGCTGGCGGACACCAGGGGGAAGCTATGACTGAACAGGACCAGGACGGGCGGGCGGCGCCATCGCGGCGCCGGTTCCTGCAGGGCATGGCCGCCCTCGGGGTGGGCGGCAGCATGCTGGCCGCCTGCGGGGACGACGACGACGGCGGCGACAGCGCGGGAGGCGGCGACGGGGGCGGGAACGACATCCCCTCGGCCCGCATCGGCTACGTGACCCCCCGCACCGGCCCGCTCGCGCCGTTCGGCGAGGCCGACGCCTTCGTGCTCGCCGCCATGCGGGCCGAGCTGGGCGAGGCGGTCGAGATCATCGACGTCGACAGCGAGTCCGACGCCGGCCGGGCCGGCGAGGTCGCCCAGGAGCTGATCAGCGAGGGCGTCGAGCTGGTGCTCGTGTCGTCCACGCCCGACACCACGGTGCCCGTGGCCTCGGCCTGCGACCTGGGCGAAGTGCCGTGCATCTCGACCGTCGCGCCCTGGCAGCCGCACTACCTGGGGCTCGGGGGCGAGCTCGGGCCGGACGTCGACGAGCCGGCCCAGGCCTCGGCCTACAACTGGCACTTCTTCTGGGGGCTCGAGGACGTCATCGAGAACTTCATCGCCCTCTGGGAGCAGGCGGGGGTCGACAAGGTCGTCGGCGGGCTGTGGCCCAACGACCCCGACGGCAACGCCTGGAGCGACCCGGCGGTCGGCTTCCCGCCCGCGCTCGAGGCCGCCGGGTTCACCGTGGTCGACCCGGGCCGGTTCCCCGTCGACACCCAGGACTTCAGCGCCCAGATCAGCCAGTTCCGGTCGGAGGGCGTGACGATCGTGTCGGGCGTGCTGCCCCCGCCGACGTTCGCCAACTTCCAGAGCCAGGCCGGCCAGCAGGGGTTCAACCCCCCGGTGATCACCGTCGGCAAGGCGCTGCTGTTCCCGAGCGCGGTCGAGTCGTTCCCCAAGGGCGAGGGCCTCTCGAGCGAGATCTGGTGGACGGGCGACCACCCGTTCACCTCGTCGCTCACCGGGCAGTCGGCCGCCGAGCTGGCCGCCGCCTTCGAGGAGGAGACCGGCTCGCAGTGGACGCAGCCGCTCGGGTTCGCCCACGCCCTGTTCGAGGTGGCCATCGACGCGCTCACGCGGGCCGGCAGCGCCGACCCCGACGCCCTCAACGAGGCGCTGGCGGAGACCGACCTGGCCACCGTCGTGGGGCAGGTCGACTTCGGCTCCGGGCCGGTCCCGAACCTGTCCAAGACCCCGCTGGTGGCCGGGCAGTGGGTGGCGGGCCAGGACTACCCGCTGGAGCTGGCGATCAACGTCAACGGCCAGCTTCCGGAGCTGCCCGTCGACGGCGAGATCCAGCCCATCTCCTGAGGGCGTGGCGTCGGTGGGAGCCCCTGTCATCGAGGTCGAGCACGTCTCGAAGTCGTTCGGCGTCAAGGTGATCGACGACCTGTCGATCACCGTCGGGACCGGCGATGCGCTGGGCATCGTCGGCCCCAACGGCGCCGGCAAGACCACGCTGCTCGACCTCGTCGCCGGCGACCTGCGGCCCGACCAGGGGAGGATCCGCCTCGACGGCCACGACATCACCCGCCAGCGGGCCGACCGGCGGTGCCGGGCCGGCCTGGCCCGCACCGCCCAGGTCCCGCGCCCGTTCGAGCAGATGACGGTCTTCGAGAACGTGCTGGCCGCGGCCGTGTTCGGCTCGGGCGCGCCGCGGCGCGAGCGGGACGCACTGCCGGACGCTGTCGCGGCGCTGGAGCGCACCCACATGCTGCCCAGGGCCAACGCCCGGGCGGGCGAGCTGGGGCTGCTCGGACGCAAGCGACTCGAGCTGGCGCGGGCGCTGGCCACCGGCCCCCGTGTGCTGCTGCTCGACGAGATCGCCGGCGGCCTGACCGAGGCCGAGGTGGCGGAGCTGATCGACGACGTGCGAGCCATCCGCGCCGACGGCGTGACGATCGTGTGGATCGAGCACGTGGTGCACGCCCTTCTCGCCGTGGTCAACCGCATGATGGCCATGAGCTTCGGCTGCAAGATCGCCGAGGGAGACCCCGCCGAGGTGATGGCCAGCCCGTCGGTCCGCGAGGTCTACCTGGGGGTCGAGCCCGAATGAGCGCGCTGCTGGAGATCGTGGGCGTCGACGCCGGCTACGGCGACTTCCAGGCCCTGTTCGGCATCGACCTGGGCGTCGCCGAGCACGAGACGGTGGCGGTCATCGGCGCCAACGGGGCGGGCAAGACCACGCTGTTGCGCATGCTGGCGGGGCTCGTCGAGGCCACGGCGGGGTCGGTGCGCTTCGCGGGCGAGGACCTCCTCGCCGTGCCCCACCACCGCCGGGTCGACCTCGGCATCGCCCTCGTGCCCGAGGGCCGCCACCTGTTCCCCAGCCTGACCGTCGAGGAGAACCTGCTGGTGGGCGCCCACGCGCGCCGGCCCGGCGCCTGGGACGTGGACCGGGTGGTCGACGTGTTCCCGCTGGTCGGCCCGCTGCTGCGCCGGCCGGCTGACGTGCTGTCGGGCGGAGAGCAGCAGGCCGTCGCCATCGGCCGCGCCCTCATGGCCAACCCGAGCCTGCTGCTGCTCGACGAGGTGTCGCTGGGCCTGGCGCCGGTGACGGTCAAGGGCCTGTACGCGGCGCTGCCGGCCATCATCGGCGAGGGGACGACGGTGCTCATCGTCGAGCAGGACATCGGCCAGGCGCTGAGTGTGGCCGACCGGGTGGTGTGCCTGCTCGAGGGGCGCATCTCGCTGGAGGGCACGCCGGCCGACCTGGACCGGGCGCAGATCACCGCCGCCTACTTCGGGGCGGGCGCGGCATGACCTGGGTCAACGCCGTGGTGCAGGGCGTGCTGCTGGGGGGCCTGTTCGCCCTGTTCGCCACCGGGCTGTCGCTGGCCTTCGGGATCATGCGCTTCGTCAACCTGGCGCACGGGGACCTGGCCGTCCTGGCCGCCTTCCTGGCGGTGTCGACCACCGCCGCGCTCGACGTCAACCCGTTCGTGGCGCTGCTGGTGATCGTCCCCGGGTTCGCGTTCGGCGGCTACGTGCTGCAGCGGCACGTGTTCGCCCGCACCATGGGGCCGGACCCGCTCCCCTCGATCCTGGTCACCTTCGGCCTCGGCGTGGTCATCCAGAACGCCCTGCTCGAGCACTACAGCGCCGACTCGCAGGGCCTCGACGCCGGGTCGATCGAGACCGGCAGCGTCCGGCTCACCGACGAGATCGCGGTGGGGTGGTTCCCGCTGCTGACCCTGGGGGTGGCCGTGGCGGTGCTGGTGGCGCTGCAGCTCGTGTTCTCGCGCACGCGGGCGGGACGAGCCTTCCGGGCGACGGCCGACGACCCGGCCGTCGCCCGCCTGATGGGCATCGACGACCGCCGCGTCCACGCCCGCATCATGGCCATCGCCTTCGCCACCGTGGCCGTCGCCGGCGTGTTCCTCGGCATCCGCCAGACGTTCGGGCCCGCCGACGGGCCGGCCGCGCTTCTGTTCGGCTTCGAGGCCGTGGTCATCGGCGGGCTGGGGTCGCTGTGGGGCACGCTGGTCGGCGGCATGGTGCTGGGGGTCGCCCAGACCGTGGGCAACCAGGTCGATGTGCAGTACGACGTCCTGTCCGGCACCCTCTACGGCCACCTCATCTTCCTGGCGGTGCTGGCCCTGCGGCCACAGGGCCTGCTGGGGCGCAGGGAGCGGGCATGAGCCGCGCCGCGGGCACGACGGAGGCCGCCGCCGATCAGGACGGGCCGGCGGCGACCGGGACCGCCCATCGCATCAGCCGGCGCACGCCCGAGTCGACCGGGGGGCTGGTCGGGTTCGGGCTCGTGACCCTGGCGCTCGCCACGCTGCCCTGGTGGGACGCCGAGGGTGCTCTGCAGACCACGCTGGTGACCATCCTGCTGTACCTGGCGCTGGCCCAGATGTGGAACCTGCTGGCGGGTTTCGCCGGGCTGATCTCGATCGGCCAGCAGATGTTCGTGGGCGTGGGCGTCTACTCGCTGCTGACCATCGCCGAGGACTGGGGCGTCGATCCCTACCTGACCGTGCTGCTGGCCGGGCTGGTGGCCGCCGCGCTGTCGGTGCCGGTGGCGCTGTTCGCCTTCCGCCTGTCGGGCGGCTACTTCGCCATCGGCACCTGGGTGATCGCCGAGGTGGTGCGGCTGCTGGTGTCCGAGAGCGACTCGCTGGCCGGCGGCGACGTGCGCAGCCTGACCCGGGCGTCGCTGGGCGGCTACTCCCGTGACGCCCGAGACGACATCACGTACTGGCTGGCCCTGGCGCTGGCCGTGGGCGCCACGGCCATCGTGGTGCTGGCCCTGCGCTCGCGGCTGGGGCTGGCGCTGCGGGCCGTGCGAGACAGCGAGCAGGGCGCCCGGGGCCTCGGTGTCGACGTGACCCGCACCCGTCTGGTCGTGTGGGTGGTGGCCGCCTTCTGGACGGGCGCCATCGGGGCCGTGGTGCTGCTCAGCAGCCCGTCGGCCCGGGCCGACTCGGCGTTCAGCGTGCTGCGCTGGACCGCGCTGGTGATCTTCGTCGCGGTCATCGGCGGGGTGGGCAGCACGACGGGACCGATCATCGGCGTGCTGGTGTTCTGGGCCATCGACGAGCAGCTCGCCGACGCCGAGACCTGGCGCTTCATCGTGCTGGGCACCGTGGCCGCGGTGATGGCCATCCTGGCCCCCCGCGGCATCTACGGCCTGGTGCACCGCTGGCGCCCGGTGCAGTTCTTCCCGGTGCGGCGCCGCCTGGTGGGCCGAGGGGTGGGGGAGAGGTGAGGCATACGTGACCGAGCCCGTCTACATCGTCGACGCGGTGCGCACCCCGGTGGGCCGCATCGGCGGCGCGCTGGCCCACGTTCGCCCCGACGACCTGGGGGCGACCGCGCTGCGCGCCCTGATGTCACGGGTCGATGGCCTCAACCCCGACGCGATCGACGACGTGCACTTCGGCAACGGCAACGGGGCCGGCGAGGAGAACCGCAACGTGGCTCGCATGATCGCCCTCCTGGCCGGCCTGCCCACCTCGGTCCCGGGAGTCACCGAGAACCGGCTCTGCGGGTCGGGCCTCGAGGCCGTCGCCGCGGCCAGCCGCGAGATCGCCGTGGGCGACGCCGAGCTGTGCATCGCCGGGGGCGTCGAGTCGATGAGCCGGGCGCCGTGGGTGGTCGCCAAGCCCGAGCGGGGCTACGAGCGCGGCGACCGCACCATGGTGTCCACCGCCCTCGGCTGGCGGCTCGTCAACCCCCAGATGCCCGACCGGTGGACGGTGCCGCTGGGCGAGGGCGCCGAGATCCTGGCCGAGCGCTACGAGATCAGCCGTGCGGTGCAGGACGGCTTCGCGCTGCGCAGCCAGCAACGGGCGGCCGAGGCCTGGCGCCACGGCCGCTTCACCGGCGAGGTGGTGCCCGTGCCCGGCGCCCCGCTCGGGCGCGACGAGTCGGTGCGCGACACCACGCTCGACGGCCTGGCCCGCCTGCGCCCGGTGTTCCGGCCCGACGGCACGGTGACGGCGGGCAACGCCTCGCCCATGAACGACGGCGCGGCCGCCCTGCTGCTGGCGGGCGAGGCCGCGGCGGGCCGGCTGCGGCGCGACCCGATGGCCCGCATCGCCGCCCGGGCCACCTCGGGCATCGACCCCCACCTGTACGGGCTGGGCCCGGTCGAGGCGGCCCGCCGCGCCCTCGACCGGGCGGGGATCGGCTGGGACGACCTGGCGGTGGTCGAGCTCAACGAGGCCTTCGCCGCGCAGGCGCTCGCCTGCCTGGCCGAGTGGCCCGACCTCGACCGGGCCATCGTCAATCCCAACGGCGGCGCCATCGCCCTCGGCCACCCCATCGGCTGCTCGGGCGCCCGCATCATGACCACCCTGGTGCACGAGCTGGCGCGCCGGGGCGGCGGGTGGGGGCTGGCCGCCATGTGCATCGGCGTGGGGCAGGGCATCGCCCTGGTGGTCGAGTCGGTGCGGACGCAGTCGGTGTGATGGGCCGGACCGGCCGGCGGGTTCCGGCCGGGGTCGAGGCGTGTGCCAGGCTTGCGGCATGAGCGACACCCCGGGCGACGACCAGGGCGAAGGCACGCCGCGCACGTTGGTGGGCATCTCCTTCGGCGACGCGCTGCGCGCCCAGGAGTTCCTGACGGCGGCCACCCGCCTGGGCGTGAGCGACAAGCTCAAGCTGATCGACGCGGTGATCGTCACCAAGAACGACGACGGCCGCACGGTGGTGCGCGAGACGGTCGACCTCCAGCCGGGCCGCACCGCCCTGTCCGGTGCGCTGTGGGCGGGCCTGTTCGGGCTGATCCTCGGCGGTCCGGTCGGGTGGGTCGTCGGCGCCGGCGTCGGCGCGGGCACGGGTGCGGTGGCGGCCAAGGTGATCGACCACGGCGTCAGCGACGAGTGGGTCGAGTGGTTCCGCCAGTCCGTGCAACCCGGGACGACCACGCTGGCCCTGCTGGTCGAGGATCTCGACCGGGCGGCGCTGGTGGGCGAGCTCGAGCGGTTCGCCGGGGCGACCCTCGTGTACGCCAACGTCGACCCCGACTGGCTCGACCGGATGCGGGTGGCGCTCGGCGAGGCGACGCAGGTCGCGCCGGCCGCACCCGCCGCCCCGAGCCACGAGGCGCCGCCGGACGACGAGACCCCGCCGGCTGACGAGACCCCTCCCGCCGCCGGCGGCTGAGCCCGGTGCCGGTCATGCGGGAGGAGTTGCGGCTCCACCGGCGGGCGGCGCCGGTAGGGTGCGCGCCCATGGATCTGCCCCTCAAGGACTATGCCTCCTACAGGGCCGATCTCGAGGCCTACGAGGGGTACGCCTACGACGGCCAGGTCGTCGACGGTGTCCGGCACGAGGTGTTCGGCATCGCCGCTCGCGCCACGGGCGACGAGGTGGTGGCCGGCCGGTTCGCCCCCGTGCCGCTGCAGCACGACGGCGGCCGCGTGCCGCTCGTGGTGCAGCTCACCAGCCGGGCGGGCGACCTACCGCTCGATCGCGTGGCCGAGCTCGTCCGGTCGACGTTCGTGCACTACTACATGGGCCACTTCTCCTGCGACCGCATCGGCGAGGTGGTCGTGCACGACGCCGCCGGCGGCCCGTCGTGCGTGATCACCCACGACGACTGCATGGGCTCGATCCTCCACGGGGGTTGACGGCGTGGCCTCGCTCGGCATCCGCAGGGACGTGCTGGTGCACATGGAGCAGAGCTGGGGCGTCCCCGACGAGGGCCACGTCTTCACAGGCGGGCCCGGCCCGCTGGCCCGGCTCGACGTGCTGGTCTACCGACCGCCCGACCCGACGGGCATGACATCATTCGCCACGGTGGGCATGGCCGTGGGCACACTGCCTTGCGGCCTGGCGCAGGGAGGCGGGGGCCGGGCCGAGCTGTGGTGCTCCCGCCGCGGGCCGCTCGACGCGACCGACGAGGGGGCGGTCGCCACCCGGCTCGCCGACCTGGTCCTCCGGCCGTGGGCCACCGGCGAGCCGGTCGACTGGGGGCACATCGTGCCCCTCGACCACGACTTCCCCACCTTCCCCGGCTGCCCGGCCGTGTTCCTGTCGGGCCCGCTCACCCCGGGCGGCACCGACTACATCGAGACGGCCGACGGGCGCGTGCGCATCGTCCACGTGGTGCCGATCACCGAGGCCGAGCGCGAGCGCGCCCGTGACCTGCCTCCCCTCGACACGGTCACCGGGCTGACCGGGCAGGCCGACATCTTCGCCCCGCGCCCCGTCGAGCTCTGGGACGACACCCGGGGGCAACCGACGCCCGCGTAGGCGTCCTCGCCCCGCCGCGCACGGCCGTGGCCGGCGCCAACGCCACCGGTCCGGGGGCGCACGCCGATGGCGCCCCGCAGGCGCCGTTAGTGGATCGTTGGCGACCTTCGCGATGCTCGCCACCCGCAGGCAGGTGGCGGACGACGGGAGGGGCGGCTCATGCGAAGGACAGGGTCGGGCGCCGACGGCGCGGGTGGCGGCATGTACAGCGTCACGAACCTGGTGGGGCGGGGACGCGAGCTGCGCGCGGTGCGCAGGGCACTGCGCGACGGCCTTCCGGTGGTGATCACCGGTGGACCGGGCCTGGGGCGCACCGCCCTGGCCCGGGCGGCGCTCCGGCCCACCGCGGTGGCCTGGGGCGGAGGGCTGGCCGCCGTGCCCCGGCCCCACGTCGCCCTCGAGCGGGCGCTTCTCGACGAGGCTCCGGGCGCGGGCGGCGAGGCCCCCGACGAGATCGACGAGGTCGCCGGCTGGGCGGCGGACCGGCTGGCCGGTCGGACGTTGGCCATCGACGACCTGCACCTGACCCACCCCGCCACCCATGCGGTGCTGGCGCGGCTGGCGGGCACGGTCCCGCTGGTGGTGACGCTGTCGACCGGAGCCCCCGGTGCCGCCGCCCTGTGCCGCCAGGCGACGGCGTGGGCGGGTGGTGCGGTGCTGGTCGAGCTCGCTCCGCTCGACGGCGGCTCGGCGGCCCGGTTGATCAGGCGCCACGCGCCGCAGCTCGACGCTCCCCACGCCGCCCGTCTGGCCGCCGCGGTCGGCGGATCGCCCACCCGCCTCGTGACGGCGGCGGCCACGGCGGCCCGGTCGGCCCCGGCGGCGCTGCCGCACCCGGCCGCCGCGCTCGGGCGCCGGCCCGTCCTGACGGCCCGGGAGTCCGAGGTGCTCGACCTCATCGCGTCGGGCAGCAAGACCTCACAGATCGCACTTCGCCTGGGCATCGCCGAGAGCACGGTCGAGTCGCACGTGCGGGCCGTCCGCGCCAAGCTCGGCGTTCCCACGCGCACGGCCGCCGCAGCGCTCAGTGCGCCGGCCCTGAGGGCGGCGGCGTGCCCGAACTGACCCCCTTCCCCCCGCCCCGGCAGGGGCCGGTGCTGGTGGTTCCGCCGGCGCCCCGGTGGACGCGGGCCGCACGCGCGGCGGGTTGGCGGGTTCGCCGTCGTGACCTCGCCGCCCGCCCGTGGTGCCAGTCCGGCACGCTGGTCGTGGCGGGCGCCGCCTGGTCGGTCGAGTCGATCGTCCTGGCGCTCAGCCGGGGTGCCGGCGTGGTGCTCGACCCGGGCGACCGGCCCCGGTGCGGCGACCGGACCGGTCCGCTCGACCCGGCCCGCCTGGCCGCCGTCCTCGACGACGCCCGGCGCATCGGCGCGGTGGTGTGGCCGCCACCGGGCGTCGACCCCACGGCGCCGTCGGGCCTCGACGCGGCGGCCGCACGGCTGCTCGACGCGCTGGCCCGGGGCCGGCCGGTCGGCGCGGCGGCCCGCGAGACCAACATGTCGTTGCGCACGGCGCATCGTCGCCTGCGCGACGTCCGCCGCGCTCTAGGTGCGGCCACCACCGCCGAGGCGGTGGGGCGCTGGGCGCAGGGCCGGCTCGTCCCGGCGGGGGACGGGCCATGACCGCGGCCCCGGGTTGCGACGGCGACGGGTGTGCCGCAACGGCCGCACCGCGCACGTCCCCGCACCCGTGGGCCGCGGTCATCTCGCCGCACGAGAGCGCCGTGCGGCGCCTGGCGGCCGACGCGGCCGGCGCCGACTACCGGGCACTGCGCTCGCTGGACGAGGCCCGCGGCGTCGACGACGGCGTCGCGGTGCTGGAGGGTGACTTCGGGGGACGCATCTACGCCGTGTTCCCCGCGGCCATCGTGGGCTGCTCCGAGGAGGGGCTGGTCGAGCTGGCCCGTGACCTCGACGCCCGCGCCCGGTCCGCGGCGGGCGGCCCGGAGGCCGGTCCGCGCGGGACCGGTGACGTCGCCGTCTACTTCGAGCGCCACCGCATCGGCGCCGCCATCGCGGGCGGCGCGGGAGGCGGTGTCGTCCTGCCCGGTGGGTGGGTGCACGACGAGTTCGTGTGCGCCGGCATCGAGCAGCCGATCCTCGCGGTGGTGGCGGGCCACCGCGAGCGCCTGGGGTCACCGGGGGGCTGAGCGGGCACCCCCCGGTGCCCCGGGCCCCACGTGGCGGTCCCCGGCGGCGGGGCCGGGCGGCGGGTCCTCGCTGCGGGCTGAGGTCGCAAGCGAGCTCTCGACCTGGGCCAGCGCAGCCTCGAGGCCCAGCATGCGGCCGTCGGCCTGGAGGCGAACGAGCTCGTCGGCTCCCAGGTCGATGGCCAACCGGCGGGCCAGCTCGGCGGCGTCGACGGCGCTGGCGCCGTCGAGGCGGATGCCCACCTCGTCCGGCACCAGCGAGGCTGCGCCCAGCAGCAGCGCCGCCAGGTCGTGCCGGCCCTGGTCGCCGAGCACGTCGGCCAGGCCGGTGGCCGCCGACGCGGCATCCGCGCCGTCGTCGCCGCTCAGCGCGTGCCGGGCGGCGGTGAGCAGCAGACCGACGGCACGGTCGTCGTCGTGGCGGCACCGGGCGCTGGCGGCCAACCCGGCCAGCGCGGCGCGGCCGGCCCGCTGGTCGCCCACGTCGGCCGCCCGCGCGTGCGCGGCCCGGAAAGAGGCCTCGGCGGCGTCGAGGTCACCCGCCGCCAGCTCGGACTGGCCCAGGCCGATCGTCGCCCGCAGCCAGGTGGTGACCCGCCCGTCCTGGAGCTTGCGCCGAGCCTCGGCGAACGCGCGGCGGGCGCCGTCGAGGTCGCCCGCCCAGCGGCGGGCGAAGCCGAGGAACAGCAGCGTGCGCGCGACACCCACGGGCGTCCCCACCGCCTGGTGCTCGGCCAGCGCCTCCTCCAGCCGGGTGATCCCGGTCGCCAGGTCGAGCCGGCGCAGCGCCAGGAGTCCCTGGCAGGCCAGAGCTTCGGCCGCCCAGAAGCCCTCCCCACTCGCCTGCGCGAGGTCGCGGGCCTGGGCGATCAGCTCGTCGGCGCGGTCGAGCTGTTCCCCGTGCCATCCCAGCCCGATCGCCGTGACCAGGCGGGCGCCGGCGCCGGCCACCGGGTCACCGGCGGCGTCGGCGGCCCGCAGCGCCCGCTCGGCCTCGGCGAGATGCGAGGCGGTCTTCTCGAACGTGTCCGCGGTCTGCATCACGATGACCTGGAGTCGCACCCGGTCCGTGGCGGGCAGGTCGTCGGCGTGCGCCAGCAGCTCAGCGCCCCAGTGGGCGGCCTCGGGTGCAGCGGGCGAGCTGGCCCAGCAGAGCGCCAGCCGTTCGAACAGCCGGGCGGCATCGGCGGTGCGTCCGTCGTCGAGCGCTCGGCGCAGCGCCGTGCGCAAGGTGGGGAGGTCGGCGGTGAACCGGCGCACCGCCTCGGGCTGGCGGGGCCCACCGGCCGCGTCGTCGAGCTCGGCGGCGGTGGCGAGACACCAGTCGGTCATGCCGCGCAGCGCCGCCTCGCGGTTGTCGTCGGCGGCCAGCAGCAGGGCGGCGTGCCGGCGCACCGGCGGGAGCAGGCGGAAGCGGTCCGGATCGATCGGGTCGACCATCGCCAGCGAGACGTCGTGCATGCCGGCGAGCGCGG
>DASSCS010000145.1:0-12691 GCA_035697515.1 Acidimicrobiales bacterium
AGGTCTTCTGCGAGGCCACGGTGCGCACCGTGGCGCGGGCCGGCGACGGGGGCGACCGGCGGTGGCTGGTCAGCTTCGAGGCCGGGGGCGACGGGCGCCACCGCTTCGCCGCGCCGTCGTCGTTCGTGTTCGCCGACGTGCTGGTGCTCGCCGCCGGGACCCTCGGCTCGACCCAGATCCTGCTCAACTCGCGCTCCGGTGGCCTGGCCGTCTCCCCCCGGCTGGGCGACCGGTTCACGGGCAACGGCGACGTGCTCGCCTTCGCCTACGGCGTCGAAGGTGCTCCGCCCACGGTGCGGGGCATCGGTGCCGGTCGGCGTCCGGTCACCCCCGACAACGAGGTCGGTCCGTGCATCACCGGGATGATCGACCTGACCGGCACCCCGACGCCCGGCAAGGGGGTGCTCGTCGAGGAGGGCGCCATCCCCGGCGCCCTCCGCGCGTTCATGCCCGCCGCCTTCGCCGTGGCGGCCGACATCGACGACGGCGGCAGCCCGCTGTCGTTCGCCCGCCGCCTGGCCCGCCGGGTGGTGGCCACCGGGGGCGCGGCGCTCGACCCCACCGGCGGCCCCGCCGAGCGGTCGCTCACCTACCTGGTCATGAGCGACGACGTCGGCGACGGGCGCCTGTGCCTCGACGGTGACGAGGTGAAGGTCGACTGGCCCGCCGTCGGCGACCTGCCCATCTTCGACCACAACGCCGATGTGCTGCGGCGGGCCAGCGCGGCCGCCGGCGGCGAGCACGTCACCAACCCGCTGTGGTCGCCCATGCTGCGCGAGTCGCTCGTCACGGTGCACCCGCTCGGCGGCTGCGCCATGGCCGACGACGGCGCCCACGGGGTGGTCGACCACCGCGGCCGGGTGTTCACCGGCGCGGGCGACGAGGTGTACGAGGACCTGCTCGTCACCGACGGCGCCATCGTGCCCCGGCCCCTGGCGGTGAACCCCCTGCTCACCATCTCGGCCCTCAGCGAGCGGGCCGCGGCCCTGCTCGTGGCCGAGAAGAGGTGGCACCTCGACCGCGGCCCCACGCCCCCGCTCCCGCCCCTCGTGAGCGGCGACCGGCCCGGCGTGCGCTTCACCGAGCGCATGGCCGGGTGGGCAGGCACGGCGACCGACGGCGACGCCGTCAGGGGTGCGGCCCGGGGCGAGGCCGACGGCACCCGCATCGAGTTCGTGCTCACCATCGACATCGACGACCTGCCGTCCATGCTCGACGACGCGTCCACGCCGGGCCGGCTGAGCGGCACGGTGACGGCCCCTGCGGTCTCGCCGCGGCGCATGCGGGTCGTCGACGGCTCGTTCCGCCTGGCCCAGGAGGACCCGACCCACGTCGACACCTGGCACATGACCTACGCCATGCGGCTGGTGGCCGACGACGGGCACCACTACGACTTCGCCGGCCACAAGGTGCTGCACGACCGCTTCGGGCTCGACCTGTGGAGCGACACCACCACCCTGTACGTCACCATCAGCGACGACGATGGCCGGCCCGTGGCCGCCGGCATCATGCGCATCGCGCCCGGCGACTTCGCCCGCCAGCTCACGACCATGCGGGTCACGGGCGTCGACGGCCGGCTCGAGCAGGCGCGCTGGCTGGCCCGCTTCGGCCGCCGCTTCGTGCGCTCGCTCGACCAGGTGTACGGCAGCCTCGACGACGTCGCCAGCTTCCCCGCCCGGCCCGCGGCGCCGGTCCCCCTCACCGGCGCCGGCCGGCGGCGGCTACGCCTGCCCGCACCCGAGCCCCGCTGGTGCGACCGCGACGGGCGCTGGCACGAGGGCTGCGAGGACGGCACGGTGGGCGACGACGCCTGGCTGCGCCTCGTCCGCTACGAGGGCGGGCGCCGCGGGCCCGTGCTGCTGGCCTCGGGCTTCGGCATGTCGTCCACGTCGTTCCTGCTCGACACGGTGAACACCAACCTGGCCGAGCACCTGGTCGAGCGCGGCTACGACGTCTGGCTCTTCGACTACCGCGCCAGCATCGACCTGCCCTCGTCGCGCACGGCGTTCTCGCTCGACGACGTCGCCACCACCGACTGGCCCCAGGCGGTGGCCGAGGTGCGCAACATCACGGGCGCCGGCAGCGTGCAGGCGCTGGGGCACTGCGTCGGCTCGGTGTCGCTCATGATGGCGCTGGCCGCGGGGCTGAGCGACGTGCGCTCGGCGGTGTGCATGCAGTTCACGCTGCACCCCGTCACGTCGTACCTCAACCAAATCAAGGCCGCCGCCAAGGTCGACAAGCTGATGGGCCGGATCGGGTTGAGCAAGGTGGCACCGCTCACCGGGGTGACCGTGCCCAACACCGCGCTCGACCTGATGCTCCGGGCGGTGCCGATGCCGCGGGCCGAGCGCTGTGGCAAGGCCCTGTGCCGCTGGATCAACGCCATCTACGGCTGCACCCACACCCACGACCAGCTCGACGACGCCACCCATGACCAGCTCGACGACATGTTCGGCATCGGCGACCTGGCCGCCCTCGGCCACATGGGCACGATCATGCAGCGGCGCCTGGCGGTGGACCGCTCGGGCCACGAGGCCTACACACGCCACCCCGAGCGGCTGCGGCTGCCCATCCTGCTGGTGCAGGGGGAGAAGAACTACATCTTCCGGCCGGCGGGCAGCATGCGCACGCTGCGCTGGCTGCAGACGGCCAACGAGGCGTCGCTGTACGAGCGGGCCCTGCTGCCCGGCTACGCGCACCTCGACGCGCTCATCGGCCGCGACGCCGCCGCCGACGTGTTTCCCGTGCTCAGCGAGCACCTCGACCGCTTCAACCGCTGAGCTTGGGGTGGGGCGGGGGGAGCACCACCACCCCCAGGTCGTCCGCCAGGGCCCGGGCCTCGGCCGACAGCCCCGCGGCCCGGTCGGCGTCGCGGGCGTCGCGCTCGATCAGCACATTGGCCAGCCAGGCGGCCGACAGCGCCACCCAGGGTCGGGCCTCGATCACCCGGTGCCGTTCGAGCGCCGCGCCGAGGTGCTCGGCGGCGGCGTCGGTCCGGCCGAGCACGGCGGCGAGCGTGCCCAGGTGGTGGTCGACCGCCCCCAGGTAGGCGACGTAGCCGAGCACCGCGTTGCGGCCGCTGTAGGGCGCCAGCGTGTCGTAGGCGGCCTGCGCCCAGCGGCGGTCGCCCATGGTCGTGGCGCTGACGGCGACCCCCGCCGCGGCGATGAGCCACAGGTAGCCGGCGTCGGCCGCCGCCAGGTCGTCGGTCGGGCGCCCGTCCAGCGACGCCTGGGCCGCGTCGCGGTCGCCGGCGCACGACTCGATCCAGGTGCGCAGCGCCCACCACGTGAACGACCGGGGGTTGAGGCTCAGGCCGGCGTCGACCACCGGGCGCATGCCGGCCAGCGTGCCCCGCAGCCAGCGGGGGGCGAACGTCTGGGCGAAGTGGATGGTGATGACCTGCGAGTGCCCGGCCACCTCGAGCTGCACCCTCAGCTGGTCGGCCTGGGCCTCCGCCTCGTCGAAGCGACCCTCGGCGGCGGCCCACATCGTGCGCCACATGGTGGCGATGCGCAGGTGGTCGGGGTGGCGCACGGTGCCGGCGAGCTGGGTGAACGTGCCGGCCAGGTCGCGGGCGGCGTCGTGGGCGCCCACCACGAAGAGGGGATGGATCCGGGCCCGGGTGCCCTGCAGCACCAGGTCGGGGTCGCCCGTCTGCTGGCCGATGGCGATGACCTCGGAACCGATGTCCAGGTGGTCGTCGACGTCGTCGGGCCCGTCGAGCGCCAGCACCCGCGACACCAGCACCGACGCCAGCACCACAGGGGCGTCGAGCCGGCGGGCGATCGCCTCGGCCTCATCCGCGATGGCCTTGCGCTCGGCGTGCGGCGCCTCGGCGTGCAGCACTTGGGCGAGGCGGGCGAGCGTCAGGGCTCGGGCCCGGCTGTCGGCCGGCGCCAGACGGGACAGCGCCTCGTCCAGCAGGCGGCGCGCGGTGCGGTTGGGGGGCGGGGCTGCGGGCAGCCGGCCGCCGAAGCCCAGCGCGGCGCGGGTGAACAGGTCGGTGCGGTCGGCGTCGCGGGCGAGGTCGGCCGCCTCGAGGTGACGGCGGTCGCGGGCGGTGAACTCGCCGGCCCGGTCGTGCGCGTCGGCCAGCTCGAGGCGCAGCTCGCAGGCCAGCTCCCGGGCGCGGGCCGGCGAGGCGACGCCGAGCTGCCCGTACCGGTCGTGCACCTCGATCACCCGGGTCAGGAACCACACCGCCGCCTCGAACGCCGTCTCCTGGCGCGCCTGGTCGGCGGCGGTGCGGCCCCAGGTGATCGCCATCGACGCGGTCGATGCGTCGGCCGCCCGCAGGTAGTGGTGGGCGATCTCGGGCGCGGGCGCGCCGTCGGCGGCCGTGCGGGCCAGGGCGCCGCCGATGCGCCGGTGCAGGTCGGCCGCGCGGTCGGGCGCCACGTCGTCCTGGAGGGCACGGCGCACCACCGCATGGGCGAACGCCAGACGGTGGCCGTCGTCGGCGTCGCGCACCACCCCGGCCCGCACGGCGTCGTCGAGCCGGTTGCGCAGGTCGATCACCCGCCCCCCGACGGTGGCCGCCAGCACGTCGAGCGAGAACTCCTCGCCCACGAGCGACGCCGCCGCCAGCGCCTCGTTGGTCTCGGGCGGCAGGCGGGCCAGTCGCCACCGCACGACGTCGTGCACGCGCTCGGGCAGGTGCCGGCGGGCCTCGGTGAGCGCCCGGGCCGGGTCGGCGGGGTCGAGCCCGCGCAGGATCTCGTGCACGAACAGCGGGTTGCCGGCGGTCTCGTCGGTGAGCCAGCGGGCCGCGTCGGCCTCGTCGTCGTTGGCCAGCGGGCGGCCGAGCGCCCCGACCACCAGCTCGGTCACGTCGTCGAGGTCCAGGCCCGGCACGTCGATGCGGTCGACCGACGCGCTGCCCTCGAACGTGCCGAGCGCGTGCAGGGGGCCCATGCCCTCGACCTCGCCGTCGCGCAGGGTGACCACCGTGAGCACGGGGCCCTCGGGCGGGGTGTCGAGCAGGTGGCGCAGCAGCAGCAGCGACGAGCGCTCGGCCCACTGCAGGTCGTCCAGCACCACCAGCACGGGGCGCCGCCGGGCGATGGCCCCGATCCAGTCGCGCAGGGCGTCGAACAGGCGCATGCGCTCGGCGTCGGGGTCGTCGGCCAGCGGGGGGCGCACGCCGCCGACGCGGGCGCCGATGTCGGGTAGCAGCCGGGCCAGCTCGTCGGCGTGGCCGGCCACGTCCTGGCGCAGCACCCGCCGGGGGCAGGCGGCGGCATAGGTGCCGAGCGCCTCGCGCAGCGCCTGGTACGGGGCGTGCCCCTCCTCGTCCCAGCGCCCGTAGAGCACCGAGCCCCCGCCGGCATGGGCGCGCAGCGCCAGCTCGGCGGTGAGCGTGGTCTTGCCGATGCCGGGGTCACCCGACACCACCACGAGGCGATGCCCGCCCTCGCGTGCCTCGGCCCACGCCTGCTCGAGCCGTGCCAGCGGGTCGCGCCGGCCGACGACCGCGCGTGCCACGGCGCGGTGGGCCCAGCCCAGGTTCGAGGCACGGCTGTCGTCCTCGGACGCGCCGCCGCTGTCCGCGGCGAGGCGCAGCTCGTAGGTCCGCTCGTCGCTGCGGGGGCCCAGCGTGACGACCCCCAGGTCGACGAGCTCGACCCCGGGCGGCAGTGCGGGGCTGACCATCACCGCGGTCGAGGCGGTCAGCAGCACGCGTCCGTCGTCGCCGTGGCCGGCCAGCCGGTCGGCCCTGTCGCGGGCCGGTCCCCGGGGCCCCTCCGGGCCCACGGTGACGTCGCCGGTCGAGAGGGCCAGCCGGGGTGCCGGGGTGCCGGTGAGCGCGCCCGTCAGCCGCAGGGCGGCCGTGGCGGCGTCGCCCGCCAGGTGGAAGGCGGCGACGAGGGTGACCGCGGCGGCCTCGGCGTGCGCGACCACCTCGATCTCGCCGGCGGAGCCCTCGGCCGCCTCGACGATGGCGCGTGCCGTTGCCATGTGGCGGGCGTCGACATCGACGCGCAGCACCGTCAGGACATCAGGCACGCCGCCCGACTCTACGACCCGTGGTGGTCGCGTGGCCTGGTTCAGGTGATGGGCGGCACGATCGCCTCGATCAGCGACGGGCCCGGCTCGGCCAGCGCACGGGCGAGCTGGTCGCCCATCTCGTCGGCCGTGGTGGCCCGCGTGGCGGGCACGCCCAGCCCCTGCGACAGCGCCACGAAGTCGATGTCGGGCCGTGACAGGTCGAGCAGGTCCTTGGCCCTGGGGCCCCCGGCCTCGGCGCCCACGCGGTCGAGCTCCATGTTGAGCACCGCGTACGACCGGTTGTTGTAGATGATCGTCACGACGTCCAGGCCCTCGCGGGCCTGGGTCCACAGCGACTGGATCGTGTAGAGGGCGCTGCCGTCGGCCTGCAGGCTGACGACGCGGCGGTCGGGGCAGGCGACCGCCGCGCCGGTGGCCACGGGCAGGCCCTGGCCGATCGCCCCGCCGGTGAGGCACAGCCAGTCGTGCGGCGGGGCGCCGGCCGTGAGGCCGGGCGCGAACAGGCCCGACGTGTTGCCCTCGTCCGACACGATGGCGTCCTCGGGCAGCAGCGCGCCGACGGCCTGGGCGACCGCCGCGGCGGTGAGCTCGCCGGTGGGCAGGTCGGGCCGCCCCGCCGGCTGCAGCGTGGCGCCGTCGGCCGGAGCGCCCACCGTGTCGGCCAGCGCGGCCAGGGCGGCGGCCGTGTTGCCCGCGCCGTCGAGCAGGTGCACCTCGCAGGCGTCGGGCACCAGGTAGCTCGGCTTGCCGGGGTAGGCGAAGAAGCTGACCGGCGCCTTCGCGTCGACCACCACCAGGTGGCGCAGCCCGGCGAGCTGGCTCGACGCGAACTCGGCCAGGTAGGCCAGGCGGTCGACCGACGGGCGCCCCGCGCCCCGCTCGGTGCGCGACGGGAACGTCTCGGCCAGCAGCCGGGCGCCCGTGGCGTTGGCCACCCGGCTCGCCGCGAGCAGGGCGTCCTGCCGCAGCGCGCCCCCGCCCAACAGCAGGCCGCACGGCTCGCCCGAGCGCAGGGCCTTGGCGACGGCGTCGACCACGTCGCCGTCGACCGGCGTGGCGGGCCGGGGAGGGATCGGCTCGGCGGTGAGCCCCCCGGGCGACCAGCTCACATCCGCGGGCAGCACGAGGGTGGCCACCTGGCCCGGGGGACCGGAGGCCACGGCCACCGCCTCGGCCGCGTCGCGCCCCACGTCGGCCGGGCGCTGCGACCAGCGCACCCAGGACGACACGTTGCGGGCCACCGTCTCGATGTCGCTCTCGAGCTGGGCGTCGTACTGCTTGTGGTAGGTGGCGTGGTCGCCCACGATGTTGACGACCGGCGTGCGGCCCTTGCGGGCGTTGTGCAGGTTGGCCAGCCCGTTGCCGAGCCCGGGGCCGAGGTGGAGCAGCGTGGCGGCCGGCCGGCCCGCCATGCGGGCGTAGCCGTCGGCCGCGCCGGTGGCCACCCCCTCGAACAGGGCGAGCACGCCCCGCATCTCGGGCACCGCGTCGAGCGCGGCCACGAAGTGCATCTCCGACGTGCCCGGGTTGGTGAAGCAGGTGTCGACCCCGCAGCTCACCAGGGTGCGGATGAGCGCCTGGGCGCCGTTGGTCTCGGTGCTGTCAGCCATGTCGCTGCCGGTCCTCCGGGATCGTGAGGGGCGGGGGGTCGTGCGGGGCGGGTCGCGGGCCGGTCATCCGAGGATGGTGCCGGGGTTGAGGATGCCGTTGGGGTCGAAGGCCGCCTTGACGCGGCGCATGAGCGCCACCTTGGCCGGGTCCTCCAACTCGAGGAAGTAGCCCGCCTTCTCGGTGCCGAGGCCGTGCTCGCCCGAGATGGCGCCGCCCAGCTCCATGCCCGTCGTGAACAGGGCGTGCAGCACCCGCCCGCGCGCCTCGGCGTCCTGCTGGAACACGGCCAGGTGGACGTTGCCGTCGCCCGCGTGACCGCAGCCGGCGATCCAGGCCTCGTGCTCGTCCGCGATCTCGCGCACGCGGGCCATGAACGCCGGCACCGCGGCGCGGGGCACGACGACGTCGACGATGTCGTCCGCGCCGTTGGCCTTGGCCACCCAGAACGCCTTCTCGCGGGCGTCGATCAGCCCGGCCGCCGCGCCCGGCGGCAGCACGTAGACGTCCATGGCGCCCAGCTCGGCGAGCTGGGTGGCGACCGCGGCGGTGTCGGCCTCGACCCGGTCGGCGTGGGTGCCCTCGAGCGCCACCACCAGGTAGGCGAGCGCCGAGTCCTTGACCGCGTCGGGGATGCCCAGGTCGAGTCCCACGTACGCCGTGGCCGCGGCCATGGTGAGCATGTCGATGTACTCGAGGATGAGCGGCCCGACGCCGCTGCGCACGATCTCGGGCACCGCGGCGGTGACGGCCTCCAGCGTGGCGAACGGGGCCAGCACCGTCGCCTGGTGGGCGGGCCGGGGGTAGACCTTGAGGTACGCCCGGGTGACCAGGGCCAGCGTGCCCTCCGAACCGATGACGAGTTGGGTGAGGTCGTAGCCGGTGGACGACTTCACCACCTTGCCGCCGCACTGCACCACCTCGCCCGACGCCAGCACGGCCTCGATGCCGAGCACGTGGTGGCGGGTCACGCCGTACTTGACGGCCCGCATGCCGCCGGCGTTGGTGCCGACATTGCCGCCCAGGCTGGCGCTGTACTCGCCGGGGAAGACCGGGTAGACGAGCCCGAGGGGCGCCAGCGCGGCGTCGAGCTGGTCGAGGGTCACCCCCGGCTCGACCACGGCGACGAAGTTCTCCGTGTCGATCTCGACGATGGCGGCCATGCGCTCGAACGACACCACGATGCCGCCGGGCCGCGGCACGCACGCCCCCGAGAGCCCGGTGCCCGAGCCGCGGGCGGTGACCGGCACACCCCGGGTGTCGGCCAGGGAGAGCAGGGCCGACACCTCGCCGCTGGTCGCCGGTAGCACCACGGCGAGGGGCACCCGGGGCGTGGCGGTGAGCGCCTCGTCGTGGGTGTGGTCGTCCTTGACGGCGTCGCCCGCCAGCACGTGGTCGGCGCCGACCACGCCGGACAGGGCCTCGACCAGGTCGGCAACGTCGGTCGTCGTCATCTGCACCCCCACGGACGGCGTTCGGCGATGGGCCGACCCTACCCGCGGGGCGGAACCTGCGGCTCGGCCCGGATCGTGAGCAGGGCAGACGCGCGGCGCCCGTGCGGGGACGCCCGCCGGCGGGGACAATGGGCGGCATGGCCCGCCTGACCCACGACGAGACCGAGCTCCGCCTGGCCGACATCCCCGGCTGGGGCATCGCCAACGGGGCCCTGCACCGCGAGATCGAGTTCCGCAACTTCGTCGAGGCGTTCGGCTTCATGGCGATGGTGGCGCTCGAGGCCGAGAAGCTGAACCACCACCCCAACTGGTCGAACGCATGGAACCGGGTGGTGATCGACATCACCAGCCACGACGAGGGTGGCATCACCGACCGCTGCTTCGAGCTCGCCGCGGCCGTCAACCGGGCGCTCGGCGAGTAGCCGGGCGCCGCGGCGGGCCGGCGTTCAGGACGACGGCTCGTCGAGGCCCTGCAGCAGGGTGTTCCAGCTCAGCGTGGCGCACTTGATGCGCACCGGGAACTTGACCACGCCCCGCAGCGCCTCGAGGTCGCCCAGCTTGACCTCCGCGTCCGCCGCCTCGCCCGCGGCGTCGCCGTCGTCGGCCCCGTTGCCCGCGCCATCGAGCGTCTGCTCGTGGATCGACATCATTCCCTTGAACGCCCGCGACAGCGCCCGCACCTGGTCGAGCGACTTGCCCTTGACTGCCGAGGACATCATCGACGCGGACGACTGGCTGATCGAGCAGCCCTGGCCGCCGATGCGGATGTCGCGCACCACGTCGCCGTCGACGTCGATGTAGAGCACGATCTCGTCGCCGCAGAGCGGGTTGAACCCCTCGACCCGGGTGGCCGGGGGCGAGCTCAGCTCGCCGCGGTTCCGCGGGTTGCGGTAGTGGTCGAGGATGATCTCGCGGTACAGGTCTTCGAGGCCGGGCATGCGGGTCGCGATCCTATCGGCGGTGGCGTCGGCCGAGCGCCGGCGCAGGTCAGGTGCGGAAGAAGTCGGCGGCGGCGCCGATGGCGTCGCCCAGGGCGTCGACGTCGGACTCGTCGTTGTAGACGTAGAGCGAGGCCCGGGCCGTGGCCGCCACGCCCAGCTCGCGCATGAGCGGCTTGGCGCAGTGGTGGCCGGCCCGCACGCACACGCCCCGCTCGTCGAACACCTGCGTGAGGTCGTGGGGGTGCAGGTCGCCGTAGGTGAACGACAGCACCCCGCCCCGCTCGGCGGGCTCGGCCGGCCCGTGGATGGACAGCTCGTCGCCGAAGCGGTCGGTGAGCGAGCGGAGCGCGTAGGCGGTGAGCGACACCTCGTGCGTGCGCACCGCCTCCATGCCCAGGGTCTCGAGGTAGTCGACCGCCGCGCCCAGTCCCACGGCCTCGGCGATGGGCGGCGTGCCGGCCTCGAACTTCCACGGCAGCTCGTTGGGCGTGAAGCCCTCCTTGGTGACGTTGAGGATCATCTCGCCGCCGGTGAGGAACGGCGGGGTGGCGTCGAGGATGGCCTCGGTGCCCCACAGCACCCCGATGCCGGTGGGCCCGCACATCTTGTGCCCGGTGAAGGCCACGAAGTCTGCCCCCCAGTCACGCACGGCGGTGGGCAGGTGGGGCACGTACTGGCTGGCGTCGACCACGGCGATGGCCCCGGCGTCGTGGGCGGCGGCCACCAGGCGCTCGACCGGGGTGATGGTGCCGAGCACGTTGGACATGGCGGCGAACGACACCAACCGGGCGCCGTCGATGAGCCGGTCGAGGTCGGTGAGGTCGAGGTGGCCGTCGGGACCGACCGGGATCCAGCGCAGCTCGATGCCGATCTCGTCGACGAGCTGGTGCCAGGGGACGATGTTGGCGTGGTGCTCGAGCTCGGTGATGACCACCGGGTCGCCGGCCCGCAGGTGGGCCCGCCCCCACGCCTTGGCGACCAGGTTGAGCGCTTCGGTGGCGTTCTTGGCGAACACGACCTCGCGGGTCGAGCGGGCGCCGACGAAGCGGGCGACCTTGGCCCGGGCGCCCTCGAGGGCGGCGGTGGCCTCCTCGGCGAGGAGGTAGGTGCCCCGGTGCACGTTGGCGTTGGTGCGCTCGTAGTAGTTGACGATGGCATCGATCACGGCGCGGGGCTTCTGCGACGTGTTGGCCGAGTCGAGGTAGACCAGCCGGCGACCGCGCACCTCGCGGTCGAGGATGGGGAAGTCCTTCTTGATGCGCTCGACGTCGAGGGGGTCGGGCGCGACGGGAACGGGTGCGGTCACGTCGTTGTCACCTCTGGTGCCGTCCGCCAGCTCTCGTAGCCATCGCGCTCGAGCCGCTCGGCCAGCTCGGGCCCGCCGCTGTCGACGACGCGCCCGTCGATCAGGATGTGGACACGGTCGGGTTGCAGGTAGTTGAGGAGTCGCTGGTAGTGGGTGATGGCGAGGACGCCCAGCTCGGGGCGGTCGCTACGGACCTCATCGACACCGTGGGCGACGACCTTGAGCGCGTCGATGTCGAGGCCGGAGTCGGTCTCGTCGAGGATGGCGATCTCGGGCTCGAGGATGGCCATCTGCAGGATCTCGTTGCGCTTCTTCTCGCCGCCCGAGAAGCCCTCGTTGAGGTAGCGGTCGGCGAAGGAGGGGTCCATGTCGAGCCGCTTCATCCACTCCATGATCGCCAGCCGCAGCTCGAGCACCGACAGGTCGATGCCCTTGCGGGCCGACAGCGCCTGGCGCAGGAAGTTGATGACCGACACGCCGGCGATGGTCTGCGGGTACTGGAACGCCAGGAAGACGCCGGCCTTGCCCCGCACGTCGGTCTCCCAGCTGGTGATGTCGTCGCCCCGGAACAGGATGCGGCCCTGCGTGACCTGGTAGTCGGGATTGCCGAGCAGGGTGTTGGCCAGCGTCGACTTGCCCGAGCCGTTCGGGCCCATCAGGGCGTGCACCTCGCCGGCGCCCACGGTGAGGTCGACGCCCCGCAGGATCTCGGCCCCGGGGGCACCGTCGGTGCCCACCACGCGGACGTGCAGGTCCTCGATCTGGAAGAGGGGAACGGCAGGCATGGGCCCAGTCTATTCGCACTACGCGGATAGGAGAAATATGCCCTTGCGCCTCGCCGAGGCCCGTCTAAGGTCACGCCCGATGGCCATCCGGACACCCCCTCCGGGCTCCGTCGTCACCCTGGTCGAGGGCGGCTCGTTCTGCGTCTCGGGCCCCGCCGGCGACATCTCCGACGCCGAGGCGGGCGTCGGCCACGGGCTCTACGTGGCCGACCGTCGGCTGCTGTCGCGCCTGGTCATGACCGTCAACGGCCACCCGGTCGAGCCGGTCGACCACCACCGCGACGACCCGGCGGCCGCCACCTTCGTCGGGCAGCTGGCCCAGGGCGCCGGCGCCGGCATCGGTCCGGCGATCGTGCGCCGGCGCACGCTCGGCACGGGGCTGCGCGACCACGTAGAGGTGCGCAACCTGGGCGACGAGCCCAGCTACGTCGAGATCGAGATCGACCTCGGCGCCGACCTGGCCACGGTCGCCTCGGTCCGGGCCGGCGGGCCCGTCGACGAGCCCGTCGAGCCGGCGGCCACCACGGCCGGCGAGGTGCTGCTGGTGCGGGGCAAGGGCACGACCCGCGTGGGCTGCCGGGTCAT
>DASSCS010000146.1:0-18901 GCA_035697515.1 Acidimicrobiales bacterium
GCCGCGTCGGCGTCGCCGAGGGCCAGCCCCAGGTAGTCGGGGTCGTCGCGCAGCGACGCGGCGGCGTCGTCGAGGCACGCGAGCGCGGCGTCGAGCGTGCGCTCGGCCGGGTCGAGCAGGTGGAGGCGCTCGAGCGCGGCGTGCACGAGCGTGCCCCGGGTCGTGGCCACGGTCGGCGGCTCGGGCAGGCGGTCGATGGCCGAGAAGCGGAACGCGAGCGCGCAGTCGGTGAACGACGACACTTTGGACGGGCTGAGCGACCGGGGCACCGGGAAGGCCATGGCGCGAGCGTATGCCGGGGGTATGACAGCCAGCGGGGATGCCCGGCTCAGCCCAGGTCGAGGGCGGCGCGCACCGCGAGCGCCATGCCCGCCGGGTCCTCCATCGGCCCGAAGTGGCTCAGCTCGGTGTGCACCTCGAGGCGCCCCTGCGGCAGGCGCTCGACCATCAACGGGGCCAGCCGGGCCGGCCCGTCGGCGTCGCCGCCGACCGCGACGGTGACCGGGCAGCGCACCTGGTCCAGCCGGTCGAACGTCGCATGGCCGGAGCTGCCCCGGAACACCCTGGCCTCGACGTCGGGGGCGCACTTCAGCTCGACCGCCCCGTCGCCGGGGACCTCGCGCAGCCCGTGGTGGACGTAGGCGCGCAGCGCCTCGGGCGCCAGGACGCTGAGCGGCGGCTTGGCCGAGAAGTTGGCGTACGCCGCCTCGCGGTCGGGGAACCAGGGCCGCCGCCGGGCGGCCGCCTCCGCCAGCGGGTTGCTGCGCACCGGGCTGGGGCCGTCCGCGACCGGGGGCAGGACGATGGGCTCGAACAGCCACAGGCGACCGAAGGTGCCCGGTCGGCGCTGCTCGGCCATGAGCAGGGCCGCGCCGCCCATCGAATGGCCCGCGGCCCGCAGCCCGTCGACCGGTCGGCCGGCGGCCCGCAGGTCGTCGACCACGGCCAGCACGTCGTCGGCCATGCCCACCCAGCTGAAGTCGCCCGAGGCCGGCGAGGTGGCGTCGCCGTGGCCCCGGAAGTCGAGCGCCCACGCGTGCGCCACGCCCGCCAGCGCCGCGGCGAGCGGCTGCCAGGTCAACCCCAGGAAGCCGGTGGGATGGCAGAACAGGACCGGCGGCCCGGCGCCGCCCAGGTCGTGGAGCGCGACCGCGACGCCGTCGGTCGACGGCACCCGCCGGGCCGGTGCCGGGGAGATCATGGCCATCTGCCCATGCTGGCAGCGGGCCGGGCGCCGCTCCCAACCGGCACCGGCCCGCGCTCTCCGGCCGGGGATCTGCGGGCCGCCCGGCCGATAGGGTCGACGGTCTCGTGACCGAGACCGTCGACACCCTGGCCGTGCGAGCCGCCAACCGGGCGTACTACGAGGCGTTCGAGGCCCGCGACCTCGACGCCATGTCCGACATCTGGCTGCACGGCGACGACGTGACCTGCACGCACCCGGGGTGGAAGACGCTGCACGGCTGGGGCGCCGTGGCCGGCTCGTGGTTCGCCCTGTTCGGCGGCCCCCAGCAGCTGCAGTTCATCTTGACCGACGAGCGGGTCCACCTGTCGGGGGACGTGGCCTGGGTGACGGTCGACGAGAACCTCATTAGCGGCCGGGTCGGGGCGACGGTGGCGGCGGTCAACGTGTTCCGCCGTATCGGCGAGCGGTGGCTGATGGTGCTGCACCACGGGTCGCCGGTCGCCCCCACGACGCAGGACTAACGTGCAGGTCCAGTGCAAGAATCCGCCGTTCCCACCGACGGGCGGGCCGCCCGCGCCGCCCGCACCCGCGACGCCATCGTGGAGGCCACGGTCGCCCTGGTCGAGCAGGGCGACTTGCGGCCCACGGCGCCCCGCATCGCGGCGAAGGCGGGGGTCTCGGTGCGCTCGGTGTTCCAGCACTTCGACGACCTGTCCAGCCTCTACACGGCCGTGGTGCACCGCGTGGTCGAGCGGCTGGCGACCCTGCTGGTGCCCATCGATGTCGGCCACGGGCTCGACGAGCGCCTGGCGGCCTTCGCCCGGCATCGCAGCGCCCTGCTCGAGGCGGTGACGCCGTTCCGCCGGGCGGCCGCCGTGCACGGGCCGTTCGCCCCCGAGATCCGCGGGGCAACGGCCAAGGGCACCGCGTTCCTGCGCCACGAGGTCGAGGTCGCCTTCGCCCCCGAGATCGCCCGGGTCGACGAGACCGACCGGCGCGAGCTGGTCGACGCGCTGGCCGCAGCCGCGTCGTGGCCGGTGTGGGAGTCGCTGCGCACCGAGGCGGCCAACTCGCCGGCCCAGGCCCGGGCCGTGCTGGTGCGCATGCTGCGATCGCTGCTGGCGGGGGCGGCCGGCGGAGCCTGACGTGCGCCTGCCGCCCCTGCTGACCGTCAGCCCAGCGACTTGAGGGCCAGCATCAGCTCCTCGTTGAGGTTGGCCGGCACCTCGTAGCCCTCCTCGTCACGGATCTCGGCGAAGCGGTCGCGCACCGCCTCGGCCGTGAGGCCCGTGTCGACGATGCCCCGGGTCACGCCGAGGAACACGCGGGCGACCCGGCCGCCACCGACCGAGTACAGCTCGCCGGACACGGGCACGTCCTCGTGTGCCAGGAAGGCGACGACCGGGGTGACCAGCTCGGGCAGCAGCTTGTCGGCGGCCGGGCCGAGGATGTCCTCGGTCATGCGGGTCTTGGCCACGGGGGCGATCGCGTTGACCTTGATGTTGTTCTTGGCGCCCTCAACGGCCAGCACCCGGGTGAGGCCGACCAGGCCCATCTTGGCCGCGCCGTAGTTGGACTGGCCGAAGTTGCCGAACACGCCGGCGCCCGAGCTGGTGTTCACGATGCGGCCGTAGGTCTGGTTGCGCATGTGCTCCCAGGCCGGCTGCGTCACGTTGAAGGCGCCCCGCAGGTGCACGTCGAGCACGGCGTCGACCTTGTCGGGGTCCATGTTCTTGAACGAGGCGTCGCGCAGGATGCCGGCGTTGTTGATGATGATGTCGACCCGGCCCCAGGCGTCGAGCGCGGTCTGCACGATGTCCCGCCCGCCCTCGGGGGTCGCCACCGAGTCGTAGTTGGCGACGGCCTCGCCGCCGGCGGCGGCGATCTCGTCGACGACGGCCTGGGCCGCGGTCGTGCCGCTGCCGGTGCCGTCGACCGAGCCGCCCAGGTCGTTGACGACGATCAGCGCCCCTCGCCGGGCCAGCTCCAGCGCGTGCGAGCGGCCCAGCCCGCCGCCGGCGCCGGTGATGATCGCGACCTTGCCGTCGAATCCGAGATCAGCCATGGGCCCAGGGTACGAGCCTGCCCGCGGGGCCTCCGAATCTCAGAGGCGCCGGTGGGAGCGGGCGTCGAGCCACGACCCGAGGCCGAGGACCACGTAGACGGCAGCCACCGTGGCCGACACCCAGGCATAGCCGTTGGACAGCGGCACCAGCAGCAGGCACGCCACCGCGGCGCCGAAGAAGAACATCGCACGGTTGTCCATCAGCACCTCACGACAGCATGTCGACGACCATGAAGGTGATCCACGAGATGGCGAACGAGCCCGGGATGGTGAGCACCCACGCCCACACCACCCGTCCGGCGACGCCCCAGCGCACGGCCGACAGCCGCCGGGCCGCCCCCACACCGACGATGGCGCCGGTGATCGTGTGGGTGGTCGACACGGGGATGCCGGCGGCCGAGGTGGCGAACAGCGTGATGGCCGCCCCCGACTCGGCCGCCACGCCGCCGACCGGTTGCAGGCGGGTGATCTTCGAGCCCATCGTCTTGACGATCCGCCAGCCGCCCGTGAGCGTGCCCAGGCCGATGGCGGTGTGGGCGGCCAGCACCACCCAGAGCGGGGTCGACGCGTCGGGCGCGGCGTGGCCGCTGGCGATGAGCAGGGCGAGGATGATGCCCATCGTCTTCTGGGCGTCGTTCGCGCCGTGGCCCAGGCTGAACGCGGCCGCCGACGCGAGCTGGCCGGTGCGGAAGCCGCGGTTGAGTCGCTCGACGTTGCGGTTGCGGTGGAACACCCAGAAGATGACGAGGGTGATGGTCAGGCCCATGGCCAGGCCGATCAGCGGGGACAGCACGATGAAGATGCCGATCTTGCGCAGGCCCTCGGCGATGAGCACCGCAAAGCCCGCCTTGGCCACCGCCGCTCCCGCCATGCCTCCCACGAGGGCGTGCGACGAGCTGGTCGGCAGGCCGACCCAGAACGTGATCAGGTCCCAGATGATGGCGCCGACCAGGCCGGCGAAGATGACCCCGATCGACAGGACGTCCTGGGTGACCACGTCGTTGGCGATGGTGGCGGCCACGGCGTCGCCGAACACGAGGAAGGCGGCGAAGTTGAAGAACGCCGCCCAGACCACGGCCATCCGCGGTGACAGCACCCGGGTCGAGACCACGGTGGCGATCGAGTTGGCCGCGTCGTGGAAGCCGTTGACGTAGTCGAACCCGAGCGCGACCGCGATGACGAGGATGACGGACAGTTCCATGGCAGGTGGGTCAGGTCGTGGTGGGGCCCGGCGTCACGCGTGCTTCAGCACGATCGACTCCACCACGTCGGAGATGTCCTCCAGCGTGTTCAGGGCGGCCTCCATCGCCTCGATGACGTCCTTCCAGCGCAGCACCTCGAGGGCGTCGAACTCGCCGCCGAAGAGCCGGGCCAGGATGCGGCGGTGGACGGCGTCGCCCTCGGACTCGAGCCGGTCGATGGCGTCGAGGTGGGGCTGGGTGCCCTTCATCGACTCGAGCCGCTTGAGCAGCTCCTGGGTCTCGTCTGCGCACTCCACGACCAGGTCGGCCTGCTCCTTCAGCTCGGGCAGTGCGGTGGTGATGCCCGTCAGCTGCATGCGGTGCGACACGTCGAGCATGTCGTCCACCACGTCGTCGAGCTCCTCGGCCAAGGCGTGGATGTCCTCGCGGTCGAAGGGCGTGACGAAGGTGGTGTTCAGCCGCTGGACGATGGTGTGGACGATCTCGTCGCCCCGGTGCTCGCACGCCTTCACCTTGTTGTGCAGCGCGGCGTTGGTGGGGTCGGCGAGCAGGTCGCGCAGCCGCCGTGCGCAGTCGGCGACGTTCGCGGCCGAGTCGTTGAACAGCGCGAAGAACGCGTCGTCGGTCGGGATGAGGCGGAACCGCATCGATCAGGTCCCGTCGACGAGGTAGCGGACTCGTTCGGTGATGTGCACTGCGTGGTCTCCCAGGCGTTCGTAGAACCTGGCCACCAGCGTGGTCTGCAGCGCGTCGGCCAGGGCGATGTCGGCGCTCTCGAGCTCGGCGATCAGCCGGTCGCGCAGGTCGTCGAGGTGGTCGTCGGCCTTGTCGAGCACGGCGGCGGCGTCGTGGTCGCGCTCGACCCAGGCGTCGGCGGCGGCCCGCCACAGCTCGACGCACGTGGTGCCCATCTGCTCGAGCAGGCCCCGGACCGTGGGCGTGAGCCGGAGGGCCAGGCCGTTGGCGGCCCGCTGCGCGATGTGCTCGGCCAGGTCACCGCTGCGCTCGAGCTCGGGCACCACCCGGAGGACCGAGACGAGGTAGCGCATGTCGCCGGCCATGGGCGTCTGGGTGAGCAGCTCGCGCTCGGTGATCTGCTCGAGGTCGGCCTCGAGCAGGTCGACGAGCTGGTCCTGCTCGGTCAGCGCGCGGGCGGCGTCGGTATCGCCGGCGAGCAGGGCGTCGGTACTGGCGGCCAGGCCCTCGCGCACGAGCGCGAACAGGCGTACGACCTTGGCGTCGATCTCGTCGAGCTGCTGGTGGAACCTGCGTCGCAGCTCCCGGTGGGGCTCGGTCACGGCCGCACGGTACCGCTCGTTCACCGGACGATCACATCCCTGTCGCCCGGCGGTCACCCGGGTCGACCCGGGCGCCGGCCGTGGGCGGTGTGTCACGCCCGTTGCGAGTCGGCCGCGAAGGTCTTGAGCCGCTTGTAGTCGACCTTGCCGTTGGGGGCCCGGCCGATGGTGTCGATGACGAAGACGTGCTTGGGGGCCTTGTACGCCGCCAGCTTCGAGCGCACGTGCGCGATCAGCTCGTCGGCGTCGACCTCGCCGTCCGCGGTCTCGACCACGGCGCTCACCACCTCGCCGAACTTGTCGTCGGGCACGCCGACGGCGACGGCGTCGCGCACGCCCGGGTAGGTCTTGAGCACCTCCTCGACCTCCTCGGGGAACACCTTCTCGCCGCCCGTGTTGATGACCACCGACCCGCGCCCCAAGAGCGTCAGGCTGCCGTCGGCCTCGACCATGGCGTAGTCGCCCGGGCACGAGTAGCGCCGGCCCTCGAACTCGATGAAGGTCGCCGCGGTCTTCTCGGGATCCTTGTAGTAGCCGATGGGCTGGAGGCCGCCGACCGCCACCCGGCCGATCTCGCCCGAGCCCGGTTCGACCCGGCGGCCGTCGTCGGTGACGACGATGGTGTTCTCGCCCAGCTGGAACGTGGCCGTGCCGCTGGCCCTGTCGCCCGACGACACCGACTGGCCCATGCCGAGCGCCTCGGACGACGAGAAGGCGTCGACCAGCATCATGCCGGGGTGGTGCTTGAGCAGGGCCTGCTTGACCGGCTCGCTCCACATCACGCCCGACGACGCGACGAGGAAGAGGCTGGCCAGGTCCCACCGGCCCGGGTGCTCGTCCAGCGCCTTCACCATGGGCTTGCCGAACGCGTCGCCCACGATGGCGATCTGGTTCACCCGCTCGCGCTCGATGGTGTCGAACATCTCCTCGACGTCGAACCGGCGCGAGGTGAGGGTCACGCTGCAGCCGCCCATCGACAGGACGATGAGCTGCGTGTACAGGCCGGTGCCGTGCATGAGCGGGCAGGCGGGCAGGCCCACCGGCCCCGGCGCCTTGACCTGCTGGCGAACCACCTCCGGGTCGGCGTCCGCGTCGCGGTAGGTGGGGTTCAGCTGCGCCACGAGGGCGCGGAACAGGTCGTCCTGGCGCCACATGACGCCCTTGGGCATGCCGGTGGTGCCGCCGGTGTAGGTCATCATGATCTGGTCGCCGTTGCGGCCCCAGCGCGGCAGCACCCGCTCGTCATGGCCGTTGGCGGCCTCCTCGTAGGGCACGGCCCACTCGGGGCACAGCCCGTCGCCGTCGTCGACCCACAGCCACGTCGCCACGTCGGGCACCCGGTCGCGGATGCGCTCGATGGTGGGGGCGAAGGTGCCGTGGAACACGACGGCCACGCAGTCGGCGTTGTCCCACAGGTAGACCAGCTCGTCGTCCTGGTAGCGGTAGTTGGTGTTGATGGGGACGAGCCCCGCCTTGAAGGAGGCGAACAGCGACTCGATGTACTCGGGGCCGTTGTAGAGGTATTGGGCGACCTTGTCCTGCTGGGTGGCCCCCCGCTCGAGCAGGGTGGCGGCGACGCCGTTGGCCCTGCGGTCGAGCTCGGCCCAGGTCACGCGGCGATCGCCGTGCACCTGCGCCGGCGCGTCGGGGATCTGCTCGGCGATGACCTCCCACACGTCTGCGAAGTTCCAGCCCGGCATCGTGATCCCTTCGTCCTGGAAGTGCTCGGCAACGGTCGGTGGTGGCCGCGACCGTGACCGTGGGAGGGTAGCCAACCCCCTGACGCACGGAACAAGTGCGGTTGGGGATGGCTCAGGCGCCAGGTGGGCCGGGGAGCTGGTCCTCGTACTGCTTCAGGACCCGCTTGGGGGCCTTCAGTCGCCACGAGTCGGTGATGAGCTCGGTCAGCTCGTCGAGGTCGATGGCCGGCAGGTTGACCAGCACCGTGGCGTAGCCGTCGTAGTGGGGCGTGGTGAAGAACTTGCCGGGGTCGGCGGCGAGCAGCGCCTCCTTCTCACCCAGGTCCTCGACGAACACGACCAGACCGCCCTCGGCCTCGCTGCGAATGCGCAGGAAGCCCTTGTCCTTGACCCGGAAGCCGGGCGTGCCGAACCAGGGCTTCTCGACGGTCTCGGGCAGCGACAGGGCGATGCGCCGGACGTCGTCCTCGGTGGCCACGGTGCGAGGCTACGCGCTCGGCCGGCGTCGAGCGGTCTCCGGGCGGGCGCCCGCGGGCAGGGCGGACGACCCGGGCGGGCGCGGGCGGTCGACGCCGGAGCGCCCGACGACGAGGCCGACGCCTGCCTCGCCAGCTTCGAGTTCGGCTGACCGCCGCGTATCGTCCGGGCGTGGACTTCGACCTGCCGGGCGACGACGACCCTCGCCGCCGGCACGTGCGTGGCTGGCTGGCCGACCACCCCTCGCCGTCGGGGCGTGACCTGGCCGAGGCGGGCCTCGTGGCGCCCCACTGGCCCCGGCCGTGGGGCCTGGGCGCCGACCCCGTCCACCAGCTCGTCATCGACGACGAGCTGCGGCGGGCGGGGGTCAGCCGACCGGTCAACCCCATCGGCATCGGCTGGGCCGGCCCCACGCTGCTACACGCAGGCACGGACGAGCAGAAGCACCGTTACCTGATGCCCCTGCTGGCCGGCGAGGAGATGTGGTGCCAGCTCTTCAGCGAGCCGGGCGCCGGCTCCGACCTCGCCGCGCTCGGCACACGGGCGGTGCGCGACGGCGACGAGTGGGTGGTGAACGGGCAGAAGATCTGGACGTCGCTGGCCCAGTTCGCCCGCTTCGGCATCCTGATCGCCCGCACCGATCCCGGCGCCGGCAAGCACACCGGCATCTCCTACTTCGTCTGCCCCATGGACGCCCCCGGCATCACCATCCGCCCCATCATCGAGATGACGGGCGCGCACACCTTCAACGAGGTCTTCCTCGATGGCGTGCGCCTGCCGGCCGCGAACCTGGTGGGCGAGTTCGGGCGGGGCTGGAGCCTGGCCAAGGTGACCCTGGCCAACGAGCGGGTGTCGCTGTCGTCCGGCGGCGCCCTGTGGGGGCAGGGTCCCGCGGCCGGCGACCTGCTCGCGGCGGTGCGCGACGCGGGCGGCACCACCGACCCGGTGCTGCGCGACCGCCTCGTGCGGCTGCACATCGAGGGCGAGGTGCTGCGGCTGATCCGCCTGCGCACGGTCAGCGCCGCCATCCGGGGCCACGAGCCGGGGCCCGAGGCGTCGATCCGGAAGGTGCTGGCCGACGAGCACGGCCAGCACGTGTTCGGCCTGGCCAAGGACCTGGCCGGCGCCGGGGGCATGCTGTCCGACGTGGGCCCGCTCGGCACGCCCGCCGGCGTGTGGCACCACGGCTTCCTCTTCGCACCCGCGCTCACGGTCGGCGGCGGCACCGGCGAGGTGCAGCGCAACATCATCGGCGAGCGGGTGCTGGGCCTGCCGCACGAGCCCGACGTCGAGGCCGGGCGAACCTGGGCCGAGACCCGCCGGGCCTGATCGATTCGCGCCCCTGCGGCGCGGTTTGGCAGGATCAACCGCATGGCGAAGCGTGTGGCCCCCCACGAGTTCAGGCGGGGCGAGACGGTCCGGACCCTCGATGCGCTGCCGGGCGTGCCCCAGGGCACCGCCGGGCGGGTCTACCTGGTCGACGGCTTCGCGTGGACCCGCTACCGGGTGCTGTTCGACAACGGCGTCGACGTCGGCTCACTCGACGGCACCAGCCTGGCCCGCCGCAAGGACTACGAGGCCGCCCTGCAGCGCCGCCAGCAGGCCGCGGCGGCGACCGAGGTAACAGCCGGCGACGCGGCGGGCGACGGCGAGGCGGCCGCCGCCGGCGCGGGCGGCGACAAGACCGTCAACGGCGTGGTGGTGCCGGCGATGCTGCTCGACCGCTCGAAGCGGGCGCGCGAGCGGCTGACCGCCGCCTGACGCCACGGCGCGGCCCCGGGCCGCGGGGAAGGGAAGCCCACATGAAGGTCAGCATGCCGCTCAGCTACGCCGGCGGGTTCAAGGAGTCGGCCCAGCAGGCCGTTGCGCTCGAGAAGGCCGGCCTCGACACGGTGTGGGTCGCCGAGGCCTACGGCTTCGACGCGGTCAGCCTGATGGGCTACCTGGCCGCGGTCACCGAGACGGTCGAGATCGGCGCCGCCATCCTCCCGATCTACACCCGGACGCCCTCGCTGCTGGGTATGACCGCGGCCGGCGTCGACGCGCTGTCCGACGGTCGCTGCATCCTGGGCCTGGGCGCCTCGGGGCCCCAGGTCATCGAGGGCTTCCACGGCGTTCCCTACACCCAGCCGCTGACGCGCACCCGCGAGATCATCGACATCTGTCGCCAGGTGTGGGCCCGCGAGCGGGTCAGCTACGAGGGCAGGGCGTACACCTTGCCGCTGCCTCCCGACCAGGGCACCGGCCTCGGCAAGCCGCTCAAGCTGATCACCCATCCCGTGCGCGACCGCATCCCGATCTACGTCGCCGCGCTCGGCCCGAAGAACGTGCGCATGACCGCCGAGGTGGCCGACGGCTGGCTGCCGCTGTTCTACCTCCCCGACAAGGTCGACGACGTGTGGGGCGACGACCTGCGGGCCGGCACGGCCGCCCGGTCCGGTGACCTGGCACCGCTCGAGATCGTGGCGGGCGGCCTGCTGGCCGTGGGCGACGACGCAGCCCGGCTGCGCGACCTGGCCCGGCCGATGATCGCCCTGTACGTGGGGGGAATGGGTGCGCGGGGCCGCAACTTCTACAACGACCTGGCCTGCCGCTACGGCTTCGAGGCCGAGGCCCGCAAGATCCAGGACCTGTACCTCGACGGCCACAAGGACGAGGCGGCCGCGGCGGTGCCCGACGGGCTGCTCGAGGCCTCGACCATCTGCGGCCCCGAGGGCTACGTGCGTGACCGCATCGCCGCCTACAGGGAGGCGGGCGTGACCTCGCTGAACGTCACGCCGCTGGCACCGGATGCCCCGGCGCTGGTGACCCAGCTCAAGGAGTGGATCGCCGCGGCCTGAGCCAGGGGCTCAGGCCCGCAGCTTGGTGAGCACGGCCTCGGCCTCGTCGACGAAGCGGTGCACCAGGTCGGCGGCGGGGACCAGGCTGTCGATGGCGCCCACGCCCTGGCCGGCGGGGAAGAACTCGCGGTCGGGGTCGACCCCCTCGGTCGCCTCGTCGCCGCCCAGGTGGTTGGCCCCGTCCTGCATCGACCGCAGCACCTGGGCCGGAAACCGCTCGGCCTCGGCCTCGCCGGTCTCGTAGGCCTGGGTGTAGCGGTTGGCGATGACGCGACACGTCTTGCCGGTGTATGCCCGGGTGACCACGGTGTCGTCCTCGTGGCTGCGCAGCAGCACGTCCTTGTAGCCCGTCACGCTGCGGGCCTCCGGGGTGGCGATGAAGCGGGTGCCGACCCACACCCCGTCGGCGCCCAGCGCCAGCGCGGCGGCCAGACCCCGCCCGTCGACGATGCCGCCGGCCGCCACCACCGGCACCCGGTCGCCGACGGCGTCGACCACCTGGGGCACGAGGGCCATCGTGGCGACGCGGCCGGTGTGGCCGCCGGCCTCGGTGCCCTGGGCGACCACGATGTCGCACCCGGCCTCGACCGCCTCGACCGCGTGGCGCACCTTGCCGCACATGTTGACCACCAGCAGCCCGCTCGCGTGGCACAGCTCGACCACGTCGCGGGGCACGCCCAGCCCGGCCACGAACGCGGTGGCGCCTCCGGCGATGACGTCGCGCACCTTGTCCTCGAGCCCGCCGGGGACGGCCGTGAGCAGGTCGACGCCGAACGGCTTGTCCGTTGCGCCGCGGACGGCCGCGATCTCGTCGCGCATCTGGTCGTGCGCCATGGTCGAGGCGCCGAGACAGCCGAAGCCGCCGGCCTCGCTGACCGCCGCGGCCAGGCGGGAGTACGACACGCCGCCCATGCCGGCCAACATCACGGGATGCTCGATCTGCAGTGCGTCGGTCAGGCGGGTGGGCAGCATCCGATGATGGTCGCCGCGCTTGACCGGCCGGTCAAGTCGATCGGTAGGCGCCCGGGCCGCTGAACATGCGCCGGCGCCAGCGACGCGGGGTCACCACCGCGGCTCGCGGGTAGTCCTCGAACAGCCAGCGGGCGAAATTGCGGCGCGTCCACCCCGTGGCGCCCGCCAGGCGCAGGCCCGCACGCACGCCCTTGCGATGGCGCACGGCCCGGATGAGCAGCCGCGACATGCGGTGGTCGGCCACCAGCGCCCGGCGGGCCGCCTTGCGGTAGGCGGCCGTCACGGACGCCGCCGCCGGGCCGCTGTCGACGATGGCGTCGGCCGCCAGCACGCCGGTGAGGAGCGCCTGGGCGATGCCCTCGCCGGTGAGCGGGTCGGTGGCCATGGCGGCGTCGCCCACGAACAGCGTGCGTCCCGCGGCCAGCACGGCGCCGTCGACGCGGGCCGGGATGGGCCAGGCCCGGTGGGGCGACTCGGGCCGGGCTCCCTCGCCCAGCACGGCCCGCACGTGCGGCCGGGCCAACAGGTCGGGCCAGATGGTCGCCATCTCCTGGATGCGGGCCACCTTGCCGCCCCGCTGGATGCCGAAGCCCACGTTGGCCCTTCCGCCGGGCAGCGGGAACGACCACGCGTAGCCGGGCAGCAGGTCGGGCTCGAACCACACGAACAGGTCGCGGGCGGCCCGGGGGCCAACGCCGTCGAAGTACTGGCGGAAGGCGTGCCACTCGCCCCGGTAGCCGGGGGTGGCCAGGCCGAGGTGCTTGCGCACGGGCGACCACATGCCGTCGGCGGCCACGGCGAACCCCGCCTCGATCTCGCCCACCCCGTCCACGCCGACGACGACCCGGTCGCCGTCCTGGGCCGCCTCGGTGCAGGCGTGCCCGTCGAGCACCTCGACCCCGGCGGTGCGGGCCAGGTCGACGAGCGCGTCGTCGAGGTCGGCCCTTCGGGCCACCGCCGCGTAGGTGCCTTGGCCGCGGGGAAGGGGGAACGTCACCTCGTGGCCCGACGGCCCTCGCACCACCACGTCGGCGACCCGCTGCCACGACGCGACCGCGCCGCGGTCGAGGCCCAGGCCCTCGAGCAGGCGCAGCGCGCCCGCGGTCAGCCCGTCGCCGCAGATCTTGTCGCGGGGGAAGCGGGCCTTGTCGACCAGCGTCACGGCGCGGCCGGCGCGGGCCAGCGTGACGGCGGCCGCGACCCCGGCCGGGCCGGCGCCCACGACCACCACGTCGGAGGAGGGCATCACACTGACGCTAACGGGGGCGCGGCGTGCTCAGCAGGGCTGGCCCTCGCCGGGCCGGTAGGTGGCCCGGAACGTGTCGGTCTCGGTCTCGCCGTTGGGATAGGTGCGCGTGCGCGTGGTGGTCACGACGCGGCACGCGCCCGACATCGACTCGCTGATGCCGGTCTGCTCGGCCGTGGCGTAGGGCGTCGAGTACAGCGTCACCGTCAGGCTGGTGTCGGTGTACGACGTCCAGATCAGCACCCCGTGTTCGGTGTTGTTCCTGACCTGGAGATCGGGCACCGGGAAGCCCATGGTGGCCTCGCGGCCGAGGGGATAGCGCGAGAAGTATTCGGAATGGGCCTGGCTGACGGGGATGTCGAGCCCGGCGTAGTAGGCGGCGTTGAACATGGTGGTGGCGAACTGCGACACACCGCCGCCCACCTCGGGAACGTGCTCGCCGTCGCGGATGGCGCCGGCCTCGACGAAGCCCTTGGCCCGGGTGCGCTCGCCCACGTGTTCGTTGATCGAGAACGTCTCGCCCGGCAGGATGACGGCGCCCCGCACGATGTCGGCCATGCGGTGGATGTTGGTCACCCGCGGCTCACCGCCTGCGTGGTAGGTGGTGAAGCCGGGGCCGGCGGTGGTGGCCGCGCCGTCGCGCCACGCGTGGTTGCCGCCCACCGCCTGGGTGATCCCGAGCCCCTCGGCAGCCTCGGTGGTGAGGCCGGGCTCGGTGATCACTACCTCGAGCGCCGCCTCGGTCTTGCCGCTCGACAGCGCCTTCCACACCAGCTCGGGGCTGTCGTCGGCGCAGCACTCGACGCCCTGGCGGGACGGGACCACCACGGGCGTGCCACCCTGCAGGTCGAACGAGGCGTCTGCCGGCTCGGCGGCGACATCGGCGAACAACTCGGGCAGCGCGTGGGTCACGACGTCGGGCAGGATGGCCAGGTCGAGCTCGCCCCCCTCGGTCGTGGGGCCGATCCAGGTGCGGAGCTGCTCGGCGCTGACCTGCTTGGACGTCTCGCCGGCCGTGAGGGTCATGCCGTTGGCTGTCAGGGTGTTGGCCCGCTCGGCCAAGGCCTCGGCCTCGGCGTCGGAGATCTGGGGGTCGATCGGCACCCGGTCGGCCGTCAGCTCGATGGTGCCCGTCGGGTTGGCCTCGGCGGCGGCGGGCAGGTCCTCGGCAACGGCCTCGGGGTCGATGCCCTCGCCGGGCGTGCCGGGAACCGCCGTCCAGCCCTGCTCGCCGAGCTGGATGGTGGGCTCCTTGGCCGCGGTCACGTCGCCACCCTGAAGCTCGACCACCTTGAGGAGCACCTGGGCCTGGGCGACGGTGTACTCGAGGTCGACCTCCCGGGGGCTGAAGAAGGACCCCAGCCAGTTGAACGGGCGGGTGAGCAGAAAGTCGCCCCGGCCGGCGTCGAGGGCGGCCTCGGCGGTGGCCTCGGCGTCGACGGTCAGGCCGATCTCGCCCGCAGTGGTCTCGTACTCCCTATCGCCGCTGGTCAGCGTCACCGGCCGCGAGGCCAGCTCGGCGTTGACCTCCTCCATCACCTCGGGCAGCGAGGCCTCGCCCAGGCCGCCGACCGAGCGGCCCGCGACCTCGACGTTGCGCATGACCTGGCCCGACAGCGCCGCCGTGTCGACGGCCCACCCCCCGATCAGCAGCACCAGGGCGACGACCGGGACGGCGGCCAGCAGCAGGGGCCAGCGGCTGCGCCACCCGCCGGGCTCGCCGGAGGAGAAGTGCCGGCCCCGCTCGTCGGTCGCCTCGGGCGCGGCCTCGTCGCCGCCGGGCGGCGTCAGGCGCGAGGTGCTCGACGCGGGCCCGGCGATGCGGGGGTTGCGCCCGGTGGTGCGGCCCTCGGCGGCCGCCGCGCCCCCGAGCACGATGGTGCCGTCGCCCTTGCCGTTGCGGTGCTCGTCGGGCAGGTCGAAGATATTGGGCTGGACCCCGTCGCCCCCCGATGCAGAGGCGGGCTCACCCTCGACGGCCGGCGTCGGCTGGGTCGGTGCTGTCGCAGGAGTTGGGGGTGCCGGGGCAGCCGTGGCGCCGTCGCCGTCGCCGCTGCCGGCGGTCGGGGCGGGCGGGGCAGTCGCGGGCGTCTCCGCCTCGCTGGCCGGGCGCGCGGGCTCGGCGGGTCGAGGAGTGTCCGCCGGCGCCCCGGCATCGCCGTCCGCGTGGAGGGGCGCGGACTTGTGCTCGTTCCCGTCCACAGCCGCCTACCCTGCCACGTCCATCTGAAGGTGAGCTAACCATGTCCGGTGACAGGCGAGCGCGCGGTTCGAGGGCGCCCACCCGCCGCCGCCGCTCCGGTGCTGGTCAGGAGCGAGGCTCGGGCTCGTCGCGGTTGTCGTCGGTGTCGTCGTCCACGCGGCTGGGGTGTTCGAGGGCCACGTGGTCCTCGACCTCGTTGCGGGAGACGAACCGCAGCTCGCAGTAGGGACATTGGCGGACGTCGGCATTCACGGCCCCCAGTGTCGCGCTGCTACGTTCCCCGCGACGACATCCGGTGAGATCCAGTGGCTCGCAGTCCCGTGGGGGAGGGCGGGTGCTGCCCGACGAGGAGAACTGCCCATGGGCATCTGTGACGGACGAGTGGCCATCGTGACCGGCGCCGGCCGGGGCATCGGTCGCGAGCACGCCCTGCTGCTGGCGGCGCAGGGTGCCAGCGTGGTGGTCAACGACCTGGGCGGCTCGCGCGACGGCACCGGCGACGACGCCGGGCCGGCGCAGCAGGTGGCCGACGAGATCGTCGCGGCCGGCGGCCAGGCGGTCGCCAACACCGACGACATCAGCGACTGGGCGGGGGCCGAGAAGCTCATCGGCACCGCGATCGAGGCGTTCGGCAAGCTCGACATCCTGATCAACAACGCCGGAATCCTCCGCGACCGCATGCTTGTCAACATGACCGAGGCCGAGTGGGACGCGGTCATCAAGGTGCACCTCAAGGGCACGTTCGCCCCCTCGCACTTCGCCGCCAACCACTTCCGCGACCGGTCCAAGGCGGGCGAGGACGTCGACGCCCGCATCATCAACACCACCTCGCCGTCGGGCATCTACGGCAACGTGGGCCAGACCAACTACGGCGCCGCCAAGGCCGGCATCGCCAGCTTCACGATCATCGCCGCCAAGGAGCTGGCCCGGTACGGGGTCACGGTCAACGCCATCGCCCCCGCCGCCCTCACCCGCATGACCGAGGACCTGGGCATGGGGCAGCTGCCGGACGAGACCAAGGAGCAGATGTCGCCCAAACACATCGCTCCCATCGTGTGCTGGCTGGCCAGCCCGGCCGCGGCCGGCGTCACCGGCCGGGTGTTCGACGTGACCGGCCGCATGCTGTCGGTGTCCGAGGGCTGGCACCGGGGCCCGTCGATCGAGAACCCCGACGACGATCCCGAGGTGCTCGGCCACGCGGTCCTCGACCTGGTCGCCCAGGCCCGACCCAACGCCAACATGGCCGGCTACGACGAGAAGTGACCCGGGGGAGCGACCATGCCCATCAACCCAGACGCCGTCGGCAGCCGGTCCGAGCCGGCCCGCCGGACGTGGACCTCGAAGGACAGCCTGATCTACGCCCTCGGCGTCGGTGCGGGCGCCGAGGACCCGCTGACCGAGCTCGAGTTCACCACCGAGAACAGCCAGGACGTGGCCCAGCGGGCGCTGCCCACCATGGCGGTCGTGCTCGGCAACGTCGGGGCCGGGCTCAGATCGATCGGCACGTTCAACCCGGCCCTGCTCGTCCACGGCGAGCAGGGCGTCAGCCTCGCCCGCGAGCTGCCGCCCGAGGGCGAGCTCGAGTCGGTCACCGAGCTCGTCGGCATCTACGACAAGGGCTCGGGCGCCGTGGTGGTCACCGAGAGCACCGCGTCGCTGGTCGCCGACGGCCAGCCGCTGTTCACCACCCGGTCGGCCCTGTTCATCCGGGGCGAGGGCGGCTGGGGCGGCGACCGCGGGCCGTCGTCCAAGTTCGCCGCGCCCGAGCGCGAGCCCGACCACGAGGTCACCTACGCCACGCGCATCGACCAGGCGCTGCTCTACCGGCTGTCGGGCGACCGCAACCCGCTGCACTCCGACCCCAAGTTCGCGGCGATGGCCGGCTTCGACCGGCCCATCCTGCACGGGCTCTGCACGTACGGGTTCACCGGCCGGGGGGTGCTGCACGCGCTGTGCGGGGGCGACCCGGCCCTGTTCCGGTCGATGACCGGCCGGTTCTCCAGCCCGGTGTTCCCGGGCGAGCCGCTGAGGGTGCGCATCTGGGCCGAGGGCGACGGCGAGGCGGTGTTCCAGACCGTCGGGGGCGACGGCCGGGTGGTGCTCGACGCCGGCCAGGCCACCTTCGGCCCCGCCTGACCCGGGGAGCCCCCGTTTCCTTCGCGGGATCGGCCGCCCCGGCGGCCGTTCCCGCGGGCGAAACCAGCGAACGCCTCAGAACAGGCGCAGCTCGTCGGGCTCAACGCCCCGCAGCGTGTCGTAGTCGACCTCGACGCAGTCGATCGCGCGCTGGCCCGCCAGCACCCGGGCCTGCGGCTTGATCTGCTGGGCCACGAACACGCCCCGCACCGGGCGCAGCATGGGGTCGCGCTCGAGGAACGACAGGTAGCGGGTGAGTTGCTCGACCCCGTCGATCTCGCCGCGGCGCTTGATCTCGATGGCCACGGCGCGGCCCTCGGCGTCGCGGCACAACAGGTCGACGGGCCCGATGTCGGTCGGGTACTCGCGCCGCACCAGCCGTAGGCCGGGGGCGATGGCGGCGCAGTTGGCCGCCAGCAGCTCCTGCAGGTGGGCCTCGACCCCGTCCTTCCACAGCCCGGGGTCGACGCCGAGGTCGTGACTGGCGTCGGTGAGCACCTCGTGCAGGGTGATGGTGAGCGTCTCGCCCCTGGGCGAACGGACCGTCCAGATGTGCTGCCCGTCGTCGTCGACCGTCTCGCTGACCGTGTTGGGTGCGTTCATCCAGTTCAACGGCTTGTAGGCGCCGCCGTCGGCGTGGATGGCGACGCAGCCGTCGGCCTTGACCATGACGAGGCGCAGGGCCGCCGGCAGGTGCGCGGTGAGCCGCCCGGCGTAGTCGACGGTGCAGCGGGCGACGACGAGGCGCATCGCTGGCGACGTTAGCGCCGCGCCGGATCCGGCCCGGCCACCCCAGCGCGCCCCGGGCGAGCGCACGGCGGTGCCAGACCGAGGACGCGATCACCGTCGGGGCGACTTCGTCCCGCTGGGCGCGACGCGCGTCCACGGCTGACCTGCGCCGATGAGTTCCGGACGCTGGCCGAGTCCAAGCGTCGACGCTCCAGGACGAGACCAGGAGAGGCTCACGATGTCGACGATGACGTTCATCAACCTGCCGGTGCGAGACCTGGCCAAGGCGACCTCATTCTTCAACGAGCTCGGCTTCGCGTTCGACCGGCAGTTCACCGACGAGAACGCGACCCGCATGATCATCAGCGAGGACACCTCGGTCATGTTGGCCGTCGAGCCGTTCTTCGAGGGCTTCATCGCGCCGCAGAGCATCGCCGACACGTCGACGAGCCGCGAGGTGGTCGTCGGCCTGTCGGCCGAGAGCCGGGAGCAGGTCGACGACCTTGTCGGCAAGGCCCTGGCGGCGGGCGCCCAGGATCTGGGCGAGGCGCAGGACGACGGCTTCATGTACATGCGTGGCTTCCGCGACCTCGACGGGCACCAGTGGTCGTTCATCCACATGGACATGTCCGCCATCGGGTAGCGGCCGCACGCGGCTTACTCGAAGCGCACCGCCGAGGGGGCAGTGGCCCGCCCCAGCAGCGGCAGGGTCGCCGCCGCCACCCCGAGGGCGACGGCGAGGCCGCCGGCCAGGCTGAGCCAGTAGCCGACGGCCGGCGGCCTCCAGGGCATGCCGCCGCCCGCCAGGCCCACGATCACGCCCGACGTCGCGAGGCCGAGGAGCGCG
>DASSCS010000147.1:0-24418 GCA_035697515.1 Acidimicrobiales bacterium
CCGGCGCCTAGCGCCGGCGGGCGGCGATCGCGGCCGCGGCCTCGCCGACGGCGAGGAACAGGGCGGTCGCGTCGTCGACCAGCTGCTCGCGGCTCACCGTGATGCGGCCGTCGAGCCAGGCCAGGACCAGCTCGCTGGTGCCGCCGACCAGCACCGCCGCACCGATGCGCCCGATCTGCTCGCCGGGTGCCAGCGGGCCGTGGCGCTCGACGGTGTACTGCTCCACCCCCGCGACCAGCGCGTGGCCGGTCTCGATGCGGCGGCGGTTGAGGGCCTCGTTGCCCAGGGCCTCGACGTAGAGCACGCGGGCGCGCCGGCGGTCCTCGTCGATGAAGCCCACGATGCGGTCGATGGCGGCCCGGGTGTGGGCGCGGGGGTCGTCGTCGGCCGAGGCGACCGCCGCCCGCACTTCGTCGGCGAGCTGGGCCACGAGCCGGTCGTAGACCGCGACGACCAGGGCGTCGAGATCGTCGAAGCTCTCGTAGAAGTAGCGGGGGTTGAGGCGGGCGGCCTGGCACACCGCCCGCACGGTGGTGCCCGACCAGCCCTCGGTGCCGAGCAGCTCGTAGGCGGCGTCGAGCAGCAGTGTGCGCCGCTCGGCCCGTCGATCGGCGGCGGCGAGCCCTGCCCACCGGGTGGGGCGGCGGTCGGGCGGCCTGCCGGTGTGCTGATCAGGCCGCGAGGTCGGAGACGTGGGCATTGGCAACGATCGTTACCATAACCTAAGGTCTGGCAACGGTCGTTACCAGGGGAAGAGTCGTGGCTGGACGTGAGCGGGTGATCGTCGTCGGCGCCGGGGTCGGCGGGCTGGCGACGGCCCTCGCCCTCGGGCGGGCGGGCCACCCCGTCACCGTGATCGAGCGCGACGCCCTCCCGGTCGTCGACGGCCCGGAGCAGGCCTTCGCCACCGAGCGGCGGGGTGCCCCGCAGGCCCATCAGACCCACGGCTTCCTCGCGCGCATCGTGGCCGTGCTGGGCGAGCGGTTCCCCGACGTGCTCGCCGACCTGCGGGCCGCGGGCTGCACCGTGCTGCCGCCCGCCCTCGACCTGGGCGACGCCCAGCCCGGCGACGAGGACCTCGTCGTGCTGGCCATGCGCCGCACCACCTTCGAATGGGTGCTCCGGCGGGCCGTGACGGCCGAGCCGGGCATCGACGTGCGCTCCGGCGTCGGCGTGGCCGGGCTGACGGTGGCCGAGGGGGCCCGCGGCGACGGCGGGCCGCCCCGTGTCGACGGCGTGCGGCTCGAGGGCGGTAGCCACCTGCCGGCCGGCATGGTGGTGGCCGCCACCGGCCGGCGCGGACCCGTACCCGATTGGCTCGCCGCGGTGGGCGTCGAGGTCGACGAGACCGTCCACGAGAGCGGTCTGGTCTACCTGACCCGCTGGTACCGGCTCCCCGCAGGGGTCGACCTGCAGCTCGACCCCAAGCTCGGCGGCGACCTCGGCTACGTGAAGTACCTGGGCGTGCCCGGCGACGGCGGCACGCTGTCGATCACGCTGGCGGTGCGCACCCACGACGCCGAGCTGCGCGTGGCGCTGTCCGACTCCGACCGCTTCGAGCGGGCCTGCCGGGCGCTGCCCGGCCCTGACCAGTTCTTCACCATCGGCCCGCTCGAGCCCGTCGGCGGGGTGCGTCCCATGGGCGGCCTGCTCAACCGCCTGCGCCGCTTCACCGCCGGCGACCAGCCCGCCGTGCTGGGCTTCCACGCCGTCGGCGACGCCCACACCTGCACCAACCCGCTGTACGGCCGGGGCTGCACGCTGGCCCTGGTGCAGGCCGTGCTCCTGGCCGACGCCGCGGCCGCCCACCCCGACGATCCCGGGGGCCGGGCCGGGGCCTACGAGGCCGCCTGCGCACGTGAGGTCGAGCCGTGGTACGACCTGGCCGTGCAGACCGACCGGTCGGGCGCCGACCCGACGGGTTTCGGGGCCGGCCGGGACGGCTCGGCGGGCGACGACGGCGACGGTGCCGCGCCGCTCAGCCCCCGGGCCAGGGCGATGTCGGCGCTGTTCGTGGCGGGTGCCACGGATCCCGTGATCGGCCGGGCGCTGGCCAGGCTGTGGAACCTGCTCGACACCCCGGCCGCCCTGGCCGCCAAGCCCGAGGTGGTGGCCCGCATGGCAGCCGTGATGGCCGAACCCGACGCCTACCCGCCCCCGCCCCGCGAGGGCCCCACCCGGCGCGAGCTGCTCGCCGCGCTCGGTTCGACCGAGGAGGCCGCCAGCCATGCCTGATCCCACGTCCGCCGCATCGGCCGCGTCCGCCGCGCCACTCGGTCCCGGCCTCGACGGCGGCGACGTCCGCCGGCGCATCGTCGGCCACGACGGGGTCGAGCTGGCCGTGCTCGACGCCGGCGAGGGCTTCCCTGTCGTGCTGGCCCACGGCTTCCCAGAGCTCGCCTACTCGTGGCGCCACCAGATCTCCGCCCTCGCCGCCGCCGGCAACCGGGTGTTGGCTCCCGACCAGCGGGGCTACGGCCGGTCGACCCGACCCGACGCGATCGAGGACTACGACATCGTCCACCTGACCGGCGACCTGCTGGCCCTGCTCGACGACATCGGCGCGGACCGGGCGGTGTTCGTCGGCCACGACTGGGGGGCGCTGGTCGTGTGGCAGCTCGCCCTGCTGGCCCCCGAGCGGGTGGCGGGCGTGGTGGGCCTGAGCGTGCCCTTCCTGCACCGGGGCCCGATGCCGCCCACCCAGCTCATGCGCCAGGTCATGGGCGACTCGTTCTTCTACATGCTGTACTTCCAGGAACCGGGCGTGGCCGACGCCGACCTGGGGCACGACCCGGCCGCCACGATGACCCGCATGCTCGCCGGCCTGCGCCTCGTCGACGGCGCCGCGCCCGACCCGTCCCTCATGGCCGCCGACGACGGACGGGGCTTCGTCGACCGCCTGCCGCAGCCCGACGCGCTGCCGGGCTGGCTGAGCCAGGCCGAGCTCGACCACTACATCGCGGAGTTCACCCGCACCGGGTTCACCGGTGGCATCAACTGGTACCGCAACCTCGATCGCAACTGGTCCCTGACCGAGCACCTGGCCGGAGCCAAGGTGGCGCCGCCCGCCTTGTTCATCGGTGGCAGCGCCGACCCGGTGCTGCTCATGTCGCCGCCGGCGATGATGGAGGGCTGGCTGGACGACCCCCGCGGCGTCGTGCTGGTCGAGGGCGCCGGCCACTGGGTGCAGCAGGAGAAGCCCGACGAGGTCAATGCGGCGCTGCTCGACTTCATCGGCGCCGTGCGTGAAGGGAGATGACGATGGCCCTCGACTGGCCACTGCGCTTCGGGGCCTTCTTCGCCCCGTTCCACCCGGTGGGGCAGAGCCCGACCCTGGCCCTCGAGTACGACCTCGAGCGCACGGTCGAGCTCGACCGCCTGGGCTACGACGAGGTGTGGTTCGGCGAGCACCACTCGGGCGGCTACGAGCTGATCGGCTGCCCCGAGATCTTCATCGCCGCCGCCGCCGAGCGCACGAAGCACATCAAGCTGGGCACCGGCGTCGTGTCGCTGCCCTACCACCACCCCTGGCTCGTGGCCGACCGGCTCAACCTGCTCGACCACCTCACCCGGGGACGGCTGATCTTCGGCGCCGGCCCCGGCGCTCTGCCCAGCGACGCCTACATCATGGGCATCAACCCGGTCGACCAGCGCCGCATGATGGAGGAGTCGCTCGAGGCCATCCTGGCGCTGCTCCGCAGCGACGAGCCGGTGTCGCGTGAGGCCGGCTGGTTCACGATGCGCGAGGCCCGCCTGCAGATGCGGCCCTACACCCATCCCCATCCCGAGGTGGCCGTGGCGGCCATGATCTCGCCGTCGGGCCCGCGGCTGGCCGGCACCTACGGGGTGTCGCTGCTGTCGCTGTCGATGTCGGTGGCCGAGGGGTTCGCGGCGGTGGGCCAGGCGTGGGGCGTGGTCGAGGAGATGGCGGCCAAGGTGGCGGCGCCGGCGCCCGATCGCCGCACCTGGCGTGTCCTCGGCACCATGCACCTGGCCGAGTCCCGCGACCGGGCCATCGACGACTGCACCTACGGGCTCAAGGCGTTCGCCGACTACTTCGGCGGCGGCGCCGGCTTCGTCCCGCTGGCCAACCAGGTCGACGGCGGGCCGCAGACGCCGCGCGACTACGTGGAGGCCTATGCCGACTCGGGCAACGTGGTGATCGGCACGCCCGACGACGCCATCGCCTACATCGAGGGGCTGATCGAGCAGTCGGGCGGGTTCGGCACCTTCCTGATGCTGGGCCACGACTGGGCCGACCGCGCGGCCACCCTCGAGTCGTACCGGCTGTTCGCCCGCGAGGTCATCCCGCACTTCCAGGGACACCTCGGGGCGCCCCGGGCCTCGCACGAGTGGGCCACGGCCAAGCGGGGCGAGCTGTTCGGCGCGGCCGGGCACGCCATCCTCAACGCCATCACCAGCCACGTCGACGAGAAGGCGGCCTCGACCTCCGCCGCGGGCTCCGGCGACGGGGCCTCGAACGGCGGGGCCGCGTGATGCGGGCCGCGGTGCTGCGAGACGGCCGGATGGTCGTGCGCGACGACGTGCCCGAGCCCGTCCCCACCCAGGGCCAGGTGCTGGTGCAGGTCCGGGCATGTGGCATCTGCGGGTCGGACCTGCACTTCGTCCGCCACGGCGCCACCATGCTGGCCCTCGGCGAGGAGATGGAGGGCCTGCCCGACCTGGGCCGGCCTCGCCTCGACCTGGGGCGCGACGTGTTCATGGGCCACGAGTTCTGCGCCGAGGTGCTCGAGGCGGGCCCCGACACCCAGGGCCCGGCGGCGGGCACGCTGGTGACCTCGGTGCCGGTCATGGTCACGCCGACCGGCATCGGCGACCTCGCCTACAGCAACGACCTGCCCACCGGCTACGGCGAGCGCATGCTCCTGTTCGCACCGCTGGTCAACCAGGTGCCCGACGGGCTCGATCCCCGGCACGCGGCGCTGACCGAGCCGACCGCGGTGGGACTGCACGCGGTCAACCGGGGGGAGATCGCCGCCGGCGAGGGTGCCGTGGTGCTGGGGTGCGGCCCGGTAGGGCTGGCCGTCATCGCCGTGCTGGCGCAGCGGGGCATCGAGCCGGTGGTGGCCGCCGACCTGTCGCCCGGCCGGCGGGCGATGGCGCAGGCCATGGGCGCGCACGAGGTGGTCGACCCGGCCGCCGAGCCGCCCTTCGATGCCTGGGCCCGAGCCGGCTCGGGGCGCGGGCTGGTGGTGTTCGAAGCAGTGGGCGTGCCCGGGATCATCGACGACGTGCTGCGCCGGGCGCCGGCACGCAGTCGCGTCGTGGTGGTGGGCGTGTGCATGGAGCGCGACACGATCACGCCGTTCTTCGGCATCCCCAAGGAGCTCGACCTGCGCTTCAGCTTCGGGTACGACCCGATGGAGTTCGCCGGATGCCTGCGGTCGATCGCCGAGGGCGAGCTGAACGTGACGCCCATGATCACCGGCGAGGTCGACCTCGACGGTGTGCCGGGCGCGTTCGCGGACCTGGCCCACCCTGACGAGCACTGCAAGATCGTCGTCGTCCCCTGACGCGGGAGGCCCACGCGCTGCGTCGGGCGGGCACGCGCGGCGCTGCGCGTGGTGGACTCTTGCGATGTCCGTGATCGACGCTTCGTGGAGTTGGGCGCACACCTACGGTGGCGTCGGGGTGATCCTGACCGACTCCGTCGAGACCATCCTGCTGAACCTGTCGATCGACTACCTGGACACGGCCCGGGCCATCGCCGCGGCCGAGCTGGAGGCGACGCTGGGCCGCCCCGTCGAGCTCGATCCGGTGACGTTCCACGCGGCCGACAACAACTGGTTCCCCGACCTCGACCCCGAGACGCGCGAGCTGCTGCCCGGCTTCGACCGCTGGTCACCCGTCGGCGGCGTCGGCTGGCTGGCCAAGGGCGTGCACGAGGCCGAGCTGCTGACCCGGGCTGACGTGCTGCCCGAGCGCAGCCGGCCCCTGTGCCTCACCCTCATCCAGGGGGAGCCGAGCCTGTCGCTGTGCGGGGGCGGCCGCTACGGCCGGGCCACACCGGTACCCGCCTTTCCCGGACGGGTGGGCTCGGAGCAGCAGCTGGCGGCGCTGCTGCACGACACCGACGCCGACGGCAGCAGCTGGGTGCCCGTGCCCACAGCCGCCGAGATGCCCCCGCCCGGGCCGCAGGGCCTGTGGGAGCGGGCGCGGGCCGCGGCCGACCGGGGAGAGGCCGACATGCTGCTCCACCTGCTCTCCGACGCCCGCCAGCGCTACAGCCCGGCGGGCTGGCGGCTGCTGCGCTCGGGCACGCTCCACCTGCTGGCCCTGCGGGCCGCGGGCTGGCTGCGCTGACGCGTTCCCTGCCCGTCCACGTATCCACGGCCCGCCGCCCGGCCTCTTCCCTGCGGAGATCGGGACGGACGGCGTCCCAGCCGTGGAACGCGGGAGGTGGGCACAGTGCGAACGACCCTACGGTGGCTGGGGACCATCGTCGCTGCCCTGCTCTGCGCCGTCGCTGTCGGCGCCTGCGGGGGCGACGACGACGGCGCGCAGTCGCTTCCCACGCCCGACGATGACGGTGGCGGCGACAACGGGGGCGACAACGGTGGCGGGGGCAGCGGTGGCGACAACGGCGGTGGTGGCGGCGACAACGGTGGCGGCGGTGGCGACAACGGTGGCGGGGGCGGTGGTGGCGGCGACAGCGGTGGTGGTGGCGGGGCGCCGGGCGCGCCGATCGACATCCCCAGCTTCCAGCAGGACCAGGGGCGTCCCCTCGACGAGGTGCTGGCCGACATCGAGGGCACGGTCCGGGAGCAGTGCGGCGGCGACCTGTGCATCGAGATCGCCGTCGAGATGTCGGACGACAACTTCACCGAGTGCGAGTTCGTCGCGACGGACCCGCCGCAGGGGTCCCAGATCGAGCGTGGTGGCACCCTGCGAGTGATCGCGGGGACGCAGCCGTGCGACGACGGTGAGGGCACCGAGGGTGAGGGCACCGAGGGTGAAGGCACCGAGGCTGAGGGCACCGAGGGTGAGGGCACCGAGGGTGAAGGCACCGAGGGTGAAGGCACCGAGGGTGAAGGCACCGAGGGCGAGGCCACCGAGGGCGAGGGCACCGAGGGCGAGGGCACCGACACCCAGGACAGCGAGGAGGCGCCGTGACCGACGGGCCGGCCGCGGACCTGTCACGAGTCACCAAGCTCTTCAAGGAGATCGTGGCGCCGACCACGCTGGCGACGGGACTGCTGTTCTACTTCGGCTGGTCGCACGCCTACTGGTTCTTCGATTACTTCGGGGTGAACTCGACCGTCCTCGGCCTCACCGCCAGCGACTACCTGATGCGCGGGCTGGACGGGCTGTTCGTCCCGCTGGTCGCGGTCGCCGTGCTCGGCCTGGTGGCGGTGTGGGCGCGGGGGCTGCTGGCAGGCCGGCTCGACGGGCGCACGCTGCCTCCGTGGCTGCCGCTGGCGCTCGGCGGCGCGGGGGTGGCGCTGTGCGCCAACGGGTTGTCCCGGGTCCTCGTGGTCACGCCGGTCAATCGGCCGTTGGCGGTCGCGCCGGTGAGCCTGGCCGCAGGCATCGTGTCGTTGACCGCCGCAGTGCGGCTGGCGACGGCGGGTCAGCCGCGCTCGGACGTCGCCGGCCTGATCGAGTACGGGGCCATCTTCGTGCTGGTGGGGCTGAGCCTGTTCTGGGCGGCCGCCGACTACTCGGCCGCCGTCGGGCGCTCGCGCGCCGCCCAGTTCGTCCAGGACCTTCCGTCGCACCCCGAGGCGATCGTGTACAGCGAGCACAGCCTGAACATGCGGTCCGGAGGCGTCGCGGCGGTGCGGTGCCGCGACCCCGAGGCGGCCTACCGGTACCGCTACGACGGGTTGGCGCTCGTGCTCCAGTCGAACGACCAGTACGTGCTGCTGCCGAAGGGCTGGTCTCGGGGCGACGGTGTCGCCATGGTGCTGCCCCGCAACGACAGCGTGCGCCTCGAGTTCGTGCGCGCCGGCGCGGCCGAGCTGCCCCCCACCTGCTGACGGCTCACACCATCGCGCCGAGGTCGGCGTCGCGGTGCTCGGTCATGAAGCGCACCAGGGCGGGCAGGTAGTCGGCGACCGGCGGGCAGGCGACGCCGCTGCCGGCCAGGTCGCGCTCGGCCTGCGCGGTGTCGTAGTGGGTGGGGTGCACGAAGTACTCGACCGCGCTGGCGGGGATGCCCACGAACCGCGCGAGCGGGGGGATGTGCGCCAGCGACCAGGTCGTGAGCCGGCGGGGGAGCGGGACCCGGACCCCCCGGCGGTCGACCGCCCGCAGCATCTCGGTGAGCAGCCCGTCGACCGTGAGCGGACGGGGATCGGCGAGCTGGTAGGTACGGCCGGCCGACACCTCGAGCCCCGACAGGTGCTCGATGGCGTCGATCACGAAGTCGGACGGCACCATGTTGAACCGCACCATCGTCGGGTCGCCCACTAGGGGTACCAGGGCCCAGCCCCGGGGCTGGCGCACCAGCCACTGCAGCAGGAAGTAGGGCCCGTCGAACTTCTGTGTGTCGCCGGTGCGCGAGTCGCCCACGACGATGGCCGGCCGGTACACGGTGGTGGGCAGTCCGCCGGCGCGGGCCTCGGCCACCTCGACCTCGGCCAGGAACTTGGTCTCCTCGTAGAAGTTGTTGAACGACTGGCCCACGTCGAGGTCCGACTCGTGGAACGGCCCGCAGTGGCGCCCGCTCACGTAGCACGTGCTCACGTAGTGGTGCCGGCGCAGCCCCGGGCAGCCCTCGGCGAAGCGCAGCACGTTGCGAGTGCCCTCGACGTTGACCCGCATGCCCACGGCCCGAGGCACGCTCAGGTCGTACACCGCGGCCAGGTGCCAGATCTCGGTCGTGCGGGCCGCCACGCCGGGGCCGCCGTCGACGCCCAGGCCCGTGGCGGTGAGGTCGCCGCTCACCAGGTCGATGCGGCCCGCCAGCGCCGGCTCGGCCGCCTCGAGCGCGGCGACCCTCTCCTTGGCCAACGCCTCGAACCTGGGCTGCACCAGGCAGGCGGCCCGGGCCTGCGGCGAGCGGCGCAGGATGCGGGGCAACAGGCGCGAGCCCAGGAACCCCGGGAAGCCGGTGACGAAGAAGGTCTCGGCGGCGGTCGGGTCTCCGGTCGTGTCTCCTGTGGCGCTCACGATCGATTTCTACGGCCCGGCGGTCGGTGCCGTCCAGTGGCCCGCGCCGACGGCCCGGCGCCGGGCGGGCCACCGGGACGCCCCCCGGGTCAGGGCCAGTACGGCTCGACGACGTCGTAGACGTTGGGCAGGCCGAGCCGGTACCGCAGCCGGTCGTTGGCCGTGGACACCGTGAACTCCGGCGGCACGTACAGGTTCGTGAGCTTCGCCCTCGTCGCCGACGACCCGAATGCGGCGAGCACGCCGTTGGCGGCCTGGCGACCGCCTGCGTTGGCGCCCTCCATGGTGGTGACGTTGATGTTGGTGCGTACCCCAGTCGCCCGCCAGGAACAGGTTCCCGATGCCCGTGACCGAGTCGGGCCGCAGGTTCCACGAGCCCGGTTGCTGGATGAACAGGGGCTCGTCGTTCACGATGCCGGGCGTGCCCGGGTTGATGATCGACGGATCGAGCAGCCACGAGTGCCGCATGCCGTCGGTCAGCCCGTTGGGGCCGCTGTCGTTGACGTGGCGCTTGATCTGCTCCCACACCTCGTCGACCAGCTCCTGCTCGGTGCACTGCTTGGCGGTCTTGCCGTAGAGCACGCCGGGCGTGTCCCAGTCGGAGACGATGGTCGAGAACGACTCGCGCGCCCTGCCCGTCGCCGTAGTCGCGCAGGTCGACGTCCCAGAACTGCTGCTGGCTGATGGACGTGACGGCGAACGGCGAGTCGACGTAGTTGACGTGTCCGTGGACCACCGGGAACGGCTCGCGCAAGAAGAACACGAGGCCCGTCATCCAGTCCTGGCGCAGCCGGGCGATGTTCGCCAACCTGGGGTCGGCCGCCACGACGGCGGCGTTCATCAGCGGCGCCGCCCGTTCGGACGGCATGGCGCACACGTACCAGTCGGCGGTGACCGTCTTCGACCCCGGCGGTGGTGGTGACGATCACGCCCGAGACCCGGCGGTTGCTCAGCTGGATCGAGCTCGCCGGCCAGCCCACTTCGAAGCGCACGCCTCGCGACTGCAGGTAGGCGACCCAGGGGTCGAGCCACTTCTCGGTGGTGGGCCCGTTGAGCGCCCGGCGCGCCTTCACCGAGCGGCCCTACGCCGCGGTCTCCATGGCCGAGATCGCCTCGTGCGCGGGGGTGCGGCGGGGCCTGCTCCACCACTACTTCGGCGGCAAGCACGAGCTCTACCTCGACGTGGTGCGCGACCTGCTGGCACGCTTCGGCGACATCGTGGACGCCGCCGAGGGCGCCGGCGCCGAGGGTGGGGACGCGGCGGGCGTGCGCGGGGAGGGCGAGACCGCAGGCGACGGCTTCGAGCGGCTCGTCGACACCTACGTCGACCGCTGGCTGGCGCTGGTCGAGCAGCAGGCCGACGCCTGGTTCGCGCTCATCGACGCCGAGTCGGCCAACCGCGATGCCGAGGTGGTGGCGCTGGTGCAGCGGGCGCGGGCCGCGATGGTCGAGGGCATCGTCACGGCGCTGGGCCTCGCCGACGTGTCCCCCGAGCTGCGGGTGGTGCTCCGGGGCTACGCCGGGCTGGCCGAGGTGGTGGCCCGCGACTGGCTCAAGCGGGGCATGATCGACCGCCCCCGGGCCCGCACCCTGCTCGCTACCACGCTCGTCGTGATGGTGCGCGACGTGACCCCGGCGGTCGAGGCCGCCGGCGGCCCGCCGGGTCAGCCGACGCGCCGGTCGGCGCCCTCCCAGTAGGGCTCGCGCAGCTCGCGCTTGAGCAGCTTGCCCGAGGGGTTGCGGGGCAGTACCTCCGCCCGGTCGACCGACTTGGGCAGCTTGTAGCCGGCCAGCGACTCGCGGGCGAAGGCGATGAGCGCGGCTTCGAGGTCGTCGGCCGCCACCTCGCTGTCCGGTGCCGGCACGACGATGGCCTTGACCGCCTCGCCCCACTTCTCGTCGGGCACGCCGATGACGGCCACGTCTGCCACGGCCGGGTGGCGCATCAGCACGTTCTCGACCTCGGCCGGGTACACGTTCTCGCCGCCCGTCACGATCATGTCCTTGACCCGGTCGTGCAGGTAGACGAAGCCGTCCTCGTCGAGGAAGCCGGCGTCGCCCGTGCGGAACCAGCCGTCGGGGGTCACGGCCTCGGCGGTCGCCTCCGGGTTGTTCCAGTAGCCGGCCATGTTCTGGTGCGACCGCGTCCACAGCTCGCCGACCTGGCCGGTGGGCACGTCGTTGCCCTCGCCGTCGACCGCCCGCATCTCGACCCACGGGTAGGGCCGGCCGCACGAGCGCAGCAACTGGGGCCGGTTCTCGGGGTCGTGGTCGGCACCGTCGAGCTGGGTGATGGCGCCCGTCGTCTCGGTGAGCCCGTAGACCTGGATGAACTCGCAGCCGAACGTCTCGATGCCCTTGATCAGCACCTTGTCGGTGATCGGCGAGGCGCCGTAGACGAGGGTGCGCAGGGACGAGAAGTCGGTCGACTCGACGCCCGGCGTCATGAGCAGGAACTGGATGACCGCCGGCACCATGAACGCGTTGGTGACGCCGAACTCGGCGATCACCTGCAGGATGCGGGCCGGGTCGATGTCACGCAGCACCACCGTGCGGCAGCCGTGGTAGAGCCCGACCATCGCCCAGCCCGCGCCGGCGATGTGGAACATGGGCATCATGGCGAGGTTCACCGAGTCGTCGGTGAAGCGCCATTGGGACGAGATGCCCGTGACGCCCTGGAAGAAGTTGTCGTTGGTGAGCATCACGCCCTTGGGCAGTCCGGTCGTGCCCGAGGTGTAGAGCTGGAAGGCGATGGCGTCACCGGAGGGCGGCACCCCCGGGTCGTCGGTGGCATGGCCTCCGACGAAGTCGTCGTAGGCGGGCCAGCGGTCGTGGCCGCCGATGGCCACCACCGTGTGCACCCGCCGGAGCTCGGGCTCGATCTTCTCGACGTGCTCGACGAACTCGGGCCCGACGATCACCACCTGCGCCTGCGCGTCGTCGATGATCTGCGCCATCTCCGCGGGTGCCAGCCGCCAGTTGACCGACACGTTGACGGCGCCCAGCTTGGCCAGCCCGAACGACACCTCGAACCACTCGGCGCTGTTCTTGTCGATGAACGCCACCCGGTCGTCCGGGCCCACGCCGGCGGCCCGGAGGGCCTGGGCCGCCTGGCTGGAGCGGGCGTCGAGCTCGCCGAAGGTGATGGAGCGCCCGTCGAGCTCGAGGGCCACGGCGTCGGGGCGCTCGGCGCCGTGGGTGCGGATGATGTCGGCGATGGCGGCGATGGTCATGGCGGTGTCCCCTCCCGCGGGCGCGGCCCCGCGACGATCGGAAAGCTAGTTCTTGAGGAGGTCCTTGAACGGCGAGGTCGTGTCGATGCCAGGCTCCTTGGGCAGGCCCAGGACCCGCTCGCCGATGATGTTGTGCAGCACCTCGTCGCTGCCGCCGGCGATGCGCATGCCCGGGGTGCCGCACAGGAAGCGGGCCCAGGCGTAGGTGCCCCACTCGCCGGTGTCGGCGATCAGGCGCGGCCCCAGGACGCGGGCCACGAACTCGCCCGTGCTCGTGAGGTTGCGGGTGAGGGACAGCTTGGCGATGGACATCTCGGGCCCCGGCAGCTGGCCGGCGCGGATCTTGTCGAGTGCCCGCTGATTGGTGAACTTGGCCACCTGGAAGCCGGTGTAGAGGCGCATCAGCTCGTCGCGCAGGGTGGGGTCGTCGCTGCCGCCGTAGTGGGCCAGCATCTGTGACAGCCGGGTGATGTCGGCCACGCCCAGCCCGCCGCCGACGCTCCCGGCCCCGATCGACGCCCGCTCGTTCATGAGCGTGGTCAGCGCCACCGACCAGCCCTGGTTGACGTCGCCCAGGCGGTGGTCGTCGGGCACCCGCGCCTCGTTGAAGAACACCTCGTTGAACGAGGCGCCGCCGGTCATCTGCCGTAGCGGGCGCACCTCGACGCCGGGGGCCCGCATGTCGACGATGAAACCCGTCAGCCCCTGGTGCTTGGGCAGGTCGGGGTCGGTGCGGCAGATCACCTCGCCGATGTCGCTGTACTGGGCGCCGGACGTCCACACCTTCTGGCCCGAGACGACCCACTCGTCGCCGTCGCGCTCGGCCCGGGTCTGCAGGCCCGCCAGGTCGGACCCCGCGCCCGGTTCGCTGAAGAGCTGGCATCCCACCACGTCGCCGCGGTACATGGCCGGCAGGTAGCGGTCCTTGATGTGGGGCTGGGCGTGGTCCTTGATCGTGGGCGCCACCATGCCGAGCCCGATGCCGAAGAACGACTGCGACGGCACGTCGTAGCGGGCCTCGAGGCTGCTGTAGAGGCGGTCGTAGGCGGCGGGCAGCCCGCGCCCACCGTAGGCCGGCTCACCGCTGACGTAGCCGAAGCCGGCGTCGAAGCGCGTGGCCCGCCATCGCTTGGCCTCGGCCAGCTGGCGCCGCTCGTCCGCGGGGTCGACCTCCTCGAACATCGAGACGCTGTCGTCGCCCTCGCCCCAGGCGAACTCGCGGCGCTCGGGCCGGCGCTCGGCGTTGGCGTCGAGGAACGCGGTCACCTCGGCCCCGAACTCGTCCAGGGTCGGTATGCCCGCGGTGGTGGTCGGGGTCGTTGTCGTCATGAGCTGCCCCTCCGGCTGCGTCGACTTGACCGTCTGGTCAAGATAGCCGGGCACGTCCCGCCGCGCTCGCGGCGTGCACGCCGCCGACCGCCGTGCGTCCTCCTCGCACGGTGTGCCGGTTCTCCACGCAGTGCCGCCGACGGTTGGCTAGCCTGGCCGGTGCACATGGCGGTGCAGGCGCGACGTTCCGCGTGACCGGGCCAGTGGAGCGGGCGGGTCCCGCGGCACGGGGGGGACAGGATGCGGACCATCGGACGAGGCGGCGACCCTACGCTCCTTCGCGACAAGTTCGCGGCCGACGTCCAGCCACGCACCGCCATCGCCCGGCCCCGCCTGCTCGACGGGCTCGAGGCCTCGGACGAGGCCAAGGTGGTCCTGCTCTCCGCGCCGGCGGGCTCGGGCAAGTCGGTCCTGCTCGAGCAGTGGGTCGGCGGTCGTCCGCGACACGAGTGGGCCTGGGTCTCGCTCGAGGCGGCCGACGAGGACCCTGTCCGCTTCTGGTCGTGCGTGGCCGAGGCGGTCCGCCGCGCCGGCCATGTCCCGCCCGAGCGCACCGCGGACCGGCTGGACGACGGGGTGGACCCGGTGGTGATGGCGGCGGCGGCGGCGGGCGACATCGCCGCCGCCTCCGGGCTGCGCGTCCTGGTGCTGGACGACTTCCATCTGGCGGCCGGATCCCAGGTCGAGGCCGGTGTCGCGCTGCTGGCCGAGCTGCTGCCGCCAGGGCTGCGCCTGGCGATCGGCACCCGCTCGGACCCGAAGCTGCCCCTCCACCGGTGGCGGCTCCGGGGTGAGCTCTGCGAGCTGAGGGCCGGCGACCTGCGCTTCCGCGACGAGGAGGTCGACCGGCTCTTCGCCGGCCGGCACGGGCTGGTGCTGGGGACGGAGGACCGGGCGAGGCTGCTGCACCACACCGAGGGATGGGCCGCCGGCCTGCAGCTCGCGGCCCTGTCGCTGCGCCACGGCTCGGACGTGCCCGAGCTGCTGGAGCGCTTCGCCTCGACCCACCAGCCGCTGCTCGACTTCCTGGCCAGCGAGGTGCTCGATCGCCAGCCACCGTGGCGGCGCCGGTTCCTGCAGGCGGCGGCGTGCGTGGGCGAGTTCTGCCCCGCCGTCCTGGACGCGGTGCTCGACCGCGCCGACAGCAGCGAGGTGTTGCGGGGCGTCCGCGCCGACAACCTGTTCCTCGTGCCGCTCGACCACTGGCCCGGGTGGTTCCGGTTTCACCACCTGTTCGGCCAGTTCCTGCGGCTCGACCTGCATGCCGTCGACCCGGACCGCGAGCGCGAGCTGCGGCGCCGCGCCGGGCTGTGGATGCGAGCCAACGGCCACGCCGCCCTGGCGGTCGACCACCTGGTCGAGGCGGGTGAGCTGGACCCCGCGCTCAGCGTGGTCGAATCGCGCCTGATCAGGTACTTCGACCGGGGGCGCCGGGCCACCATCACGCGCTGGATCGAGCGCTTCCCCGACGAGTACCTCGCCGCCCGGCCCGACCGTTGCGTCGTCGCCGCCACGGCGCGGCTCGCCGGGGGCGACCCCGGCCGGGCGCTGCGGTGGCTGCGCCGCTGGGAGCAGTTCCCCGACGGCGGCGGCCCGGCGATCACCGCACGGGCGCACGCCGTCACCGTCCCGGCCCTGCTGTTCGTCGGCGACGTCGACGGCTGCCTGGCGGGCGTCCGGACCGCGTTGGACGAGTTGCGGTGCCGGCCGTGGCAGCCCTTCGTCCCGTCCCGCATTCTCGGCTTCGCCGCCCGCGCGCACGAACTGCGCGGCGACCTGGCGTCGGCCCGCCGCTGCCTCGACCGGGCGGCCGGCGATCCGGGTGCCGACGCGACATCGGTCGATGTCCTGATCCCCGGGGTGCGGTCGGTCGTCGCCCTGGTCGAGGGCGCCCTGCGGGAGGCCGCCGACATGGTGGGCAAGGTCGCGCTCGCCGAGGACTCCGCCGACGGCGGGCGGCCCTACACGGTCTTCGCCGCGCTCACCAGGGCGGCACTCGCCCTCGAGCACGGCGACCCCGACGCGGCCGCCGCCACCGCCGACCGGGTCCGGCTGGCCGGCACCGACCTCGGCATGTGGACGACCGTGGTCGATGCCTACATCGTGCTCGCCCAGGCGCACCACGCCCGCGGCGACGCCGCCGGGACCTTCGAGCATCTGGCCCACGCACGCTCGCTCGTCCGCGAGGTGGGCATGCACGCCGCCATGCTGGCCCGGATCAACGCCGCCGAGGTGCGGGCCCGCATCGCCGTCGACGACCTCGACCGGGCCCAACTGCTGCTCGCCGGCGTGCCCCAGGGGTGTCGCGGCGTGCTCGAGGCCCGCCTCGCCCTGGCCAGGGGCGACGACGACCAGGCGTGGGCCCGGCTCGTGGGCGGCCACGCCGTGCGGCTGCCCCTGCGGCTGTGCATCGAGCGCGAGGTGGTGCTGGCCTGCGCCTCGGCGCGTGCCGACCCGGCGCGGGCCGAGTGTCACATCGACCGGGCGCTGGGGCTGGCTGAGCCGGAGGGCTACCGCACCAGCATCCTGGCCGGCGGCGCGGGGCCTCGCGGCACCGAGGTGGTGCGTGACCTGGTGGTCGGCGCAGTGGGACGCCGGCGGTCCCGCTACGTCGCCTCGCTCGCCCAGGCGGCCGAGCCGGGCCGCCGGCCGCCGTCCCCGCCCGGGCCGGGGGACGCAGCTCGGGTCGACCCGCTCACGCCGGCCGAGGAACGGGTGCTCTTCTACCTGGCCAGCAACCTGACCGTGGCCGAGCTCGCCCGCCAGCTCGGTGTCTCGCCCAACACGGTAAAGACGCAGCTGAAGGGCGTCTACCGCAAGCTCGAGGTCAACTCCCGCGAGGCCGCCACCGAGCGCGCCCGCGCCCTCGGCCTGCGCTGAGCGCGCGGCCGCTGCAGGAAGCGCTCGCCGGTGATGATGCGGCCACCTGCACTGCGCACCGCCTCGGCCGCACGTGTCGCCCGCAGCTGCTCCCACACGATCACCGCGGCCGAGGTGTCCGGCTCGACCACCTCGGCGGCGATGATGACGTCCTCGTCGCGCAGGAGGCCGCCCACATCGCCGTCGAGGTCGGCGAGCCGAGCCAGCCGGGTGGCGGCGGGGCCGTCGAGGGCGTCGAGCTCGAACAGGGAGACGTCGCCATTCCCGTCCTTGGTGACGAACACGACGTCGAGCAGCCGGATGGCGTCGGCCTCGATCAGGTCGGCGAGGGCGGGAGTGACCTCACCGTCGAAGCGGCTGCCGGGGAACTCGACGACGACGTACTCGACCCGCCCGATCGCGCGCACGGCTGCTGCCTCCTGGGGAGAAGATGGCCCTCTCACCCTGGTCGCGGCCCGGGTGATGGCACATCACCCGCCCCCGGGCGATCGCGCCGCCCGGTGGCGGCGAGCGCCAGTGCCCCCAGCGGGAAGGCGATGAGCAGCGGGTCGACCATGGCCCTGAACCGCGTGTTCTCACCGATCTCGACCAGGTCGCCGCCGAGCACGACCACCGCCACCGTGGCGGAGACGAGCAGCCACACGACCTCGCCGGTGGGCCAGCCGTCGGGCCCCGCCCGCCCCGACCAGCCCCGCCGCACCAGCCGCACCAACGCGACCACGCCCCGCGCGAGCACGAAGGCGCACAGCCCCGCCAGCGTGAGCGAGACGGTCACGGGGATGGGCTGGCCGCCGGCGAACAGCGGCACGTTCCAGCCCTCCTGCGACACCTCGTGGTCGACGCTCAGCAGCAGCGGCCCGTACACCGTGTCGAGCCAGGTGGTGCGGCCCGAGGCGCGGGTCGTCGAGTGCACGAACGACAGCGTCAGGGCCGTGCCCCGGTCGGCGAGGTACTCGGCAGGGTGGCGCCTGGCCAGGGTGAGCGCGTTGGCCCGGGCCTCGCGGTAGACGGGCAGGTAGCACTCGTGGTTGAAGTTGGTGGTCGTGAAGCCCGACTGGCCCTTGTCGGGCTCGCGCGTGGCGGGGTGGTCGTGCGGCTCGCACGTGCCCGACCACGGGCGGTAGGCCTCGGCGGGCCCCCACGGCGCCATGCGGGCCAGGTCCGACACCCGCCCGGCCGCCACGTCGGCGCGCACCAGGTCGGCGTCCATGGGGCCGACCACGCCCCGCTGGAGGTTGAAGCCGAGCCAGCTCGAGGTCGTGGCGGTGCCGAACACGACCTGGTTCTTGAGCGTCCAGCCCCCGATCAGCAGGACGGGCACGGCCAGCGCCGCCAGCGCCGCCCGGCGGCCGGGGGGCCGGGCCGCCAGCAGCAGCGCCAGCACCGCCAGCACCCACATGGGGTGCAGCAGGCTGCGGGTCAGGGCCGCGGCCGTCAGCAGCGCCGAGGCGGCGACCAGCCAGGAGGTGCGGGGCCGGTCGAGGTAGCGCTGGGCGGCGGCGATGGCGGCCACCACCAGCAGGCACACCAGCACCTCGTAGCTGGCCAGCCCGATCGTGTTGACCAGGCTGGGGCTGAGCACGGCCACGGAGGCGACGCCGCCGGCGGTGAGCGGTCCCACGCCCGAGCGCACGAGGATGCCCTGCAGCAGCAGCCCGGCACCGGCCAGCGCGGCGACGTCGAGCGCGAACAGGGTGCCGGCGATCGGAGCGGGCAGCCAGGCGATCGCCGCCACCACGGCGTTGTAGCCGGGGGGCTGCGTGTGCAGGTACCAGATGCTGCCCACCGGGTCGTCGGCCAGGACGTCGAGGTCGAGCAGCTGCCAGGTGTTGGCCAGGTACTCGCGGGTGATGCCGGAGCCGGCGGCGTTGAGGGCCGCGGCCGCGGCGGCGACGGCCACCAGGACGACCGCCCGGCCCAGCCACAGGCGCCCACGCGAGGCGATGGGGGCGGCGGTCGCCGCGCCACCGGAGGCCGTGCCGGTCGCCGCCTCGTCGCCGGGGCCCGCCGGCGCCCGGCTCACCCGGCCCACCTCGGCCGGCGGCGCCCCGGCGTCGCCCCCGCGCATGGGCCGCACGCTAGGTGTGGCCGCGGCGGCCGGGCAAGCAACCGTCGGCGCGGCCCGCGCTCGTGCCCGCCGCCGTCCGGACGCCCTATCATCAGCCCACCTTGGGGACGAGTCGCTCCCACGGGCGGCCCGGGGGAACGGATGCCGTGGGGGCGAGCGACGCCGCGTAGACAGCCGGGAGACGATCTTTGACGACGACGCAGCCTGTCTCGGCAGGGGGCGAGGCGCCGGCCGCGGCGGCGGGCGTCACGCCGGCCGCCGGCACACCCGCTGCGAAACCGCCCGGCGAGGTGGCCGGCGCGACGGCGGGCGACGGCGGCCGGGACGACCCGACCGCCCTCCCGCGGGTCAGCCTGGGCTACGTCGCCGGCTTCGACGGGCTGCGGGCGCTGGGGCTGCTGACGATCCTGGCCTACCACCACGGCTACGCGGCGGCACGGGGCGGCATCTTCACGGTGTCGATGTTCTTCACGCTGTCGGGATTCCTGATCGCGTCGCTGGCCCTGGTCGAGCGGTCGCGCACCGGCGGGTTCTCCATGCGGGCGTTCTGGGAGCGACGGGCCCGACGCCTGCTGCCGGCCGCCATGGTGGCCGTCGTGCTGGTGGTCGCGCTGCAGGCGGCGGCGGGTGTGGGCTCGGGCACCCGCTTCCGGGGCGACCTGCTGGGGGCGCTCGGGTACGTGGCGAACTGGCGGCTGGCCTACTCGGGCGGCGACTACGCGGCCGCCTTCACCATCGAGGCGCCGGTGCAGCACTTCTGGTCGCTGGCCGTCGAGGAGCAGTTCTACCTGCTCTTCCCGCTGGTGTTCGTGGGCATGCTGGCGGCGTTCCGGGGGCGCTGGCGGCGGGTGGGCGCGGTGCTCGGGGTCGGGGCCGCGCTGTCGTTCGTCGCCGCCTGGCTCATGGCCAGCGCGCACGGCAACAGCGGCATCACCTACTACGCCACCTACACCCGGGCGAGCGAGATCCTGGTGGGGGTGGCGCTGGCGTTCGCGGTGCACACGCGCCCCGTCCGGCGCGCCCTGGCAGCGCCGGCCGGCGTGGTCGCCGTCCGCGCCGGCGGCGTGGTGGGCGTGATCGGGCTGGGCGTGCTCTGGCACACGGTCGGCCTGCTCGACCCGTTCGTGTTCCACGGCGGCACCGTGCTCAACGCCGCCCTCACCGCCCTGGTGATCGTCGCCTGCGTCCAGGCCGTGCCGGGCGCGGCAGCCACCGTGCTGGGCGTGTGGCCCCTGCGAAACCTGGGCAAGATCAGCTACGGCGTCTACCTCTACCACTGGCCGCTCTTCCTCTGGCTCGACCACGAGCGCACGGGGTTGAGCGACGGCGTCCTGTTCGTGGCGCGGGTGGCACTCGTCATCGCCGTGGCCACCGTCTCGTACCACGTGGTCGAGGTGCCGTTCCGCAAGCTGGGCGGGACATGGACGACGCCGCGGCTGGCCGGCGTCCTGGCCCTGCCGGCGCTGGCGGTGGTGGCGATCGTGATGGCGGTGCCCGTGCGCGAGCCCGACGTGATCGACCTGGCGGCCATGAGCACCGAGGACGGCCCGCTGTTCCTCGACCCGGTGATGCCCGTCGCGCCGCCCGGGGGGGCGGCCGGTGCCGAGGCACCGCCCGCCGACCCGGCGCGGGTCCTGCTGGTGGGCGACTCGGTGTCGTGGACGATGCTCGGCGGCCTGCTCACCTGGAACGAGCAGAACGAGCGCCAGGTCCACGTCGACAGCTACCGCGCCATCGGCTGCACGCTCGCCGAGGCGGGCACGGTGCGCAGCCTCGGCAAGCTCGAGCACCCGATCCAGCCGTGCATCGACTTCCGGCGCGGGCTGGGCTCGACGCTCGAGGCCCGAGACTACGACGCCATCGTGGTGGCGATGGGCCACAAGGACCTGAGCGACCGCCAGATCGACGGCGACGCCTGGCGCCACTTCGGCGACCCGGTGTTCGACGAGTGGTGGCGCGACCAGGCCGACGGCTTGGCGGGCATCCTCGCCGACGAGGACGTGCCCGTGCTGTGGGCGACCGCGCCGGTCACCAACCTGGTCCGCCCCGAGGACCCCAGCCGCGGGCCCGAGGACTTCCCCGACAACGACCGGGCGCGCGCCGACCGTCTGAACAGCATCCTGCGTGACATGGTCGCAGGCCACGACGGCATGTCGATCGTCGACGTGCACGGCTGGCTGCGCGCCATGCCGGGGGGCGAGACCGATCCCGACCTGCGGGTCGACGGCGTGCACTGGACCATGGCCGGGTCGAACGCGCTGGCCGCGTGGCTGGTCCCCCAGGTGTTCGACGCCATCGACGCCGGGGCCGGCCAGGCGGCCAGCGGTACCGCGGGCGCCGCGCCCGCGCCGGGTGGCCAGGCGGGCGGCTAGGATGACCGGCGCTCCCGGGGAGCCGCCCGCGTGGGCCGTCACGCAGCGTAGGTTGCCGCGTGTGCACGGCCACCCGTAGGATGACCCGTCGGTCTTGACGCGTGCGCGTCGGCCCCGATCGCCCCCTGAGCTTTTCACGACCGTCGTCGTTCGCGAGGTTTCGAGTGCCCACCATCCAGCAGTTGGTCCGCAAGGGCCGCCAGTCCAAGACCGCCAAGGCCAAGACGCCGGCGCTCAAGGGCGCGCCCCAGCGGCGCGGCGTGTGCACCCGTGTCCTCACCCGCACGCCCAAGAAGCCCAACTCGGCGCTGCGCAAGGTGGCCCGCGTGCGCCTCTCCAGCGGCATCGAGGTCACGGCCTACATCCCGGGCGAGGGCCACAACCTGCAGGAGCACTCCATCGTGCTGGTGCGCGGCGGTCGTGTGAAGGACCTGCCCGGCGTCCGGTACAAGATCATCCGCGGCACCCTCGACACGGCCGGCGTGCGCGACCGCAAGCAGGCCCGTAGCCGCTACGGCGTGAAGAAGGAAGGCTGATCCGATGCCCCGCAGAGGTGCGGCACCGCGCCGCGATCTGATGCCCGACCCGGTCTACAAGTCGGTGCTGGTCACACAGGTCGTCAACAAGATCCTGATGCACGGCAAGAAGACGACGGCCGAGGCGATCGTCTACCAGGCGCTCGACATCGTGGGCGAGAAGTCCGACGGCGACGCGCTCGCCGCGCTCAAGCGGGCGGTCGACAACGTCAAGCCCCAGCTCGAGGTCAAGAGCCGGCGCGTCGGCGGCGCCACCTACCAGGTGCCGGTCGAGGTCCGTCCCCGGCGGGCCAACACGCTGGCCATCCGCTGGATCACCGGCTTCGCGCGCAACCGCCGCGAGCGCACCATGGCCGAGCGCCTGGCGGCCGAGCTGCTCGACGCCAGCAACGGCATCGGCAGCGCGGTCAAGCGCAAGGAAGACACCCACAAGATGGCCGAGTCGAACAAGGCCTACGCGCACTACCGCTGGTAGCCCCCTGACCACCTGGGGGTTGACGCCCCCGAGGCGTTACCTCCCCCCAGACGACCGGGCTGAACGGCTCGGTCGTCGCCATGTCGAGCGAGAGACGAAGAGGATGACAAAGCGCAGCCAGCCGCTCGAGCGGGTCCGCAACATCGGCATCATGGCCCACATCGACGCGGGCAAGACCACGACGACCGAGCGGATCCTGTACTACACCGGCCGTACCTACAAGATCGGCGAGGTGCACGAGGGCGCCGCCACCATGGACTGGATGGTCCAGGAGCAGGAGCGGGGGATCACCATCACGTCGGCCGCCACGACGTGCTTCTGGAACGACTACCAGATCAACATCATCGACACGCCCGGCCACGTCGACTTCACGGTCGAGGTCGAGCGGTCGCTGCGCGTCCTCGACGGCGCCGTCGCGGTGTTCGACGGCGTCGCCGGCGTCGAGCCCCAGACCGAGACGGTGTGGAAGCAGGCCGACAGGTACCGCGTCCCCCGCATGTGCTTCGTCAACAAGATGGATCGGCTCGGCGCCGACTTCTTCGCCGCGCTCGCCTCGATCGAGGACCGGCTGGGCGCCAACATCGCCGTGGTGCAGCTGCCCATCGGGGCCGAGGGCCACTACAAGGGCGTCATCGACCTCGTCACGATGCAGGCGCTGGTCTGGCTCGACGAGGAGCTCGGCGCCAAGTGGGAGGTCCGCGAGATCCCCGAGAACCTCAAGGCCCGGGCCGACGAGTACCGCCAGCGGCTCATCGACGTGCTGTCGAGCTTCGACGAGACCATCCTCGAGAAGTACGTGGGCGACGAGGCGATCACGGTCGACGACATGCAGCGCGCGCTGCGAGCCGGCACCCTTGCCAACGAGATCGTGCCCGTGCTCAACGGCAGCGCGTTCAAGAACAAGGGCGTGCAGCCCCTGCTCGACGCCATCGTCGCCTACCTGCCCAGCCCCATCGACCTGCCCCCGGTCACCGGCATCTCGGTCAAGGGCCACGAGGAGGTCGAGCGCAAGCCCGCCGACGACGAGCCGTTCGCCGCGCTGGCCTTCAAGATCATGTCCGATCCCCACGTCGGCAAGCTCACCTACTTCCGCGTCTACTCGGGCACGCTCGAGAAGGGCTCGCAGGTGGTCAACACGACCACGGCCTCGAAGGAGCGCATCGGGCGCATCCTGCAGATGCACGCCAACCACCGCGAGGACGTCGACGCGGTGATGACCGGCGACATCGCCGCGGGCATCGGCCTGAAGAACACCCGCACCGGCGACACGCTGTGCACGCCCGGTGCCGAGATCACCCTCGAGCAGCTCGAGTTCCCCGAGCCGGTGATCCACGTGGCGGTCGAGCCGAAGACCAAGGTCGACCAGGAGAAGATGGGCAGGGCCCTCCAGACGCTGTCCGAGGAGGATCCCACCTTCCAGGTGCGCACCGACGAGGACACCGGCCAGACCGTCATCTCCGGCATGGGCGAGCTGCACCTCGAGGTCATCGTCGACCGCATGCTGCGCGAGTTCCGGGTCGACGCCACCGTCGGCAAGCCGCAGGTGGCCTACCGCGAGACCATCACCCAGACGGTCGAGAAGGTCACCTACACCCACAAGAAGCAGACGGGTGGCTCGGGCCAGTTCGCGGAGGTGACCATCAGGTTGGAGCCGCTCGGCCCCGGTGGCGGTTACGAGTTCGTCGACAAGATCAGCGGCGGGCGGGTGCCCAAGGAGTACATCCCGGCGGTCGACGCCGGCATCCAGCAGTCGCTCGACGCGGGCGTGCTCGCCGGCTATCCCACGGTCGACATCCGCGCGACGCTCATGGACGGGAAGTACCACGAGGTCGACTCGTCCGAGATGGCGTTCAAGATCGCCGGCTCGATGGTGTTCAAGGAGGCGGCACGCAAGGCCAAGCCCGTGCTGCTCGAGCCCATCATGGCGGTCGAGGTGGTCACGCCCGAGGACTACATGGGCGATGTCATCGGCGACCTCAACAGCCGTCGTGGCCGGGTCGGCGGCATGGAACAGCGGGGCAACAGCCAGGTGATCCGGGCTCAGGTCCCCCTGTCCGAGATGTTCGGTTACGCTACCGACCTGCGTTCGCGCACCCAGGGTCGCGCGACGTACACGATGCAGTTCCACAGCTACCAGCAGACCCCTGCCTCGGTGCAGGAGGAGATCGTCGCCCGAGTGCGCGGCGAGTAGCCCGGTAGTTCTCCGTCTGATCCATTCCCGTTACCAGTCACAGAGGATCTGAACCGTCATGGCCAAGGAAAAGTTCGAGCGGAACAAGCCGCATTTGAACATCGGTACCATGGGTCATATTGACCATGGGAAGACGACGTTGACGGCGGCGATCACGAAGGTGTTGGCGGAGGCTAATCCGAACGTGCAGGTGATGGCG
>DASSCS010000148.1:0-2649 GCA_035697515.1 Acidimicrobiales bacterium
CTCGTCGGGCGGATCGAGCGCCCCGATGGCCTCGGCCACGTCGGCGGCCGTGGCGTCGGACTCGGGGTCGGAGAACTCGTCCTCGAGGTCCTGGAAGTCGCTGCAGAACACCTCGAGCGAGCCCGCCGCCCCCTCGGGCCCACCCACGTTACTGTCGCTGCATCCGGCGCCGGTCAACCCGGCCAGGGACACGATCCCGATCGCCGTGACGGCCGCGGCCCAGCGCCGGGCGGCGGCCACCAGCACGGCGGCCATCATCCGGCCAGCCCGCAGACGTCGCCGAGATAGGCGGCGACCACGCTGTTGGCCATGGTCCATTCGTCGAGCTCCGCCGGTGACATCGAGGCCAGCGCCTCGCCAGACGGGTCGGACGCGATGGCCTTGAGGACGGTGTGCATGGTCTCCCATTCCGCTGCGATCTCGGGGGGCGGGGTGATCTCCGCCATCTGGTCGGCGAAGTCGGCCTCGCTGACGTCGGGTTCCGCAGACGACTGGATGTCGTCCATGGCACCGCACAGCTCGTCGCTGCCCTCGCCGGTGAAGGTGCGGTCGACGCCCAGCTCGGTGGCGACCGAGCCCGGCTGGCCGTCGGCCGGCGCGTCGGCGTCGCCGGAGTCGTCGCCGGCCTGGTCCTCGTCGTCAGCCGACGCCGTCTCGTCGTCGGCGGCGGCCTCCTCCTCGGCCGTTGGCAGGGTGTCGCTCGCGTCGGACGACTCGTCGTCGGCGCGCTCGTCGCTGGCCTCGTCGTCGCCGCCGCCACCACATGCCGCCGCGCTCGTGAGGAGCAGCAACGCGAGCAAGGTGAACAGGATGCGGCGGGTCATCGCGTGGTTCCCCCTGAGCGGGACGGTGTTTCCTCCCCGAACCGGGGGTTCAACCTAGTGGCTACCGCCGGGGGAAGTAGCATCCCGACGTCATGGCGCCCCGACTTCCCTCCCGTGTGGCGCGCGTGGCCGCCCTGGCGGTACCCGACGACGGCGCCCCTGCGCAGGTCGGAATCGTCGCCACCGGCACGGGCGGCGCAGCCTCCGTGGTCGACGCCATCGTCGAGCGCCTGCGCAGCCGCGACGTGCCGGTGCTGCGGCTGTCGGGCCGGCGCCTCGAGCGCGACGACGTGCTGGGCGCCATCCGCGAGCTGGTCGGTGCCGACGGTCCGGGCGACGAACGGGCCCACCGCGAGGCGCTGGTCGCGAGGCTGGCCGACGAGGGTGCCGCACTGGTGGTCGACGAGGCCCAGTGGCTCGACGCCGCGTCGCTCCGCGTGGTGGTGGGCGTGGCCGAGCGCGCCGCCGAGCGCGGGCTGACGGTGATCGTGGCCCACCGACCCGTCCCCGGTGACCCGCAGCTCGCCGCGCTCGACGCGGTGCTGAGCCGCAGCCAGTTGCTGGCCGCGCTCGGTCCGCTCGACGAGGCCGAGGCGGGCGAGTTGGCGGCCATCGTGCTCGACTCGGCGGTCGACGACCGGCTGGTCGAGGCCGTGCACGACCAGGCCCAGGGCATGCCCGAGCTGATCGAGCTGCTCCTGTCGGCGTGGGTCGACGCGGGCGTGATCAGCGGCGGCCGGCTGACCAGGCCTCCCCCGCCACCCGGCCCGGCGCTGGCCGCCGCCGTGCGGGCCCGGGTCGACGAGCTGGCCCCCGCCACCCGCACCGTGCTGGCCGCCCTCAGCGCCGGCGCCGACCTCGACGACCACCTGCTCGGCGCCACCACCGACATCGCGCCCGACCGCCTGGGCCAGGCCATCGACGACCTGCACGCCGCCGGGCTGGTGGCCGCAGGCACCGGTGAGGTGGTGCCGCTGGTGGCCGCGGCGGTCGCCGAGATGACGCCCGTGGCCGACCAGCGGCGGTTCCACTCGCTGCTGGCGGCCGCGCTGGCCGAGCGGGGGGCCCCGGCCACCCGCACGCGCGAGCACCTGGCGGCCGCTGGCGCCCAGGGCAGCGACGCCGCCCGCGCCTACGTGGCGGCCGGCGACGCCACGCTGATCGAGGCTCCCGAGCTGGCGACCGGTTGGTACGACCGGGCGATCGCCGCCGGCACCCCGCCCGCCACCATCGCCGCGCGCCGGGCCGAGGCCGCGGCCCTGGGGGGCGACGCCGTGACGGCCCTGCGGCTGGCCGACGAAGTGATCGCCGAGCCGGGCAGCAGCGAGCGGGCCCGAGCGCTGGCGGTGGTCGCGGCGCTGCTGCCCGGCCGCGGTTTCTGGCACCGCTCGTCGATCGCCTACCGCGAGCTCGAGGCCCAGGCCCGGCGCGCCGGCGGCTCCGGCGACGGCAGCGCCCGCAACGCCGCCGCCTGGCCGCTGCTCGCCGCCATCGGATCGCTCGCCACGGGCGGCCCGCTGAGCGGCCGCGGCACCCGCCCGCCCACGGGCTTGACGGCGACCACATCGGCGGCGGCGCCCACGGCGACGGCGTCGACGAACAGGGCCGCCGCGGCGCCTGTCCGTGACGTCGAGGCATCCACCCCCGACACGATGGGGAGCGGCGACCCCCAGCCCGGCGCCACGGGCAACGGCGACCCCCAGGCCGGCGCACCGGGGCCTGACGGTACGACCGCCGGAGGCACGCTCAGCGGAACCACAGCGCTCGACGGGGCGCCCGGTCCCGACGGCGCGGCGCCCGGGGGCTCGTCGACGGGACGCACGTC
>DASSCS010000149.1:0-19241 GCA_035697515.1 Acidimicrobiales bacterium
GCTGGGCACCGGCACGGCGCCGACGACGTCGCACTCGTCGGCGGGGACCAGCGTGGCGGTCACCGCCCGGTCGCCGCCCTGATCGGAGTCGAGCCAGAACTCGGCCCGCCCCCGCTCGATGTGCGAGCCGCCGTGCTCCCACCCGGCGGGCAGGGTGGCGACGCACGGCACCTGGGTCGCTCCGGGGACGGCCTGGGCCACGAGCATCGCCAGGCTGCCGGTCCCGCAGCTCGGCGCCCCGCGGACCGGCAGGTCGTGCACGGGGGTGAACATGCTCACGGACTGGGAGGCGGCGAGCCCCAGGACGGCGACCACCGCCAGGCTAAGGGCGACCCGGCGCACGCTCCAGCGCTGCAGCGCGATGCGCGGGCGGTCGGGCGCCAGCCGGCGGAACTGGCCGATGAGGTCGCGGCCGTCGCGCTTCATCACCGCCCGCAGCTGGGTGGGGCTGGCCACGCCTCTGGTGGCGGCGAACGCCTCGGCCACGTCGTCGGCCGTGAAAAGCTTCAGCGCCCGCTGGTACACGCGCTCGGCGTCCGTGCGCACGGCCAGCACCAGCATCATGTTCCCCAGGTCGACGGCCTGGCGCCACGGTGACGGCCGCACCTGCACGAAGAACGCGTCGATGAGGAACACCTGCCCGTCGCGCACCAGCAGGTTGGCCGGCTTGATGTCGCGGTGGGCGAGGCCGGCGTCCCACAGGCGCCGCATGATCGCCAGGGCGCTGTCGATGACCTCGTCGTCGACCTCGGCCTCGCCGATCTCGCGGGCGCCGTCGATGAAGCTGGTCACCAGCATGTACTCCCGCTCGGGCGTGATCTCCACGACGCCGTACGGCGTGGCGGTGGGGATGGCCGCGTCGCGCAGCAACCGCAGGGCGTAGTCCTCGTACTCGACCAGGCGGCGCACGTTCGAGAACCGGGCCTCGTCCTCGAGCCGCCCGTACAGGATCTGCCGGCCGAGCTTGTACCACCGGTCGGCCCGCACGTGGTTCATGGCGAAGAGCTTGGCGAAGAGGTACTCGTGGTCGGGGTCGCCCTCGACCTGCAGGCGCAGGGGCGTCGAGCCGCCCGATCCCTCGAGCCCGACCGGCCGGGCGTCGACGACGGTCAGCCCCAGCTGGTCGTGCACCGCCCGGCGGATGGCGTCGCCCCGCCGGCCGCGCACGTCGAGGTGGGCCGTCTTACCCCTCTCGTAGGTCACGGGCACGAGCTCATCGGGCGTGAACAGGCGGAACCCGGTGTACGGGATGGCGACGCCCAGGGCGAGCCCGGTGAGCACGTCGAAGGGATGGTCGACGCCCAGGTACAGGCGGGCGGTGGCGAACAGCACAAGCGCGACGGCGACGGCCGCCGTGGCCCGCCGGCGGACCGGGCCCGCCGGGGCCAGCCCGAAGATGACCGCCACGAGCACCGCGGCGAGCACCACGACCGGCGGCGAGGGCGACGAGTAGCCGGCCCAGCGGCCGATGGCGGTGACGTCGTAGGGCCGGGGGCGCGTGAAGTTGGTGTACAGGCCGAGGCTCACCGCCTCCATCACCAGGATGCCCACCAGGAAGGTGAACAGGTGGCGCCAGCGCCGGAACGCCATCAGGGCCACCAACACCGCCACCGCCAGCACCGTCAGGGCCCAGCCGGTGGCCACGCGGTCGTACGCCTTGGCCACGTCGGTCAGCCAGTCGGTGCGCGCCCTGGCGAGCGGTCGCAGCAGGGCCGCGTCGACCCGGTCGATCAGCCGCCGGGCGTCGCGGGAGGCGAGCGCGAGCAGCACCAAGCCGACCAGCACGGCCAGGGTGATCAGCCACAGCTTGCCGCTGGTGCCGAGCGAGCGGGGCAGGGGCGGGGGTGCGCCGGTGGGCCGGCGCCGGCGCTGCCGCCGCCGGCCGGTGGCCCAGGCGGGGTCGACCGCGGGCTTGCCGACCGCGCCGATCTCGCGGGACGTGGTCACGGCCGCTCCCACCCGGTCATGCCAACCCCTCGCCCTGCAGCCAGTCGGCGGCCACCTCGCCCCGCGGCTCGCCCGCCGCGACCCGGCCGTTGAGCGCCTGCAGCTCGGCGGTGGTCAGCCGGGCGGACACGGCGTCGACGGCCTCGACGAAGCGGTCGCCCCAGCGCTCGACCACCTCCTGCCGGACCACCGGCGTGACGTTGTCGGCCGGCTGCAGGTTGCGGTCGTCATTCAGCACGACCAGGTCGTCGGTGAGCAGGCGGGGGTCGGTGGTGAACAGCAGCGCCACGTCGACGTGCCCGCCGGCCAGGGCCTGGTGCGTGAGCGGCCCGCCCACGTCGAGCGGCAGGAAGTCGGCGAAGTCCAGGTCGTAGGTGTCCTCGATCCCGCCCAGGCAGAACGGGCGGTCGGGGCACCCCGGCGGGCCGCCGAAGCGCATGTGGGACGCCACGCCGGCCAGGTCGCTGATCTCGTGGAGCGAGTAGCGGATGGCGTCACCCCGGGTGACGACGACGGCGTTGGTGTCCTGGGCGGGCGCGGGGGCGAGCGCCACCAGCCGGCGCTCGCGCAGGACCCGGCCCAACGCGCGTGTGGTGGCGGCGACGTCGTCGGAGGGCACGCGGGTGCCCATGCTGACCCACTGGAGCGCCGTGCCGGCGTACTCGGGCACGAGCTCGACCAGGCCCCGGGTCAGCGCGGGCTGCACGAACTCGCGTGGTCCGAGGCCGAGCTCGAGCTCCACCTCGAACCCCGCGCCCCGCAGCGCCCGGCCGTAGATCTCGGCCAGCAGTTCGCTCTCGGCGAAGTCGAACGACGCGACGGTGACCGCATCGTCGTCGAGCACGGCAGCGGCCGCGTCGTTGCCATGGTCGGGCTCGTCGGGGGCGCCGGCCTCGCCGGAGCGCGGGGCCGAGCCGCAGGCGCCGAGCGCCAGCGTGGCGACGATCACCGCTGCCGTGACAGTCCTGTGGGCTCCCACGGGGTCAGAGGCCCCCTGTCCGTTGGTGGCGCCGAACGACGGCGCCCGCTCAGCCTCCCACAGGCGTTGCAGGCTGGGAACCCTGGCCGTTGCCAGGTTTGTTCGGGGGGTGGAGACTGCGGCGAGGCAACCGAGCCTTGCCGAGGAGGATGCGACCATGGACGCAGCCGACGCTGCCGCTCCCACGGCACCCCCGGGGGTCGCCGCGCCAGCAGCGCCGGCGGAGGGACGCCGGCGCCTCGACCCGCGGCTGCGCAAGGTGCTGCAGGTCGTCATCTCGCTGGCGATCGTGGTCGGCATCTTCTGGTACGTGCTCGGGCAGTTCGCCGACATCTCCGAGGTGTGGGACGCCATGCGCACGCTCACCTGGCGCGAGGTGGTGGTGCTCGTCGTGGCGGCGACGTGGAACCTGGCGACCTACTGGATCCTGACGGTCATCGCCACACCCGGGCTGCGCTACCCGCAGGCGGTCGTGCTCACCGAGACGACCACGGCCGTGTCGAACGCCCTGCCGGCGGGCGGCGCCCTGGGGGTGGGCCTGACCTACACGATCCTCTCGTCGTGGGGCTTCTCGAAGTCGCGCTCGACCCTGTCGGTGGTGGTGACCGGCATATGGAACAACTTCGCCAAGCTGGGGCTGCCGATCGTGGCACTCGCCATCCTCGCCGTGCAGGGCCAGCCCGGCGGCGGGCGCATGTTCGCCGCGGCGGCCGGCCTGGCCGGGCTGGTGGGCGCCGTGGTGGTGTTCGCCCTCATCCTGAGCAGCGAGCAGTACGCCCGCCGGGTGGGCCTGTTCGCCGAGCGCCTGGCCACCAGGCTGCGCCGGCTGCTGCGCCGGGGCCCGGTGCAGGGCTGGGACCACGCCGTCGTGCGCTTCCGCGACCGTGTCATCGGGCTGGTGCGCCGGCGCTGGGTTGCGTTGACCGCCGCCACGATCGTGGGGCACCTCTCGCTCTACGCGGTGCTGCTCGCCACCCTCCGGGTCATGGGCGTGTCGGACGCCGACGTGGGCTGGGCGCAGGTTCTGGCCGCGTTCGCCTTCGCCCGGCTGCTGACCGCCATCCCGCTCACCCCTGGCGGCGTGGGCATCATCGAGTTGGCGCTCATCGCCTCGCTGACCGACGCCGGGGGCGCCGACGCCGCGGTGGTTGCCTCGGTGCTGATCTTCCGCCTGCTCACCTACGTCCTGCCCATCCTCTTCGGTGCCATCACCTACCTCTACTGGCGGCGCAACCGCTCGTGGCGCGACAGCGCGCCGCCGATGCCCGCCGAGCTGGCTCCCGCGACGGCCGGGGCCTGAGCCGCGGCGAGCCGGCCGGCGCCGGGCTCACGTCGTGCCGTCGCGCGCCACGGCCGCGACCACGCGGAACAGCAGCACGCTGCCGACGAACAGCCCGCCGAAGCCCAGGACGTGGAACAGGCTGGTCTCGCCGGCCACGGCCGGGCTGCCGTCCGGTGCCGCGAGCAGCACGGCTGCCGCCACCAGGAAGGCGGCGCCGATGCCCGCGAGCAGGGCGCGGTTGACGAGCGTGCGCAGCACGCGGCTGCCGTCCTCGTCGACGACCGTGCGCAGCCGCATGTCGCCGCGAGCGGCCAGCGTCAGGATCCGGTCCAGCCGGTCGGGCAGGTGCCGCGCCCGGGCCAGGGCCGCCAGCAGCTCGTCGCGGACGAGGTCCTCGGGGTCGACGATCGGCGCCTCGGCCGCCGGCCCGGCCAGCTCCAGGGCCGCAGCGACGACCGACATGCCGGGTGACAGGACGGCAAGGGTGCCGTCGAGGGTCACCAGCGCCCGCGACAGCAGCACGAGGTCGCCGGGCAGGTGGATGCCCAGCTCGGCCAGCAGCGGCACCAGGTCGGCGAGCAGCGCGGGCGGGGTGGCGGCACCGGGGCGCAGGCCCTCGGTCATCAGCCCGGCGATCGCCCTTTCGAGCCGCTCCGGCGACACCGCGCCGCCGACGTCGGCGACCCGCTCGATGCCGTCGCGCAGCAGGGCCACGTCACGCCGGGCGAGCGCGGCCATGATGTCGACCACGGCCGCCTGCTGCAGCGGGTCGAGGCGCCCGACCGCGCCGAAGTCGATCAACCCCAGCGTGCCGTCGGCGAGCACGAACACGTTGCCCGGGTGGGGGTCGGCGTGGAAGAACCCGAGCCGCAGGACCTGGTCGAGCGCCGACCGCAGCAGCCGGTCGGCCAGTGCCCGGCGCGTCTCCGGCGAGAGGTCGGAGTCACCGGCGGCCAGGTCGGCGACGGTCGTCCCCTCGAGGCGCTCCTGCACCAGCACACGCCGCGTGCTCAGGTCGGTGAAGACCCGGGGGATGCGCACGCCCGCGCCGCCGTCGGTCAGCGCCGCCATGTCGGCCATGGCCCGGGCCTCGCCCAGGAAGTCGAGCTCGGCGCGCAGGCTGCGGGCGAACTGGCCGAGCACGTCGGCGGCTCGGACGCTCTGCCCGATCGCGGTGCGCCGCTCGGCCATCCGGGCCAGCAGGGCGAGTGCCGCCAGGTCGCGCTCCATGACCTCGGCGATGCTGGGGCGCTGGACCTTGACCACCACCGGCTCGCCCGACTGCAGGCGGGCCAGGTGGGTCTGGCCGATCGAGGCAGCGGCCAACGGGGCCCGGTCGAAGCTGGCGAAGACCGACGACACCGGCGCGCCCAGCTCGGCCTCGAGCACCGCCTCGATGTTCTCGACCGGCTCGGTTGGGGCCCTGTTCTGCAGCTTCGACAGCTCGCCGGCCACATCGGGCGGCACCAGGTCGACGCGGGTGGCGGCGATCTGGCCCAGCTTCACGTAGACGCCGCCCGCCTCCTCGAGCACCCGGCGCAGGCGCACCCCGGCGGGCTCGGCGGCCCGCTCGGCCTTGCCACCCGCGCCGAGCAACGGCCCGAAGCCCTGGTCGCGCAGCAGCCCGAGCAGCTCGCGGTAGCGGCGGAAGACGTCGATGCGGCGGCGGACGGCCCGGAGGGGCCGGGGGGCGACGACCAGGCCGGCCAGCTCGGCTCGCGCCAGCGTTCCCGGGCTGGACAGCAGGTCGAGGGCGACGGCGACCGCCATGGTCGTGGGCACGGCGACGGCGAAGGTCTGCACCAGCAGCCCGTCCGCGCCCCAGTCCCACCCGGACAGCCCCAGCACCAGGGTGCCCCCGGCGACCCAGCCGACGGCGCCGGCCACCAGCGCGGCGCTCCAGCCCCGGCGCACCCCGAGCAGCCGGAGCGACACCACGGTCGTGGCCGCGGCGACGGCCACCGCCACAAGCGTGCGGGCGGCGACCTCGGCAACGTTGGCAGCGAGCACCACATCAGCCGTCGCGATCACCACCCCTCGTCCGCCCCTACGCTAGGGGACCGCAGCGCCGGGGTGCGTTTGCCGTCGGGACCGGTGTGCCCGTAGGCTTATTCGTCGCTCTGGACCGGACGCGCCCACGCGCGCGGGGTCCGCACCGCATGAACTCACCGAAGGTGGCACGCGTGCCCACGTACAGCCCGAAAGCCTCAGAGATCCAGCGTGCCTGGTACGTCGTCGACGCCGAGGGCATGGTCCTCGGCCGCCTCGCCACCGAGGTGGCGCGGGTGCTGCGGGGCAAGCACAAGCCGGTGTTCGCCCCCCACCTCGACATGGGCGACCACGTCATCATCGTGAACGCCGACAAGGTCGTGCTCACGTCCGACAAGGCCGAGCGCAAGGTCATCTACCGCCACTCGGGCTACCCGGGCGGCATCAAGGCCGAGACGTTCGCCCACTTGCACGGGCGCCGGCCGGAAGAGGCCGTGCGCCGCAGCATCAGGGGCATGCTCCCCAAGACCCGGCTCGGCCGGCAGCAGATCAGCAAGCTCAAGGTCTACGCCGGGCCCACCCACCCCCACGCCGCCCAGCAGCCCCAACCCCTCGACGTGGCCCACGCCCGTCGCCGCACCGCCTAGGACGCCACGCCATGACCACCCCGCTCGTGCAGACCACCGGCCGCCGCAAGGGCGCCGTCGCCCGCGTCCGGCTCCGCCCCGGCACCGGCACCATCACCATCAACACCCGGGCGGTCGACAACTACTTCCCGTCCAAGGCCCACCAGATGATCCTGTCCGAGCCTCTGCGCCTCACCAGCACCGACGAGTCCTACGACGTCGACGCCACCCTGCACGGCGGCGGGGTGTCGGGCCAGGCGGGGGCACTGCGGCTGGGCATCGCCCGGGCGCTGGTCGAGCTCGACCCCGAGATGCGCACCGCGCTCAAGCGGGCCGGCTTCCTCAGCCGCGACCAGCGCGAGAAGGAATCCAAGAAGTACGGCCTGAAGAAGGCCCGCAAGGCGCCCCAGTACAGCAAGCGCTGACGCGCGAGCGGCCCGCCCCGTGTTGAAGTTCGGGACCGACGGCGTACGGGGGGTCGCCAACACCGAGCTCACCCCCGAGTTGGCGCTGGCCCTCGGCCGCGCCGCGGCCCGGGTGCTGGGCGGCGATCGGTTCGCCGTGGGCCGCGACACCCGGCGCTCGGGCCCCATGCTCGAGGCCGCCCTGGCGGCGGGGCTGGCCAGCGAGGGCGCCGAGGTCGTCCTGCTGGGCGTCGTGCCCACGCCCGAGGTGGCGTGGTGGTCGGCGGCCGAGCCGGCGCCCGCCGCCATGGTGTCGGCGTCGCACAACCCGTTCCCCGACAACGGCATCAAACTGTTCGCCGCCGGGGGCCGCAAGCTCGCCGACGATGTCGAGGCCCGGCTCGAGGCCGAGCTGGCGCGGCTGACCGGGACAGGCGACGCGGGTGATCGCCCGGTCCCCACGGGTGCGGGCGTCGGCCGGGTGGGCCCGGCCAGGGGCGCCAACGACGGCTACGCCGCGGCGGTCGTGGCCTCGATCGAGGGTCGGCGGCTCGACGGGCTGACCGCGGTGGTCGACTGCGCCAACGGGTCGGCCGGCGTGGTGGCGCCGCGGGTGCTGCGCGACCTGGGCGTCGACGTGCACGTGCTGCACGACCGGCCCGATGGCGCCAACATCAACGACGGCTGCGGATCGACGCACCCCGACGGCCTGGCCCGCACGGTGGTGGAGCGGGGGGCCGACCTGGGCGTCGCCTTCGACGGGGACGCCGACCGGGTGCTGCTCGTCGACGCCGCTGGCGAACTGGTCGACGGCGACCAGATCATCGCCATGTGCGCGATCGACCGCCAGGCGCGGGGCAGCCTGGTGGCCGGCAGCGTGGTCGTCACCGTCATGACCAACCTGGGCTTCCGGCTGGCCATGGAGAAGCGTGGCATCCACGTGGTCGAGACCCGCGTGGGCGACCGCTACGTGCTCGAGGCGCTCGATGCCCAGGGCCTGTCGCTGGGCGGCGAGCAGAGCGGGCACGTCATCTTCCCCGAGTTGGCCACCACCGGCGACGGCCTGCTCACGGCCGTGCAGGTGCTGGACGCGGTGGTGCGGGCGGGGCGCCCGTTGGCCGACGTGGCGGCCGACGCGATGACCCGCCTACCGCAGGTGCTGCGCAACGTGCGGGTGGCCGAGCGCGACCCCGCCATCGTCGAGCGCCTGGCCGGCGACATCGCCGCCGTCGAACAGCGGCTGGGTCATGAGGGCCGGGTGCTGGTGCGGACCAGCGGCACCGAGCCCCTGGTCCGGGTCATGGCCGAGGCTCCGACCCCGGCCGAGGCCCAGGCCGCGGTCGACGACCTGGTCCAGGCGGTCGAGGCCCTGTCCGCAGGCTGAGCCGCGACGCGATGGCGTCCCACAGGGCGCCGAGCCCGACCGCGGCGCCGATGACGAGCGGCACCTCGGCGACCGCCCGGTACCGGGTCTCCCCGAACACCAGGGCCACGGCCACGGCCACCGACCAGACGAACGCCAGGAGGGGGAAGATCGGCGTCCCCCGTCGTCGGAGGACGACCAGGCCGCCGATGAAGGCCGCCCCGACGGCGTAGTAGCTCGCGAGCGCCCATCGCAGCACGTTCCTGTCGAACTGCGTCAAGTAGGCGTCGAACTCGATCTGGTCGCTCGTCCGGAACAGGCTCCACGTCCTGCCCTCGCGGGCGAGCACGACCGCAGGCATCCTGCCGGCGTTCTCCCGCATGTTGTGGAACGCGACGCGCCGCAGTTGGCGGCCGAGCTCCGAATCGTCCGTGCCCGACCCGGGCGGTCGGATGCAGGGCCGGTCGTCGTCCCTCGGGCGGTCCGCGCAGTCGGCCTGGGTGACGCACTCGAACGACCACGACCCGATGAAGCGACCCTCGTACACCGTCGAGCAGTTCCCGACCAACAGCGTGTTGTCGCCCATCGCGACGAACACGGGCTCCTCGAAGCGGGAGAGGTTGTACGCGACCCACGGCACCATGGTGGCCCCGGCGACCCCGACGATCGTGGCGTACCAGCCCAGCCGGGCCCGCCACGCCCCGCCGGTGGCCCAAGCCAGCGGCACCGCCAGGAAGACGAGGAGCAGCACGGCCTCGGTGCGGGTGAGGGCGGCGAGACCGCAGGCCACGCCGAGGGCTGCGGCCCGCCTGGCTGTCGGGGCGTCCCGGAAGCGGTAGCCGAGGAGGAGGATCGTCGCGGCCAGGAGCATTGCCAGGTTCTCGGACATGAGCGTCGCATCATGGAGCCAGAACCACGGGTACACGGCCGCGATCGCCGCAGCCAGCAGGCCGGTCCTCGGCCCGCCCACGTGGCGCGCCACCAGCGCGGTGACGACGACGGTCGCCGTCCCGATGAGCGCGGACCAGATCTGGTGTGCGGCCAGGCCGGTGGCGCCGAACACCGACGGGATCGCCATCACGACCGTGTAGCCCGGGGGGTGCAGCGCGCCCGGGACCGACGTGCCGTCGATCGAGTACGTGAGCGGATCGATGAACCCATGGCCGTCGGCGAGGAGGTTCGCTGCGGTGAGGTACCAGTGCGCGTCGGTGAGGCTCGGGTCGTAGTCGTGGAGCGCGATGTAGACGAGCCGCACGCCGAGGCCGACGAGGGCGATGGCCAGGAGGGAGGCCCGCCAGCGCCGGTCGGGCGGGGCTGGGGCGGGATGCGCCGTGGCGCCGCCGGTCGCACCGTCGCGCTCCCGTTCGTTCACATCGGCAGCGACCACGTCGTGACGACTTCCCCCGAGCCCCGCACGACACGGACGGCCTGCGGCGCGGGAGATCCTATCCTCGGGCCCCGGTGATGGGATGAAGGCGATCGAGCGTGTGCACGACGGCATGGTCTTCGGGCGGCGCGTGCGCGTCCTCTCGCGGCACATCGCTGGTCTCCTGCCCGAGGGGGCGCGCGTCGTCGACGTCGGCTGCGGTGACGGCTCCGTCGCACGCGCCGTCATGGACGTCCGTCCCGACGTGCGGATCGCGGGCATCGACGTGCTGGTCAGGCCCCGCACGCACATCGAGGTCGTGCCGTTCGACGGGCGGGAGCTGCCCTTCGGCGGCCGCACCGTCGACGCCGTGACGCTCGTCGACGTGCTGCACCACACGGACGACCCGGTGGCCCTCCTCCGCGAGGCGGCGCGCGTCGCCGAGCTGGTGGTTGTGAAGGACCACCTGGCCGACGGCGTGCTCGCCCGCCCGACGCTCCGGCTCATGGACTGGGTCGGCAACGCCCACTTCGGCGTGGCATTGCCGTACAACTACATGACCACCGGCCGGTGGCACGAGATGTTCCGCGCGAGCGGGCTCACCGTTGAGACGTGGCAGACATCCCTGGGGCTGTATCCCCGGCCGGGATCGTGGCTGTTCGACCGGGGGCTCCATGTCCTGTGCCGGCTGTCGAGTCGGCCCGGGACCGGGTGAGGAACCGGCTGATCACACCGAAGCAGGCGAGCGTCGCCCCGAGGATGATGAGCGCCTGCGACAGCGAGGCGAGGCCGTGGCCCCGGCCGGAGGGCGTGGCGTCGCCCGACATCCAGCGGGCGAAGAGGACCACGTTCGCGCCCAGGCCCGCGAGCGCCATGACGATGCCGAGCATCAGGCAGCGACCGGGCAGCCGCGGGTGCCCGATGAACGCGAACCGCCGGCGGGCCGCCGGCGACGCGACCGACGAGTGGTGGGCGAGCACGGCCCCGGCGAGGAGCGCCTGAAGACCGAGCACGAGGGCGATGCCGGCGAAGAAGACCGGCTGCCAGCGCAGCGAGCCGACCTCGACGCCGCGGGGGTAGGCGAACGAGCCGGCGAGGACGGTGGCGCCGAGCGCGAGCAGGGCGGCACCGGGGCCCACCAGCAGCAGGTCGGGCGCGAGCAGGAGCAGGAGCTGGAGGTGGCGCCAGCCGTCGGAGAACGTCGACAGCTTCGACTCGCCCACCCGCTCGGCGTAGCCGGTGTCGACCTCGGCGATGCGGAGCCCGGCCCGGGCGGCGCGTATGAGCATCTCCGTCGCCAGCTCCATGCCGACCGACTGGAGCCCGAGCTCGTCGATCGCCTGGCGGCGGAAGGCGCGGAACCCCGACTGGCTGTCGCGGACGACCCTGCCCCCGCACGCACGCGCGGTCAGGAAGGTGATGACCGGCGTGCCCACATACCGGTGGAGCCACGGCATGGTCTCGCGGGTGGCGGCGCTCAGGCGGGAGCCGAGGACGACGTCCGCCGTGCCGTCCGCGATCGGTCCCACCAGCTCCGGGATCCTCGCGAGGTCGTAGGTGAGGTCGGCGTCGGCCATCACCACGACGTCGCCCCGCGCGGCGGCGAAGCCCGCCCGGAGCGCGCTCCCGTAGCCGCGCCGGCCCTCGTGCACCACCCGCGCCCCGGCGCCGGCCGCCACCCGGGACGAGTCGTCGGTCGACCCGTTGTCGACGACGATCACCTCGCCGTCCGCGCCAGCCTCGGCGAGCGCGCGGCGGGCACGTTCCACGCACTGCCCGACCGACGCCGCCTCGTCGAGGCAGGGCAGGACCACGGAGACGGACAGCGGGCGCGTGCTGGCACCGACGGCCCCCGAGCCCGCCCCGTCGCCCTGTCGGGCGGGCGGCATGGCGACGTCCCCAGGTCGGCGCACGAGCGGTGACGCTACCAGTTCGGAGCATCGGCGATGCGTGGGCGGGCCGGGCGGCGCGACCTCGGACCAGGCCCTCGACGAGGGGCCGTGGCGCCCCTACCCGTAGACTCGGCGCCCATGTGCGGGATCATCGCGGTCGTCCGTCGCCCCGGCGGGCGTACTGCTCCATCGCCCGACCAGGTGGCCGGGCCCCTCCACGACGCCGTCTCGGCGCTGGCCGGCGGTGCGCCGCCGGTCGAGGCCTGCTCGGCGGCGGCCGAGTTGGTCGAGGCGGCTGACGCCCGCCTGCGGGGCGCCGAGGGCGTGTGGCTGCTGGTGCACGACCGGCGGCTGCTGGCGGAGGTCGAGGGCGTGTGCACCACGCTGGCCGCCTCGGTGGCCGCGATCGAGGAGCGGCTCGACGCCGGCGGCGACGCCGCCCAGGTCGAGGACGTGAACGCGGCGGTCATCCGCCTGAAGGACGCGGTGTGGTCGATCGCCAACGACCGGGTCCGCACCGCCCGGGCGGTCGCCGACCTGGCGGGCAGCGAGCCCGGCTGGGGGGCGATCGAGGCCTACACCTCCATCCAGCAGGCCCTGTCGGCCATCGACCGGCTCGAGGTGCGGGGCCGCGACTCGGCGGGCCTGCACGTGCTGGTGCGCGACCACGGGCTCGACCTCGACCGCCACGCCGTCACCGGCCTGCTGGCCGGCCGGGCCGCCGACCCGCTGTTCCGCTCGGGCGCCGTGCGGGTGGCCGACGGCTGCCTGTCGTTCGTGTACAAGGCGGCGGCCGAGATCGGCGAGCTGGGCGACAACACCACCCACCTGCGCGCCGCGCTGCGGGCCGACGATCTGCTGCGCCTGGCCGTGTCGTCCGACCGGGCGGTGGCCGTGGTCCTCGGCCACACCCGCTGGGCCTCGGTCGGCATCATCAGCCAACCCAACGCCCACCCGGTCGACAGCGCCGAGCTGGGCGACGGCTCCGCCCCCTACGTGGTGGCCGCGCTCAACGGCGACGTCGACAACTTCGCGGACCTCAAGGCGCTGGACGGGCTGAAGATCGCCCCCGAGATCACCACCGACGCGAAGGTGATCCCCACGCTCGTGGCCCGGCGGGCGGCCGAGGGGACCGACCTCGCCACCGCGTTCCGCAACACGGTCGCCAGCTTCGAGGGCTCGGTCGCCATCGCGGCGGCCGCCAGCGCCGAGCCCGGCAAGCTGCTGCTGGCCCTGCGGGGCAGCGGCCAGGCACTGTACGTGGGCCTGACCGACGGCGCGTACATCGTGGCCAGCGAGCCCTACGGCGTCATCGAGCTCACCAGCGATTACCTGCGCATGGACGGCGAGACGCCCGCCAACGCGGACAACCCGACCGCCAGCCGCGGGCAGATCGTGGTGCTCGACGGCGACCGGGCCGGCACGCTCGAGGGCATCGAGCGGCTGTCGTACGACGGGACGGCCCTGCCGGTCACCGCCGACGACGTCACCTCCGCCGAGATCACCACCCGCGACATCGACCGGGGCGACTTCCCCCACTTCCTGCTCAAGGAGATCACCGAGGCGCCCGCCAGCTTCCGCAAGACCTTGCGGGGCAAGCTGGTCGAACGCGACGGCGGGCTCGCCGTGACGCTCCCGCCGGCGACGCTGCCCGAGGACGTGCGGGCCGGGTTGCGCTCGGGCGCCGTCAACCGGGTGGTGGTCATCGGCCAGGGCACCGCCGCGGTGGCGGGCCAGGCGCTCGCCGCCGCGCTCGACCGGGCCTGCGCCGAGGTGCCGCTGCGCGCGCAGGCCCTCCCGGCCACCGAGCTGAGCGGGTTCGGCCTGCGGGCGTCGATGGCCGACACCCTGGTGGTGGCGATCAGCCAGTCGGGCACCACCACCGACACCAACCGCACGGTCGACCTCGTGCGGTCGCGGGGCGCCAGGGTGGTCGCCATCGTCAACCGGCGGGGGAGCGACCTGACCGACAAGGCCGACGGCGTGCTGTACACGTCCGACGGGCGCGACGTCGAGATGTCGGTGGCGTCGACCAAGGCCTTCTACAGCCAGATCGCGGCCGGCCTGCTGCTGGCCACCGCCATCGCCGACGAGGTGGGCGGCACCGTCGACCAGGCCGTGCTGCGGGCGCTGCGCGACCTGCCGGCCGCACTGGGCGAGGTCATCGAGCGGCGGTCCGTCATCGCCGAGGCGGCCCACGGCCTGGCCCCCGCCAAGCGCTACTGGGCGGTCGTGGGCAACGGCGTCAACCGCATCGCCGCGGCCGAGGTGCGCATCAAGCTGTCCGAGCTCTGCTACAAGTCCATCGCCAGCGACTCGACCGAGGACAAGAAGCACATCGACCTGTCCTCCGAGCCGCTCATCCTGGTGTGCGCCGCCGGGCTCGAGGGCTCGACCGCCGACGACGTCGCCAAGGAGGTCGCCATCTACCGGGCGCACAAGGCGTCGCCGGTGGTCATCGCCACCGACGGCCAGAGCCGCTTCGCGTCGGCGCTGCACGTGCTGCCCGTCCCGGTCACCCATCCGGCGCTCGCCTTCGTGCTGTCGTCGATGGCGGGGCACCTGTTCGGCTACGAGGCCGCGTTGGCCATCGACGGCCTGGCCCGTTCCCTGCGCGAGGGCCGGGCCGCGATCGAGACGCTGGTCAGCAGCCACCTCGACGGCGCCCGGCACGACGGCGAGTCGATGCTGCGCCGCCTGCGCCCCCACCTGGTGCCCGTCGCCCGCCGCTACTTCGACGGCCTGCGGGTGGGCAGCTACGACGGCCAGCTCGAGGCCTCGACCGCCGTGCGCCTGGCCGGCCTGTTCCGCTACGTGCTCGGCATCGTGCCGCTGGACGCCTACCAGATCGAGCAGGGGAAGGTGGGCACTCCGGCCGTGGTGATCGACGACCTCACCGCCGCGCTGACCCAGGCCATCGAGGAGCTGACCCGCCCGGTCGACGCGATCAAGCACCAGGCCAAGACGGTCACCGTGGGCATCTCCCGCACCGACGAGACGCTGCTCGAGGTGCCGCTCGTGCACCAGGTCATCGGCACCGGCGCCCACCGCGACCAGCTCACCTACCGCACGCTGCGCACCCTGGCCGACATCAGCCCGGCGGTGGCCGAGGTCGTGGGGTTCACCCGCTACCGCATCGAAGGGCGTCCCGGCATCGAGGGCGCCGCCACGGTCACCGTGGTCGACCGGGGCGGCATCGCCCGCGACCTGGCCAGCCGCACCGATCGGTTGCCCGAGCTGCGGGGCACCAAGCACCGCGTGGCGCACGAGCGCGAGGTGCTGGTGGCCCGGGGACGGCGCGACGGGCGGCCGATCGTCATCATTCCCGAGGTCAAGGACGGCGAGTCCACCGGCATCACGCTGCTGCACGTGCGCTTCGCCGACCGGCTGCCGGTGGCGACCGCCCGGGGCGTGCTGCAGGGCTACCGCAACCGCTACGCCGTGCTGCGCGATGCGGTGCGGGAGACCGAGCCCACCTTCCGCGAGGACCTGCTGACCGACATCCCGGTCGACGTGCTGCTGACCGAGCCCATCAACCAGCTCGCCGACCGCTGGCGCACGGGGTGACCGCCGCATGACGGGCCGGGTGGCCGGCGCGCCGCCGTGAGCGACGTCGCACGCGGGGGCGCGGGCGCCGGCGGCGTCGTGGGCGTGGGCGTCGACCTGTGCGACGTCGACCGCATGCGGCGCACGCTGGCCCGCACCCCGGGCTTCGCCGGGCGGGTGTTCACGCAGGCCGAGCAGGACTACTGCCGCCGCGCCCGCGACCCCGCCGAGCGCTTCGCCGCCCGCTTCGCCGCCAAGGAGGCCGTGCTCAAGGCGCTGTCGGCCGGGCTCGGCGCCTGCCCGTTCCGCGACATCGAGGTGGTGCGGGCGCGCTCGGGCGCTCCCGCGGTGACGCTGCACGGTGCGGCCGCCGGCCTGGCCGCCGAGCGCGGCGTGGCCGCCTGGCGGGTGAGCCTGACCCACACGCGGACGATGGCGGAGGCCGTCGCCATCGCGCTCTCCGGCTGACCTCGCGAGCGGCCCACCCGCAGGTGGGAGCCGTCGTGACGATGCGGGCCGCGGGCGCCGTTAGCCTCGGCCGGGTCATGCGACCTGTCCTCACCCCCGAGCAGATGGGTGCGGTCGACGCGGCTGCGCCCGAGCCCACCGAGGTGCTCATCGGTCGGGCCGGCGCCGCCGTCGCACGGCAGGCGGTGGTCATGCTGGGCGGCGCCTACGGGCGCCGGGTCGTGGTGGTGGCGGGCAAGGGCAACAACGGCAACGACGGGCGCGAGGCCGCCCGCCGCCTGCGCCGCCGCGGGGTGCGGGTGCTCGAGGTCGACGCCGTGGGCGTGGCCGAGCGGCTCCCGGCCTCCGACCTGGTCATCGACGCCGCCTACGGCACGGGTTTCCGGGGCGAGTACGCGCCGCCCGACGCGGCGGGCGCGCCGGTGCTGGCGGTCGACATCCCGAGCGGGGTCGACGGGCTGACCGGCGCCGTGGCCGGCGGGGCGGTGCGGGCCGACCGGACCGTCACCTTCGCCGCCCTCAAGCCCGGGCTGCTGTTCCACCCCGGCCGCGCGCTCGCGGGCCTTGTCGTCACCGCCGACATCGGGCTCGACGTCCGCGTCGCCGATGCCCTCGCCGTGGGCCTGGTCGACGGCGACGACGTGGCCCGGTGGCTGCCGGCCCGACCGCCCGACAGCCACAAGTGGCGGGCCGCGCTGGTCGTCGTCGCCGGCTCGCCCGGCATGACCGGGGCCGCGCACCTGGCCGCCCGGGCCGCCCAGCGGGCCGGGGCCGGCATGGTGCGGGTGGCGTCGCCCGGCCTCGAGCACGACCCGGCGCTGCCCACCGAGGCCGTGGGCATCGCCGTCCCCTCCGCCGGCTGGGACGCCCGGGTGCTGGACGAGCTCGACCGGGCGGGCGCCCTGGTGGTCGGGCCGGGCCTGGGCCGGGGCGCGGCCACGGGGGCCGCCGTCCACCAGGTGGTGGCCACGGCCCCGGTGCCGCTGGTGATCGACGGCGACGGGCTCGCGGCGCTGGAGGGCCGGGCGGCCGACGTCGTCGGCACCCGCGCGGCACCCACGATCCTGACCCCGCACGACGGCGAGTTCGCCAGGCTGGCGGGTCACGCTCCCGGCGCCGACCGCATCGCCGCCGCCCGCGGCCTGGCCCGCGACACCGGCGCGGTCGTGCTGCTCAAGGGCCCGACGACCGTGTGCGCCCACCCCGAGGGGCGGGTGCACCTGTCGACCAGCGGCGACGCCCGCCTGGCCACCGCGGGCACCGGCGACGTGCTCTCGGGCATCATCGGCGCGCTGCTGGCCCAGGGGGTCGGGCCGATCGAGGCGGCCTCCGCCGGCGCCTGGCTGCACGGCCGGGCGGCCGAGCACGGGCCGGCCCGGGGCCTGGTCGCCTCCGACGTCGCCGCCGCGCTGCCGGCGGCGCTGGCCGGCCTCGACGCCGATGCTGACGCCGGCCGCGACGGCGGGTCGGGCTGATGGCCCGGGCATGGGCCGAGATCGATCTCGAGGCCGTCCGCCACAACGTGCGCACCCTCCGGGCGGTGGCCCGGCCGGCCCTGCTGTGCGCGGTCGTCAAGGCCAACGGCTACGGCCACGGGGCGGCGGCCGTGAGCCGGGCCGCGCTCGAGGCTGGTTCCGACTGGCTGGCCGTCGCCCAGGTCGACGAGGCCGTCGTGCTGCGCGACGCCGGCATCGAGGCGCCGCTGCTGCTGCTGTCCGAGCCCCGGCACGACGAGATCGACGACGCCGTGGCCACCGGCGCACGGCTGACCGTGTACACCTCCGCATGCGTGGCGGCCATCGCCAAGGCGGTGCGCGCGCACCGGGCGCCGGCCATCCCCCTGCACGTCAAGGTCGAGACGGGCATGAACCGGGTGGGCGCGGCACCGGCCGACGTGCTGCCGCTGGCCCGGGCCATCGGCGAGCTGGACGAGGTGGTGCTCGAGGGCGTCTGCACCCACTGCCCCGTGGCCGACGAGCCCGACAACCCGTTCACGGGGCAGCAGATGCAGCGCGTCGACGCCGTGCTCGACGAGCTGCGATCGGCCGGCATCGACCCGGGCATCGTCCACGCCGCCAACTCGGCCGCCACCCTGGTGCACCCCGCCGCCCGCCGCGATCTGGTGCGGTGCGGCATCGCCGTCTACGGCATCCCTCCCGCGCCCGCGCTCGACGGGCTGGCCGACCTGCGGCCGGCCCTGACGCTGGCATCCGAGGTGGGGTTCGTGCACCCGGTGGCCGCCGGCGAGCGCATCTCGTACGGGCACCGGCACCAGTTCTCCCGCGACACGGTGGTGGCCACCGTGCCCATCGGCTACGCGGACGGGGTGTTTCGCTCGCTGCCGCTGGCCGGGCAGGAGGTGCTGCTGCGGGGCCGCCGCTGCCCGATGGTCGGCGTCGTCACCATGGACCAGGTCATGGTCGACTGCGGCCCGGGCGCCGACGTGCGGATCGGCGAGCCCGTGGTCCTGCTGGGCGAGCAGGGCGACGAGCGCATCACGCCCGACGAGTGGGCCGCCAAGCTGGGCACCATCTCCTACGAGGTGGTGTGCGCCATCGGCGCCCGGGTGGCGAGGCACTACCGGTGAGCGCGGCGCCCGCCCCGGCCGCGGGGCCGCGCCGGTGATCACCGACGTGGCCGGGCTGCGGGTCGGCCACTGGACCGACCCGGTGGCCGCGACGGGCTGCACGGTCGTGCTGTTCCCCGAGGGGACGGTGGCGTCGGGCGAGGTGCGGGGCGGGGCGCCGGCCACCCGCGAGACGGCGCTGCTCGACCCCACCCGCACCGTGGCACGCCTCGACGCCCTGGTGCTCACCGGGGGCTCGGCCTTCGGGCTGGCGGCGGCCGACGGCGCGGTGCGCTTCTGCGAGGAGCGGGGCATGGGGTTCGCCACCCCGGCCGGGCCGGTGCCGATCGTCGTGGCGCTGGGCCTGTACGACCTGACGGTGGGCGACCCGGCGGTGCGCCCCGGACCCGGCGAGGGGTACGCGGCGTGCGTGGCGGCCACGGCCGGGCCGGTCGAGGTGGGCCGGGTGGGCGCCGGCACCGGCGCCACCGTCGGCACGCTCGCCCGCGAGCCGCGTGTCGCCGGGCCGCCCCGGCGAGCCGGCGGCCTGGTGACCGCCGGCGCCCGCGCCGGCGACCTGGTGGTCGCCGCCCTCGTGGCGGTGAACGCCGCCGGCGCGCCCGGGGCGGACGACGCCGCGGCCCTCGACGCCGCCCCGTCACGGGGCGCGGCGCTCGCCGGGCCGGCGGCGGGTCGGGCCGGGACGCCGGCCGGCGAGCACGGCATCGCCAACACCACCATCGGGCTGGTGGCCACGAATGCCCGTCTCGACAAGGTGGCCTGCCACCTGGTGGCCCAGGGGGCCCACGACGG
>DASSCS010000150.1:0-3272 GCA_035697515.1 Acidimicrobiales bacterium
GGCCGGGCCGCCACCTCCCGCTCGCCCGGCCGGCCACCCGTCCGAGCGGCCGTCCCGTCCGAGCCCGAGGCAATGGGTTCGTCCGTGCCCGAGGCAATAGGTTCCGATCCCGAGAGCCCGAGGCAATGGGCTCCGCATCCGGAACCCATTGCCTCCGGCGCCGTCCGCCGGAACCCATCGCCTCGGGACGACGCCGGACCGGCGGCCGGCGACGGGGTGCCCGTGCGGCTGCAGGGGCGGCTCGCCCAGGCGGGGGTGACCGAGGGGCTGCAGATCGCCGAGCGCAAGCCCGAGTGGCTGCGGTCGCGGTTCCACACCGACCCCTCCTACCTACGGCTCAAGCACACGATGCGCGACCTTGGCCTGGTCACGGTGTGCGAGGAGGCCGGCTGTCCCAACATCTTCGAGTGCTGGTCCGACGGCACCGCCACGTTCATGATCAACGGCGAGCGCTGCACCCGGGCCTGCGGGTTCTGCCTGGTCGACACCCGCCACCCCCGGCCGCTCGACCCGGGCGAGCCCGCGCGGGTGGCGGAGGCCGTCGAGCGCATGGGGCTGGGGTTCGCCGTGGTCACCGCCGTGGCCCGCGACGACCTCGCCGACGGCGGAGCCTCGGGCTTCGCCGCCACCATCGCCGCCGTCCGCCGGCGCACGCCCGCCGTGCAGGTCGAGGTCCTGATCCCCGACTGCAAGGGCGACGAGGCGTCGCTGGCCACCATCTTCGCCGCCCGGCCCGACGTGCTGAACCACAACGTCGAGACCGTGCCCCGCCTGCAGCGGGCCGTGCGGCCCTCGGCCGGGTACGCCCGCAGCCTCGCGGTGCTGGCCCGGGCCAAGGAGGCCGGGCTGGTCACCAAGTCGGGCCTGATCGTGGGCATGGGCGAGACCGACGACGAAGTGGTGTCCACCCTGGCCGACCTGCGGGCGGTGGGCATCGACATCGTCACGATCGGCCAGTACCTGCGGCCCACCACCCACCACCTGCCGGTGGCCCGCTGGGTCGAGCCCGCGGTGTTCGACGCCTACAAGGTGGCGGGCGAGGCGATGGGCATCCCGCACGTCGAGTCCAGCCCGCTCACCCGGTCGAGCTACCACGCCCGCCAGGCCGCCGGCTCCACGGCCCGGGAACCGCAGCCGGCAGTGCAGGCGGCCGCGGCCGGGGGCGATCGATAGCGTTCGGGGGATGGGCAAGGTCCTCGACGCGCTCGACGCCAACCTCACCGCCATCGTCGCCCGCCAGCCGGTGTTCTTCGTGGCCACGGCGCCCTCCGGCGAGGGCGGGCACGTGAACGTGTCGCCCAAGGGCGGGACGGGATCGTTCGCCGTGATCGATCCCACGACGGTCGCCTACCTCGACGTCACGGGCAGCGGCGTCGAGACCATCGCGCACCTGCGCGACAACGGGCGCATCACCGTCATGTTCTGCACGTTCGAGGGCCCGCCGCTGATCGTGCGGCTCTACGGCCGGGGCCGGGCCGTGCTGCCTGGCGACGACGGGTTCGCCGACCTGCGCGCGCGGTTCCCGGACGGCGTGCCCGGCGTCCGGTCGGTCATCCGCGTCGAGGTCGAGCGGGTCGCAACGTCGTGCGGCTACGGCGTGCCGCTCATGTCCTACGACGCCGACCGCACCATGCTGGCCGAGTGGGCCGAGCGGCGGGGCCCCGAGGGCGTCGAGGCCTACCGGGCCGAGCGCAACGCGGTGAGCATCGACGGCCTGCCCGGCCTCGCCACCGCATGATCGTGGTGTGGTGGCGGCCGAGCGGGCGGGTCGAGCGGGCGGGTCGAGCGGGCCAGGCGGGTCCCTAGACTCGGGCCGTGCTCAGCGAACGTGCCAGCCGGGTCCGGTCGGCCATGGCGGACGCCGGGGTCGACGTGCTGCTGCTGTCGGTGGGGCCCGACCTCCCCTACCTGACGGGCTACCGGGCCATGCCGCTCGAACGGCTGACCATGCTGGTGCTGTCCTGCGACGGCGACGCCACCCTGGTGGTGCCGAGGCTCGAGGCGCCACGGGTGGTCGAGCGACCCGAGGTCTTCTCGATCAGGCCGTGGGCCGAGACCGACGATCCCGTCGCCATCGTCGCCAGCCTGGTGGGCGCGGCGGGAACGGTCGCCATCGGCGACCACACGTGGGCCCGGTTCGTGCTCGATCTGCAGGCGGCGCTGCCCGGGGCGCGGTTCGGCAAGGCGAGCGCGGTCACCGGCCCGCTGCGGGCCGTCAAGGACGCGGCCGAGGTCGAGGCGCTGCGCCGGGCCGCGACTGCGGTCGACCGCATCGCCGCCGAGCTCCAGGCCGGCGAGATCCCGCTGGCCGGCCGTACCGAGGCCCAGGTGTCGGCCGACCTGGGGCGGCGCATCGTGGCCGAGGGCCACCAGCACGTGAACTTCGCCATCGTGGCCGCCGGGCCCAACGCCGCCAGCCCTCACCACGAGGCCGGGGGGCGAGTGATCGCCCCCGGCGACGTCGTGCTGTGCGACTTCGGAGGCACGATGGTCGACGACGACGGCGTGGGCTACTGCAGCGACATCACCCGCTGCGTGCACGTCGGCGCGCCGCCGGCCGAGGTGGCCGAGGCCTACGCCGTGCTGCACGAGGCCCAGCGGGCGGCTGTGGCCGCCGCGGTGGTGGGCACGCCCTGCGAGCAGGTCGACGACGTGGCGCGGGGCATCATCGCCGAGGCCGGCTACGGCGACCGCTTCATCCACCGCACGGGCCACGGCATCGGCGTGGAGGAGCACGAGGACCCCTACATCGTCGCAGGGAACGCCACGGCGCTGGCCCCCGGGCATGCCTTCTCGGTCGAACCGGGCATCTACGTGCCGGGGCGCTTCGGGCTGCGTCTCGAGGACATCGTGGTGGCCGCGCCGGGGGGCCCCGACGAGCTCAACCGCGCCGACCACGCCCTCGCCGTCGTCGACGCCTGACCCGCGCCGGCCCTGGTCGCCCCGCCGCCCGCCGGCCCGCCTCCGCCTCGTTCCGGCGTTCGTTTGTCGTGACCTCCGCGACATGGAGACGCTCGATGGGCGTTTGCCCGCTTCCGGCGTCCGTTCGTTGCGGGTTCCGCGCCAGGTGGACGCTGGCTGGGGCCGTGACCCGGACGACGTCACGAGACGATTGAGGACGCAGCCCCGGCCGCCCCTACCCTCGCACGCCGTGATCCGCCTCGACGCCGCCACCGTGCTGCTGCAGTGGGCCGTCGGCGGCCTTTTCTTCCTGTGGGTGACCACCCGGAGTCGCGAGGTCGGCATCGGCTACGGCTGGCTGGTGCGCGGCA
>DASSCS010000151.1:0-2379 GCA_035697515.1 Acidimicrobiales bacterium
CCGAGGACATCATCGACGACGGCGACTCGTGGCGGGTCACCACGCCGCCGACCGAGCTGCACGCCGTGCGCACCGCGCTCGACGAGGCGGGCATCGAGGTCGACTCGTCCGACCTCACGATGGTGCCCCAGGCCACGATCGGCCTCGAGTCGTCCGAGGACGCCAAGAAGGTGCTGCGCCTCATCGACGCCCTCGACGACCACGACGACGTGCAGGCGGTGCACGCCAACTTCGACATCCCCGACGCCATCCTCGAGACCGTGGAGTCGTCGTGACCGTCGGCGTCGGCGACCCCGCCCCCGACTTCACGCTGGCCGGCACCGACGGCACCGACGAGGGGCACCGCGACTACACGCTCTCCGCCTCTGCCGGCCGCCCGGTGGTGCTGGTGTTCTACCCAGGCGACAACACTCCGGTGTGCACCCGACAGCTGACCACCTACACCGCCGAGATCGACGCCTTCCGTGAGGTCGATGCCCAGGTCCTCGCCATCAGCCCGCAGTCTGTCGAGAGCCACGACGGCTTCAGCGCCAACCAGGGCGGCTTCGCGTTCCCGCTGCTGGCCGACGTCGACAAGGAGGTGGCGCGGGCCTACGGCGTGCTCGGGCCGGTGGGGTTCTACCGGCGCTCGGTCTTCGTGATCGACGCCGAGGGCGTCATCCGCCACGCCCACCGGGCGGTGGCCGGGCTGTGGTTCCGGCCGACCGACGAGCTGGTGGCGGCGGTGGCCGAGGCCTCGTCCGGCTGACCGCGGGGGTCCACCGGCGGGCGGGCCGCAGCGGCTAGGTTTCGAACCCATGTTCGTGGTTGGCATCGACCCTGGGCTGTCGCGCTGCGGCTACGGCGTGGTCGAGCGCAGCGGCCGTCGCCCGCGTGCCGTGGCGGCGGGGGTGTTGCGCACCGACCCGGCGCTCGACGTGGCGCGCCGGCTGTCCGCGCTCCAGGCCGACCTGCGCGACCTGCTGGCCGAGCACCGTCCCGCCGTGGTGGCGGTCGAGCGGGTGCTGTTCCAGGTCAACGCGCGCACCGCCATCCCGGTCGCGCAGGCGGCAGGCATCGCCATGGCCGAGGGGGTGGGTGCCGGCGCCGAGGTGGTCGAGTACTCGCCCAACCAGGTCAAGCAGGCGGTCGCCGGGTTCGGCGGGGCCGACAAGGACCAGGTGGGGCGCATGGTGCAGACGCTGCTCGGCATCGCCACCCCGCTGCGACCGGCCGACGCCGCCGACGCCGTGGCGCTCGCGCTGTGCCACCTGGCGCACGCACCGCTACGGCGCCGGGTGGCGGCGAGCGCGGGCGCGGGGGTGGGCGGATGATCGGCTCGCTGCGGGGTCGGCTGCTCCACAGGGGCGCCGGCGAGGTGCTGGTCGAGGTGGGCGGCATCGGCTACGCCGTGGTGGTGTCGCCCACGACGGCGGTGGGGTTGGGCGAGGTCGGCGACGAGACCTTCGTGTGGGTGCATCACCACGTGCGCGAGGACGCCGAGACGCTCTACGGCTTCGGCACGCGCGACGAGAGGGTCACGTTCGAGGCGCTGCTCGGCGCCCACGGCGTGGGTCCGGCGCTGGCGCTGGCCATCCTGTCGGTGCACGCGCCGCCGGCACTGGTGCGGATCCTGGCCGACGACGACGTGGCCGCCCTGTGCCTGGTGCCGGGCGTGGGCAAGAAGACGGCGGCCCGGCTGCTGGTCGAGCTCAAGTCGCGCCTCGACGTGCCCGACGCCGGGGTGGTGCCGGGGGTCGGCGGCGTGGTGGCCGTGGTGCGCGCGGGCGAGCGCACCGCCACCACCGACGTGCGCGAGGCGCTGGCGGGCCTGGGCTACGGGCCCGACGAGATCAGGGACGCCACCGCCGAGCTACTCGACGACGGCGACGCCTCGGCCATGCTGCGCCGGGCGCTGCAACGGTTGGCGTCGGCCCGGTGATCGGGGCGGGAGGGGGCTCGTCCCGTGCGTGAGGAGCTGCTCGATCCGGGCCCCGGCCCCGACGAGGCGGCGGCCGAGGTCACCCTGCGACCCCGGCGCCTGTCCGAGTTCGTCGGCCAGTCCGAGCTCAAGGCGCACCTGGGCATCCTGCTCGAGGCCGCCCGCCGGCGGGGCCAGGCGCCCGACCACCTGCTGTTCTCCGGCCCGCCCGGCCTGGGCAAGACCACGCTCGCCGGCATCATCGCCACCGAGGTCGATGCGCACCTGCAGACCACGTCCGGCCCGGCCGTCGAGCGGGCGGGCGACCTGGCCGCCATCCTCACCCAGCTCGACGAGGGCGACGTGCTGTTCGTCGATGAGATCCACCGCCTGCCCCGGGCGGTCGAAGAGGTGCTCTACCCGGCCATGGAGGACTTCCAGCTCGACATCGTGCTGGGCAAGGGCCCCGCGGCGCGCTC
>DASSCS010000152.1:0-13260 GCA_035697515.1 Acidimicrobiales bacterium
CTGGTCGCCGGACGCGGGTGCGGGCGCGGTGGGCAGCACGGCCAGCACGTCCACCTGGTCGCCCACCACCAGCGGGGGCGTCGCCACCGGACCGGCGGGCACCGCCACCGCCCGCGCGCCGGCCGGCACCAGGGCGGCGGCGCCCGCCAGGCCGGCAGGCGCCAGGCGGGCCGCGACCACCGGCTCGCCAGCCAGGATCGGATGGCGCACCACCGCGCCGGCGGGCGCCTCGGCCAGCACCGCGTCGCCCATCACGCCGGCGGGCAGGTCACGGATCTGGGTGGCGCCCCCGTCGAGCACATCGCCGGGCGCCAGGTCGCGGGTCGCCACCACGACGGGCCGGGTGTCGCCCCAGCGGTCGCGGGCGGCGTCGGCGGCGCCGACCAGGGACGTCACGGTGAGCCCCGTGGCCACGGCCAGGGCGGCGACGCCGAGCCGGCGCGGCGCGGGACGGGCCAGCGCCCGCCGGGCGCGCACGGTGAGGACGATTGGGGAGGGTGACACGGCTGCCTCCGCGGCAGAGGGGACGGGCGGGGGAAGCCGCTGCGCACGCTAGCGCGTGCCGCCGCGCCGCCGGCCCGGAGGCGCGGGCTGAGGGGGGCTAACCGTCGAGGAGGTCGTCGGGCAGCAGCTCGATGGCCCGGAACAGGACCTTGCGCACCACCTCCGCGTTGCGCTCGAGCATGGCGAACACCTCGTCCATGGTGACCGGTTCGATGCCCGGCATGCCCTCGAGGCCGACGTCGTAGTCGGTGATGAGGGCGATGGCCGCGTACGGCACGCCGATCTCGGTGGCGAGCACGGCCTCGGGCATCTGCGTCATGTTGATGACGTGCCAGCCCTGCGCGCCGTACCAGCGCGACTCGGCCCGGGTCGAGAAGCGCGGTCCCTGCATCACGACGACGGTGCCGCCGTCGTGCACCGTTACCCCCTCGGCCCGGCAGGCCTCGACCACCACGGCCCGCAGCCCGGCATGGTACGGCTCGGCGAAGCTGACGTGGTCGACCGGGGCGAAGCCCTGGGGTGAGCCCGGTCCGTCGTGGAACGACGAGGCGCGGCCGGCCGTGCGGTCGAAGATCTGGTCGAGCACCACGAACTCGCCCGGGTGGATGTGGGGCTGCAGCGACCCCGACGCGCACGGCCCGAACATGGCCCGCACCCCCAGCTCGCGCATGGCCCAGGCGTTGGCTCGGTAGGGCACCCGGTGTGGCGGCAGGCTGTGGTCGCGCCCGTGCCGGGGCAGGAACGCCACCCGGCGCCCGGCGATCTCGCCCACGGTGGCCGGCGCTGCCGGTGGGCCGTAGGGCGTATCGAGGCTGATCTCCTCGACCTCGTCGAGCAGCGAGTACAGGCCCGATCCCCCGTAGACGCCGATGTCGGCCCGGCGCCCGTCCCCCCTTGCGACGCTCACGCGGATGCGGCCTCGGTCTTGGTGGACGACGAGGACGAGCCCGAGTCGCTGCTGGGCGACGGGGACGAGGACGACGACGAGGAGCCGTCGGACGAGGCCGCCCCGTCGGACGAGGGCGACGCGCCCTCGGACGAGGACGGGCCGGTGCCGGCCGACGACGTGGTCGCCGACGAGCGGCTGTCGTTCTTGTAGAAGCCGCTGCCCTTGAACGAGATGCCCACCGAGTTGAAGACCTTCTTCAGCGCGCCCTGGCAGTAGGGGCACTCGGTCAGGGCTTCGTCTGTGAACGCCTGGACGACTTCGAGGTTCTCGCCGCAGTCCTTGCAGCGGTACTCATACGTGGGCATGTGGGCTCCGGATTTCGGCGCCCCCGCAGGGGCTAGCAGTCGCGACTTGAGAGTGCCAATCCTAGTGCCCCGTCCACGAACGTGTGCACCCCACGCCGGCCGACGTGGACAGGGCGAACGTTCATGGACGGGGCACCGGCCGCCGTACGATCAGACGGTCGTGCTGGCCTCCGCTGCATCCGCCGGCGCCGCCACCGCCTGGGTGGTCGCCGCCTACCTCGTCGGCACGTTCCCCACCGCGCTGCTGGTGGCGGCCCGCCGGGGCGTCGACCCCACCCGCGCGGGCTCGGGCAACCCGGGGGCCACCAACGTGGCCCGCACCGCGGGGCGGTGGGCGGGCGTGGCCACGCTGGTGGGCGACCTGGCCAAGGGCGCGCTGGCCGCCGGCGCCGGGTGGGCCGCGGGCGGCCACGAGCTCGGGGTTGCGTGCGGGGTCGCCGCGGTGGTGGGCCACGTCCTGCCCGTGACCCGGCGGTTCCGGGGCGGCAAAGGCGTCGCCACCGGCGCCGGCATGGCGCTCGTGCTGTTCCCGCTGGCCCTGGCCGCCGCCGCGCTCGTCTTCGCCGCGGTCCTCGCCGCCAGCCGCACGGTGTCGCTGGCCTCGATCGTGGCGGTGGCGCTGCTGCCCGTGGCCGCGGGCCTGACGGGGGCCACGGCGGCCGAAGTGGCCGCACTGGCCGGCTGCGCCGCCCTGGTGGTGGTGGCCCATCGCGACAACATCGTCCGCATCGCGCATGGCGACGAGCGCCGCCTCGGCGCCCGCAGGTGACAGTCGCTACGGTTCCGTCCGGCACCAACACGGAAGGGCGACCGGGCGATGTCTCGAAGGGTCAGCAAGGCTGTCATCCCGGCCGCGGGCCTGGGCACCCGCTTCCTGCCCGCGACCAAGGCGCAGCCGAAGGAGATGCTGCCCGTGGTCGACAAGCCGGCCATCCAGTACGTGGTCGAGGAGGCGGTGCGGGCCGGGATCGACGACATCCTCATCATCACCGGGCGGGGCAAGCGCAGCCTCGAGGACCACTTCGACCGCTCGATCGAGCTGGAGGTGGCCCTCGAGGCCTCGGGCAAGCACGACCAGCTCAACGAGGTGCGGAGCCTGGCCGACCTGGCCGACATCCACTACGTGCGCCAGGGCGAGGCGCTGGGCCTGGGCCACGCCGTGTCGGTCACCCGCAAGCACGTGGGCGACGAGCCGTTCGTGGTGATGCTGGGAGACGACATCATGGACGAGCGCTCGACGGTGCTCGAGGACATGATCGACATCTACGGCCGCACCGGTGCCTCGGTGGTGGCGTTCAAGTCGTTCCCCGTCGAGGAGATGTCGTCGTACGGATGCGCCGACCCCGAGCCGACCGACGACCCCACCCTGGTGCGCTTGCGGGGCATCGTCGAGAAGCCCGAGCCGGCCGACGCGCCCTCGAACCTGGCGGTCATGGGCCGCTACCTGTTCACCCCGGGCATCTTCGACGCGCTCGACCGCACCAAGCCCGGCGTCGGCGGCGAGATCCAGCTCACCGACGCCATCGCCATCCTGCTCGCCGAGCAGCCGGTGTACGGGCACGTCTTCACAGATGGCCGCTTCGACATCGGCAAGAAGCTCGACTACCTACGGGCCACGGTCGAGCTGGCGCTCGACCGCGACGACCTGGGGCCCGAGTTCGCCGAGTTCCTGGCCGAGCTGATGCACCGCCGAAGCATCGGTTGAGCCGGGACGGGCGGCAGCGGCCCGCCCAGGGGCCTCAGGGCTTGCGGGCCACGCCGCCGTAGATGGGGAGCATGGGCCCGTCGTGGGCCGCGGCGTCCGGGTCGGGGCGCCACTGGTCGACCAGCACCACGCCGGGGTCGAGCAGCTCGAGCCCGGCGAAGAATCGGCTGACCTCGTCGTGCGTGCGCAGCACGAAGGTCTCGTGGGTGGCCTCGTTGAGCCGGTCGTAGGTGGCGTCGAGGTCGAGGACGTCGCGCGCCAGGTGCGACACGACCAGGTGGCTGCCGGACGGCAGGGCGTCGACCAGGCGGCGGACGATGCCGTCGGGGTCGGTGTCGTCGGGGAAGAAGTGCAGGATCGCCACCAGCAGCAACGCGACCGGCCGGGTGAAGTCGAGTGTGGCCGCCGCCTGCTCTATGACCCGTTCGGGGTTGCGCATGTCCTCCTGCAAGTAGGTGGTGACACCCTCGGGCGAGCTGCGGAGCAGCTGGTGCGAGTGGGCCAGCACGATCGGGTCGTAGTCGACGTAGACCACCCGTGACTCGGGGGCGATCTGCTGGGCCACCTCGTGCACGTTGTCGTTGGCGGGGATGCCCGAGCCGATGTCGAGGAACTGGCGCATGCCCACCTCGGCGGTCAGGTGGCGCACCGCCCGGGCCAGGAACGCCCGGTTGGCCAGCAGCCCGGCCGTGACGGTGTCGTGGCCGCCGGGCACGAGCTGGGCCGCCGCGTGCGACGCGGCGCGGTCGGCTTCGAAGTTGGTGGTGCCGCCCAGCATGTAGTCGTACACGCGCGCGGCGTGCGCGACGGTCGTGTCGATGTCGGGCTGCTCGCCGGTCGAGCCGGCGGGGGCGGGCGGGCGCTCTGTCACGGTCTGCCTTTCCGGGAAGGTTGGCGTGGGAGCGTAGTCCTTCTGCCGAGGGCCTCGGTTCCACATCCGTCGCCGTGGCGCACGCCTGCCGAACGCTTGCCGGTGGGCCGTAGGGTGGGCGGCCGTGGACTCCCTGGACGACGCCATCGGCTACGTGCTCGACGGGTGCGATCCCCTCGCTCCCGTGCCCGTGGCGCCCGCCGCGGCGCTGGGCCTGGTCCTCGCCGGCGACGTCGTGGCCGCCGAGGCCGTGCCGCCGTTCGCCAACACCGCCATGGACGGCTACGCGGTGCGGGCTGTCGACACGGGCGGCGCCGCGCCCGGGTCGCCGGTGAGGCTGCCGGTCGTCGCCGAGGTGGCGGCCGGCCACCCGGCCGAGCGCCCGCTCGGGCCCGGCGAGGCGATGCGCATCTTCACCGGCGCGCCCATCCCCGACGGCGCCGACGCCGTGGTCATGGTCGAGCGCACCCGCCGCGCCGACGACGAGGACGGTTCGCAGGCCGTGCAGATCGACCTGGAGGTGGTTCCGGGCAACCACCTGCGCGCGGCGGGCGAGGACATGAAGCCGGGCGAGCGGGTGTTCGGCGCCGGCGACGAGGTGACCCCCGCCCGGATGGGGGTGATGGCAGCGCTTGGCGTCGGCGAGGTGCTCGCCCACCCCCGGCCGCGGGTGGGCGTGATCTCGACCGGCGACGAGCTCGTGACGGGCCCGCAGTCGCTGCGGCCCGGCCAGATCCGCGACAGCAACCGGCCGACGCTGCTGGCGCTGGTGGCCCGGGCGGGCGGCCAGCCCGTCGACCTGGGGCACGTGCCCGACGACGAGGTCGCGATCGAGGCCGCCATCGAGCGCGGCGCGACGAGCTGCGACGCGGTGCTGTCGAGCGGCGGCGTGTCGATGGGTGACATCGACCTGGTGAGGGTGGTGCTCGACCGCATCGGCGACATGCGCTGGATGCAGGTCGCCATCCGGCCCGCCAAGCCGCTGGCGTTCGGGCGGGTGCCCGGCCCGGCGGGACGGCCGGTGCCGGTGTTCGGCCTGCCGGGCAACCCCGTGTCGTCGATGGTCAGCTTCGCCCTGTTCGCCCGGCCCGGGCTGCGGAGGCTGGCCGGCCACCCCGACGACCGCCTGCACCTGCCCCGGTGGGGGGCGGTCGCGGCCGAGCCGCTGCCGCGCCGCCCGGACGGCAAGACGCATTTCGTGCGCGTGACGGTCGAGCTCGACGGGAGCGGGGCGCTGCGCGTGCGGTCGTCGGGGGGCCAGGGGTCGCACCAGCTCGGGTCGATGGCCCGCGCCGGCGGCCTGGCCGTTCTGCCCGACGGCGCCGGGGTGGCCGCGGGCGAGACGGTCCCCGTCATCCTCCTTGCCGAGCCGGCGACCGCGCCGGTCCCGCCCGCGACTGCGTAGCCTGGCCTCATGGCCGAGGCTCTCGTCGACACCTACGGGCGCGTACACCGCGACCTTCGCATCTCGGTCACCGACCGCTGCAACTTCCGCTGCACCTACTGCATGCCGGCCGAGGGCATGGACTGGCTCCCCCGGTCCGAGGTGCTGACCTTCGAGGAGGTCGAGCGCATCGCGCGGGTGTGCGTCGAGCGGTTCGGCGTCGACAGCATCCGCCTCACCGGCGGCGAGCCCACCGTGCGCGCCCACCTGCCCGTCCTGGTGGGCAAGGTCGCGGCTCTGCGCACCGACGACGGTCGCCAGGTCGACCTGGCGCTCACCACCAACGGCGCCACCCTGCGCTCGGTGGCGGCCGACCTGCGCGAGGCCGGCCTGCGCCGGGTCAACGTGTCGCTCGACACCCTGCGTCACGACCGCTTCGTCACGCTCACCCGGCGCGACGAGCTCGACCATGTGCTCGAGGGCATCGACGCGGCGGTGGCCGCGGGGCTCGACCCGGTGAAGGTCAACGTCGTCGTCATGCGGGGGGTCAACGATGACGAGATCGTCGACCTCGCGGAGTTCGGGCGCGACGGGGGCGTGACCGTGCGGTTCATCGAGTGGATGCCGCTCGACGCCGACCGGCAGTGGCAGTCGGAGGCGGTGGTCAGCCAGGCCGAGATCGTGGCCGCCATCGACGCCGTGCACCCGATCGACGCCGTGGCCCGGGGCTCCCAGCCGGCCGAGCGGTTCGTGTACCGCGACGGCGCCGGCGAGGTGGGCGTGATCCCCTCGGTCACCCGGCCCTTCTGCGACTCGTGCGACCGCATCCGTCTCACCGCCGAGGGCCGGCTGCGGTCGTGCCTGTTCGCGGTCGACGAGGCCGACCTGCGCGCCCTGGTGCGGGGCGGCGCGACCGACGACGACGTGGCGGACGAGGTGCGGCGCTGCGTGGCCGGCAAGTGGGCGGGTCACATGATCGGCCAGGTCGCCTTCGTGCGCCCCCGCCGCAGCATGAGCCAGATCGGGGGCTGAGGCCGCGGGGGCCGTCCCGCGCGGGCTGGCGTGGGCCGGTGGCCGCCCGGTGGGTCTAGTCTGGCGACATGTCTGACCGCGGACTCACCCACCTCGACCCTCTCGGACGGGCCCGCATGGTCGACGTCACGCCCAAGGACCCGACCCACCGGCGAGCGGTGGCCCGCGGGCGGGTGCACATGAAGTCCGAGACCACGTCGCTGGTGGCCCGCGGGGCCATCAACAAGGGTGACGTGCTGGCCGTGGCCAGGGTCGCGGGCATCCAGGCGGCCAAGCGCACGCCCGAGCTCATCCCCCTCTGCCACCCGCTGCTCGTGGGCTCGGTGCTGGTCAACTTCCGCATCGAGGACGACTTCATCGAGGTCGAGGCCCATGTCGAGACGGTCGACCGCACCGGCGTCGAGATGGAGGCGCTCACGGCCTGCACCGTCGCCTGCCTGACCATCTACGACATGTGCAAGTCGTCCGATCGCGCCATGGTCATCGGCGACGTCGCCCTCTGGGAGAAGACCGGCGGGCGCAGCGGCACCTACCGGCGCAGCGACGGCCTCGACGGCGAGCTGGGCCTGTAGCCCACCGGCGCCCACGGGCGCTTCAGACGGCGCGTCGCCGCAGGTCACACGGCATCCACCCGCGTTCGGGCGATCTCCCTTATGGTCGCCTGAAGCACTGGTCGAGAGAGTGATGCCGTGGTCGTCTTCTTGCTCCTAGGGGTGGTATGGGCAGCAGTCCTGGTGCCCCCGTGGTTGCAGAGCCGGCGGGAGGCACGTTCCATCGCGTCGATCATGTCGTTCCGTAGCCAGCTCTGGTCGCTGCAGCGGGCCACGCCCCACTACGGGGCCGACGTCTACACGGCCTATGGCGACGACGCTTATGACGACGAGCCAGCTGGGGGGCTCGTCGACGACTTCGAGAGCGAGGCTGCAGGCATGCACGCGTTCGTCCCCGATCACGCGCCGGTCGCCGGTGCCTCGATCGCCCCCGGGCTGGTGGGCGCGGTGGTGCGCCGCCCGTCCGACCCGCTGTCGGCCCGGCCCGCGAGCGCGCCCAGCGCGGCGGTGGCCCACCGACGCGCGCTCGCCTTCCGGCGTCGCCGCCAGGTGCTGTCCGCGCTGGTGTTGCTGGCGGGGGCCGGCGCCACGCCGGCGGTGATGCTGGGCGGTCCGTGGCTGGTGGTCGAGACCGTGGTCGCCACCCTGCTCGTCGTCTACCTGGGTCTGCTCGTCAGCCGGGGCCGTCGCGAGGCCGAGCGGGCGCAGAAGGTGCGGTACCTCACGCCGATCCGGGCCCCGCGGCCGTCGGTCGTGATCATCGGCAGCGGCGCCGCACGCTAGCGGCGGGTGTCCGGCGACCAGGGGCCCTCCGGCCCCGACCACCGCGTCCTCGCCCATCTCGCGACTGTGGTCGACGGCATCGACCGCGACCTCGAGCGCGCCAACCTCGCCCGCGAGCAGGCCTTGCCGGCCTGCCGGCGGGCCATCCGGGCGGCCGGGTCGAGCATCCGCGCCGTGCACCGGCTCGACCATGCGGCCGCGGCGTCGCTGGCGGCTGACTCCGAGGCAGCGATGCGCGAGGCCCAGCGGGTGCTGGCCCCGTTCCCGGCGCTGGCGCAGGCGGGCTTCCTGCACGACGCCGAGAAGGAGTTCGTCGAGGCCCGGTCCGTCGCCGCGCTCGTGGCGGGCGAGCCCGTGCCGGGGCCCCGCGACCTGCACGTGTCGGCGACGGCCTGGATGCGGGGCGTCGCCGAGGCGGCCAGCGAGCTGCGGCGCCACCTGCTCGACCGGCTGCGCGAGGGCCGGCCCGACCGGGGCGAGTCGCTGCTCGCCGCCATGGACGACGTGTACGCGGCGCTGGTGGTGATCGACTACCCGGACGCGCTCACCAACGGTCTGCGGCGCACGCTCGACGCGTTGCGGGCCGTGCTCGAGCGCAGCCGCGGCGACGTCACCACCACCGTGCTGCAGTCGCGGCTCCAGCAGGCGATCGAGGACGTGCCGCCCGCCGATTGAGGGTGGTCTGCTGCGGCCGAACGTCGCGCCCGGCGCCGCGAACGGGTGGTACAGCCCCGGAATCGCTGGAGATCTCACCCACGACCCACCTCGGCGCGCGAAGCTGCCCCGCAGAGTTGGGGATGCCTGCGACCGTGCGGCTGCGGGCAGCGAGTTGGGGTCTGCGCGACTCCGGTGGGGTCCAAGCTGGTTGGGGAGCCTTCGGCGGGTGGTCGCGCCAAGCCGAAGGGTCACCTGGTGCGTCGCATACCGATCCGCGTCAAGTTGGCAGCGGCCCTCGCCGCGCCGCTCGTGGCGCTCCTGGTCGTCGCGGCCATCGAGATGGCCGCGATCGCCCGCAACGCCGACGAGGTGCGCGACCAGACCGGACTGGCGCGGGCGGCGATCGGCCCGGCCGGCCTGATCACCCGGCTGCACGACGAGCGCAGCTGGCCCGCGCTCGAGCTCACCGGATCCGAGGACCTGATCGAGGTTGCCGTCGAGGACTACAACGAGAGCCGCCGCCTGACCGACGATGCCATCACCGAGTTCCGCGCCGACCTCGCCACCAGGGGTACCGCGGCCGAGGCGGCGTACGCGCCGGTCCTGCAGCAGCTGGACGAGGAGCTCGCCCAGCTGCGCGCCGACATCGACGGCGACGCCGACGCGCCCCTGCACGGCGAGACGGCCAACACGGCGTTCGCGGACGAGGTCTTCACGCGCTACTCGTCGCTGATCCGGCCGTTCTTCGGCGCCACGGAGCGGGTGGCCTCAGCCGTGCAGGACGGCGACCTGCGGCGCGGCACCGAGCTGGTCAACCTGTCGAGCCGGCAGATCGAGACGCTGTCTGCCCTGGCCCGGCTGCTGCTCGTCACCGGCACCGTCGGCGGCGGCGTCGACGCGCCCGACGAGATCAACCGCATCGTCGAGCTGAAGGTGATGTGGGACGCGTCCGTGGCCGAGCTGGGCCGCGCCACCGCCCCCTACGACGCAGTGGTGGCGCAGCACTTCCCCCACGAGTTCGTGGCCGGGTTCACCCACATGGCCGACCGGGCGCTGGCCGGCGAGGCGGTCGACATCGACGAGCTGCTCGCCCCGTTCGAGGCGCCGGAGGCCGACCAGCTCCGCACCTTCCGCGTGGCGTTGGCCGGCGAGCTGATCGCGGCGGCCGACGCCAGCCAGGCCGACGCCCGCCACCGCGAGACGCTCTTCCTCGCCATGTCGCTGGCTACGCTCGCCGCCACCTTCGGCTTCACCTGGCTGGCGTCGCGCTCGATCACCGGGCCCCTGCGCTCGCTCACCCCCCAGGCCAAGGCCATGGCCACCGAGCGGCTGCCCCGGGCGGTCAGCCAGGTGCTGCAGACCCCGCTGGGCGAGGACGTGGTGGTGCCCGAGGTCGAGCCGGTGCGGGTGAACACGCGCGACGAGGTGGCCGAGGTCGCCCGAGCGCTCACCACGGTGCAGGACACCGCGCTCGACCTGGCGGTCGAGCAGGCGGTGCTGCGGCGCAACATCGCCGACAGCTTCGTGAACCTGGGCCGGCGCAACCAGAACCTGCTGCGCCGCCAGCTCGACTTCATCACGGCGCTCGAGCACCGCGAGGCCGACCCCACGGCGCTCGGGAACCTGTTCCGCCTCGATCACCTCGCCACGAGATCGCGGGCCACTGGCGGCGCGACGGCGGCTACACCCTGGCCATCATCGATGCGGGCGAGGGCATGACACCCGAGGCGCTGGACCAGGCCAACCGGCGGCTCGCGGGCGCCGAGAGCTTCACCGTCGCGCCCTCGACGTACCTGGGCCACTACGTCGCGGGCAACCTGGCGGCCCGCCACGGCATCTCAGTGCGGCTGGACCGGGGCCGGGGCGGGCACGGCACCGTCGCCAGCATCGACATGCCCCCGCCACTGCTCACGCAGGACGCCCCGTCCGGTGCCCTGGGACCGGAGGGCGCCTTCGAGCCGAGCCGGGCACCGCTGGGCTGGCACGCCGGCCGGCTCGGACCCGAGCACGCACTCGACAGCGCCGGCCACGCCGCACCGGCCGGTCCGGGTGCCGGGCAGCAGTTCTGGGGCGAGGTGCAGCCGGCGGGGCAGGAGCAGGCCGAGATCCGGCGCGCCTGGGACGCCCGCCGGGCGGCGGGGGGATGACCTGCCGGGGTCGTGAGCGGCCGATGGCGTCCGCTACGATGAGCCGTCCCTCCCGGGGGGTGTAGCTCAGCTGGCTAGAGCGCTTCGGTCGCATCGAAGAAGTCGTGGGTTCGAATCCCATCACCTCCACGCAGTGGTCACGGACGGTGCTCAAGATCCGGGACGTACTCTCTGACCAGGGTCACGGTCGATGTCGAAGTCGGGCCTGTTCGGGTGATGCGGCGTGGCCAGTTCAGAAGCGGAAAGTACATCCGTCCTTGCGGCCACTCGGGTAGCTGCCGCCGGCGCCCGGGCACTCGGCTTCAACGCGATCCTCGTTGAAGAAGCTGCGCGCCTCCTCGGGTTCGACGGCGATGGCGGCGACGCCGTCACCAACAGAGATCGTGTGGGTTTCCCACCTGCCGTCACTGACGGTGTACCGGCCAATCAGCGTGCTCGACTGCAGATATGAGTTCTCTGTGTAGAACAGCTGCTGGCTGTCGCTGGCCCATACAAGCGCTCCATACTCGTCAAGCGATTCTGCTTTCATGGACTCTTGTCCGGTCGACAGGTCGGTGATGACGAGACTCGCCTCGCCACCCGATGGCCGGAGCACGGCCAGGTACCTTCCATCGGGTGAAAGCGCGAGCTGCTGGCTTCCCGGTGAGACGTGTGGTGCAGTCGGAGGCCCGGGGTGGTCGAGGTCGCTCACTTGCGTGGCTGCGCAGGTCTCCTGACACCACGCCAGGCGGCGTCCGTCACTGGTCACGGCGGTCGCCGGTCCCGGACCGAGAACTCGACCGACCGTGTCCGTGCTGGCATCCCACACCGCCACCCCATCGGGTGCTTGCACTGCGACGCCCCCCCGGAACGCCGAGCAAGGGCGTGAGGCGAGCCGTATCGAACCCGTCCGATGAGAACCCGATCGTGCCGTCGACACGCACTCGCCGGACACTGGCTTGGCCCTCCCCGACGCGACCGCCGTCCCATGTCACCGTCCACACCTCTCCCGGCTCGGCTGCCGGCAGGTAGATCGTCGCATCATCGATCTTCGTCGAAGATGCACCCGAGAGCGGCGCCGCGTAGATCTCTCCCCACCCGACCACGAGGTGGCTACCCGTCAGCGTGAGACGGAACGGCTGATCGCCGGCCCGCTCGCCTTCAACGACTCGCCGCCCGGCAAGCCGGTGATCGAGATCAACCGCGGTCACACCATCGATACCGTCGCTGACCAGCAGCACGACATCCGAATACGCCGTCGCGACCGCTGCTGGTCGACGGGCCGCGCGTCGCCAGCTGCGAGCCGTCGTCATCGAGCACTCCGCTCAGTACCACGGCAGCGATTCCACCGACCAGAACCGCAGCCGCTGCCACTGCCAGTCGACGTCGGGTGAAAGCCGGAGGCGCGACAGGGACCCGTACCTTCCGATCCAAGAGTCGGTGCTCGAGCGCCTCTCCGTATCGATAGAGCTGCTCCTCGATGTCAAGCACGAGCGTTGACCTCCAGTTCCCGTCTGAGTCGCGACAACGCCCGACTCACGTGATTACCCACCATCGATGTGGTCGTCCCGAGGGCCTCGGCGACCTCGCTGTATCGCCATTGACAGGCGTGGACGAGCCACACCGCGGCGCGCTGAGTGTCGGGCAGCTGCAAGAGCGCAGGCACAAGCCGAGGTTCGACCTCCGGCAGCCCCACCGACTCCGGTCGCGGCAGCACAGGCACGCGTCGGCGTCGGGTTCGCGTCTGTCCGACTCGATAGAGGTATCCCATCGGATTGGCCATCGCATTGACTTCGTCCCAGTGCTCCCAGGCGTACACCAGCGCTTCGGCTGCCGCCTCGGGGGCGTCATCGCCCCGGACCCCGACGAATGCGCGCACGAGCCGAGGTCTCGCTTCGCGAGCGAACTCCGCGAACTCGCCGCTCTCGGCCCCGACCATCCGTTCTCCCACTGTGCGCTCAACATGTAAGACCGGTGAGCCAACACTTCGCGCACCGAGACACAACGAGGATCCGACAACGAGTCCCACTGACTACGTCTGCCGCGGTGTTCTGTGTGGATCGTCGTGGCGCGGATCGAAGGCAGATCTGGCGCGTCAAGCGTGGTGGCCCGGCGTGGCGTTGCGCACCATCGCCAGTGCCCTGGACCGGCACCTCGGGGATGCAGGGCGAGCGGGCTCGGCCGCGCGTTATGGGACGCCTGCACTTCCACGGTCGAGCCCCCGTATCCGTCGATCGGTTGCGTCACGGCGGCGGACCTGGCGATGCTTTGGAGGTCGGCGCTGGTCACCGGTTGGTTGGCCGCGACTCAGCAAGGACGGCGGTCACGCGACCGGTCCAGCGGGGGATTGCCATGCACGAGGCGGGCATCCGTCAACAGTGGGAGGGGGCAGC
>DASSCS010000153.1:0-14042 GCA_035697515.1 Acidimicrobiales bacterium
CGCCGTGGCGCTCGACGCGCTCGACCGCATCGACGAGGGCGGGGCGTACGCCAACCTGGTCCTCTCGGGCGTGCTCGACCGGTCGGGACTGGCGCCGGCCGACCGCCGCTTCGTGACCGACCTGGTCTACGGCACGACCCGCATGCGCCGGGCGTGCGACCACCTCGTCGACGGCTACGTCGAGCGCCCGCTCGACGGGCGGGTCCGCAACGCGCTGCGGCTCGGCGCCTACCAGCTGGCCTTCGCCGGCGTGCCCCCCCACGCCGCGGTGGGCGAGACGGTGGGCGTGGCGCCGCGACCGGCGCGGGGCCTGGTCAACGCGGTGCTGCGCCGGGTCGCCGCCGCCACGACCCCGGTGCGCTGGCCAGACGACGCCACCCGGCTGAGCGTGCCAAACTGGGTGCTGGACGAGCTGACCACGAGCCTGGGCGGCGAGGTGGCCCGGGTTGCGCTGGCGACCATGAACGAGCCGGCGACGGTGTCCGAGCGCGACGACGGCTACGTGCAGGACCCGGCGTCGCAGCAGGTGGCTGCGGCCGTGGGCACCGGGCCGGGGGAGCGGGTGCTCGACCTGTGCGCCGCGCCGGGCGGCAAGGCGACGGCGCTGGCGGCCGCGGGTGCGACGGTCGTCGCGGCAGACGTCCGCCACCGGCGCACGGCCCTGCTGGCGCGCAACGCACGGCGGGTGGCGCCCGGCGACGACGGCTCCGCGTCCGCCGGCCCTGCCACCGAGGGTCCGGCCGGTCCCGCGCCGGGCGGCGGTGGCCGGGTGGTCGCCGTGACCGCGGACGGGACGCGCCCGCCCTGGCGCGACGGCACCTTCGATCGCGTGCTCGTCGACGCCCCCTGCTCGGGCCTCGGCACGCTGCGCCGCCGGCCCGATCTGCGCTGGCGAATCGAGGCCGACGCGGTCGGGCGGCTGGCCGGCCTCCAGCGAGACCTGCTGGACGCGGCCGCGGGGCTGGTGCGCCCCGGCGGCACGCTGGTGTACTCGGTCTGCACGCTGACGGCCGCGGAGACGACCGGGATCGACGGGTGGCTGGCCTCCGCCCACCCCGAGCTCGTGCCCGCGCCGCCGCCGGGCGAGCCGTGGCAGGCGTGGGGACGGGGTGCGATGCTGCTGCCCCAGGCGTCGGGCACCGACGGCATGTGTCTGTTCCGTTACGTCCGCCGCCCACCGACGACCACGGCTGAGGAGGCCTGATGCCCTCACCGGAGCCGGCACGGTTCCAGGCCGAGTTGCAGAGCGCGGGCCGCGGCGGCGCGGCGTTCGCGGTGCCGCACGAGGTCGCCGCGTCGTTGAGCCAGGCCAAGCGCCCGCCGGTCGCGGTGACCGTCGGGGGCCACACGTTCCGCACCCGCCTGGCGGTGTACGGCGGGCAGCCGATGGTGGGCGTGCGCAAGTCCGACCGGGCCGCGGCCGGCATCGACCTGGGTGACCGCTTCGAGGTGGCCGTGGCGCTCGACACTGAGCCCCGCAGCGTCGAGGTGCCACCGGAGCTGGGCGAGGCCCTCGCCGGCCGCCCCGACCTGGCGGCGGTGTTCGACGGCCTGTCGTTCAGCCACCGGCGCGAGTACGCGCAGTGGGTCGGCGAGGCCAAGCGGCCCGAGACCAGGGCACGGCGGGTGGCCGGGACGCTCGACCGCCTGGCCGGGCGGGGCGACGACGACCAGGCGACGCCGAGGAGCGAAGGCGCCGATGGGTGAGCGGACGTGGCCGGCCAAGGTGTTGACGGTGTCCGACGGGGTGGTGGCGGGCACCCGCGACGACCGTAGCGGCGCGGCGCTGGCCGAGCGGCTGGAGGGCGCAGGCTTCGAGGTCGTCGAGCGCCGGGTCACGGCCGACGGCGTCGAGCCCGTGGCCGGCGCGCTGGCCGAGCTCACCCGGGACTTCGCCGGCGTGGTGGTGACCACGGGGGGCACGGGGTTCGGTCCCCGCGACCGGACGCCCGAGGGCACCCGGGCGGTGCTCGAGCTCGAGGCCCCGGGCCTGGCCGAGGCCATGCGGCTGGTCAGCCCGCTGGGACGGCTGTCGCGGGCTGTGGCGGGCACGGTGGGCCAGGCGCTGGTGCTGAACACGCCGGGGTCGTCGAAGGGCGCGGTCGAGACCCTCGACGCGGTCCTCGACGTCGTGCCTCACGCCCTCGACCTGCTGTCGGGCGGCCACCCCCACTGAGCCGCCGACCGGAGCGGGCCTGTTGACCAGAATTAGAACACGTTCTAGTTTGGCGGGGTGGTCGCCACCTCTACGCTGCCCGGCGTGAGCACGCAGGCGAAGCTCGATGCCGACCACCGCCACATGCTGCGGGCCGTCGAGCTGGCCGCCGGCGTGCGCACCACGACCTCGCCCAACCCCTGGGTGGGCTGCGTGATCGTCACCGCCCGCGGGGAGATCGTCGAGGGCGCGACCCGCCCGCCGCCGGGGCCCCACGCCGAGGTCGAGGCGCTCGCGGCCGCCCGGCGAGCCGGCCTCGACGTCGCCGGCGCGACCGGCTACGTCACGCTCGAACCGTGCAGTCACCACGGGCGCACCCCGCCCTGCGCCGACGCGCTGGCGGCGGCGAGGGTCGGCCGGGTGGTGGTCGGCATCGTCGACCCCGACCCCAAGGTCAGCGGGCAGGGGGTCGAGCGCCTGCGCGCCGCCGGAATCGACGTGCTCACGGGCGTCGGGGCCGACGTCGTCGCCGACCAGCTCGCCCCCTACGTCACCCACCGCACCACCGGACGGCCCCACGTGGTGCTCAAGCTCGCCGCCAGCCTCGACGGACGCACGGCGGCGCCCGACGGCACCAGCCGGTGGATCACGGGCGAGGAGGCCCGCGCCGACGCCCACCGCCTCCGGGCCGAGAGCGATGCGGTCCTGGTGGGTGCCGGCACGGTGCGGGCCGACGACCCCGCCCTGACGGTGCGCCACGTCGAGGGCCGCGACCCGCTCCGGGTGGTGCTGGGCCGGGCGCCGGCGGGTGCCAAGGTCCACCCGTGCCTCGAACTCGACGGCGACCTCGAGAAGGTGCTCGACGAGCTCGGGGGGCGTGACGTCCTCCAGGTGCTGGTCGAGGGGGGTGCGACGGTCGCCGGTGCCTTCCACCGGGCCGGCCTGGTCGACGCCTACGCCATCTACCTGGCACCCGTGCTGTTCGGCGGCGACGACGCCCCCGGGTTGTTCTCCGGCGGCGGAGCGGCCACGATGAACGCTGTCTGGCGTGGGCGGATCACCCGCGTGACACCCCTGGGCGACGACCTCCGCGTCGACCTGCGACCCGCGAGGAGCACATAGATGTTCACCGGCATCGTCGAGGAACTGGGATCGGTCGTGTCGGTCGCGCCCGACCGGGTGCGCCTCTCGGCCACCACCGTGCTGGCGGACGCGAAGGTGGGAGACTCGATCGCGGTCGACGGGTGCTGCCTCACCCTCGTCGGGATGGGGGACGGGTGGTGGGACGCCGACGTGTCCGAGGAGACGCTCAAGCGCACCACGCTCGGCGACCGCCAGCCCGGCGACCGCGTCAACCTCGAGCGCCCGGTGCGGGCCCAGGACCGGCTCGGCGGCCACATCGTGCAGGGGCACGTCGACGGCGTGGGCGAGATCGTCGAGCCCGCCCTCGACCTGCGCGTGCGCATGCCCCGCGACCTGCTGCGCTACGTGGTCGAGAAGGGCTCGATCGCGGTGGACGGGGTCAGCCTGACGGTTGTCGACGTGCTCGACGACGGCTTCACCGTGGCCCTCATCCCGCACACGGCCGAGGTCACGACGCTCGGGCTGAAGGGACCGGGTGACCCGGTCAACCTCGAGGTCGACGTGACGGTCAAGTACGTCGAGCGCCTGCTCACCTGGCACACCGCCTCCACCGCCTCGCCTGCGGCGACCCCCGAGGAAGTCTGATGCCGTTCGCCAAGATCGAAGACGCCGTCGCCGCGGTCGGACGGGGCGAGATCGTCGTGGTCGTCGACGACGAGGACCGCGAGAACGAGGGCGACCTCATCATGGCGGCCGAGTCCGCCACACCCGACAAGGTGGCCTTCTTCCTCCACCACACGTCGGGCGTCATCTGCGCCCCGGTCACCCGGGAGCGGGCCCGCGAGCTCGACCTGCAGCTCATGGTCGTCGACAACACCGAGAGCATGCGCACGGCCTTCACGGTCAGCGTCGACGTGCGCGACGGCACCACCACCGGCATCTCGGCCTACGACCGCGCGGCCACCATCCAGGCCCTGGTCGACCCGGCGACCCGGCCCACCGACCTGCTGAGGCCCGGCCACATCTTCCCGCTCGAGGCCCGCGAGGGCGGCGTGCTCAAGCGGGCCGGCCACACCGAGGCGGCCATCGACCTGACCCGCATGGCCGGCCTCTACCCGGCGGGCGTGCTGTGCGAGGTGGTCAACGAGAAGAAGGACGACATGGCGCGCGTCCCCGAGCTCGAGCGCTTCGCCGACGAGCACGGGCTGTTGCTCATCTCCATCGCCGACCTGGTGCGCCACCGGCGCCAGACCGAGAAGCTGGTCAAGCGGGTGGCAGAGGCCCGCATCCCCACCCAGTGGGGCGACTTCACCTGCTACGCCTACGAGTCGGAGCTCGACGGGCAGCAGCACCTGGCCTTCGTGCGCGGGGCCGTGCAGGGGCGGGACAACGTGCTCGTGCGGGTGCACAGCGAGTGCCTCACCGGCGACGTGTTCGGCTCGCTGCGCTGCGACTGCGGCCCGCAGCTCGACGAGTCGATGCGGCGCATCGCGGAGGAGGGCCTGGGCGTCGTCGTGTACCTCCGGGGCCACGAGGGCCGCGGCATCGGCATCGGCCACAAGCTCCAGGCCTACAAGCTGCAGGAGCAGGGCCACGACACCGTCGACGCCAACCTGGCGCTCGGCATGCCCGTCGACAGCCGCGAGTACGGCATCGGTGCCCAGATCCTGGTCGATCTGGGCATCACCACCATGCGCACCCTGACCAACAACCCGGCCAAGCGGGGTGGCCTCGAGGGCTTCGGGCTGAAGATCACCGAACGGGTGCCGCTGCTGACCCAGCCCAACCCCGAGAACATCGCCTACCTGCGCACCAAGCGCGAGCGCATGGGCCATCTGCTCGAGGGCCTGGACGATGTGCTGTGACGCGGGCCTGACCACGGCACCGGAGGGGACGAGTGGCTGAGGGAACCGCCCGGGCGGGTGCGCCCGACGGGCTCGACGGGTCGGGGCTGCGCGTGGGCGTGGTGCGGGCCCGCTGGAACGCGCCGATCGTCGACCGGCTGGCCGAGGGGGTCGAGCGGGGGCTCAAGGCCCTGGGCGTGGTGGCCGACGACGTGGTCGAGGTGTCGGTGCCCGGGTCGTTCGAGATCCCCTTCGGTGCCCGCACGCTGGCCACCTCGGGCCGGGTCGACGCCGTGGTGTGCATCGGGGCCGTGATCCGGGGCGAGACCACCCACTACGACATCGTGGCCGGCGAGTGCGCCCGCGGGGTGCAGGACGTGCAGCTCAGCACCGGGATCCCGGTGGCCTTCGGCGTGCTGACGACCGAGGACGAGGGCCAGGCGCTGGCCCGCTCCGAGGGTGCCGGCGGCCACAACGTGGGCGAGGAGGCGGCCGCCGTCGCGGTCGAGATGGCCCGCCTCGCCCGGCGCGTCGCGCCCGAGTAACCGCTCGGGGCGCGCACGCCGGTCGATCGGATTGCCGGTCGGGGCGCGCACCACGGCCGATCGGATTGCCGGTCCGGGCCGCGTGCTGCCTACCCTCCACGCCGTGCTGAAGCTCGTGCTCCCGAAGGGCTCGCTGGAGCGGGCCACCCTCGACCTGTTCGAGGCGGCCGACCTGACGGTCCGGCGCTCGTCGGTGGTCGACTACAAGGCCAGCATCGCCGATCCCCGGGTCGACGAGGTGCGCATCCTGCGGCCCCAGGAGATCCCCCGCTACGTCGCCGACGGGCTGTTCGACCTGGGCATCGCCGGGCGCGACTGGGTCGAGGAGACGCAGAGCGACGTGACCATCCTGGGCGAGCTGGCCTACTCCAAGGCGTCGTCCAACCCGTACCGCATCGTCGTCGCGGTGCCCGAGGACTCGCCATGGGACTCGGTGGACGACCTGCCCGACGGGGTCCGGGTGTCGACCGAGTACCCGGGCCTGACCGAGCGGTTCTTCGCCGAGCGGGGGGTCAAGGCCGATGTGCGGCTGTCCTACGGCGCCACCGAGGCCAAGGTGCCCGACATCGTCGACTGCGTGGTCGACGGCACCGAGACGGGACGGGCGCTGCGGGCGGCCGACCTGAAGATCATCGGCGAGATCCTGCCCAGCTACACGGCGCTCGTCGCCAACCGGCACGCCTACGACGACCCCGGCAAGCGCCAGGCGATGCTCCAGCTCAAGGTGCTGCTCGACGGCGTGCTCGAGGCGCGGGGCAAGGTGCTGGTCAAGCTCAACGTCAGCGCAGCCGACCTCGACGGCGTCATCGCGCTGGTGCCGTCGATGAAGGCCCCCACGGTGTCCGAGCTGTTCGGGCAGGGGGGCTACGCCGTCGAGACCGTGGTGGCCAAGTCCGAGATAAACACGCTCATCCCGGCGCTCAAGGACGCGGGCGCGTCCGACATCGTCGAGCTCCCGCTGTCGAAGATCGTGCACTGATGCCGGCGGTGACCGCGGCGTTCCGCACGGGATCGGTGGAGTCGTTCGACGAGCCGCGCGGCCTGGGCGCGGTGCGCGCCGACGACGGCGGCGTCTTCCCCTTCCACTGCACCGCCGTCGCCGACGGCTCGCGCACCATCGCCGTGGGCCAGGCGGTGCGCTTCACGATCGTGCCCGGGAACCTGGGCCGCTGGGAGGCGGCGCACATCACGCCGCTGTAACCGCAGGAGAGCCGGGGAAAAGCGGTCAGCCGTCCACCGGATGGCCGATGGCGTCGAGCAGCACGCGGGCGTAGCGCTCGCCCCCGGCGGGCGTCAGGTGGATGCCGTCGGCGCGGCGCACCTCGACCGTGCCGTCGGCGCCGCAGGCGTCGGCCTCCCAGTCTTCGCACGGCAGCGTGCGGTGGAACCGGCCGTCGGGCCCGAGCGCCGGCGCCGGGTCGACGAGGGTGACCTCGGCCCGGTCGGCGACCAGGTCGCGGTAGATGGCGCGGATGGCGGCGGCGGCGGGCTCGGAGGCCGGCTCGCCCACCGGCGGGGGCACCACCACGAACAGCGCGGTGCGGGTGCCGGCGAAGAGGTCGAGGATCTCCGGCAGGTCCTCGGCGTAGGCGTCGGCGATGGTCTGGGGGTCGCGGGGCGGGCCGCCGCCGGGGTTGATGCAGGGCGTGCTGTCGTTGCCGGCGAAGGAGACGATGAGCACCGCGGGCGGGGCGTCGGCGAAGCCCTGGAACGCCTCCATCCAGTCGCACGGCGCGCTGCCGCCGAACGCCGCGGTCTCGACGGTCAGGCCCTGCTCGCCGGCGTGGGCGATGAACTGGTCGCGCGACTGCTCGACGAGCGAGTCGCCGACGATGGCCACGTCGATCGGCTCGGCCGGCGCTTCGCCGGCGGGCCCGGCGGCCGAGCCCTCGTGGTCCGCGGGCGTGTCGTCGTCGCGGGTGAGCGCCACCGCGGCGCCGGCCGCCGCCACCACCGCAAGCGCCACGACCGCCGCCAGGACCAGGCGCCGGCGCCCCCGGGGCGCGGCGCCCTCGTGGGGCGCGCTCACTCGTCGCCGGCGGGCGCTGGCGCGGCGCGGGTCGCCTCGACAAAGGCGAGCTGGAGCTGGTTGAGGGCCTGGCGCAGGGGTGTCTCGGCCTCGCCCAGCCGGCTTCCCAGGCCGTTCACCACCGCGGCCAGCGCGTCGATGGCCGTGCGGGCCTCGTCGAGCAGGGGCTCGGGCTGGGACAGGTGCAGCGCCGCGAGCTCGTAGAACTGCAGCGCCTGCTGCCCCACCACGACCCCGGCCGGCATGGTGAGAAGCTGTTCGCGGGCGGCGTCGAGCTGGCGGGCGTACTCGTCGGCCGCCGCCTGCTGCTCGGGCGTGAGCTCGGCCTCGGGGCCGTCCGGACCCGGCCCGGGGGGCATCCCGCCGGGCGGTGACGACGGTGGCGGACCGGGCTGGCCGGTGCTGCCACCCGGACGGTCGACGGGGTGCTCGCCCGAAGGCGTCCACAGACTGCTCATGGTCCTCCCGAAGGTAGCGGACGTGAGGCTGACGTCACGCTCTGGCGTGGGCGGTTGGGACACGTCGTCGCCTGCTGGTACCCTACGGCCACAACTTCAAGGGAAGTGGGGCGCGGCGCCGGCAGCCACATCGCCGGCCGAGCAGCCCCCACCCGGCCACCGCTCCCGTGAGGGGGTCACGCGTGCGCCCGGGTCGATCGGTCGCAACGGGCTCTGCCTCGCGCGGACGTCGGCTTCCCCCGGCGTCCGCTTCGTCGTTTTGCGGCCGCGGCACCGGGTTGGCAGTTCGGTCGAACCATGCGACGGAGGTGTCTGCGCATTGACGAGGAGTGAGCGGCGATAGCTACGCCGGCGAACAACGAGCCCAAGATCAACGACCGCATCCGCGCCCGCGAGGTGCGACTCGTCGGTCCCGATGGTCAGCAGATCGGCATCAAGCCCCTGCCCGAGGCCCTCTCCATCGCCCGTGCGGCCGATCTCGACCTGGTCGAGGTCGCAGCACAGGCGAACCCGCCCGTCTGCCGCATCATGGACTACGGCAAGTACAAGTACGAGGCGGCACAGAAGGCCAAGGAGTCACGGCGCAAGGCGAGCAACGTCTCCATCAAGGAGATGAAGTACCGGCCGAGGATCTCGAAGGGTGACTTCGACACCAAGACCCGCAAGGTCGAGCGCTTCCTCGAGGATGGTCACAAGGTCAAGGTCACGCTCACGTTCCGGGGCCCCGAGTTGCGCCATCCCGAATTGGGTCGACGCATCCTCGACGACGTCGTCAGCGCCGTCGAGCACGTGGCCAAGGTCGAGATCTTCCCCCGCCAGGACGGTCGCAACATGACCATGGTGCTCGGCCCCGACCGCAAGGCCCAGGCCGCGAGCGAGCGGGCCCGGCGTCAGGCGGCGAGCCAGACCCGGCCCGGCGACAGTCGCACCGACCAGGCAGCGGCTCCGGTTTCTCCGGCCGCAGCCACCGACACGCCAACCAGCGAGCCGGCGCCCGTCAGCGCGGCCACCCCGGCCGAGGTAGGCGAGCCGGCCAACCAGAACCAGCCGAGCGACGGCTAGCGGCCCGCCGTCCGCCGTCGCCCGACGACACGAGGGACAGCCATGCCCAAGATGAAGACGCACCGGGGCGCCGCCAAGCGCTTCAAGGTCACCGGCACCGGCAAGCTGCGCCGCCGCCAGATCAACAAGAACCACATCCTCGAGAAGATGGCTCCGGCCCGCAAGCGCCGGCTCCGCAACGAGAAGGGCCTCACCCCCGGCGACGCCGACCGCATGAACCGGCTGCTCGGCCGCCGCTGACGCAGCACCGAAGCGCGCCGCCCGACGCGGGCGCCGACGACCCCCCGCCAGATCGACGAAAGGAGCTCCCCCATGGCCCGGGTGAAGCGATCCGTCCACTCCAAGAAGAAGCGCCGTGCAACCCTCGAGCGCGCGAAGGGCTACTACGGCAACAAGAGCCGGTCCTACCGCGCCGCCAACGAGCAGGTGATGCACAGCCTGCGGTACGCGTACCGCGACCGCCGGGCACGCAAGGGCGACTTCCGCCGCCTCTGGATCCAGCGCATCAACGCCGCCTGCCGGCAGAACGGCACCACCTACAGCCGGTTCGTGGCCGGGTTGCGGCTGGCCGGCATCGAGGTCGACCGCAAGGTGCTCGCCGACCTGGCCGTCACCGACGAGGCCGCGTTCAGCGCCCTGGCTGCCACCGCCACCCAAGCCCTGGACGACGCCGAGGCGACGCCCGCCTCGGCCTGACGGCTCCACGCGCCATGGCCGAGCCGATCGGCGCACGACATCACACCATGCAGCGACTGCGGCGCCTCTCCCGGCGCCGCAGCGCGCGTTCGGGCGAGCGTGCGTTCGTCATCGACGGGCCGACGTTGCTGGCCGAGGCCCTCGACGCAGGTGTCGCCGTCGACGAGGTGGTGGCCGAGCCCGGCGGCCCGCCGGGCGTGCTCGAGCGGGCGGCGGCTGCCGGGGCGGTGGTGCGCCGGACCGGCGACGGCATGCTCGCCCGGGTCGTCGACACCGTGACGCCCCAGGCGGTGGCCGCGGTGGCCCGGTTCGACGACACCGCGCCCGCCGAGGCGGCGAAGGCCGCCGGGCCGTTGGCCCTCGTGTTGGTCGGCGTGTCCGACCCGGGCAACGCCGGCACCCTGCTGAGGTCGGCCGAGGCCGCCGGGGCGGGGGCGGTGCTGTTCTGCGACGGCTCGGTCGATCCCTACGGGCCCAAGTGCGTGCGCTCGTCGGCCGGCTCGGTGTTCCGGCTGGCCGTGGCCCGCGACGTCGCCGCGGACGAGGCGCTGGCGGCGGTGGCGGCGGTGGGCGCCACGACCGTGGCCACCGTGGCCCGGGGCGCGCAGCCCTACGACGCCGTCGACCTGGCCGGCCCCGTCGCGCTCGTGCTCGGCAGCGAGGCGCACGGCCTGCCCGCCGGGCTCGCCGCCGCGGTCGGCGTGGCGGTCACCATCCCCATGGAGGGGCGCACCGAGTCGCTCAACGTGGGCATGGCGGGCACCATCCTGTGCTTCGAGTCGCTGCGCCAGCGCCGCGCCCGGCACGGCGGCCCCGAGCAGGGCAATCGACTGGACGAGACGCCGCCCCGGGCGGCAGGGTGCACGACGACATGACCGACGACGACACCACCGGCGACGACACGGGCGAGGCCGATGTCGACGACCTGATCGCCCGCATCGGCCGCCTCGAGGACGACGCCCGGGCCCGGTTGGACGCCGCGGCCAGCCTCGACGACCTGCGCGCGGTCGAGACCGAGGTCGCCGGCCGGCGGTCGCCGCTGACCGCGCTGCGCAAGCGTCTGGGCGGCCTCGACGCCGACAGCCGGCGCACGGTGGGCAAGGTGCTCAACGCCGCCACCGAGGCCGTAGCCGTGGCGCTGGGCGCGCGGCGGGCCGTGCTCGAGGCGGCCGAGCGTGCCGAGCAGCAGCTGGCCGAGCGGCTCGACCTGACCGAGGTGCCGCCCGGCCGCCCGGTCGGCCACCTTCACCTCGTCACGCAGGCGATCGAAGAGCTCGAGGACGTCTTCGTCGGGATGGGCTACACGGTGGCGGAGGGGCCCGAGGTCGAGACCGACTGGCACAACTTCGGCGCACTCAACTTCCCGCCCGACCATCCCGCCCGCGACATGTACGACACGCTCTACGTCGACTACGGCGCTCCGGGAAGCACGCTGCTGCGCACGCACACGTCGCCCGTGCAGGTCCGGGTCATGACGGGCGCGCCGCCGCCCTACTACGCGGTCATGCCGGGGCGGACGTTCCGGTCCGACACCGCCGACGCCACCCACATGCCGGTGTTCCACCAGATCGAGGGCCTCGTCATCGACCACGACATCACCTTCGCCGACCTGGCGGGCACCATCGATGCGTTCACCAAGGCGTACTTCGGCGGCGACTTCACCTCGCGGCTGCGCCCGTCGTACTTCCCCTTCACCGAGCCGTCGGCCGAGTTCGACATCCAGCGACCCGACGGCACCTGGCTCGAGCTGGGGGGCTGCGGCATGGTGCACCCGAACGTGCTCGCCAACTGCGGGCTCGACCCCGACGAGTGGCAGGGCTTCGCCTTCGGGTTCGGCATCGACAGGCTGGCCGCGGCCCGCCACGGCGTCGCCGACCTGCGCGACCTGTTCACCAACGACATCCGCTTCCTCACCCAGTTCTAGGCGTCGAGCGGCGTCGTGATCTCGAGAGGACACCGATGAAGGTTCTCCTGTCCTGGCTCCGAGACTTCGCCCCGATCGAGGGCGACCCCGTCGAGCTTGGCGAGCACCTGAGCGACCTCGGTCTGGCGGTGGAACAGCTCGACGTGCTGGGCGAGGGGCTCGACGGCATCGTCGTCGCCCGGGTGCTGGCCACCCGGCCTCATCCCAACGCCGAGCGCATCCACCTCGTCGACGTCGACGCCGGTGACGGCGAGGCCCTGCAGGTCGCCTGCGGGGCGTTCAACATGGCGGTCGGCGACCTGGTGCCCCTCGCCACAGTCGGGACCACCATGCCCGGCGGCCTGGAGATCGGCCGGCGCAAGATGCGGGGCGAGTGGTCGAACGGCATGCTCTGCTCGCCACGGGAGCTGGGCCTGGGAAGCGACCACGCGGGCATCCACATCCTGCCGCCCGGTCTGCCGGTGGGCGCGCCCTTCGCCGAGGCGCTGGGCATCGAGCGCGACGTCCTCTACGACCTCGAGGTCAACCCCAACCGTCCCGACGCCATGTCGGTGGCCGGCGTGGCCCGCGACCTGGCCGCCCGCCTGGGCGTGCCCTTCACCCTGCCGAGCCCGGTGGTCGACGAGGTGGCCGGGGATCGCATCGATCACGTGACGATCGAGGTCGAGGCACCCGACCTGTGCGGCCGGTTCGCCGCCCGGGTGCTGCGCGGCGTCTCGGTCGGCCCGTCCGACATGGCCATCGCCCGCCGGCTCACGCTGCTGGGCATGCGGCCGATCAACTCGCTGGTCGACGCGTCCAACTACGTGATGCTCGAGCTCGGCCAGCCCAACCACCCCTACGACCTGGCCAAGGTGCGGGGCCGTGGCCTGCGGGTCCGCCGGGCCCGGCCCGGCGAGGCGCTGGTCACGCTCGACGACGTCGAACGCACCTTCACCGGCGACGACCTGCTCATCTGCGACGCCGAGGACCGGCCGATCGGCATCGCCGGCGTGATGGGCGGCGCCGAGACCGAGATCGACGAGACCACGACCGACGTCCTGGTCGAGATGGCGTGGTTCCTGCCCATCGCCGTCGCCAAGACCTCGCGCCGGCTGCGCCTGCGCTCCGAGGCGTCGGCCCGGTTCGAGAAGGGCACGGACCCCGAGATCATCGACCTGGCGCAGCGCCGCTTCGCCGAGCTGCTGGCCGGCTCGGGCGCCAGGCTCGAGGCGGGCACCGTCGACGTCCGGGGCGAGCTCCCCGACCGGCGGCCGTGCATCGTGCGCACCGAGCGCCTGAACCGGCTGCTGGGCACGTCGCTCACCGCCCCCGACATCGCCGGTCTGCTGGCGCCCATCGGCTTCGCCGCGTCGGTCGAGGGTGACGACACGGCGGTCACCGTCCCGTCGTGGCGCTACGACTCCTCGGGAGAGATCGACGTGGTGGAAGAGGTCGCCCGCATGTACGGCTACGGCCGGCTGGGCAAGAGCCTGCCGCCGTCCGCACACGCGGGACGCCTCACCGAGCGCCAGCGCGAGCGGCGCCGGCTGCGCTCGCTGCTGGTCGGCAGGGGCCTGTCCGAGGCCATGCCCCTGCCGTTCCTCGCCCCCGGCGACCTCGAGCGCAGCGGCCTGCCGGACGACGGCATCGAGATCGTGAACCCGCTGGTGGCCGAGGAGTCGGTGCTGCGCACGTCGCTGCGCCCCGGCCTCGTCAAGGCGCTCGCCACCAACGCGTCGCGCCGCAACACCGGCGTGGGACTGTGGGAGATCGGGCACGTCTTCCGCCGGCCGGCCCCCGGCGACGAGGCGGGCGAGCTGCCCGACGAGCGCGAGATGCTGGGCGTGGCGCTGGGCGGTCGCGATGCCCGCGAGGCCGTGCACGAGTGGCGGGCCATCGCCGACGTGCTGGCCGTGCAGGCGATAGAGCTGCGCAACGAGCCGGTGCCGGGCCTGCACCCCACCCGCGCGGCCGCACTGGTGGGGCCGGGCGACGAGGCGGTCGGCGCGGTCGGCGAGGTCGACCCGGGCGTGCTCGAGGCGCACGGCATCGGCGAGCGCGTCGGCTGGGTCGAGGTCGACCTCGACGCGGTGTCCGGCCTCCCGCACGACCCGCACATCTACCGGCCCGTGAGCGTGTACCCGTCGAGCGACATCGACCTGGCCTTCGAGGTCGACGAGTCGGTGCCGGCCGGCGACGTCGAGGCGGCCCTGCGGGGTGCGGCGGGCGACCGCCTGGCGGCGCTGGCCCTGTTCGACGTGTAC
>DASSCS010000154.1:0-7490 GCA_035697515.1 Acidimicrobiales bacterium
GTCGAGCGGGCCGCGGTGGTGGACGTGAGCGACGAGGTTGTCACCGTGGCCGTGCCCGAGGCCGACGCGGCCCGCGTGGCCTGGGCGGTCGGGAACGGGTCGGTGGTGCTCGCCCTGGCCGGCGGGTGAGCGACAACCACCGGAAGCTCGGTCAGCGGCGAGCGGCAGCCAGCGGTGAGCGGCAGTCAGCGGAAGCTCGTGGCCAGCAGCAGGAGGACCGAAGCGCCGAGGATCAGGCGGTACAGCACGAACGGGGCGAACGACCGGGTGCGCAGGAGCCGCAGCGTGCCCCAGACGGCGATGTAGCCCGTGATGGCCGAGGCGACGATGCCCCAGAAGAACGGCGCCCGGAAGTCGGCGGGGATGCCGCCCTCGCCCTGCACGTCGAACCCCTTGAAGAGCAGGGCGCCGGTTGTGATGGGCAGGCTCATCAGGAAGGCGAAGCGGGCGGCCCCGTCACGGCCCAGGCCCACGAAGCGCCCGACCGTGATGGTCACGCCCGACCGTGACACGCCCGGCTGCAGGGCCAGGGCCTGCCCGGCGCCCATGCACAGAGCGTCCTTCAGGCTCACCTCGTCGATGGTGCGCTTGCCGCGGGTGCCGTCGGCCAGGGCCAGCAGCAGGCCGCCGACGATGAGCATGACCGCGATGAGCCAGATCTGGTCGGTGTTCTCCTCGATGCTGTCGGCGAACAGGGCGCCGGTCACCGCGGCGGGCACCGCGGACACGAGCAGCAGCCAACCGAGGCGGCCATCACTGCTCCTAGGTGCCCGGAATGCGGCCCGGCCGATGCGCACGAGGTCCTTGCGGAAGTAGGCGACGGCACCGACCAGCGTGCCCAGGTGCAGTGCCACGTCGAAGGTCTTCTCGAGCGAGGGGTTGCCGGCGAAGTCGTCCCAGCCGAACAGCCACGGCACCAGTACCAGGTGACCCGACGACGAGATGGGCAGGTACTCGGAGAGGCCCTGGGTGATGCCCAGAACGATGGCGTGAAATACGGACACGGTCCCCGTCGCTTCCCTGTCACATCGGGTCGATCCGGCGCCACGCGGCGACCGGCAAGCCCCCGATGCTCACCGACGAGCGGGCACTTCCGCAACCCGGAACGCGGCCAGCATTGGTCCGGACGCCCCCCGTGAGATTCCTGCGGATGTCGGGCTACGAGCCGCTGAGGGTGACGCCGGGGACGACCAGGGCGACCGCGCCGGTGCCGCCGGGCGTCCACTCGAGCTCGCCGCCCAGGGCCGACAGGTCGAGCAGCAGGCGCTGGACGGTCGACGCCACCGTCGCCTCACGGATCGGCTCGGCCCGGCTGCCGCCCCGCACCATCACACCCTCGATGCCGACCGAGAAGTCGCCCGACACGGGGTTGACGCCCGAGTGCAGGCCGGTCATCGCCTGCACCAGCACACCCTGGTCGACCCCCGCCATCAGGTCGTCGAGCGAGCCGGCGCCCGGGGTGACGGCCAGCGCCTGGGCGCCGACGCCGGGCGTGGTGCGGAAGCCCCGCACCGCCGAGGCCGTCGACGGAACGCCGGCCCGCCGGCCCGTCGTCGTGTTGTGCAGGAAGCCCTGCAACACGCCCCGCTCGATGAGCGGGATGCGGCGCGTGGCCAGCCCCTCGCCGTCGTGGCTGTCGGCGCCGAGCGACCGGGAATCGGTGGGATCGTCGACAAGCGTGAGCAGCGGCGACGCGATCTGCTCGCCGACCCGTTCGGCGAAGGGCGAGCGCCCCTTGAGCACCGACTCGCCGTTGAGCATGCCCGACACCACCCCCAGCACGGTGGCCGCCATGCGGGGCTCGAGCACGAGGGTGACCGCGCCGCTGGCCGGTTGCACGGCCCCCAGCAGGCGGGTGGCGCGCTCGGCGGCGTCGTCGGCCGCCTCGGCGACGGCGACGCCGGCGGGCTCGCGGCCCACCGACACCCCGTAGCCCGACGTGGTCTCGCCGTCGCCCTCGGCCAGCGCCTGCACCGACAGGTGGCAGAACGTCGACCGGCCGGTCACGGCGATGCCGGTGGAGGTGGCGACCGCTGCCGCCCCCGACCCGTCGCCCCACTGGGCCACGCGCACGCCGCGGATGCGGGGGTCGCGTGCCCGCACCGCCCGCTCCAGCTCGAGGGCCAGGGCCACCTTGCGGTCGGTGGGCATGGCGGCCAGGCCGTCGCGCCACAGGTCGACGTCCGCCGGCTCGACGCCGTCGGGCTCGGCCAGGCCCACCCACTCCTCGGGCTCGGCGAAGGCGGCGTTGTCGCGGGCCTCGGCCAGCACCTCGGCGATGACCACCGGGTCGAGCGAGCCGGCGTAGGCGAAGCCCTGCCGGCCCGCCCGCACCACCCGCACGCCGACGCCGGCGGTGGTGGCCTGGGTCAGCGACTCGATCTCGCCGCCGTGCACCTTCACGCTCGTCGAGGTCGAGTTGCCCACGAAGGCCTCGACCTGTTCGCCGGCCTGGGCCTCGGCGGCCACCTTGGCCGCCAGGTCGGCCAGGGCCTGCTCGTCGACGTCGCTCACCGGCACTCGCCGCTCACGAGCCCGAGACCGCCACGTCACCCACCACCAGGGTGAGGCCCGCGGCGCTCATGGGGAGCCAGGTCAGGTCGGAACCGACCGCCACGACGTCGAGCAGCAGCCGCTGCAGCGTCGAGGCGATGGTGAACTCGCGCAGGGGCTCGGCGACCTCGCCGCGCCGGACGCGCAGGCCCTCGGCGCCGGTGGACAGGTCGCCCGACACCGGGTTGACCCCCGAGTGCAGGCCCGACACCTCCTGCACCAGCACCCCGTCGTCGACGTCGGCGACCAGCTCGGCGGCACCGGCGCCGCCCGGGGTCAACGCCACGGCCCGGCAGCCGGCGGTGGGCGTGGTCTTGAACCCGCCCCGCACGGCCGAGCCGGTCGAGGTGGTGCCCATGCGGCGGGCGGTCCAGGTCGAGTGGACGAAGCCACGCAGCACGCCGTCCCCGACCAGGGGCACGGGCCGGGTGGCCAGGCCCTCGTCGTCGACCGGCGTGGCGCCCCACGAGCGGGCGTCGGTCGGGTCCTCCGCCAGGGTGACCAGGGGCGACGCCACCTGCTCGCCCTCGCGGCCGGCGAACAGGGACCGGCCCTTGATCACCTCCTCGGCGCCGAGCGTGCCGGCCACGATCCCCACGAGCTGGGCGGTCACCCACGGGTCGAGCACGATCGTCAGGCGGCCCGACGGGGGCTTGGTGGCGCCGAGCATGCGCACCGCCCGGTCTGCCGCGTCGCGGGCGGCGACCGCCACGTCGAGCTCGTCGAACGAGCGGGCGAGCGAGAAGCCGAAGCCGCTCTGGGTGTCGTCGCCGTCAGCGGCCAGCGAGTAGGCGACCAGGTCGCACGTGGTTTGGCGGGACGCCCGCCGGATGCCCGTGGTGGTGGCGATGGCGGCCTCACCCCGCGAGTCGCCGTAGTCGCACGACTCGACCCCGGTGATCCGGGGGTCGGCGGCCAGCACGGCCCGCTCGAGCTCGACGGCCAGCGCCACCTTGTCGGCGGTGGGCACGTCGGCCAGGCCGGGGCGCCACAGGTCGAGCTCGACCGGCTCGACGCCGTCGGGCTCGGCCACGCCGGCGGCCTCGTCGGGCTCGCCGAACGTGGCGTTGTCGCGGGCCTCGGCCACGGCCTCGCCCAGAGCGGCGGGGTCGAACGTACCGCAGTACGCGAAGCCCTGGCGGCCGTCGCGCACGATGCGCACGCCCACGCCCAGCGAGTCGGCGACCGCGAGCTGCTCGACATCGCCCTGGTAGACCCGCACCTGGGTGTCGCTCGACCGGGCGACGAAGGCCTCGAGCTGCTCGGCGCCCTGCGCCATGCCGACCAAGCGGTCAGCAAAGTCCAGCAGGTCGGTCATCGGAGTTTCCTGCCGCGGGATCGGGGGTCTCGGCACCAGGATCCGCGGCAGGAAGCTCGAGGATCGGGCCCGGTCATGCCGCGGTGCCGCCGACGGTCAGCGCCTTGACCCGCAGGGTGGGGACGCCGTCGCCCACGGGGACGCCCTGGCCGTCCTTGCCGCAGGTGCCCGGGTGGCCCATGGCGAAGTCGTTGCCCACCGCGTCGATGTCGAGCAGCACCTTGGGGCCGTTGCCGATGAGGTTGCCCTCGCGCAGCGGCTCGGTGATCTCCCCGCCCTCGATGAGGTAGGCCTCGGTCATGCCGAACACGAAGTCGCCGGTGGCCGTGTTGACCTGGCCGCCGCCGAGCGACGACACGTACACGCCGTGGTCGGTAGACGACACGATGCCGGCCGGGTCGTCGTCGCCGCCCAGCAGGTAGGTGTTGGTCATGCGCACCATGGGGAGGTGCTGGTAGCTCTGGCGGCGGCCGTTGCCGCTGCGGGCCCGGCCCCCCTTGCGCGAGCGCAGCATGTCCCACATGTAGTCGGTGAGCACGCCGTCCTCGATGAGCACGTTGCGCTGGGCCGGGGTGCCCTCGTCGTCGATGGCGTAGCAGCCCCACTCCTCGGCCATGGTGCCGTCGTCGACCAGCGTGACCAGGGGCGACGCCACCTGCTGGCCCAGCCGGTCCTTGAACACCGAGGCCCCCTTGTCGACCAGGTCCTTCTCCAGGCCGTGGCCGCACGCCTCGTGGAACAGCACGCCGCCGCCGCCCGGGCCGATGACCACGGGCAGGGTGCCGGACGGGGCCGGGCGGGCGGCCAGCTTGGTGATGGCCCGCTGGGCGGCGGTGCGGGCGATGTCGTCGACCTCGTAGCGATCGAACAGCTCGAAGCCCACGGTGCGCCCCACCGACTCGTAACCGGTCTGCATGCCGGTATCGCCCGAGGCCACCGCCGTCACCACGAACAGGGTGCGCACCTGGTCGTCGCCGGTGAGCAGGCCCTCGCTGTTGGCCACCAGGATCTGGCGGCGCGAGTCGCCGTAGCGGGCCCGCACCTGGCTGATCGAGCCCCCCTCGGCACGGGCGGCACCGTCGGCCCGGCGCAGCGGGTCGACCTTGGCGCCCTGGGCGACCGACTCGGGAAGCACCGCCACCTCGTTGGGGCGGGGGGCCCGGCGGCGGGTGAGGGCGACCTCGCGCACCGCGCCCCCGCCCGAGCGGGCGGCCGCGGCGGCAGCCTCGGCGGCCGCGGCCAGGCCGGCCTCGGACAGGTCGGCGGTGTGGGCGAAGCCGGTCGTGTCGCCGACCACGACGCGGATGCCCGCCCCGCGGTCGCGGCCGGACGAGAGCTCCTCGACCCGGCCGTCGTCGAGCATGGCCGACGAAGTGCGCTTGTCCTCCACGAACACCTCGGCGAACTCGCCACCGGTGCGGAGAGCCGTGGCCAGGGTGCGCTGGATGATGTCGTCGTCGAGCACGGGCGACCTCTGGGTATGTGCGGAGAGCGGTGTGACCGCCTCCCGGCGTGGGATGGTGCCCCCGTCCCCTGCGAGCCGGGTGCTTTCGCCCGCCGGAGGCGAGGCTGCGTACTGTACCCGGGTGCCCCTGCAACCCGGCCTGGCCGCGTCCGTGGCCATCGACGTCGAGGACCGTGACACCGCCGTCGCGCTGCACTCCGGCGAGGTCCCCGTGCTGGCCACGCCCCGCCTCATCGCGCTGTGCGAGGAGGCGTCGCTGCAGGCGATCGCCGGCCAGGTGCCCGAGGGCCACACCACCGTCGGCATGAGGGTCCAGCTCGACCACCTGGCGCCCTCCGCCGTGGGCGCCCGGGTCACGGCCGAGGCCCGGCTCGAGAAGATCGAGGGCCGGCGGTTGACGTTCTCGGTCTCGGCCTCCGACGAGCGGGGCCTGATCGCCGCCGGCAAGGTCACCCGCGTGGTGGTCGACGTGGAGAAGTTCCTGGACAAGTGCACGTAGGAGTGTGGCGAGCTCGACCGGCTCGACGACGCCCGCGACCTGCTCGTGCGCGACATCGACATCGCCGGCGGCTGAAAAGACCGGACCGACGTCGACGGCCCCTTCCGCGAAACCTGTTACTCCGGCTCATGCGCCTGCACATGAGCCGGGGGAACCGCGCGGAGTCACTGCGAGCGTACGAGCAGTGCCGCGCCGTCCTGGCTCGTGACCTCGGCGTGACCCCGTCACCACAGACGAAGGCCGTCTACCGCGAGGTGCTCGGTCCCTGACGGAACACCTGCCCGACGAGCTGCCCGCGCCCATCCCTGGGGCCACGGTGGTGCCCCTGCGCGACGGCGCGGGCGGGCTCGAGGTGCTGATGGTCGAGCGGGCGGCGGCCCTCGACTACGGCGGGATGTGGGCGTTCCCCGGCGGTCGGGTCGACCCGGGCGACAGCGATCCACTCCACCCCGGCGACCCTCTCGAGGACGCCCGGCGGGCCGCCGTGCGCGAGGCGGCCGAGGAGGTCGGGCTGGCGTTCGCACCCGGCGAGCTCGTGCCCTTCAGCCACTGGACCGGCGGGGCCAGTCCCACGCGCCGGTATGCCGCCTGGTACTTCCTGGCCCCGGCGGCGGCCGCCGGCACCGTGGTGCACGACGGCCGCGAGACCGTGGCCCACCGGTGGATCGCCCCGGCCGAGGCCGTCGCCGGCCGCGAGCGGGGCGAGATCGCCGTGGTCGCCCCCACCTGGGTGACGCTGCACACGTTGGCCCCGGTGGCCACGGTGGCCGACGCCTTGGCGCTGGCCGCCGGGCGGGCGCCGGTCGTGTACCGGTCGCGCACCGCCGTCGACGGTGACCTGCGCATCGTGCTGTGGGACAGCGACGCCGGCTACGCCACCGCCGACCCGCACCGCCCGGGCCCGCGCCACCGTCTGGTCATGGCCGACACCGGCTGGCAGCTCGAACGCACCTGACACCGGTCCCCGCGGGATCAGCCGCCGTCGCCGTTGCCATTGCCGTCGCCGGGGCGGCGGTCGACGCGCAGCTCGCTGGCGTCGAGCACGTCGCCCGGGTCCGGCGCGGCGACGTCGTCCTCGTCCACGGCGCCCACGTCGAACACCTCGAAGGTCGTGGTCATCTCGCCGGCCGCCTCGATCGCGACCACCATCCGGCGCACCACGCCGTGGCCGTCGAGCCACACGTCGACGGGGAGCGAGTCGACGCCGGCGGCCGCCAGCCGGGCCTCGAACGAGCCCTCGGGCGGGCCGCCCTCGGGCCCGCCGACCAGGTCGAGGCTGGCCCGGAGGTGCCGTGTCGCCACGCCCCGCACCTCGTCGCCGTCGCGGCCGCCGGTCCGGCCCTCCCCTCCCGGCCCGCCGCCGGGCGGCTCGCCGATCTCGACCACGGGCCGGCGGAGCAGGTCGAGCGGGCCCAGCGGGTCGAGGGCCAGCGCCAGGGCGTCGTTGTCGGCCACGGCGGCCGAGCCGACCAGGTCGGCGAGCTCGGCGCGCGACCACTCCTCCGGCGACCGGCCCAGGGACTCGGCCATCGGCCCGAGCTGCGAGTACACCGTGCCGGCCTCGACCACGACCCGGGCCGGCTGCGACCAGTCGCCCTCGAGCCGCGGGCCCGCCGCGCCGAGGGCCTCGGCCACCTGGGACATGTCCGACTCGG
>DASSCS010000155.1:0-27147 GCA_035697515.1 Acidimicrobiales bacterium
CGACATGTGCCTCAACGGGGCCGCCGCCCGGCTGGTGCAGCCCGGCGACCGCATCATCGTCATCTCCTACGCCTCGTACGACGACGCCGAGCTGCGCGGCCACGAGCCGCGCATCGTCCACGTCGACACGGCCAACCGCCAGGTCGACCCCGTGACGGCCGACCTGCTCGCCGCCGGCCACAGCGGCCCCGCGCCCCACCGCTACGCCGAGGTGCCGGCCAACTGACCGTACCCGAGCGGGCGGACGGCCCGGAGCTCGACCTGCTCGTCCTGGGGTCAGGGGTCGCCGGGCTGTCGGCCGCCGTACGGGCGGCCGACGTGCACGGCTTGCGGGTCGGCGTGCTCACCCAGGCCGAGCTGGATCAGGCGACCACCCGCTGGGCCCAGGGCGGCGTGGCGGCCGTGCTGGGCGGCGACCCTGACTCGACCGACCTGCACCTGGCCGACACGCTGGCGGCCGGCGCCGGCCTGTGCGACCAGGACGCCGTGCGGGTGCTGGTCGACGAGGGCCCGGCCCGGGTCAACGAGCTGATCGCACTGGGGGCGGCCTTCGACCGTGACGCCGCGGGCGAGCTGCTGCTCGCCCGCGAGGGTGGGCACAGCCATGCCCGGGTGGTGCACGCCGGGGGCGCGGCCACCGGGGTCGAGGTCGAGCGGGCGCTGGTGGTGGCTGTCAGCGAGACGGCGGCGGCGCTGTACGAGCACACGTTCGCGCGCGATCTGATCGTCGAGGGCGGGCGCTGCGCCGGCGTGGTGGCGCTGGCGCCCGGCGACCGGCGGGTCGAGGTGCGGGCGCGGCACGTGCTGGTGGCCACCGGCGGGGCGGGCCAGATCTACGCCGTGACCACCAACCCGGCCGAGTCGACGGGGGACGGCATCGCCATGGCCCTGCGGGCCGGGGCGGCCGTAGCCGATCTCGAGTTCGTCCAGTTCCACCCGACCGCGCTGCACCACCCCGCCATGCCCCGCCCGCTGCTGTCCGAGGCGCTGCGGGGCCACGGCGCGCTGCTGCGCGACGCCCGGGGCGAGCGCTTCGTCGACGAGCTGCTGCCCCGCGACAAGGTGAGCCGGGCCGTCACGGCGGTCATCGCCGCCCAGGAGCTCGACCACGTGTGGCTCGACGCCACCGGCCTCGACCGCTTCGCCGACCGCTTCCCGACCATCACCGCCGCGCTGGCCGAGGTGGGCCTCGACCCCGCGCGCGACTGGCTGCCCGTGGCCCCGGCCGCGCACTACCTGTGCGGCGGCATCCTGGCCGACCTCGACGGCGCCTCGTCGCTGCCGGGCCTGTGGGTGGCGGGGGAGGCGGCCTGCAACGGCGTGCACGGCGCCAACCGGCTGGCGTCGAACTCGCTGCTCGACGGCATGGTGTTCGGCCCCCGCGTGGTCGAGGCCGTCGACGCGGGCCTCGATGGCCCCCGTCCCACGGGCGCCATGCGGGCGCTGCCTGGTTTCGGCGGCGAGGGCGGCGCTGCCGGCGGCGTGCGCGGCCGCACCGTCACCGTCCCACCGGTCGCCGGGGCCGAAGCAACGCCGGCGCGCGGCGGCGCCCCCACCGGCCCCGCCACGGGCACCGGCACCGGCGCCGACCCGGCCGACGTGGCCGTCGCCCGCGCCGCCCTCCAGCGCACGATGACGGCGGACGCCGGCGTGCTGCGCTCGGCCGGGTCGCTGGCCGCGGCCGCCGAGGCGGCGGCGCACGCCGGCGCGGTGGCGACGCCACCCGCGGGCCCCGGCGCCAACGAGCTGCGGAACCTCGGGACGGTCGCCGCCGCGCTGGTGGCCGCGGCCACGGCGCGCACCGAGAGTCGCGGCGCCCACGCCCGCTCCGACTTCCCCGAGTCGTCCGACGACCACCGGGTGCGCTACGTCGTGACGCACCGGCCCATGTGAGCACGAGAACGGCCGGGCGCGCCGACAGTTCCCCGTCCCGCGGCCGTACGATCGGCACCCATGTCACAAGCTCCATACCAGGCCGGGGCGGGCGGGCCCGGCCAGCAGCACCCGGCGCAGCACCCTCCCGGGTGGTACCCCGATCCCTTCGGCCGCCACGAGACCCGCTGGTGGGACGGCAACCAGTGGACCGAGCACGTCGCCTCGCACGGCCGCCAGGCCGTCGACCCGCCCACGGGCGGCGGCCAGGTCCCGACGGTGCAGCGCGCCCCCGAGAAGATCGCGCGGGATGTGCAGCAGGCGGGCGCCGCCGGCACCGGCGTGCAGGGCGGCGGCACGATCTTCACCGAGCCGATCCTGGTCGTGAACCAGAAGGCCAAGCTCATCGAGGTCAACAACGAGTACGCCATCTACGACCAGCACGCCCGCCAGATCGGGGCGGTGCGCCAGGTCGGCCAGAGCCTGGCCAAGAAGGCCATCCGCGTGCTCACGTCCTACGACCAGTTCATGACGCACAAGCTGCAGGTGGTCGACAGCCACGGCAACGTGCTGTTGGCGCTCACCCGGCCGGCCAAGGTGATCAAGTCGCGCGTCATCGTGCAGGACGCCATGGGCAACGAGGTGGGCCAGATCGTCCAGCAGAACGCCATCGGCAAGATCCGCTTCGCGCTGGAGGCGGGCGGCCACACCTGGGGCTCGATCAACGCCGAGAACTGGCGGGCCTGGAACTTCAACATCCAGGACCACGCCGGCATCGAGATCGCCCGCATCACCAAGACGTGGGAGGGCCTGGCGAAGACGATGTTCACCACGGCCGACAACTACGTGGTGCACATCCACCGACCCCTCGACGAGCCGCTGCGCACCCTGGTGGTGGCCGCGGCCCTGGGCGTCGACACCGCCCTCAAGCAGGACCAGCGCGGCTTCGGCTGAGCGCAGCGGAGCCGGGGGCCGGCGGCAGCCGCGAGACTGACGCCCGTGCACGATGCCCACCCGCCGCTCCTCGCCGTCCGCGAGGCGGTGACCCGCGCCCTGGCCGAGGACCTCACCCCCATCGGTGACCTCACCTCGGCCCTGCTGCCGCCCGACCTCGAGGCGGTCGCCCGCCTCGTCCCCCGGGCCGGCGGGGTGCTGGCCGGGCGGCTCTGCGCGGACGAGGCGATCCGCCAGGTCGACCCCACGCTCGTCGTCACGTGGTCGGCCGACGACGGCGACCGGGTCACCGCCGGCGTGGCGGTGGGGCAGGTGGCCGGGCGGCTGGCTGCCATCCTCACGGCCGAGCGCACGGCGCTGAACTTCCTCGGCCACCTCTCGGGTGTGGCCACCCTCACCGCCCGGTTCGTCGACGCCGTGGCCGACGCGGGCGGCGACCTCCGGGTGTGGGACACCCGCAAGACGACGCCCGGGCTGCGGACCCTCGAGAAGGCGGCGGTGCGGGCGGGCGGGGGCGTCAACCACCGGGGCAACCTGTCCGACTGGGTCCTGCTGAAGGACAACCACCTCGAGCTGTTCGGCATAACCGCCGCCGTCGCCCACGCCCGCCGCCGCTGGCCGGGCCGGACGGTGCACGTCGAGTGCGGCGACCTCGACGAGGCGCTCCAAGCGGTCGAGGCCGGGGCCGACGCCCTGCTGCTCGACAACATGAGCCCCGCGCAGGTGGCCGAGGTGGTGGCCGAGGTCCGGGCCAGCGACCCGGTCCGCCCGCTGCTCGAGATCTCGGGCACGGTGACGCTGGAGACGATCCGGTCCTACGCCACCACCGGGGCCGACCTGGTGTCGATCGGCGCGCTCACCCACTCCGCGCCCGTGCTCGACATCGGCCTCGACGTGGTCCCCGGCTGATCACCCCCGAGGGCCGGCTCGGGGGCCACCTCCGGTTCGTCCGCCGCCGGTGGCGCCGCGTAGCCTCACCGCCCGTGATGCTCCTGGCGATCGACGTCGGCAACACCCAGACGGTCATCGGGCTGTACGACCTCGAGCCCGACGACGAGCCCAACATGGGCCGCCGCCTGGCCGACACCCACCTGCTCGACCACTGGCGGGTCGCCACCAACGCCGAGCGCACCGCCGACGAGCACGCCCTCGTCATCCAGGAGTTCCTGGGGTTCCACGGCTTCTCGTTCGACGACGACATCGCGGGCATCGTGCTGTGCTCGTCGGTGCCGCGGGTCACGGGCGCGCTGCGGCGCATGAGCGAGCGCTACTTCGGCAGCCTGGCCGTCGTGGTCGAGCCCGGCATCCGCACCGGCATCCCCATCCTCTACGACAACCCCAAGGAGGTCGGGGCCGACCGCATCGCCGACGCGGTGGCGGCCTTCGACCTGTTCGGCGGCCCCATCGTGGTGGTCGACTTCGGCACCGCCACCACCTTCGAGGCGATCTCGGCCAAGGGCGAGTACCTGGGCGGCGCCATCTTCCCCGGCATCGACATCAGCCTCGACGCCCTGTTCGCCCGGGCCGCCGCGCTGCGCCGGGTCGAGCTGGTCGAGCCGCGGCAGGTCATCGGGCGCTCGACGGTCGAGTCGATGCAGTCGGGCGTGATCTACGGCTACACCGCCCTGGTCGACGGCATGGTGGGGCGCATCGAGGCCGAGCTGGGCGACAAAGCGCACGTCGTGTCGACGGGCGGGCTGTCAGGCTTGATCACGCCGCTGTCCTCCACCATCACCAACCACGAACCGTGGCTCACGTTGCACGGCCTGCGCCTCATCTACGAGAAGAACCGGTGACCGACGAGAGCCCGTCCCCCGATCGCCAGCCCACCCTGCGCCCGCCCTACCGGGTCGAGGTCACCGACCGGGCCGCCGAGCTGCAGGCCACGTACGCCGAGATCGGGGATGGTGCCAGCACCGGCGTCCCCGCCACCGTGGCCGGGCGCATCATGCTGCTGCGCGACATGGGCCGGCTGGCCTTCGCGACGCTGCGCGACTCCACCGGCACCATCCAGCTCATGGCCACGCTCAAGGGCACCGCCGACTTCGAGGCGCTGACCGACCTGACCCTCGGCGACTGGGTCGTCGCCACCGGCGAGGTCATCCGCTCGAAGGCGGGCGAGCTGTCGGTGCGGGTCGAGTCGTGGCAGCTGCTGGCCGAGGCCCGGCGCGGCTTCGGCGACAAGTGGCACGGCATCACCGACACCGACATGCGCTACCGCCAGCGCTACGCCGACCTGTGGGCCAACGAGTCGAGCCGGGCCACGTTCCGGGCCCGCAGCCGCATCATGTCGTCGACTCGGCGCTTCCTCGAGGAGCGCGGGTTCGTCGAGGTCGAGACGCCGGTCTTCCACCCCATCCCCGGCGGCGCCAACGCCCGGCCGTTCACCACCCACCACAACGCACTCGACCTCGACCTGTACCTGCGCATCGCGCCGGAGCTGTACCTGAAGCGGCTGGTCGTGGGCGGGTTCGAGCGGGTGTTCGAGATCGCCCGGGTGTTCCGCAACGAGGGCATCTCGACGCGGCACAACCCCGAGTTCACGATGCTCGAGCTGTACCAGGCCTACGCCGACTACGGCGACATGATGGAGCTGACCGAGCAGCTCGTCGCCCACCTGGCCCGCGAGATCACCGGCGGCACCGTCGTGAGCTACGGCGGCCGCGAGGTCGACCTGACGCCGCCCTGGCGCCGTGCCACGATGCTCGACCTCGTCGACGAGCACGCCGGGGTGCGGCTCGATCTGCGCATGCCCCCCGACGACCTCCGTCGCATCGCCGCCGAGCACGGGGTCGAGGTCGACGATGCCTGGGGGCCAGGCAAGCTGGTGCTGGAGATCTACGAGAAGACGACCGAGGCCGAGCTGTGGGGCCCGATCTTCGTCACCGACTACCCCAAGGAGGTCTCGCCGCTCGCCCGCGACCATCGCGAGCTGCCTGCGACCGTCGAGCGCTTCGAGCCCATCGTGGCCGGTCGCGAGCTGGGCAACGCCTTCACCGAGCTGACCGACCCCGACGAGCAGCGCCGCCGGTTCGAGGACCAGGCCAGGGCCAGGGCCGCCGGCGACGCCGAGGCCATGGTCGTCGACGAGGACTACCTGCGGGCCCTCGAGTACGGCCTGCCGCCCACCGGCGGACTGGGCATCGGCATGGATCGCGTGGTCATGCTGCTCACCGACACGCCGTCCATCCGCGACGTCGTGCTGTTCCCCACCCTGCGCCCCGAGAGCGGCTGACCGCCCCTCACCGCTGGGGCGGGTCGTGGCCCAGGTCCGGCTCGCCCCCGGTGGGGGTGGCCGCGCCGCCGCCGTCGGGCTCGGCGCCGCAGTGGGGGCAGCGGCCGTCACGGTCGGCCGGCGCCCGCTCGTCGAGACGCCCGCAGTCCGGGCACACCCGCCCGGCCCAGCAGGCGGGATCTCCCCCGGCTTCGGTCATCGGTCGGACCCTAGACGACCTGCCCGTCCGGGCTCGGGCTCAAGTCCTCGGCCGGCCCCGGCCGGTGTGGGAACCTCCGGTACGTGCCGAGCCGTCCTATCACCGTGACCACGTGCCCGGCCCGCCCGTCCGCCTCTCGCCGACCCGGCCGCCGTCGCCGGCGCGTGGGCGCGGTGCTGGCCGCGACGCTCGCCGCCGCCGCGGCCTGCGGTGGGGGTGACGACGACGAGCCGGCCGCGGGAGCCGACGTGGAGCTGATCACGGCCGGTGTGGAGCGGGCGGCCCCGTCGCCGTCCGCACCGGTCGACGAGGTGGTGACCGGCATCGACGCCTTCGGCCTGCGGGCCGAGCGGATGCTGGCCGCCGAGGGCGGGGGCAACACCGTGTTGTCGCCCACCAGCATCGCGGTCGCCTTCGCCATGGTCTCGGCCGCGGCCGACGACGCCACCGCCGAGCGGATCGCAGACGTGTTCGGCTTCCCGGGTGCGCCCGACGTGCACGAGGCGATGAACAGCCTGACCGCCACGCTCGCGTCCGCCAACCAGACCGACCTCGACCGCGGCGACGTGGTGCTCGACATCGCCAACAGCCTGTGGGCGCAGAGCGGCTACGAGATCGGCCAGGAGTTCCTGGACACCCTGGCCGCGCACTACGGGGCCGGCCTGTCCACCGCCGACTTCGAGTCCGATCCCGACGGCGGCCGCCGGGCCATCAACGCCTCCGTGGCCGAGTCGACCCGCGACCGCATCGCCGACCTGATGCCCGAGGGCTCGGTCACCGAGGACACCCGGGCCGTGGTGGTCAACGCCGTGTACCTGAAGGCGCCGTGGGACACCGACTTCGCCGAGGACGCGACCGCGCCCCAGGCTTTCCACCTGGCCGACGGCACGACGGTCGACGTCCCGATGATGCATGGCTTGCTCCACGGCGTGCGGGCCGCGGTGACCGACGCCTACACCGCCGCCGAGCTGCCCTACCTGGGCGACGAGCTGGCCATGCTCGTGGTGGTGCCCAACGGCTCGGCGTCGCTCGACGACGTGCTCGCCGGGCTGGGAGATGGCGGGCTCGGCGCGGTGGCGGCCCGGCTGGGCGCGGCCGCGGTCGACGTCACGCTGCCGCGCTGGCACAGCGGCACCGCCGCGGACCTGGCCGCGATGCTGACCGAGCTGGGCCTGCGCATCCCGGGCGGCGCCCTGCCCGGCATCGCCCCCGACCTCGAGATCACCGCGGCGGTGCACGCCGCCGACATCACGGTCGACGAGGCCGGCACCGAGGCCGCGGCGGCCACCGCGGTGGGCATCGGCGTGACCTCGGCCCCCGCGCCGGGCGAGATCGTCGAGCTGGTGGCCGACCGGCCCTACCTGTTCGCGGTGCGCCACGTCGAGACGGGCGCACCGCTGTTCGTGGGGCGGGTGGCCGACCCCCGGGGCTGAACGACCACCTCGCCCTCGGTGCGCACACCGAACCAGCCCAGCCCCGGCTGCCGCAGGGCGATGCGCACCTGGTAGTGCCCCGGCTCGTCGGGCACCTCGATGGGCACCTGCAGGCTGGTGCGCATGCGGGGCGGCACCACCCGGGCGATGGGCGCCATGGGGTTGGCGACGGGCCCGGTTTCCCCGGCCGCCGCGCCGCCGGGGCCGTCGTCGACGCGGAACCAGCGGGCGCCCACCTTGACCGGGCGGGGCGGCACGGTGGCCAGGGCGACGTCGCTGCGGTTGACCAGCTCGACCGTCCACGACGTCACCTCGCCTGCCGTGGCGGTCGCCGGCAACGTGCCGCGCAGGCCGCAGCGGCGGGCCTGGGCGTCGTCGAGCCGCTCGCCGGCGGCCGCCAGCGCCGCCGCGGCCCGGGGCGTGACGAGGCGCACCGCCGCGTCGGCCGGGGCAGGCAGGCGGTCCCCGGGACGGGCCGCGGCCCGGTGCTGCTCGACGGCGCGCGCCGCGTTGGCCGCGAAGCCGGCGCCCGCGCCCCGCACCACGCCGGCGCCCACGGTCAGGATGTCGTACACCTCGAGGCACGGCATCACGATGCGCTCGACCACCTCGAAGCTGCGCAGGTCGACCACCGCGATCTCGCCCCGGTCGTCGTCGTGGTCGCGATGGGCGTTGCCCCCCACCAGGGCGAACGGCCCCACGAAGGCGAGGCCGCGGGTGAACCGCTGCACCCGCGCCCGCCGGCGCACCGTGCCGTCGGCGGCCAGCTCGGTGAGCGAGCCCCTGGTCGACTCGCACACGTACCAGCGCCCGCCCCGCCGGCGCGGGGTGTGGGGGTGGGCCAGTCCGGCGAGGACGTCGCGCCCCGACCGCAGGTCGTGGACGAAGCCGGCGCCGTCCTGCCCGTCGGCCTTCCACTCCTTGTGCCGCTCGAAGCGCCCGAATGCACACACGTGCAGCCCACCGTCGACCACCAGCAGCGAGTTGACGTGCCAGCCGTCCGGCACCGGTGAGCCCTGCCACACGATCTCCGGTTCGCCTGCGCCGACGCGCCACACCGCGTCGTCCCAGCTCGAGCTGACGTGCGGCGCGCCCTCGAACCAGCAGACGTCGTGTGGGTCGCGGACCGTGTCGTAGCGGTGGTAGCTGCGCACCCCGCGGGCGTCGTACGACAGCAGCTCGCAGGTCGAGGTCTGCTCGCCCGGCGCCCGCAGCACGCGCCACAGCCGGCCGCCGCCCAGCGCCAGGCCCGACGTCGGCAGGTCGTCGATCGCCTCGGGCACGCCAGTGCTCAGGTCGTACAGCCCGCCGCCCCACTTGCCGAACCCGCTGACCAGCACCCGGGCCTCGCCCAGCAGGGTGCGCCAACCGGTCATGGCGTGGCTCCCCCCGGCGTCATTCGATGCCGTGCTCGAGGGCGTAGCGGACCAGCTCCTGGCGACGGTTGAGGTGCAGCTTGCCGAGGATGTTCCGCACGTGGTTCTCCACCGTCTTCTCGGCGATGAAGAGCTGCTCGCCGATCTCGCGGTAGGTGTGGCCCCGGGCCACGTACTGGAGCACCTCGCGCTCGCGCTCGGACAGCGGCTGGGCGGGGCCCGAGGCCTTGGCCATGCGGCGGAACTCGCCCAGCACGAGCGACGCCAGGGCCGGTGAGAACACCGGCTCACCCTTGGCGGCCCGCCACAGCTCGCGGCGCAGGTCGTCGGCCGGGGTGCTCTTGACCAGGTAGCCGTTGGCCCCGGCCGAGATGGCGTCGAGCAGGTCGCGCTCCTGCTCGCTGACCGTGAGCATGACGATGTGCGTGTCCTCGCCGCAGGCCCGGGCCACCTTGAGGCCCCCGCCGTTGGGCATGTGCAGGTCGCACACCACCAGGTCGGGACCGAGGGAGCGCACCAGCTCGATGGCCTCGTCGGCGTCGCCGGCCTCGCCCACCACGTGGAAGTTCGCGCCCAGGTCGGTGCGCAGCCCCGAGCGCCAGATGGGGTGGTCGTCGGCCACCACCACGCGCACGGCCCGCAGGTCGCCGCCCTGCCCGTTGCGGGTCACGCCGGCGGCACGATCGGTCACGGGCGCAGAGCGTAGGCGTCTCGCCCGGGGGCCGGTGCTCACGTGCGGGACGGGACCCAGCAGCGCACCTCGGCGCCCCGGCCGGGGTTGCCGTCGATCTCGACCCGGCCACCCACCTCGGCGATGCGGCCCCGCACCGACCGGCGCAGCCCGGTGCCCTCGGGGGTGGCGGTGGCGTCGAACCCGCTGCCGTCGTCCTTGACCGAGCAGAACAGCTCGCCGTCGAGCGGCTCGGCGAAGACGGTGACCGTCGTGGCCCCGCCGTGCTTGCCCGCGTTGGCCAGCGCCTCGCCCACGGCGCCGGCCAGCGCTTCGACCGTGGGGGACGCCAGCGGGGGCGTGTCGGATGCCAGCACCACCCGGGCCGTGCCGCCGTAGCGGTCCTCGAAGCGGGCGGCCGCCGCACGCAGCCGGGCACCGAGGTCGCCGCCGCCCCCGACGGCGCCGGGCACGCCGAGCAGGAACTCGCGCAGCTCGCGCTCCTGCTCGTGCGCCAGGTGGACCAGGTCGGGGTCCTCGGCGCGCCGCTGCACGACGGCCAGGGTCTGCAGCACGCCGTCGTGCAAGGTGCGGGCCACCTCCTCGCGCGCCTGGGCCAGCGAGATGAGGCGCTCGGCCTGGCGCAGTCGGGCCGTGACGAAGCCCGCCAACAGCCCCGCCAGGGCGTACAGCACGACACTCGACACGATGCTCACGGTGTCGCGGTCGGCCCACGCACCCGGCCCCGACACCACGCCCAGTGCCCGTCCGAGCCCGATGACCGCGCCCGCCACGACGCCGCCCCGGGCGCGGAAGGCGATGCCCGCCGTCAGCACCGCGGCCAGCGGCCAGGCCGACGACAGCCTCTGCGGGTGCGACACGCCGTTGTACGCCAACTCGTCGCCCACCTCGAGGGCGAACGCCACCACCACCTCGGCGGCGACGACGGGCAGGGCGAGCAGCCGGGCCGGGTCGGTGCCCAGCAGGGCCGTGTCGACCACCGTGACCAACAACGCCGCGCCCACGAGCACCAGCGCCACCGAGGGGCGGGCCCGCACCTGGCTCAGCTCCGACCGGTTGACGACCAGCAGCACCGCCATCCACACCCAGGCCAGCCAGCGGAACACGGCGACGCCGGTGAGCACGCTGCGCACCAGCGCGTCCTCGCGGTCGGGGCTCGTCGTCATGGCCACGGGCACAGTCTCGACCACGGGCTGCTCACGGTGTGGACGGGGAATCAGGCGTGCGCGCAGAGTGTTGGACGGCGAGCATGACCGGCGTGACCACCGAGCCCCTCGACCCCGCCGGCGCGCCCATGGCGACGGCCCCGCCACCGGCGGCGCCCGGCGAGCCGGGGGTGACGGGCTACGACGGCGTGTGGGCTCCGGGCCGGCGGCGGCTGACCGCGGCGCTGGTGCTGACCATCACGCTGGTGGCGTTCGAGTCGCTCGCCATCGCCACCGTCATGCCCGTCGTCGCCGACGACCTGGGCGGCCTCGGCCTCTACGGCTGGGTGTTCAGCGGGTTCTTCCTCGGCAGCCTGCTCGGGATCGTGCTCGCCGGCCGGGCCGCCGACCGGCGGGGGACCCGGCTGCCCTTCGCCGCCGGGCTCGTGCTGTTCTCGCTCGGGCTGGTGGTGGGCGGGGCGGCCCAGTCGATGCCCATGCTCGTGGCCGGCCGGGTGGCCCAGGGCCTCGGCGCCGGCGTCATCCCCGCCGTGGCCTACACCACGGTCGCCCGGTCGTACCCGCCGGACCTGCGGCCCCGCGTGTTCGCGGTGTTCTCCAGCGCGTGGGTGGTGCCCGGGCTGGTCGGGCCCGCCGCCGCCAGCGCCATCGCGGGCTGGTCGTCCTGGCGCGTGGTTTTCCTCGCCCTGCTCCCGCTCGTGGGCCTGGCCGCGCTGCTCGCCCTGCCGGTGCTGTCCGACCGGGTGGCGGCCGAGGCCGGCGAGGCGGGCGACGGGCCGTCCGGCGTGGCTGGCGACGCGCCCGCGGACGACCGCCGGCGCGACGCCGTCGTGCTCGTGGCCGGGGTCGCCATGGTGCTGGCCGGGCTGGGCGCCCACCAGCTGTGGCTCGCCGTGACGCTCGTGGTCGCCGGCGCGGCGCCTGCGGCGTGGGCCTTCGTCCGGCTCGTGCCCGAGGGCACGCTGGCGCTGCACCCCGGCCTCCCCGCCGCGGTGGCGACCCGCGGCGTGCTCACCTTCGCCTTCTTCGGCACCGACGCCTTCGTGTCGCTGGCGGTGACCGAGGCGCACGACGCCCCGACCTGGGTCGCGGGCCTGGCCCTCACCGGCGCCACGTTGTCGTGGACCACCGGAGCCTGGGTGCAGCAGCGCGTGGTCGTGCACCGTGGGCCCCGCTGGCTGGTGCGGCGCGGCTTCGCCGTCATCGCGGTCGGTGTCGCCGGCATGATCGTCGGGCTGGGGCCGGTGCCGGTCGGTGTGATCGTCGCCGCCTGGACGGTGGCCGGCCTGGGCATGGGACTGTCCTACGCCCCGATCTCGGTGACGGTGCTCGGCACCGCGGCGCCGGGACAGGAGGGCCGGGCCAGCGCGTCGCTGCAGCTCACCGACGTGCTGGGCGTGTCGCTGGGCACCGGCCTGGTGGGCGTGTTCGTCGCCGTGGGCGAGGGCCGCGGCTGGGCCACGTCGTCGTCGCTGACCCTCGGCTTCCTCGTCACGCTGGCGGTGGCGCTCGGCGGCATGGCGGCGGCCGGCCGGCTGCCCCGCCGCCTGCCCGGGGCCGGGACCGCGCCCGCGGCCGGGGCCTGAACGGCTCAGGTGCTCGGCGTCTCACCCAGGCCGTCGTTGGCGGCCCGGTACAGCTCGTAGATCTCCTTGCAGGCCTGGCACATCGGCAGCTTCTTGGGGTCGCGCTGGGGCACGAACCGCTCGCCGCACAGCGCCTCGACCGGGAAGCCGTAGATCCGGGCCTCGGTGACCTTGGCCACCGCCGACTCGCCCGGCTCGGTCTTCACGATGTGGGCCACCTTGGGCTGACCGGTCTGGCGGTCGTCCTCGGTGCGTTCGTCGACGCGCTCGTCGACGTCGGGCTCGATGGTGGTGATCAGCGGGCCGCTCACCCGGCCCACCCTAGGAGCCCGCGTCAGCCGTGGCGCGCCCGTGTCACGCCGGGGGCGCCGGGACCGTCGAGGACCTCGGGGGCGGCGTCGGCAGCCAGGTCACCCATCGCCGGCCGCCAGGGTGGCGAAGCCCTTGGCGACGTCGTCGAGGTGGTGCACCGGATCGTGGATGAAGTAGCGGGCGAACGTCTCGACCGTGAAGGTGGCGCCGTCGCTGCGGTGGCCGGTGCGCTGCCACTGATCGCCCGCCACGCCGTCGAACCGGTCGGCCAGCGGCCCGGCCGCGTCGTCGATGGCGGCGGCCACCTGCGCCGGGTCCTGCTCGTTGTAGGCCTCGCTGACCGCGGTCTCGTCCTGGTCCCAGTTGGCGAAGCGGGGGGCGTCCTCGGTGAGCATCAGGGCGAGGCGCTGGTCGTAGATGCGGAAGACGTCGCGTACGTGGCAGGCGTACTCGAGCGCCGACCACCGGTCGTCGGTCGGGCGGGTGGCCAGCTCGTCGTGCGGCCGCTCCAGGACCTCCCGCCAAGCGGCGGCGCTGTCCCGCACCATCCGCCCCACCTGGTCGAGGGCCACGTCGGACGCCACGAACCCGCATTCGGGGCAGGGCCGCTCCAGCACCCAGGTCCAGTCCTTGGTGTCGGGCACGATCGGCATGGGCGGCGACCGTACTCACGGGGCCCGCCGGGGGCACGCGAGTTCCGGGTGGGCCGACGCGCCGGCGAAGTGGCAGGTCGCGTGTGATATCCCACCCGGGCAGAGCAGATATGAGACGATCGACGGGAACTTGCCGACCGATCGCCCAGGAGGTCGACATGGGGGCCAGCTCACGCAAGGCATCGCGAGAGGCCGAGCTCTCCCGCCACGACGCCGGCAACGGCCACGCAGCACGGAACGGGGCGGCGGACTCCAAGGCGGCGCGCAAGGCCGCCAAGGCCGAACGCGGCAACGGCAAGTCCGAGCGCAAGAAGGGGGCGGCCGCGCGGGCCCGTCACCGGGTGGCCGCCTACCCGGCCGACGAGCTCAAGCGTGACCTGCTGCTGGCCCGCGTGTCGCGGGCCATCGACGACCGTGAGATCGCCATGCAGAAGCAGAGTCGGGTGTTCTTCCAGATCTCCGGCGCGGGTCACGAGGCCCTGCTGCTCGCCCTCGCCCACGAGCTGCGCCCCGGCTACGACTGGTTCTTCCCCTACTATCGCGACCTGGCGCTCATGCTGGGCCTCGGCGTCAGCCCCACGCAGGTGCTGCTCCAGGCGGTCGGCTCGGCCGACGACCCCGCGTCCGGCGGGCGCCAGATGCCCGCCCACTGGGGCGACCCCGAGCGCAACGTGGTCACCCAGTCGAGCCCCACCGGCAGCCAGTGCATCCCCGCGGTGGGCTGCGCCGAGGCGGGCCGCTACATCGTGCGCCGACCCCAGCTCGGGCTGCCCGCGCACGGCGACGAGGTCACCTACGTCAGCCTCGGCGAGGGCGCCACCTCCGAGGGCGAGTTCTGGGAGAGCCTCAACACGGCCTGCACCGAGCACCTGCCCGTCCTCTACGTGGTGGCCGACAATGGCTACGCCATCTCGGTCCCGTCGTCCGAGCAGTCGCCCGCGCCGGTGAACGAGCTGGTCAGGGGCTTCGCGGGGCTGCAGGTGCGGTCGATCGACGGCACCGATTACTTCGCCGTGCGCCGCACCGCCCGCAAGGTGGTCAGCCATGTGCGGGCCGGCGTGGGCCCGGCGCTCATCCACGCCACGGTCACCCGGCCCTACTCGCACTCGGCGGCCGACACGCAGAGCAAGTACCGCCTGCCCCAGGAGATGGAGTGGGAGGTCACCCACGACCCCATCGACAGCTTCGAGCGCAACCTGGTCGACGGCGGGGTGATAACACCCGACGACGCGGCCGCCATCCGGGACGAAGCCCGCCAGATCGTGGCCGACGCCGCCCGCGCCGCGCTGGCCGGCCGGCGCCCGGACGTGGACTCGGTGCTCGACAACGTGGTGGCGCTGCCGGACATCCCCGACCCGGGTGAGGCCGCCACCGGCCCCGACGGCGACGACGTGGTGGCCATGGGCGAGGCGATCCGCCGAGCGCTGCACGGGGTGATGGAGGCCGACGAGCGCGTGCGCGTGTTCGGCGAGGACGTGGCCGACGCCCGCGAGGCGATCATGGCCGACGTCGAGGGCAAGGGCGGCGTGTTCGGCACCACCCACGGGCTGCAGCGCAGCTTCGGGCGCGCCCGCTGTTACAACACGCCGCTGTCCGAGGCCAACATCGTGGGCCGGGCCGTGGGGCAGGGGGTGCGGGGGCTGCGGCCGGCGCCCGAGGTGCAGTTCTTCGACTACATCTGGCCGGCCATGCAGCAGGTCCGCAGCGAGGCGGCCACGATCCGCTGGCGCTCGAACGGCGCGTTCACGTGCCCGATGGTGCTGCGGGTCCCCATCGGCGGCTACCTGCAGGGCGGCTCGATCTGGCACAGCCAGTGCGGCGAGTCGATCTTCGCCCACATCCCCGGGCTGCTCATCGCCTTCCCGTCCCGCGCCAGCGACGCGGCTGGCCTGCTGCGGGCGGCGTTCCGCTGCGAGGACCCGGTGCTGTTCCTCGAGCACAAGCACCTGCTGCGCCAGCCATACACCCGCGACCCGTTCCCCGGCCCCGACCATGTTGTGCCCTTCGGCAAGGGGCGGTACGTCCGGCGGGGCACCGACCTGACGATCGTCACCTGGGGCGCCACGGTCGAGCGGTCGCGGCGGGCCGCGGAGCAGCTGGCCGAGGCCGACGGGGCGCAGGTCGAGATCGTCGACCTGCGCACACTGGTGCCGTGGGACCAGGACATGGTGGCCGAGTCGGTGACCAGGACCGCCCGGTTGCTGGTGGCGCACGAGGACGTGGTGCGGGGCGGGTTCGGGGGCGAGATCGCCGCATGGGTGGCGGAGCAGTCGTTCTGGCAGCTCGACGCGCCCGTCGGCCGGGTCGGGGCGCAGGAGTGCCACGTCGCCTACGCGCCCGAGCTCGAGTCCGCCATCCTGCCCCAGCCCGACGACATCGCCGCCGCCGCCCGCGCCCTGCTCGCCCAGTGAACCGGCCTTCGGCTCGGCCGCGTGCGCGCCAGCTGCCGGGCCCGACGAGGGTCACGCTCGGGGGGTCGGCGACCCGGTTCGGGGCGCAGCGACGCCCCGCCGCCTGACGGGGCAGCGGGGCGTCGGCTAGACAGACGGGGACGGATCAGCGCCGGGGACGGCTGATCTAACCCTCCATGTATGACGAGAGGTCGTCGTTGGCCACCAAGCGGCCGAGCAATCCCGCCATGACGACCACCACCGCGATCGCCACCAGACCGATCACCAGGATCTCATTCATCGTGATTCGCCACCTTGCTCAGAGCCCGCCAATGGGCGATGAAGACCCGGCCTGGCCGGCGGGTCGTCCGCCCCACCGGGGAGGGTGGAGCGGAGTTCTGAGATCATTACCCAGGTCGCCCCGACGGGTGTGCGACAGTTCTATGACGATGCGCGTCATCTCGACCGCGCTATGTGGGTGGAGGCGCTGAGCGTGTCGACCCGTCGCCCGTCGCCGGCCAGCCTTCTCGTGGCGCTGCTGTTCGCGTGCCTCGCTCCGGTCGGCGTGGTGGTGGCGACGGGGCTCTCGGGCATGTCGGACGACGATCGTGTCGAGACCGCCGACGGGGGCGAAGGCCGGGACGGCTCGGGCGGCGAGCGCGACGACCTGCGGGCCTCGGACGGCGCCGGGCGCGCGTGGTCGCGGGCCGCGCGCGGCACCACCTCGTCCACCGTGTCGAGCTCGACGACCACGGCCTCCACGGCCACCACGGCGCCGACCACCACCGCGCCGGCGCCGAGCGCCCCGCCGTCCACTGCCCCGGCCACCGCTCCGCCCACCACGGCGCCTCCCGCCACCTCCCCGCCCTCGCTGTCGACCATCGAGCAGGTGGTGGTGCTGGTCAACGAGGCCCGGGCCTCGGCCGGCTGCGGCCCCGTCAGGCTCAACGCCCAGCTCACCGCGGCCGCCCAGGCCCACAGCGACGACATGGCGGCGAACGGCTACTTCTCGCACACGTCGCTGGACGGGCGCACGTTCGACGAGCGCATCCGGGCCGCCGGCTACACCGGGGGATACCTGGGCGAGAACATCGCCCAGGGCCAGAGCGGCGCCCAGGCGGTGCACGACGCGTGGATGAGCTCGGCCGGCCACCGCCGCAACATCCTCGACTGCAACTTCGACGCGATCGGCATGGGCCTGCACGCCGCCACCTGGACCTGGACCCAGGACTTCGGCGGCGGCTGATCAGGACGGGGTCAGGTCACGGCAGGACGACCTGGCGGCGCTGCTCGTCGAGCACGAAGACGGTCTGCGTCGAGCGCACGTGGGTGGTGCCGTGCAGGTGGTCGAGCACCACGTCCCGCAGCGCCTCGATCGACGCCACCCGCACCAGGGCAACCATGTCGAACCCCCCGCTGGTGAAGGCCAGGTACTCGACGCCGGGGAGCTTCAGCAGCTCGTCGCGGGCGGCCCGCCACTCGTTCTGGTCGACATTGACCAGGATGAGCGCGGCCACCCCGTGGCCGACCTTGGTCGGGTCGACGGTCGCCGTGAACCCGGTGATGACACCCTCGCCCCGCAGGCGGTCGAGCCGGCTGTACGCGGTCGCCCGGCTGACCCCGACGCGGTTGGCCAGCTCGTTGATCGACAGGCGCCCGTCGTCGACCAGAGCGGCGATGATGCGCCGGTCGACGTCATCGAGGCCCGCGGCCTGCTGATGCCTTGGCATCGTGATCCTTCCCCTCCCCAGTGCCAGCAATTCGTCTCGACAGTAGCCGGTTGACAGCGTTGGTCGTCTCGAATTGCCAATGAATCCTTGAACGGATCGTCAACGTGGGTGCAGGATCGCGGGCATCGCCCCCTCCACAGGCACCACCACCACCGGCCCGGCCCGGTTAGAGCTCCCCGAGGACCACCCCGGGTTCTCCGACGACGCCTACCGGGCACGCCGGGCCGCCATCGCCGAGGTGGGCCGCCGCCACCGGCGCGGCGGCCCCATCGCGGATGTCGAGTACACGGCCGAGGAGGACGAGGTCTGGCGCCTCGTGTCCCACGAGCTGGGGCGCAAGCATCGGCTCTACGCGTGCGAGGCCTACCTCGCCGGCGCCGCCGCCCTGACCCTGCCCACCGAGCGGGTGCCCCAGCTGCGCGAGGTCGACGAGCGTGTGCACGCCCTCAGCGGCTTCCACATCGAGCCGGTGCCGGGCCTGGTTCCCACCCGCGAGTTCTACGGGTCGCTGGCCGACCGGGTGTTCCGGTCGACGCAGTACACCCGCCACCACTCGGTGCCCTTCTACACGCCCGAACCCGACATCGTGCACGAGATCATCGGCCACGCCAACATGCTGGCCAACCCCGCGGTCGCCGACCTGTACGAGCTCGCCGGGCGGGCCTCGCTGCGGGCCGAGTCGGACGCGGCGCTCGACTTCTTCTCGAAGGTGTTCTGGTTCACCCTCGAGTTCGGCGTGGTGTGGGAGCGGGACGAGCTGCGAGCCTACGGCGCCGGCCTGCTGTCGTCGTACGGCGAGATCGAGGTGTTCCGCGAGGCCGACGTGCGCCCGTGGGACGTCGGCCAGATGGGCACCCTCGACTACGACATCACCCGGTACCAGCCGGTGCTGTTCGCCGCGGCGTCGTTCGAGCGCATGGTCGACGACCTGGGCACGTTCTTCGCCGGCTACGACGACGACGACCACGCCCGCCGCGTGGCGGCCCGCCACCGGTAGCGGCACCTCGCCTGCGCCCTTCGGCCGGGTTGCGCCGGGTGGCGGTCGCTCGCCACTGTTCCCCGATGCCCGACAGCGCCGAGGCCCCGACCCCTTCGACCATCGACGACCTGCTCGTCAACAACGCGGCGTTCGTGGCGTCCGAGTTCGACGCCGCCCGAGCCGGCTACGACATCTCGTCACCGCGCCCCACACGAGCCACCGCCGTCGTGACGTGCATGGATGCCCGGATCGACGTCTTCGCGGTCCTCGGGCTGCACCTCGGCCAGGTCCACCTCATCCGCAACGCCGGTGGCATCGTCACCGACGACGTGCTGCGCTCGCTCACTCTCTCCCAGCTTCGCTTGGGCACCCGCGAGGTGCTCATCGCCCACCACACCGACTGCGGCTTGTCCGGCCTCGACGACGCCGCGGTCGCCGACGAGCTCGAAGCGTCAACCGGCACGCGGCCGCCGTTCGCGTTCGGGGGGTTCACCGACCTCGACGAGTCGGTGCGCGCGTCGGTCGCCCGGGTGCGCGCCGCGGCGTACGTGCCCCACCGCGACGCCGTCCGCGGCTTCGTGTACGAGGTGGCGACGGGTCGCCTGCGCGAGGTGACCTGAGGGCTGCCGGGGTTCCAGGGGCAGTGGCTGGCGGGTCCCGGGCTCCGGAGGCAATGGCTGTCGGTCCGGCTCGGGAGGCAATGGTCGCCGGCCCCCGAACGCCATTGCCCCGGGCGCCTCGCGGCGGCACCCATTGCCTCGCGACCGGGCTGGCCACGTGGGGCGTGACGGCTCAGCGTCGGGGGTCGCCGAGCACCCGGGCCACCAGCTGGCAGGGGTGCACGACCTCGACGCCCGCCGCCGCCAGATGCAGGGCGCAGCCCGGGTTGGCCGAGGCCACCACGGGCGCACCCGACCGCGTGATGGCCGCCAGCTTGCGGTCGCGGATGGCCGCCGCCAGCGCCGGCTGCACGGCCGCGTAGGCGCCGCCCGCGCCGCAGCAGAGGCCCTCGTCGTCGAGCTCGACCAGGGTGGCGAAGGGGGCCAGCACGGTGCGCACGGCCTGGTGCGAGCGCTGCACGTGGCGCAGGTGGCACGGATCCTGCACGGCGACGGTGAGCCGCGGTCCGTCGGCGGCGGCTGCGCCGGCACGGTGCTCGGTTCGGCCGTCCGTCAGCCGGTCGATGCGGCCGGCCAGCCACTCGTGCACGTCGAGGACGCGGGCGGCGAACGCCCCGGCCTCCGCCGTGCCGAGCAGGTGGCCGTAATCGCGCAGCATGGCGCCGCAGCCGGCGGCGTCGACCAGGATCGGGGCGTCGCCCGGGAACGTGTCGACGACTTGCCGGGCGCGTGCCCTCGCCTCGCCGGCCAGGCCTGCGTGCAGGGCGAGGGCGCCGCAGCACGCGCCGCCGGCGCCGGGCAGCATCACCCGGCCGCCGGCGGCCTCGACCACGCGCTGCACGTCGGCATGGACGTTCCGCATCCACGCATCCATCACGCACCCGGTGAAGAGCCACACGCCGGTCGTCTCGGCGGCGCCGGGGGCCGGGGCGGGCGTGGGGCGCAGCCGGGGACGGCGCAGCGGCACGCGCTGGGGAAGACCCAGGCGCCGAGCAGCCCGGCGCGGCACGAGGCGCAGCCGCTGGGCCACGCCCAGCAGCGACGACCCGGCCAGCACCAGGCGGTGCCAGCGCAACGAGCGGACGGCCAGCCGCAGGGCGAGCGGCGGCCGGTGACGGGTCGGCGCACCGGCCGGGCTGTGGGGCGCGCCCTCGGCCAGCGCGGCGCGGGCGGGCTCGATGAGGCGGCCGAACGGAACGCCCGACGGGCACGCCGTCTCGCAGCCCCGGCACTGGACGCACGTCTCCATCGAACGGAGGAACGAGTCGTCGACCGCCGCCCCCTCCCACTGCACCTGGCGCATGGCCGCCACCCGGCCCCGGGGCGACAGCGCCTCCTCGCCCGTCACCCGGTAGGTGGGGCAGTGGGGCAGGCACAGGCCGCAGGCGACGCAGGCGGCCAGCTCGTCGTCGGCGATGCCGAGGTCCATCACGCGGCTCCGGCACCCGCGGCGGCGCCCGCTGCGGCCAGCGGGTCGCGGCCCGGGGCGAGTCGTCCGGTCGGGTCGAACAGGTCCTTGAGGCGCCGGTGGAGCGCGGCCACCGCGGGGTCGACCGCCGGGGGCGGCGGGGGTGTGTGACGGTGCACGACGCCGACGCCCACCTCCGCCACGAACCGACCGCCGTCCGGCCCCGCGCCGCCGGGGCCGGGGGCCACCAGGGCGGCCAGCTCGGACGGCCGCAGCGACCAGCGGTGCGGCGGCAGGTCGGGCCGGCCGGCGGCCTCGGACAGCCCGGCGTCGGCCACCAGCCGGGCCTGGGCCTCGACGTCGGCGGGGTGCCCGTCGAGCAGAACCCACGTGGTGGTGCCGTCCCACAGCACCGACGCCGGGCGGTGCAGCCGGGGCAGCAGGGCGAAGGGGTCGGCCTCGCCGGCCAGCCAGCGCTCGACTGCCGGCAGCGGGCGGGTGCGCAACACCACCTCGGCCAGCAGCCCGAGCGTGCCCACCGAGCCCACGAGCAGGCGGCACAGGTCGAAGCCCGACACGTTCTTCACGGTCGGCCCGCCCGCCTTGACGACCGTGCCCTCGGCCGACACGTAGCGCACCTCGAGCACCGTGTCGCGCACCGGCCCCCAGCCCAACCGGCGCAGGCCGCTGTGGCCCACGGCGAGCACGCCGCCCACCGTGGCGCCCGGCCACGCCGGCACGGCCACCGTCTGGCCCACCTCGGCCAGGGCGTCGTCCAGGTCGGCGACGGTGGTGCCGGCCCGCACCCGCACGGTCATGTCGGCCGCCTCGACCGTCACCACGCCCGCAGGGGCGCGCACCTCGCGGGCGCCGGCCGACGGGTCGACGGCCCCGCCCACCGCCCACTGCGTCCGTCCGCCGACGGCCACCACCGGCCCGGCGCCGGCCGGCCCGACCTGGGCGGCGAACTCCACCACGGGGCCGGACCGGACGGTCACACCCACACCCCCTCCGGCACCGACTGCAGGTCGCCGCAGCGGCTGCCGGCGGGCAGCACCTTGGTGGGATTGGCCACGCCGTCGGGGTCGAACGCCTGGCGCAGCCGGGCCTGGGCGTCGAGGTCGGCGGCCGAGAACAGCAGCGGCATCAGGTCGCGCTTCTCGAGACCGATGCCGTGCTCGCCCGACAGCACCCCTCCGGCCTCGATCGACACCCGCACGATCTCGTCGCCGGCCGCGCGCACCCGGTCCATCACGCCCGGCTCACGGCCGTCGAACAGCAGCAGCGGGTGCAGGTTGCCGTCGCCGGCGTGGAACACGTTCATGACCGCCAGGTCGTGGCGCTCGGCGATGGCGTACACCTCGGCCAGAACCTCGACCAGCCTCGTGCGGGGCACGACGGTGTCGTGCAGGTAGTAGTTGGGCGCCACCCGGGCCACCGCCCCGAACGCCGACTTGCGCCCCTTCCACAGCAGCGCCCGCTCGGCGTCGTCGGCCGCCACCCGCACGGTCCGGGTCCCGTGGCCGCGGCCGATCTCGCCGATGCGCTCGACCGCGGCGGCCACCCCGCCGGCCAGGCCGTCGACCTCGACCAGCAGCACGGCGGCGGCGTCGGTGGGATAGCCGGCCCGGGCGAACTCCTCGGCGGCCCGCGTGATGCGCTGGTCCATCATCTCCAGCGCGGCGGGCAGGATGCCGGCGGCGATGATGCCGCTCACGGTCGCTGCCGCGGCGTCGACCGTGGGGAAGTCGAGCAGCAGGGTGGCCACCACCGGCGGGTCGGGCGTCAGGCGCACGGCGATGCGGGTGGCGATCCCGAGTGTGCCCTCGCTGCCCACGAACGCGCCCCGCAGGTCGAGGCCGGCGGGCTCGGCATCGAGGCCGCCCAGCACGGTCACCGTGCCGTCGGGCAGCACGACCTCGACCGCCAGCACGTGGGCGCTCGTCACCCCGTAGGCCAGGCAGTGGGGCCCGCCGGAGTTGTTGGCCACGTTGCCGCCGACCGTGCACGCCTGCTGGCTCGAGGGGTCGGGTGCGAAGTGCAGGCCGTGGGGCGCCAGCGCGCGGGTGAGGTCGAGGTTGATCACGCCGGGCTGCACCCACGCCACGCGCTCGTCGGGGTCGACCGACACGATGGCGTCCATCTTGGTGGTGACGATGACGACGGGGTCGCCCACGGGCACCGCGCCGCCGGCCAGCCCCGTGCCCGACCCCCGGGCCACGAACGGGCGGCGGTGGTGGCGGGCGATGCGGACGGCGGCCGCCACCTCGTCGGTGGTGAGCGGGAAGCAGGCCACCGCAGCGGTGCCGCTCAGCACCGAGGCGTCGCGCCCGTACAGGCCGAGCTCGACCGCGCCGGTGCGCACCCGGTCGGGCGCCAGCGCGGCCGCCAGGTCGCGGGCGAGGGCCTCGACGCCGGCGCGGGGAGCCGTGGGGTCGGGCGGCGGCGGAGAGGGCCCGGTCACCTTTGCAGTCTGCCCGGGCGGCAATTCGTTCGTCGCCCCGAGCGCCCGTGCGGTAACCCGGGGGCGTGGGCACGCCGCCGCAGGCCGAGCCGCAGCTGCCCTCGCGGGCCGAGCCACAGATCGTCGAGGTCACCGGTGCCGACGGGCCGGGCTTCCAGGGCCTGCTGGCCGTTCGCCTGGCGCACGACGCCGAGATCTGGCCCGGCGACCCGCCGGTGCCCGCGGCCGAGCTGGCCGCCGAGCTGTTCGCCCCGCCGCCCGACCGCCGGGTGCGGTCGTGGCTGGCCACGGTCGACGGCCGGCCGGTGGCGGCGGCGCACACCCGCCAGCACCTCGACGGCGTCAACGACGCCACCGTCCGCCTCGAGGTCGCCACGCCGCCGGCGCACCGGCGGCACGGCCTGGCGCGCCGCCTGGCGGCGTGCGTGCTGCCGGTGCTGGCCGAGGGTGGGGCCACCTCGGTGTACGGCTGGCCCATGGACGCGGCGGGCGAGGCGTTCTGCCTGCGCCTGGGCCTGACCGAGCGCCAGCAGGACTCGTGCAACCGGCTCCGCATCGCCGACCTCGACGCCGACCGGCAGAGGGCCTGGATCGACGAGGCCCCGGCCCGGGCCGCGGGCTACCGGCTGGTCGGCTGGGTGGGCGCCACGCCGGACGAGTGGGTCGAGCGGCTGGCCCGCGCCCTCGACGCCATGGTCGACGCCCCCACCGACGACCTCGACTGGCAGCCGCAACGGGTCACCGCCAACCAGGTGCTCGAGGCCGATCGCGCGGTCGACGCCGCGGGCTACGACATGGTGCGCACGCTGGCGCTCGCACCCGACGGCTCGGCCGCGGGCATGAGCGAGCTGATGGTGTCGCGCCTGCGCCCGTTGCTCGCCCGCCAGGGCGACACGGGCGTCGTCGCCGCCCACCGTGGCCTACGGTTGGGGCGCTGGCTCAAGGCCGAGAACCTGCGGCGGGCCCTCGACCACCAGCCGGCCATCGAGGTCGTCGAGACGTTCAACGCCACCTCGAACGCCCACATGATGGCCGTGAACGAGGCGATGGGCTTCCGCCGCCACCGCGCCTTCTCGACCTACCAGGGTCCGCTCGACCGGGTGCTGGCCGTCGCCACCGGGCCGTGACGGTCGGGACCCTCACACCTCGGCGGCGCCCACCAGGCGATAGTCGGGGTTGAGGATGGCGAGCCGGTTCTGGTGCACGCCGACCGTGCCGTTGACCTCGATGCGGCTGCCGACCTTGACCCCGGCCAGGTCGCGCCGGCCCAGGAACACCGCGGTCAGCGTGCCGGTCCCGTCGTCGATCGTGCACTCGAGCGTGGGCACGTCGCGCTGGGGCGCCACCCGCACCGAACGCACCTGGCCCCGCACCCGTACGTGGTCGCGCCAGCGCACGTCGTCGATGGGCGTGATCGACTCGGCGTCGTGGCGGGGCGGCCGGTCGTCCGCGGCCCGGGGCACGTTGGTGAGCTTGCCGCGGGCGGCACGGGGCACCATGTCGACAACCTCGTCCGACAGCCACGCGTCGAAGTGGAACGGCACGGTCGTCACGTTGGCGTGGGGCAGTTTCGACACCGCGGCCTGGATGCTGTCGGCGGTGCGGTCGTGCAGGATGCGGTGCCACAGGCCGTTGTACTTGCGGTCGGGCAGCAGCACCGACACCTCGGTCTCGCCGTCGGACAGCTCGTGCGCCACCAGCTCGACCGCGGCGCTCGTGAGCCGGCGGTCGGGGCATGCGACCACGTCGAGGGGTACCCGTGACAGGCCGAGCCGGCGCCAGTCGTCGGCCAGCCGCTCGGCGGCGTCGTCGTCGACCGCGAAGTGGACGGCCCGCAGCTCGTCGGGTGTGAGCGTGCGGGCGTACTGGATGGCGCGGGCCGCGGCCAGGTCGAGCCGGTCGACGAACACCAGCACCACGTGTCGGTGCAGGATGGGCGCGGTGGCCGCGGCGGGCACGTCGGACTCGAGGGCGGCCCGCTCGCGCTCGTACTGGCGGTTGAGCCGCAGCAGGATCAGCACGACGACGGGCATGAGCGGCAGGATCACCCAGGCGTCCTCGAAGCGGGTGGCGATGACGATCAGCACGATGGTGCCCGACAGGAGCGCACCCACCCCGTTGGCGACGATGCCCCGTACGAACCCGGGCTCGCGCTTGCGCAGGTGGTGCTTGGTCATGCCGGCCTGCGACAGGGTGAACCCGGTGAACACCGAGATGGCGTAGAGCGGGATCAGCCGCGTCACCTCGGCGCCGCTGACGATGACCAGCAGCGCAGCTGCGCCGGCCAGGGCGATGATGCCGTTGGAGAAGACGAGGCGGTGCCCCCGCTTGGTGAGCTGGCGGGGCAGGAAGCTGTCGCCCGCCTGCAGGTTGGCGAGCCGCGGGAAGTCGGCGAAGCCGGTGTTGGCTGCCAGCACCAGGATGAGCATCGTGGCCACGTTCAGCACGTTGGAGGCGATCTCGCCGAGCGCGCTGCTGCCGTACACGGCCTCGCCGATCTGGGCGAGGACGGTCGGTGTGCCGTCCTCGAACGGCGCCACCTTGACCTTGGAGGCGAGGAACGACAGGCCGAAGAACATCACGGCCAGGCCGCTGCCCATGATCACCAGGGTCTGGCGGGCGTTGCGCCACTCGGGCCTGTGGAAGGCCGGCACCCCGTTCGAGATGGCCTCGACGCCGGTGACGGCCGAACCCCCGGAGGCGAACGCCTTGGCCAGCACGTAGGCCGATGCGCCCAGGAGCACGCCGGAGCCCTCGTCACCGAACTCGACCATGCCCTCGAGCTGGACGCCCACCTCCGGCAGGTCGCCCGTCAGGTATTGGAACACGCCCAGGCCCAGCAGCACGGCCATGTTGGCCATGAAGAAGAACGTCGGCGCGGCGAAGATGCGCCCCGACTCGCGCACGCCGCGCAGGTTGCCGTAGGCGATGAGGGCGATGAAGAACAGCGACAGCGGCACCCGGTACGGCGCCAGGCCGTCGATGGTCGACGTGAGCGCGGCGCTGCCGGCCGCCACCGACACGGCGACGGTCAGGATGTAGCCGATCAGCAGGGCGGCGCCGGCCACCTGGGCGGGCACGATGCCGAAGTTGTCGCGGGTGACCAGGTAGGCGCCGCCGGCCGACGGGTACTCCTTGATGGTCTCCCGGTAGCTGATGATCAGGAGGCCGAGCACCACCAGCATGGCGCCGGTGATGGGCATGACCAGCACGAAGGCGCCGAGGCCCACGGCCGGCACGAGGACGTGCAGGATCTCCTCGGTGGCGTACGCCGACGACGACAGGTTGTCGCTGGCGAACACCGCCAGCGCCGTGGGCTTGCCGAGGCGCTCGTGCTCGAGCTGCTCCGAGTGCATCGGCTTGCCCAGCAGCTTGCGCTTCACGCGGTAGCCGGCGCCGTCGGGCGGCAGCGGCACCCGCGGCTTGGAGCTGGCGGGCGCGGGGGCGTGGTACTCGGCGGGCGTGGTCTTGCTGGCGCCCGCCGGGGAGGTGAGGGGGGCCTCCGTAGGCATCGCGTCGCAGCCTAGGTCGACGGCCGGCCTGTCGACCTGTCGGCGCCGGCCGGGTGGATCAGCTCGCGTGCCGCTGGCACGCCGCGACGATCTCGTCGGTCACCCGGGCGGGAGGTTGCACGTCGGTGTCGATGGCGAGGTCGACCCGCCGGTCCGTGCCGGGTCCCTCGTAGAAGCTTCGCCACACGACGCGGTTCCGGTCGACGTCGTCGGCGAGGTGACGGCTCTGATCCCGGGCGGCCACGCGCCGCACGGCCTCCGCCTCGCTCACGTCGAGGCGCACGACGAGGCAGCGGTGGTCGCGCTCGAGCCCGTCGAGGAAGCCGGCGTCGGACAGGCCGGTCGACTCGACCACGGCGGGAGTGCCGTCCGCGGCGATCCACCTGCGGATCTCGTCGTGGAGCTGCGGCAGCGCCTCGGCCTTGACGGCGAGGAAGGCCTCCCGAGCTCCCCAGCGCTCGAGGATGACCGGCTCCCACTCGCGCCAGCGGAGGCCCCGCTGCCCGAGCTGCTCGCCGATCGTCGACTTGCCGGATCCGGGCGAACCGAGGAGGACGACGACGTCGG
>DASSCS010000156.1:0-21373 GCA_035697515.1 Acidimicrobiales bacterium
TGGCCCCGGCGTTAGCGGAGTCGATGATGTTCCGGGTTGCGGCCGCGGTCGAGGCCGCCGCCCCGGCTCCCACCCCCGCCTGACCGAACCCCGGGGGGTCCTCGCCGAAGCAGTACCGGTCGTTCCGACAAGTCCGAGGTCCGAGGCAATAGCGGTCGTTCCGACCGGCCCGAGGCAATGCCGGTCGTTCCGACAAGTCCGAGGTCCGAGGCAATAGCGGTCGTTCCGACCAGCCGGAGGCAATGGGCCGTCGGGGGCCGAGGTCTATTGCCTCCGGCCCCGGGCGGCGGAGGTCATTGCCTCAGCGCCATGGGTAGCGACCGGTACCGCCGGCGTGGGGTCAGGGCGCCGGTCGTTCCGAGGTCATGGGTTCCGTTCCGAGCAGCCCCGAGGTCATGGGTGCCGGGGGCAGAACCCAACCTCAGGCGGTGGCCGGTGGAACCCATGACCTCGGGCCCTGGGCCGCCGACGGGTGCCGCCGTGTCGGGGTCAGGGGAGGAGGACGACCTTGCCGGTGGTGGCCCGGTCCTCGAGGGCCCGATGGGCGGCGGCCGCGTCGGCCAGCGGGAAGGTCCGGCCGACCAGCGGCACCAGGCGTCCGGCCGCCGCCTCGTCGAGCGCCCGCGTCTCGAGCTCGCGGATGCCGCCGGGCCGTTGCATGATCCGGGGGCCGAGAGCGAACGACGCGGTCAGGCTGCGGGCGTAGACGTCGTCGGAGGTGAACGCGAGCGGGCTGCCGGCCGACCAGCCGAACACCACCACCCGCCCGCCGGGCCCGAGCAGGTCGAACGCGGCCCGCCCGGCCTCGCCGCCCACGCCGTCGAGCAGCACGGTGGGCGCCCTGTCGCCCAGCTCGGCCCGCACCTTGTCGGGCCAGCCGGGCTGGCGGTAGTCGACGGCCACGGTTGCACCCTGGCGGCGGGCCTCCTCGACCTTGGCGTCGCCGCCCGCCAGGCCCACCACATCGCCGCCCGCCAAGCGTCCCGCCTGCACGAGCAGCGCGCCCAGGCCGCCGGCCGCGGCGGTGACGACCACCACGTCGTCCGCGCCGAGCTGCGCCAGCTCGAGGATGCCCTGCGCCGTCCGCCCCGTGCCGATGGCCGCCACCGCCACCGCCGCGCTCAGGTGGTCGTGCAGCTCGTGCAGCGCGCCCACGCCGGCCAGCGCCTGCTCGGCGTAGCCGCCGCTGGCCATGCCCAGGTGGGCGACGACCCGCCGGTCGATCCAGGCCTCGTCGACGTCGGGGCCGACCCGGTCGACCCGGCCCGCGACCTCGCGCCCTGGGGTCATGGGCAGGTCGGGCACGGGAAAGGGGCCGCCCTGGTCGCCCTGGCGGATCTTGGTGTCGATCAGGTGCACCCCGGCCGCGTCGACCGCGATGCGCACCTGCCCGGCCGCGGGCACGGCGTCGGGCACCTCCTCGTAGCGCAGGGTGTCAGCGGGACCGAAGGCGTGCTGGCGGATGGCGTGCATGGTCGTCTCCCGATGGCCGGACGTCGCCGGCGGTTGCCGGGCGGTGGTGGCCGGTGCCGGCCGGGGTGGCCGGCGCGCCAGGGACCGTACGACCTCAAGTCGACTCGAGGTCAAGGGGAACCGGTGCGGGAGGGGTGTCGGCGCCGCTCTAGCCTGGGGTCATGGCGTCCGAGTGGGAAACGGTCATCGGCCTCGAGGTGCACGTCGAGCTGGCCAGCACGACCAAGCTGTTCTGCGGCTGCCTCAACCGCTTCGGCGACGAGCCCAACACCAACGTGTGTCCCGTGTGCCTGGGCCTGCCCGGGTCGCTCCCCGTGCTCAACGAGAGGGTGGTCGAGCTGTCGATGCGCCTCGGCCGGGCCCTGGGCTGTGAGGTGCGCCGCTCGGTCTTCGCCCGCAAGAACTACTTCTATCCCGACATGCCCAAGGACTACCAGATCAGCCAGTACGACCTGCCCATCAACGTCGAGGGCTCGCTCGAGCTGCCCTCGAGGCGGCGCATCGGCATCGAGCGGGCCCACATCGAGGAGGACACGGGCAAGTCCACCCACGTGGGCGGCGGCGGGCGCATCACCGAGGCCGGCTACAGCCTGGTCGACTACAACCGGGCGGGCGTCCCGCTCCTCGAGATCGTGTCCAAGCCAGACCTGCGCTCGGCCGACGAGGCCCGCGCCTACGTCACCGAGCTGCGGGCCATGTTGCTGGCGGTCGGCGCCTCCGACGCCAAGATGGAGGAGGGGTCGCTGCGGGTCGACGCCAACGTGTCCGTCCACCACCCGGGCGAGCCGTACGGCACCCGCTGCGAGATCAAGAACGTCAACTCGCTGCGCTCGCTGGGCCGGGCCATCGACTACGAGGTGCGCCGCCAGATCGAGCTGACCGAGTCGGGCGAGGCCGTGCGCCAGGAGACCCGCCACTGGAACGAGGACGACGGGCGCACCCACACGATGCGCAGCAAGGAGGAGGCGGAGGACTACCGCTACTTCCCCGAGCCCGACCTCGTGCCGCTCGACCCGGGCGCCGAGTGGGTCGCCCGGGTCGACGCCGCGCTGCCCGCCCTGCCGGCGGCCCGGCGCGCGGCACTGGCCGAGGCCGCGGGGCTGACCACCACCGACGGCCCGGTGGCCATCGCCGTCGCGCGCGACCTCGACGCCCTGGCTCGAGCGGCGATCGACGCGGGCGCCGAGCCGGTCCGGGTGCTCACCCACGTCGAGCACAACCTCGCGGTCGACGGCGCCGAGCGGCTCGATCCCGCGCGGTTGGCGGCGCTGGTGAAGATGGAGACGAGCGACGAGCTGACGGCCACCCAGGCCAAGGCGGTGCTGGCCGAGATGGTGGCCTCGGGAGACGACCCGGCCGACATCGCGGCGGCCAAGGGGTTCGAGGCCCTGGGCGCCGACGCGCTGGGGGCGGTGGTGGACGAGGTCATCGCCGCCAACGCCGCCGAGTGGTCGCGCTACGTCGACGGCGACGACAAGGCCCGCGGCAAGCTCACCGGGTACTTCGTCGGCCAGGTCATGCGGGCGACCAAGGGCCAGGCCGACGGCAAGGCGGTCACCGCACTGCTGCGCGAGCGCGCCGCGTCCGCCGGCTGACCCCCTTTCCCACCCGCCCGCAGATCGGGCGGTGCGGTGGCGGTGGCGGCGAGGCGGTGACTGCCGCTCTCCATCCAGCGCACGTGGCCGGTCGGCGAGGCAAAGACGTGCGGTGTCGGTCGCGCGAGGCAATCGCGTGCGGCCCCCGCACGTCATTGCCTCGTGAGGTGCGGATCGCCAGTCATTGCCTCGCGCCACGGTGGGGCGGCCGACGAGCGGGCGGGGTCGGCCGGCGGACCCGGGGGCGCGCGCGGCGAGGACGAATTGCCTGGCCACGGCGCGTGCCGCACGCGAGGCTGGCCTGCCGTGACGTGGACTCCCCGCCTCATACAGCCCGACGAGATCGACGCCGTCGCCGACCTGCTGGCCACCGCCTTCGGCTCGGGCCCCACGGCGCCACCCGACCACCGGGCCGAGATCGAGGCCATGGCCGAGCTCGACCGCGTCTTCGTGGTCGAGGACGAGGGCCGCTTCGTCGGCACGGCCGCGGCCCTGAGCCTGGACCTCGCCCTGCCGGGCGGCTCGGTCGGCCTGGCGGGGCTGACCGAGGTGTCGGTGCTGCCCACGCACCGCCGGCGCGGTCTGCTGAGCGCGCTCATCGAGTCGGTGCACGACCAGGCCGTCGAGCGGGGCGAGCCGCTCGCGGGCCTGACGGCCAGCGAAGGCGGCATCTACCGGCGCTTCGGCTACGGCGTGGCGTCGCGCTTCCAGCTGGTGCGCATCGACGCCCACCGCACGGCGGAGGCGCTCGCGGTCGAAGGCACGGGAACGAGCCCCGGCGACAGGGGCGGGGGCCGCATCCGCCTGCTGAGGGAGGACGAGGCGACCGCCATCCTGCCCGCGGTGTGGGACCGCCACCGGCGCCGCGTGCCGGGCGAGCTCCACCGCACGCCTGGCTTGTGGGCGGCCGAGGCCCTCGACAACGAGCACACGCGCGGCGGTGCCAGCACCCGCTACATCGCCGTGCACGACGACGAGGGCGGCCGGCCCGACGGCTTCGTCACCTACCGCATCGCGCAGGGTTGGAGCGACGGCGGGCCCAACCACGAGGTCAGGGTGCAGACGCTGGCGGCCGCATCCGACGGCGTCGAGGCCGAGCTGGTGCGCTTCCTGTTCGACATCGACCTGGTGGGTACCGTGATCTGGCACGCGCCGGTTGACATGCCGCTGCGCTGGCGGCTGGCCGATCCCCGTGCCCTGACGGTGCGGGCCGAGGCCGACCACCTGTGGCTGCGCCCGCTCGACGTGGCCGCGTGCCTGTCCGCCCGCCGCTACGCCACCGAGGGCGAGCTGGTGCTGGGCGTGGTCGACCGGCGTCGGGACGGTGGCGGCGGCTACCGGCTCCAGGCGGGGCCCGACGGCGGGCGCTGCGAGCGGACGGACGCGACGCCCGACCTGGTGCTCGACACGGCAGAGGTGGGCTCGGTGCTGGCGGGCGGGGCGACGTGGCGCACGCTGGCGCGGGCCGGCCGCATCGCCGAGCGCACGCCGGGTGCCCTCGACCGGGCCGACGCTCTGTTCCGGCCGGAGCGGGCGCCCTTCTGCGGCACCGACTTCTGATCTCACGGCCCCCCAGGCCCAGCGCCCCTGTCCGGCGCTCTGGCCCCAAGCGCCGCGTCAACAGGCGTGCAAGTTTCCGCGGCGGCTCGCCAAGAGCGTCGGCGGTCCGTCGACGGCCGGCGTCGAGCCAGTCGTTGTGCGCCGAGCGCCCGGGGTGACCGGGGCTGTCCGCGACCGGGACTCAGCGCACGGCGCCCAGCACGAGCCAGCGGTCGCCGGCGAAGCGGGCCAGCAGGATGCCGGCGCGGCTGGCCATGAACAGCGCCAACGACGCCCACAGCCAGCCGATGCCGGCCCCGAGCGCGGCGACGGCCACGGCCGCGGGGAGGAAGATGGCGGCCGAGACGGCCATGGCGCCGGCCAGGAAGCGCATGTCGCCGGCGCCGATGAGGATGCCGTCGAGCACGAAGGCGACGGCGTTCACCGGCTGGAGCACCGCCACCCACACGAGCACGAACGCGGCCAGCCCGGCCACGGCGGGATCGTCGGTGAACACGTGGGGGAGCGCGTTGCGCGCCACCGCCACAGCCGCCCCCACCACGATGCCGGCGGCGACCCCCAACTCGATCATGCGCCGCCCGGCGCCCCGGGCCATCGCCCCGTCACCCGCGCCGAGCGCCCGCCCCACCAGCGCCTGCCCCGCGATGGCGATGGCGTCGAGGCCGAAGGCCAGGAACGACCAGACCTCGAACGCCACCTGGTGGGCCGCCAGGTCGACCGGGCCGAGGCGGGCGGCGACCGAGGTGGCCACCACCAGCGACGCCCGCAGCGCCGCGGTGCGCACCAGCAGGTCGCGGCCCACCGCGCCCAACCGGCGCAGGCTCGCCGGGTGGGGAGCCAGCCCCAACCCGTGCGAGCGGGCCTCCCGCCCCACGATGCGCAGATAGACGCCCGCCGCCGCCCACTGGGCCACCACGGTCGTGGCCGCCGAGGCCCCGAGGCCCATGCCCAGGCCGTAGATGAACGCCACCTCGAGCACCAGGTTGAGGGCACCGGTGGCCACGGCCACCAGCAGGGGGGTGCGCGTGTCCTGCAGCCCCCGCACGTAGCCCGTCCCGGCCAGCACCAGCAGCAGCGCCGGCACGCCGGGCAGGCTGATGCGCAGGTACAGCAGGGCGTTGGACCGCACGGCGCCCTCGGCGCCCATCAGGTCCACCAGCGTGCCGGCGCCCGCCAGGCCGAGCACCACCAGCGCGGCGCCCACCAGCATGGCGAGCCACAGCGACTGCACGGCCTGGTGGGTGGCCTCGCGCCGGTCGCCGGCGCCGAGCAGGCGGCTGACGGCCGCGGTGGTGCCGTAGGCCAGGAAGATGAACACCGCGTAGAGCGTCAGCAGGATGCTGGTCGCCACGGCCATGCCCCCGAGTTGGGGCGTGCCCAGGTGCCCGACGATGGCTGTGTCGGTGAGGATGTAGACGGGCTCGGCGATGAGCGCGCCGAAGGCCGGGATCGCCAGCCGGGCGATCTCGCGGTCGTACGGGCTGCGCCGGCGCGGGCGCAACGAGGCGGGGGCGTCGGTGCGGGGCAGGCCCACCAGTCAACCCGTTCGGGACCGCCGTCCGCCGCAGTTTCGGATGGGAGCCACGCGCGGCCCGGGCGTACGCTTCCCGGCATGTCCGAGCCGCCCACCAGCGACCACAGCGAATCACCCGTCGACATCAAGCACCGCAGCCGCGACGTGACCGACGGCTACGAGCGGGCGCCGGCCCGGGCCATGCTGCGGGCCATCGGCATGACCGACGACGACTGGGGCAAGGCGCAGGTCGGCGTGTGCTCGTCGTGGAACGAGGTCACCCCGTGCAACATGCCGCTCGGTCGCCTCGCCAAGCGGTCGAAGGACGGCGTCCGCGACGCCGGTGCCTTCCCCATCGAGTTCACCACCATCGCGGTGAGCGACGGCATCTCGATGGGCCACGAGGGCATGCGGGCCTCGCTGGTGTCGCGTGAGGTCATCGCCGATTCGGTCGAGACCGTCATGCACGCCGAGCGGCTGGACGCCCTGGTCACGTTCGCCGGCTGCGACAAGTCCCTGCCCGGCATGTTGATGGCTGCCGCCCGGCTCAACGTTCCCAGCGTGTTCGTGTACGGCGGCTCCATCCTGCCCGGCCACCACAACGGCGAAGCGCTCGACATCGTCAGCGTCTTCGAGGCCGTGGGCGCGCACGCCACCGGCAGCCTCGACGACGCCGGGCTCGACGCCATCGAGCGCAACGCCTGCCCCACCGAGGGGGCGTGCGCCGGCATGTTCACCGCCAACACGATGGCCTCGGTGGCCGAGGCGCTGGGCATGTCGCTGCCGGGTGGCGCGTCGGCCCCGGCGGTCGACCGCCGGCGCGACGACGAGGCCTACGCCGCCGGCAAGGCCGTGGTGGAGCTGCTGAAGGCGGGCATCCGCCCTCGCCAGATCCTCACCCGCGTGGCGTTCGAGAACGCCATCGCCGTCACCATGGCGCTGGGCGGCTCGACCAACGCCGTGCTGCACCTGCTGGCCATCGCCGCCGAGGCCCGGGTCGACCTGGCGCTCGACGACTTCAACCGGGTCGCAGCCCGGGTGCCGCACCTGGCCGACACCAAGCCCGGCGGCAGGTACCACATGGCCGACCTCGACCGCATCGGCGGCGTGCCGGTGGTGATGCGCCACCTGCTCGAGGCCGGGCTGATCCACGGGGAGTGCCTGACCGTGACCGGCCGCACGGTGGCCGAGAACCTCGCCGCCATCGACCCGCCCGCGCCCGACGGCGCGGTGGTGCATCCGCTCGACGACCCGATCCACGCCATCGGCGGCATCGCGGTGCTGCGCGGCTCCCTGGCACCCAACGGCGCCGTGGTCAAGGTGGCGGGCATCACCTTCGACCGCTTCGAGGGCACGGCCCGGGTGTTCGACGGCGAGGACGGTGCCATGGAGGCGATCCTGGCCGGGGCGATCGAGCCGGGCACCGTGGTGGTCATCCGCTACGAGGGGCCCAAGGGCGGCCCGGGCATGCGCGAGATGCTGGCCGTCACCGGGGCAATGAAGGGTGCCGGCCGGGGCGGCGACTGCGCGCTGGTGACCGACGGTCGCTTCTCGGGTGGCACGCACGGGTTCTGCGTCGGCCACGTCGCCCCCGAGGCGGTCGACGGCGGGCCGATCGCCCTGGTGGCCGACGGCGACCGCATCGTCATCGACGTCGAGTCCAAGTCGATCGACCTCGACGTGCCCGCCGACGTGCTGGCCCGCCGCCGCGGCGAGTGGAAGCTCCCCGAGCCGCGCTACACCTCCGGCGTGCTGGCCAAGTACGCCCGCCTGGCGTCCGGCGCCGAGCGCGGCGCCATCACCGAGGCCTGAGTCCCCGCGGATCCCGCCGCGGTACGTGGGGCCCCGGCTCCAGCACCCGCGGCAGGTCTGCGGGCCCCGCGTCGACCTCGACGACAGGAGCGCCCGCGCCGGGCTCGTCGTCGGAGGTCAGGACGAGCGCCGTGGCGGCGGCCGCGATGGCGGCGAGCAGCAGGAGGATCGTGACGGCGGCCGCGACCCCGCGCCAGCGGCGGCGCCAGCGGCGCCGGCGAGGCCGCCGCGACCCGGCCGCGGGCGCGGCCGGCGCCGCCGCGTAGCGGGGGGTCGGGCTACCGGCAGGTGGCCGCGCCGGGCGCACGGGCGCCGGGACCTCGGGCGCAGGTACGACCACGGAAGGACGCGGGTCGAGCCCGTGCCGGCGGGGTGTGGTGCGCCGTGGCGGGGCGGGTGCGACCAGCTCGGTCGCGCCGTCGGCCCGGGCGTCCGCGCTCCCGGACGCGGGACGCGCCGTGCCGGCACCACCCGCCGGCGGGGCATCGGCCGCGGCGCCCGCCGGGGCGCCGGGAATCCTGGTGCCCGGAGCGCCGGTGCCCTGCGGGCCCTCTGGCTCGTCGCCGCCGGAGGCCGCGGGGCCCGGATCGGCGGCCGCCGCCCCTGCGGCGGCCTGCGCAGGAGCGGGCCCGGACGGGGCAGCGGACCGGTCGCCCCCGTCGTCGTCCGTCGGGGCGAGCGGCGCGCGCGGCGGCACGGGCACGGCCCCCGTGTGGGACGACGGCGACGCTGCCGCGGCCGCCGCCACCGCCGCGCCCAGGGCCACCGCGTTCTTCGGGTGAGCGTCCACGGCGATGGGCCGGCCGAGCGCGGCACCGACAACCTCGGCGACGAGCGGGATGCGCGACGAGCCGCCCACCAGGAGCACCTTGTCGACCTGCTCCGGCTCGAGCCTCGCGCTGCTCACGGCCCTGCGCAGCGCGCCCACGGTCTCGACGAGCGGCGGGCGGATCATCGCCTCGAACTCCGACCGGGTCAGGCGCACGTCGGTGTGGATGCCCGGGACCACCACCGGGATCGACGCCTGCGTGTCGGCCGACAGCGCCTCCTTGGCCTCGACGCACTCGCGGCGCAGCCCCGCCACCCCCACCTGCACCGCGGGGTCGTCCTCGTCGAGCTCGTCCCATGCGTCGCCCAGCGCGCCGACCACGTGGTCGAACACCGCGGCGTCGAAGTCGATGCCGCCGAGCCGCTCGATGCCCTCGGGCGACCCCAGCAGCTCGAAGCCATGGGCCGTGCGCCGCAGCAGCGCGGCGTCGAAGGTGCCGCCGCCCAGGTCGTAGACGGCGACGGTGGTGCCCGGCTCGACCCGCTCGTGGCTGGCGTACCAGGTGGCGGCGGCCTGGGGCTCGGTGATGGTCAGGCACCCGGTGCCGCGGTCGAGGTCGGCGTGGTGGACGGCCTGGCGCAGCAGTTCGAGCTTGTAGCTGCCCCAGTTGGCCGGGTGGGTGACCGCCAGGCCGTCGGGGGGCCGGCCCTCCCGCTGGCTCACCAGGTCGACGACCCAGCGGAGCAGCCGGGCGGTCAGCAGGTCGGCGCCGTACGGTGTGCCGCCGACGATGAGGGGCGCGGGGTCGCCGAACCGGCGCTTGAACTCGCGGGCCACGCGGTCGGGGCGGGCGATCGCCCGCCGGTTGGCGGCGTCGCCGACGTGGAGGGTGCCGTCCTCGTCGAGGAGCAGCACCGACGGGATCGCCGGGGAGCGATCGGACAGCGCCGTGATCTCGGTGCGATCGTCCCGCCGGACGGCGGCCGCCGTGTACGTGGTCCCGAGGTCGACCCCGAGGAAGTAACCCATGGTCCAGGCGATGCTAGGCCCCACCCCGGCCGAACCGGACGGCGGTCGCGCCCGCCGTCGGCCTACGTAGCATGGCGCCGGGTGACCGCTACCGTGACGGCCCGCGCGGCGCGGAGGACATGGGTGCGTACCCGCCGGCGCCCCTCGGAGCGGGCATGCAGGAGAGGGAGCCGGCGACTGCCGGGCACCGCAGGGGACGGACGTGAGCGAGGTCGACGTGATCGGTGACGACGAGATCAGCGGCGGCGACGTGCCCGACGAGGACACCATCCTCCGGTGGATCGCCGAGGTGGTCGACCGGGGCATCCGCCGGCCCGGCTACGCGGCCGACGAGTGGGTCGAGCAGTGGGCCGCCGAGCGGTTCCGGGCCCTCGGGATGCGGGACGTGCGGCTCGAGCCGGTCGAGGTCCGGCGGTGGGAGCCCGCCGAGTGGTCGCTCGAGGTCACCGCCGCCGACGGCTCGACCAGTGCCGTGGACTGCTTCCCCGTGCCGTTCGCAGCGGCGGTCGAGGGGCTCGACGTCGAGCTGGCGGCGTTCGATCCCACGACGCCCGACGTGGTGGCCGGCAGGGCCTCGCTCTACGACGTGACGCTGCTGCGGGTACCGGGCAACCTCATGGCCACCGCCGGCTCGCTGCCCGAGGGCACCACCGCCGCGTCCCGCTCGCTCGACGTCGAGTCGACGCTCGCCGGCGAGCACGTCCTCCCCTTCGGCATCGAGTTCCAGGAGGTGCTCGAGCCGTCGATGGCCGCCGGCGCCGCGGCGTTCGTCGGCGTGCTGCACGAGTACCCGGGCGACTCCTGCCGCTACTACGTGCCCTACGACGGCGTCGAGCGGCCCCTGCCCGGCGTGTGGGTCAGCGGCAGCGACGGCGCCCGCCTGCGCGACCTGCTCGCGGCCGGGCCGGTCCGGGTGCGGCTCACCGTGGGCAGCGAGGTGCGGGCCGCGACCTCGCACAACGTGGTGGGCGAGCTGCCGGGGGCCGACGACGAGGCGGTGATGATCGCCTCGCACCACGACGCACCGTGGGCGTCGGCCGTCGAGGACGGCACCGGTATCGCCCTGGTCTTGGCCCAGGCCGGGTACTGGGCGGCGCTGCCGCCCGAGCGCCGGCCCCACCGGCTGGTGTTCGTGCTGCAGGGCGGCCACATGGTCGCCGGCGCCGGCCTGCGCCGCTACATCGCCGATCACCGCGAGGAGCTGGCCACGGTGGTGCTCGAGGTGCACCTCGAGCACGCCGCCCGCGAGTTCGCCGAGCGCACCGACCGGGCCGGGCACCACCTCGAACCCACCGGCCTGGTCACCCCGCGTTGGTGGTTCACGAGCCGCAACCCCGACCTCGAGGCGGCGGTGCTCGACGCCCTCACCCTCGAGCAGCTCGACCGCTCGATGCTGGTGGCGCCCGACGCCGTCGGCGACCAGCCGCCGACCGACGGCGGCTTCTACCACGCCGAGGGGGTGCCGATCGTCAACTTCCTGGCCGCGCCCTTCTACCTCTTCGACGCCATGGACACGCTCGACAAGGTCGACCGGGCCAACCTGGTGCCGCTCACCCGGGCGACGATCCGGATCGTCGAGTCGACCCGCGGCGTCTCGGCCGCCGCGATGCGGGCGGGCGTCGTCCCGCCGCCGTAGCGGCCCGAGGTCAGAGCACCTTGCGCAGCGTGCGCAGGTTGCGGGTGGTGGTGGTCGAGCGGTACTTCGCCTTGCCGATCAGCTTCGAGAACGGCATGTGGAGGGTCGAGCCGCGGGGGCACTCCCAGTACACGACGCCGTCGCCCGGCGCCACCTTCTCGTCCCCGTCGGGCAGCCCGGCCGCCGCCTCCACGATCTCGTCGAGCACCGCCTGCTCGGAGCCGAAGACGACGTAGGGGTGGTACCCCTCGCGCTCGTCGAAGGGGTAGTCGTCGATGACGGCCGCGACGTGGTCGGCGGTGGCGAGCACGATCCAGGCGTCGTAGCCGAACGTGTCGCCGAGCGCCTTCTCGATGCGACGCTTGAGGGCAGGTGCTCGCTCGTCGGCGGTGAACACCAGGTTGCCCGAGGCGAGCACCGTACGGACGTCCTCGAGCCCGATGTCGCGGGCCACCGCCGCCAGCGGTGCGGACTTCACCGTGTTGCCGCCGACGTTGACACCACGCAGCAGAGCGACGAACCGTGTCACCCGCTCGACAGTAAGCGACGGCGGCGTTACCGCCTTGCCCGTTCGTCGCGGCGGTCCCTAAGCTGGCCCCTCGATGCGACGCTTCCGCACGCTCGTAGTCCTCGCCTAGCGCACGCCGGTCACCCGACCCTCGTGCGCTGCCTCCGACCTCCCGACCGGGGGGTCGTTCCCGTTTTCGGCCGCGTTTCCGTCCTGACCCAAGGAGCACACCGCCATGAAGATCGACGGCGGACAAGCCCTGATCAAGGCCCTCGAGATGGAGGGCGTCGAGGTGATGTTCGGCCTGCCCGGCGGCGCCATCCTGCCCGTGTACGACCCGATCATCGACAGCCCCATCCGCCACATCCTCGTGCGCCACGAGCAGGGCGCGGGGCACATGGCCGAGGGCTTCGCCCACGCCACGGGCAAGCCGGGCGTGTGCATGGTGACCTCGGGCCCGGCGGCCACCAACGTGGTCACGCCGCTGTGCGACGCGTACATGGACTCGGTGCCGATGGTGTGCATCACCGGGCAGGTGCCCTTCTCCGCCATCGGCACCGACGCGTTCCAGGAGTGCGACACGGTCGGCATCACCCGCTCGGTCACCAAGCACAACGAGCTCATCACCGAGGCACAGGACATCCCCCTCATGGTGCGCCAGGCCTTCCACCTCGCCACCACCGGCCGGCCCGGCCCGGTGCTGCTCGACGTGCCCAAGGACATCGTCGACCCGAAGAACCCCCGCTCCGAGCTCGAGTGGTACTGGCCGACCGACGACGAGGTGGCCGCCAGCCTCCCCGGCTACCGGCCCACCACCAGGGGCCATCCCAAGATGATCCGCCAGGCGGCCGAGCTGATCCTCCGTGCCGAGCGGCCGGTCATCTACGCCGGCGGCGGCATCCTCAAGGCCCGGGCGGCCGAGGCGCTGCGCGAGCTGGCCGAGCTGTGCGACATCCACGTGGTCACGACGCTCATGGCCCGGGGCGCCTTCCCGGACGATCACCCCCTCGCGCTCGGCATGCCGGGCATGCACGGCAACTACACGTCGGTCACGTCGATGCAGCGCAGCGACCTGCTGATCGCCCTCGGCAGCCGATTCGACGACCGGGTCACCGGCAAGGTCGACGGGTTCGCCCCCGACGCCAAGATCATCCACGTCGACATCGACCCGGCCGAGCTGGGCAAGGTGCGCCGGCCGGACGTGCCGATCGTGGGCGACTGCCGCCTGGTCATCGAGGAGCTGGTCACCGCCGTGCGCGACCTCACGGCCGGCGGCGTCACCTTCCCCGACCGCACGGCGTGGAAGCAGACGATCTCGGGCTGGCAGGAGACGTTCCCGCTGACCTACGAGCAGTCCGATCCGGGCGAGGCGCTCAAGCCCCAGTTCGTGCTCGAGAGGCTGCGCGACAACACCCCCGACGACACGATCGTCGCCTCGGGCGTAGGCCAGCACCAGATGTGGACGTCGCAGTACTGGAAGTTCAATCACCCCTACACCTGGGTCAACTCCGGGGGCCTGGGCACCATGGGCTTTTCGGTGCCCGCGGCCATCGGGGCCAAGGTCGGTCGGCCCGACCGCATGGTGTGGGCGGTCGACGGCGACGGCTGCTTCCAGATGACGGCGCAGGAGCTGGTCACCGCGGCCAGCGAGCGCATCCCGGTGAAGGTGGCGATCCTCAACAACGCCTACCTGGGCATGGTCCGCCAGTGGCAGGAGATGTTCTACGACGAGCGCTACAGCGAGGTGTACCTGTCGCCCGACCTGCCCGACTACAAGCTGTGGGCCGAGGCCATGGGGTGCGTGGGCATGCGGGTCGAGTCGCCCGACGACGTGGACGCCGCCATCCAGAAGGCCAACGAGATCGACGACCGCCCGGTGGTCATCGACTTCCGCACCGATAGCCGCGAGAAGGTGTACCCGATGGTCCCGTCCGGCCTGTCGAACGACCAGATCGTCACCGACCCGGCCCACGGCGAGGGAGGACACTGAGCCATGCCGCTACCCGGCACCGACGCCCGCCACCACACGCTGGTCGTGCTGGTGGAGAACAAGGCGGGCGTGCTGGCCCGCGAGGCCAGCCTGTTCGCCCGGCGGGGGTTCAACATCTTCTCCCTCGCCGTCGCCCCGACCGAGGACGAGCGGTTCAGCCGCATCACCATCGTGGTCGACGTCGAGTCGGCCCCCCTCGAGCAGATCACCAAGCAGCTCTACAAGTTGATCAACGTGGTGAAGATCAGCGAGCTCGACCCCCGCGACTCGGTCGAGCGCGAGCTCATGCTCGTGACGCTGCGGGCCGACGTCACGGCGCGCAGCCAGGTCATCGAGCTGGTCAACCTGTTCGAGGGTCGGGTGGTCGACGTGGGCCACGACGAGCTGACCGTCAGCCTCGACGGCGAGCCCGACCGGCTCGACGACGTCGAGGGCCTGCTGCGCCCCTTCGGCATCGTCGAGCTGCAGCGCACCGGCAGGGTGGCGCTGCCCAAGCTCGAGCACGAGGCCCCCAACCTGCGCCCCGTCCGGCGCACGGCGTAGCGGCCATGGCGCCCACCTGCACGGAGCCGACCTGATGGACCGGGCCGACTTCCTGCCGCCCCGCATCCGTGACCTGCCCGAGTTCGACGGGCCGTTCGACGCCTACCGGCTCGCGGCCGAGGGCGCGGACGTGCTGTTCGCCACGTACCCGGCCGGTACCGTCATCGACCCGCACCGCCACGACACCGACAACGTCGGCGTGATCATCCGGGGCGAGCTGGTGCTCACCGTCGACGGCGCCGAGTCGCGCCACGGCCCGGGCGACTGGTACCACGTGGCCCCCGGCGTCACCCACGCCGCCGCGTTCCACCAGGACACCGCCGAGATCGAGTTCTGGTTCTCGGCACCCGAAACCACGACCAACCTCACCACGGAAGAGAACCTCTGATGGCCAACGTGTACTACGAGAAGGACGCCGACCGATCGCTCATCGCCGAGCGCAAGGTGGCGGTGATCGGCTACGGCTCGCAGGGCCACGCGCATGCCCTCAACCTCAAGGATTCGGGCATCGACGTGCGCGTCGGCCTGCGTGAAGGCTCGTCGTCGGTGGCCAAGGCCGAGGCCGCCGGCCTGCCCGTGCGCTCGATCGCGGACGCCACCGCCGAGGCCGACCTGGTGATGCTGCTGGGCCCCGACACCGAGCACAAGGCCATCTTCACCGAGCACATCGCCCCCCACCTGCGGGACGGCGACGCCCTGTTCGTGGGTCACGGCTTCAGCGTGCGCTTCGGCCAGGTCGTGGCGCCCGCCGGCGTCGACGTGGCACTCGTGGCCCCCAAGGGCCCGGGCCACCTGGTGCGCCGCACCTACACCGAGGGCGGCGGCGTGCCCTGTCTCGTCGCCGTCGCGCAGGACGCGAGCGGCAGCGCGCACGGCCTGGCCCTGGCCTACGCCGACGCCATCGGCGGGGCCCGCGCGGGCGTGCTCGACACCACCTTCGAGGAGGAGACCGAGACGGACCTGTTCGGCGAGCAGGTGGTGCTGTGCGGCGGGCTCACCGCGCTGGTGCAGGCGGGCTTCGAGACGCTGACCGAGGCCGGCTACCAGCCCGAGTCGGCGTACTTCGAGTGCCTGCACGAGCTGAAGCTCATCGTCGACCTCATGTACGAGCAGGGCATCGCCGGGATGCGCTACTCGATCAGCGACACCGCCGAGTACGGCGACCTCACCCGCGGGCCGCGGGTCATCAACGATGCCGTCAAGGCCGAGATGCGCACCATCCTCGACGAGATCCGCAGCGGCCGCTTCGCCGAGGAGTGGATCGCCGAGTCCGAGGCGGGCCGCCCCAACTACCGCAAGCTCAAGGACGAGGGTGCGGCGCACCCCATCGAGACGGTGGGCGCCGAGCTGCGGGCGATGATGCCCTGGATCTCGGCAGGCAAGCAGCGGGTGCAGGACATCTCGGGCGGCTGACGCGGCCGGTCGTGGGCCCGGCCACGGTCGCGGCGCCGCTCGCCGGTCTGACACCCGGCGGCGGTGCCCGTTACGGTGGCCAACCGATCGCGGGCAGCTGGGCTCGCACGATCCGGACGAGGAGGAGCCATGGGCACGGCGTCGCTGGCCAGGGCGGCGACGTCCTCGCCGCTCGAGCGGAGCCAGTTCCGGCTTCGCCACGTGACCATCCACGGCCACCGCGTCGGCTACCGGATGGCCGGTGAGGGCCCGGCCCTGGTCCTGGTGCACGGCCTCACCGGCAGCTCCACGACGTGGCGCGAGGTCATGCCCTCGCTGGCGCGCCACCACACGGTTGTCGCGCCCGACCTGCTGGGCCATGGCGAGTCGGCCAAGCCCCGGGGCGACTATTCGATCGGCGCCCACGCCAGCGGGGTGCGCGACCTGCTGGTGGCGCTCGGCATCGAGCGCGCCACGTTCGTCGGGCACTCGTTCGGCGGCGGCGTGGCCATGCAGCTCGCCTACCAGTACCCCCAACGGTGCGAGCGACTCGTCCTGGTGGCCAGCGGCGGCCTCGGCAAGGAGGTCACCCCGCTGCTGCGGGCTGCGAGCCTGCCGGGCAGCGAGCTGGTGCTGCCGGTGCTGCTGAGCGGCCAGCTCCACCGGGCCCTGAGCGCCGTCGGAGGGGTGCTCGGCCGCCTGGGGGTCACGCTGTCGGTCCGCCAGAAGGAGCTGTGGCGCAGCTACGCCGGGCTGTCAGAGGTGGGCGGTCGGCTCGCCTTCATCCACACGGTGCGCTCGGTCATCGACCCCTGGGGCCAGCGGGTGAGCGCCCGCGACCGCCTCTACCTGGCGGAGGAGGTGCCCACGCTCATCGCCTGGGGCACCGCCGACCGCATCATCCCGGTCGAGCACGCCTACGCCGCCCACGCGATGATGCCGGGCAGCCGCCTGGCCGTCATCGAGGGCGCGGGCCACTTCCTCCCCTACGAGAACCCCGGCCCGTTCCTCGCCGCGCTGGTGTCCTTCCTCGAGGAGACCGAGCCGGCGAACGCCACGGAGGAGCGCTTCCACGAGGTGCTCCTGCGCCGGTCGGACGCGCTGGGCCAGGTGCCGGGCGAGGCCCCGCCGCAGGGGGATCTGCCGGAGGGCTGACCTCCGCCGGGTGGTGACCCGCCAGGACGAGGGCAGGGCGACGGCCGTCCACGAGCTGCAGGTCGACGGCACCACGGCCGAAGTCGTGTGCGCCGGTTGCGGGGCGTGACCGCTCAGCGGCCCAGGTGGCGGGGGTTGGCGACGGCCAGGCGGTCGCGCACCGAGGTGGCGAGGAACGCGTGGAGGGCATCCGTGCCGGCGTCGTGGTCGCCGGCACGAATGGCTGCGCACAGGGCGGGCGTGGACGGGGCACCGAGGGCGGCCAGGCCGGCGCGGTAGCGGGCCTCGTGCACCGGGCCCAGCGCGAGCTGGCGCCCGACGATGCCGGCCACGTTGGCGGCCACCCGGGCGTGGAAGCGCACGTGGCCCCCGGTGGCCTCCATGACCGGGCCGGACAGGAACTCGCCCAGAGCGTCGACCAGCTCGCCCGCGGTGGGACGCCCGTAGAGGCCCGGACCGCCCGCCGCCTCGCCCCCGGGGCTGTCGTCGCCGGCCTCGACCGGCGCCTCCGCCCGGGCCGCGGCCCACGCCTCGGGGGCCAGCAACTCCAGCAGGTCCCACTCCTGCTCGGCCACACGGCGGCCGATGGCGGCCAGCTCGACCGAGCGCACGGCACCGGTCAGGTGCACCGCCGCCTGACCCATGCACATGATGCCCCACGTCAGCGTCTTCTCGACCAGCCACCAGTGGAACGCGGCGCGGTCGACCGCCCGGCCGCTCACCCGTTCGTAGGCGGCGAGCAGCTGGTCGACGGTGCCCACCCCGGCAGCGGGCAGCGGCGCGCCGAAGCGCCACGCCTTCACGCACAGCCAGCCCAGGTCCTCCATCGGGTCGCCCAGGTGCACCAGCTCCCAGTCGATGGCGGCCCGCAGCCCCTCGGGGCCCACGATCACGTTGCCGAGCCGCAGGTCGCCGTGCACCACCACCCGGCCGGCGGGCTCGGGCCGGTTGGCGACCAGCCAGCGGCGGGCGGCCTCGAAGGTGGGGCTGACGTCGTCGACGGCGAGGTAAGCGTCCCAGTACTCGGCCAGCGGGTCCGGCTCGGCCAGCCCGGGTACCTCGGCCGGATCGAGCGCGTGCAGACCGGCGAGGAAAGCGCCAAGCTCGCCGGCGAGCACTGCGCGGGCGGGCGCGAACTCGTCGTCGCGCAGGATGCGGCGGGCGATGGTCTCGCCCGGCACCCGCGCCATCACCAGCCCGGCCGTGCCCAGCTCGGTGCCGTCGTCGTCGGCGAGCACCTCGGGCACGGGCAGGCCAGTGGCCCCGGCTGCCCGCATGGCGTGGGCCTCGCGCGCCATCGAGCCCGGTGGGCCGGGACGACCGGCCGGGTCGCGCCGCATGATCAGCTCGCGCGGCTCGTGCTCCGGGGCCCGGGCGGTGAAGGCCCACGTCTCACGCGATGCTCCCCCCGACAGCCGCGTCAGCCCGTCGATCTCGACGGGCGCGCCCAGCACCGGTGCCAGCAGGCGGGCGAGGCCCTCAGATGCCGACGCCGGTGCCGACGGGGACGCCATCGATGACCTGGTCGAGGTACTCGGACAGGCCCGCGCCGGTGAGGCCGCCGCAGCGCCACGTGGTCATGCCCTCGGTGATGCGGGTCGTCATGCCCTCGCGTCGGTTGCGCAGCGGGATGGTCGACCACACCTCGCCCTCGACCTCGTAGGCATGGTCGTCCGTCGTGACCGTCACGTGCACCTTGCGGGGGAACCACTCGCCGTCGTAGTCCGAGCGCAGGTCGACGTCCCGGATCGGCACCCAGCGGTCGTCGCCGTAGCGGGCGGTGTCGTACAGGAAGCCGTGCTTCCGGCGGGCGTCGGGATCGTCCTGGCTGCCCGACACCGTCAGGGCGAAGCCCATGTCCGGCCCGAGGTTGACCGTCAGCCACCGGTACCACCAGATGCTCTGCCAGTAGCGGGGGCCCCACGAGTGGTCGCGCAGGCCCAGGCCGTCGGTCAGCTCGAAGGCCCGCTCGCCCACGGTGACGGTGCCGGTCACGGCCATGTGCTGCTCGGTGTGACCGCGGGCGAACGACGTCTCGGGATCGATCTCGGGTCGCGCGTCGCCCTCCTCCCATTCGGGCTCGCCGCCCCACGGACGGCCCACGGCCCGGAACCGCAGGTCGATGGTGCAGGGCTCGTGCGGGTTGGTGGTGAACGCTGTGCGAGGCTCGGCCATGGCGCGAGGGTCGGCCAGGACGCACACCTTGCCGTCGTAGGTGACGTGGTGCTCGACGAACGGCTCGATCACCTCGAACCGGAGCCCGCCGGCGTCGTGCGCCTCGTGCCCGCTGATCTGGGGTCGCTTGTACATGAAGGCGACGGGGGGCGCGGCCGCGTCGCCGCCGTCGGTGCCGGCCGGCAGATACAGGCAGACGGTCATCTCGGCGTAGCCCTCGTTGGGGCGGTTGCCCATCCGCACCCAGCCGCCGAGGCCGACGGTGGGGTCGAACACGTTGTAGTAGCGGCTCTCGTTGAAGTTCGAGGCGTCCTCCACGGCGTGGAGCAGGTCGTCCTCGGGATCGAGGCGCAAGCGCACACGCATCTCCCTTCACGTGACTGAGCGGTCGTTCAGGGGAACGTAGCAACCCGGGTCGCCCGTCGCCCCCCTTCAGGCGGTCGGGCGGAACGCGTCGACCAGCGCCGCCCGCCACGCGGTGAGGTTGGGGTTGTGGTGGTCGTCGGGCGAGCGGCCCATGCGCACGGCCATCAGGTCCAGCGCGGGGCACAGCATGAGCGACTGGCCGTCGTAGCCGCTGGCCCAGAAGGTGCCCATGTCGTCGCCGACGCTCCACCAGTGGGCGCCGTACCAGCGGTCCTCGTTCTCGTCGTACGAGCGGATGCGGCGGCCGTGGTCGACCCAGCCCTCCGGCAGCAGGCGCTCGCCCTCCCACACCCCCTCACGCAGGTAGAGCAGCCCGAAGCGCAGGTAGTCGAGCGCGGTGGCGTACACCGACGAGGAGCCCACGAAGGTGCCGGCCCCGTCGAAGCGGGGGTCGGCCGACGTCATGCCGATGCGGTCGAACAGCCGCTCGTGGATGAAGCGCCGGTAGGGCTCGCCCGGGCCGACGGCCCGCGCCACCAGCCCCGACACGATGTTGGACGTGCCGGACGAGTAGTTGAACACCGTGCCCGGCGGGTGAGCCAGGGGTCGGTTCGCGGCAAAGTGGGCCATGTCGTCTTCACCGGCGCCGAACAGCATCTCGATGACGTGGGACGGCTCGCCGTCGTCGTAGCTCTCGCTGAAGTCGAGGCCGTCGCGCATCGTCAGCAGGTGCTCGAGGGTGACGGCGCGGCGGGGGTCGCCGTCGTCGGCCCACTCGGGCACGGGGGCCGGCCCGTCCAGCGCCAGCCGCCCCTCGGCCACCAGCATGCCGACCAGGGCGTGCAGCATCGACTTGGCCATCGACCACGACAGCAGCCGGGTCGAGGGCTCGACCGGCTCGTTGGGCCGGTCCCAGTGCTCGAGCTCGCCGCCGTAGCGCTGCGCCAGCAGCCGGCCCCGGTGCACCACGGCGACGGCGAAGGTGGTGCCGTAGCGGTCGCTGTCGGTGCTGATGTCGTCGAGCAGCGCCGCCAGCGGCCCGGCCACCGCGGCGGGTGGCTCGCCGGTCGGCCATTCGGACGCGGGCCACGGGACGCCCGGAGGTTGAGCCGGGAGGGCCACGAGTGCGCGGCCCTGCATCTCGTCGATGGTCGCTGTGCCTGCCACGGCGACACCGTAGGCCGGTCGGCCCGCGCTCGGCCCGACGTCGCCCGTCCGTGGTGTCAGGCGGGCAGGTCGACGCAGTTGCCGGTCGTGACCTCGGGCGTGTGTATCGCGTGGGCGTGATCGGCCACGGCAGAGCACATCTGCGTCGCCCCGGCCACGCCGTCGGGCGTGTACTTGGTGAGGAACGACGTCGCCTCGTCGGTCACGTCCCAGTCGTCGACACCCTCGGTTCCGTTGGTGCCGGCCGTGGCCGCGGGTTGGGTGTCGGGGAAGAAGTGGACGTGCAAGGTGCCGGGGTCGCCGATCTCCGGTGTGTACCCGAAGACCTGATAGTTCACCCGATACCGACCACCCTCCAGCACGATGTTGTCGATTCGCACGTACGGCCCCGCCGGGAGGGTCGTGCTGGTCGTCGTCGGCTCGGGCGGCGTGGTCTCCGGTGCCGTGTCGGACGTCTCCCCGGCGTCGGCGCCCGGGTCGGCCGTCGCCGTTCCGCCGTCACCGCCGTCGTCGCCGCCGCTGAGGCCGAGATAGGCGCCGGCCGCCAGCAGGGCGACAACCAGGATGCCGCCCGCCACCAGCGCGACCGGCCGGCGCGACGGGCCGTCGCCATCGCCGCCGCCGTGGCGGGGCTCGTCGCCGTCGGGCGGGAGCCCGCCGCCGTGCGCGACGTCGTCGCCGGGCCCGGTG
>DASSCS010000157.1:0-29475 GCA_035697515.1 Acidimicrobiales bacterium
ATCTGGCCCAGCTTCATGAAGGCACCCTTCATGCCGCCGAGCGCCTCCGCCACCTGCTCGGCGGTGCGCAGCTCGAACTGCTGGTCGAGCTCGGCCTGGCGCTCGGCCGAGGCGAACACGCGGCGGGCGCGGTGGAGCGCGAAGCCGGCGCCGGCCCGGCCCCCCAGCCTGGCCAGCTCGGCCCGGCGCTGGCCGCGGGTCCGGGATCGCACGGCGCTGCCGGCGGGGTCGCCGCCGGTCAGGTCGTCTCCCGCCACGTCGTCGGCGCCGGTGCCCGCCCGGGCCGCGCTGCCCGCCCGCCCTGCCCGCCGGAGGGCGATCGCCGCCGCCGCGGCGCTGCCTGCGACCAGTGCGCTACGTGCCCAGCGTCCCACGGGCGGAGCCTACCCAGCAGTAACCGGCGCCCCGCCAGCCCGGCTCACCAGCCGCGGAAGGCGGGATCGCGGCGCTCGACGAACGCCGCCACGCCCTCGTTGGCGTCGTGCGTGGTCATGTTGAGCTCCTGGGCCAGCGCCTCGTCGCGCAGCGCGCCGGCCCTGTCGCTGTCGAGCGACCGGTTGAGCAGGCCCTTCGTCAGCGCCAGGGCCCGGGTCGGACCCGCGGCCAGACGGGCCGCCCACTCGCCCGCGGCGGCCGCGAGTTCCGCGGCCGGCACGACCCGGTTGACGAGCCCGAGGCGCAGGGCCTCCTCGGCGGGCACCTCGTCACCCAGCAGCATCAACTCCTTGGCCTTGTGCAGGCCCACCAGGCGGGCGAGCAACCAGCACCCGGCGCCGTCGGGCACCAGGCCCCGGCGCACGAACACCTCGATGAAGCGAGCGCCCTCGGCGGCCACCACGAGGTCGCAGGCCAGCGCCAGGTGGGCGCCGATGCCGGCGGCCGTGCCGTTCACCGCGGCGATGACGGGCTTGTCGCAGTCGAGCACCGCCGTGACCATGCGCTGGGCGCCGCGCTGGATCATGCGGGAGACGTCGCCGACGACCCTGTCGGGCGCAGCCTCGGGTCGGTCGGGCCCCGGCCGCTGGTAGCGCAGGTCCGCCCCGGTGCAGAAGTGCCGGCCGGTGGCGGTGAGCACCACGGCCCGCACCTCGACCCGCTCGCCGGCGTCGGCCAGCAGCTCGATCAGCCGGTCGCGCTGGTCGGGGGTCACGGCGTTGGCGGCCTCGGGCCGGTCGAGCGTCAACCACAGCACACCGCCGGACTCGCGGGCGGTGAGCTGGTCGGCAAGCGGTCGGTCCCCCGTCATGCCAGAGACGGTAGCCACACGTCTGACGGATCGTCAGATCACGCGGTGGCGGGAGTTGTAGTGTGCGACGCCATGGAGATCATGCCCACTCCCGACCAGTTCAACCTGGCGGTCCTGGTGCTGCGGTTGGTGGTCGGCCCGGTGTTCGCCTACCACGGCTTCGCCAAGATCTTCCGCGGCGGGCGCCTGGCCGGCACGGCAGGGTGGTTCGACAGCATCGGCATGCACCCGGGCCACGTGCACGCCCGGGTGGCCGCCTTCGGCGAGCTGGCCGCGGGAGTCTGCATCACGCTCGGCCTGCTCACCGCACTCGGTGGCATGGGCGTGGTGGGGCTCATGGCGGTGGCGTTCTGGACCGTCCACAAGGGCAAGGGCCTGCTCGTCCTCACCGAGGGCTGGGAGTACGTGCTGGTCCTCGGGGCCATCGGCGTCGCGCTCGCCACCATGGGCCCGGGGGAGTGGAGCCTCGACAACGCGTTGGGCATCGACCTCAACGGCCCCGCGGGGTTCGCCATCGCCCTGGGCGGGGGGCTGGTCCTGGCCGCCATCGTGCTGGCGACGTCCTACCGCCCGGCGGCGCCCGCGGCGGGGGTGGCCGAGCCCGGCTGACCCGCGAGCCGGGCGGCGAGGGGCCGCCGACCCGTCAGGCGGTCGACGAGGGGTCGACCTGCCGGTACGAGGCGAGGTAGCGGGCGGCGACGACCTCGAGCGCCCCCTCCCGCCCGCCGGGCACGTCGACCACGATGCGGTCGAGCACCGTGCCCGCGGCGCCGGGGCGCACCTCGATGTCGACCACGTTGGCGCCGCAGGCGGCTAGGTCGCCGGCCAGCCGCGCCAGGTTGCCCGGTTCGTCGGTCAGCTCCACCCACAGCTCGTGTCGGCTCATGCGCCCGTGCGTTCCTCCCGCTCGTCCTGGCGACATTGTGCGCGGTGACGGTTGCCGCAGGCTCAACGGGCCACGTCCACCGTGCGAACGCGACCTGACGCGCACCTGTACGGGGGCGCACGGGCGGCCCCGAGGGGTCAGCCGTCGAGCACGTCCGCGGCGATCAGCTCCTCGAGGTCGCGGTCGCTCCACCACGACACCTGCAGCGCCTTGGCGCGGCGGAAATAGAGCTGGATGTCGTAGTCGAGCGTGAAGCCGTTGCCCCCGAAGATCTGCTGGGCGGTGGCCGTGAGCTGGCGCAGCACCCGGCAGGCGAAGAGCTTGGCCATGGGCGCCAGCCGGGTGACCGGCCGGCCGCTGGCCGCGGCCCACGCCGCCTCGTGCACCAGGGTGCGAGCGCCGTCGAGCTCGGCCTGGCGGTCGGCCAGGTAGTGGGCGATCGATTGGAAGGCGCCGATGGGCTTGCCGAACTGCTCGCGGTCCTTGGCGTACTGCACCGTGATCTCCTGGGCGTAGCCCGCGGCCCCCACGGCCCAGGCGGCCAGCAGGACCAGCGCGGCGTCGCGCACCGCCTCCCAGGTCGACCAGCCGGTGCCGGCGGCCCCGAGCCGGTCGGCGGCCGGCACGACCGCGCCGTCGAGGTCGACCCGGTACTGGGTGTCGGAGGCGAGGGAGAACTGCTGGGTGAGCGTCACCCCCGCCGCGCCGGGATCGACCAGGAACAGGTCGACGTCGCGGTCGGCCTCGCCCGTGCGGGCCACGACCACCAGCCGGGCGGCGGCCGCCGCGAAGGCGACGTGGCGCTTGCTGCCCGTGAGCGTGAAGCCGGCGCCGCCGTCGGTCGAGGTCGCCCGGCACTGCACCCCCCGCGGCCCGAAGCCCCGGTCGGGCTCGAGCCAGGCCGGGGTGAACACGGCCGTGCCCGAGGCGACCTGCGGCAGCCACTCGGCCCGCTGCGCCGCGGTGCCGCCCGTTGCGAGCGCGGTGCCACTGGCCACGCAGCTCACGAAGTGGGGGGTGGGCGCCAGCGCCCGGCCCAGCTCCTCGTAGAGCACCACACCGTCGAGCAGGCCCATGCCCGAGCCGCCGTGGGCCTCGGGCAGCAGCAGGCCCAGCAGGTCGAGCCCGGCCAGCCGCTGCCACAGGTCCTCGGGATAGCCGACCGGGTCGTCCTCCATGGCCCGGACCACGCCCGACGGCGAGTGCTCGGCCAGCAGGTTGCGCACGACCTCGCGGAGCATCTCCTGCTCGGTGGTGAAGGCGAGGTCAAGCATCGTGGCGGGTCCTTTGGCGGTCGGGTCGGGAGGTCACGGCACCCAGCGGTCGCCGCGGCGGCGCCAGGGGTTGTCACCGGCGACGGTGGGGAGCGCGACTCGCATGCTGGCGGTCGTGCACGGGCGCGCCGGCTGGCCGGCCCGCACTTCGATGTCCACCGTCGCCCAGCCGCAGCCGGAGGCGTCGGTGTCGGTGGCGGCAACGGTGCCCGTGAGCGTCATGGTCTCGCCGGGGTAGACCGAGTCGCGCATGCGGAAGCGCAACCGCCCGGGGCGGCCCAGCGGCCCCGTCCAGTCGGTGACGAAGCGCTCGAACCACGCCTGCTGGTTGGGGGTGTTGAGGAAGATGTCGCGCGCCCCGTTGCGCTCGATCGCGAAGTCGCGGTCGTGGTGCATGGGACGCCAGTCGCGGGTGGCGAGGGCGCCCAGCACGACGGTCGTCGCCGTGACGTCATAGGTCAGGGCCGGGAGGGCCTCGCCCACATGCATGTCGGCCAGCACCGCGGGCCGGGGAGCCGCGGGGGTCGCCGGCGACTCACCGGCCGCGACCGGGGCCGCCGGAGTCGGGTCGCCGCCGGTCGGCGCCGCGGGGTGCCGCACGTACCCGAAGCCGGTGAAGGTCTCGACGCCCACCAGGTCACCGTGCTGGTTGCGGTAGGGCACGTCGATGACCCAGAAGCGGCCGGTGCCCAGCTTGGTCGTCTTGGGCTCGCTGAGCGAGCGCAGCACCTGGGCGGTGCTGATGACGTCGCCGGGGCGCACCGGTTCGTGGAACGCGACCTCGCTGTCGCTCATGATCGCCTCGGGCAGGCCCAGGCGCTCCTTCAGGTCGAAGTGCACCTGCAGCGGCAGCCTCTGTGCCGTCTGGCCCGGCTGCCAGTGGTGGGGCCGGAACCACAGCGACAAGGTGGAGGGCGGGGCGACGGGCCCGCCGGTGATCTCGGCCGCCACCGCGTCGTCCCAGAACAGCGGGTTGCCGTTCTCGACCGAGGCGCACGAGGTCCAGATGTAGCCCCGCTCGACCGGGAAGTCGGCGGTCTCCCGGTAGCGGGTCTCGCCGATCCACCCGGCGACGTCGGTCGGGACGGGCGGGGTGCCGTCGGCGCCGTCGGGTGTGCTCACGGGTCCCTCCGAGGCGAGGCAATGACTGCCGCTCGCAGCCTCGCGAGGCCATGACGTGCGGGGGCCGCAAGCGATCGCCTCGAGAGCGCACGGGCGCGAGTCATTGCCTCGGGTCGCGCTGGCCCCTTCGCGGCGGTCATGCGATCACCCCGCGGGCCACGAGGGCCTCGATGTCCTCGGCGCTCAGGCCGGCCGCGGCCAGCAGGGCCTCGGTGCCGGTGACCGTCGGGTCGGGCAGGTCGTAGATGTCCCGGCGCGGGGCGCCGGCGACGAGCGGGGCGAGCTGGCGGAACGGCTCGGCGTCGCCCGGCGGGCGGGCCTCGACCACCGCGCCCCGGGCGGCGAACTGCGGGTCGGCCACCACCTCGGGGATGTCGAGCACGGGGGCCACGCACGTGTCGGCGTCGGCGAGCAGCGCCACCCACTCGTCCCGGGACCGGGCCGCGAGCGCGGCGCGGATGTCGGCCCGGATCTCGTCCTGCACGGCGTCGTCGGACTGGTGCTCGATCCACCGCTCGAGGCCCAGCAGCCGGCAGAGGTTGGCCCAGAACGCCGGCTCGATGGCCCCGACCGCCAGCCAGCCGCCGTCGCCCGTGGGATACACGCCGTAGCAGGCGTAGCGCCCGGTGAGGACGTTGTGGCCGGGCCCCGGTGCCTCGCCGGTGGCCAGGTACTCGTCGATGTAGAGCGACAGCATCCACAACACGCCGTCGGCCACCGACACGTCGAGGTAGGAGCCCTCGCCGGTGCGGCCCCGGCCGACCAGGGCGGCCAGGATGGCGGCCGCCGCGTGCAGCCCACCGGCGGCGATGTCGGCCACCGTGGCGCCCGGCAGCGGCGGCCGCCCCTCGGCCGTGCGCTCGGACATGTGCAGGTAGCCGCCCGCGGCCAGGTAGTTCAGGTCGTGCCCGGCCCGGGAGGCGGCCGGGCCCGTCTGCCCGTAGCCGCTGGTCGAGCAGTACACGACCCCCGGGTTCACCGCCCGCACGGCGGCGTAGCCGATGCCCAGCCGGTCGACGACGCCGGGGCGAAAGCTTTCGATCACCACGTCCGCGGTCGCGGCCAGGGCCAGGAAGGCGTCGCGGCCCGCCGGCGACTTGAGGTCGAACTGCGCCCGTGCGAGGCCCCGCTGCCCGCTGTAGGCGTGGAACGGGGGGACGAGCGGCGTCGCCCCCGCCTTGGGGGGCGCGCCGACCTTGACCACCCGGGCCCCGTAGTCCGCCAGCAGGCGGGAGCAGCGGGCGGCCGGGCCGACCGTCGAGAAGTCGAGGACGGTGGTCCCCGCCAGCGGGCCCTCGGCCGTGCCGTCCACCATCAGAAGTTCTTGGGGAGCCCGAGCTTGCGGGTGGCGATGATGTTCTTCTGCACCTCGGACGTGCCGCCGCCGATGGTGTCGATGACCGTGTACCGGTAGGTCGACTCGGCCCGCCCGCCCATCGGCGCCTCGCCGGTGCCGACGCGCAGCTGTGTGCCCGGCCCGCCGATGTCCATCGAGGCATCGGCCAGACGTTTCGACAGCTCGGTCGCGAACAGCTTGTACTCCGACGCCTCGGCACGGGGCGGGTCGCCCCCGGCGAGCGACTCGTGCACGAACCGCAGGCCGAGCACCCGGGCCACCTCGCCCTCGGTGACCAGGTGGGCGATGCGCTGGCGGACGACCGGGTCGTCCTTCAGCGGCTCGCCGTCGCGGGTGGCGCTGCGCACGTAGTCGGTGAGGATGCGGATGCGCTCGTCGATCTGGCTGTAGGTGAACATCGTGAAGCGCTCGAGGTCGAGCGCCTGGGCGATGTACTGGAAGCCGCGGTTGAGCTCGCCGACCACATGGTCGTCGTGCACGAAGACCTCGTCGAAGAACACCTCGTTGGTGCGCTCGTCGCCCATGGTCCAGATGGGGCGGATGGTCAGGCCCGGGTCGTCGAGGGGTACCAGGAACAGGGTGATGCCATGGTGCTTGGGGGCGTCGGGGTCGGTGCGGGCGCCCACCCAGTACCACTCGGCGAAGTGGGCCGAGGTGGTCCAGGTCTTCTGGCCGTTGAGGCGCCAGCCGTCGCCGTCGCGGGTCGCCTTGAGCTGCATGGCCGCCGCGTCCGACCCGGCGTTGGGCTCGGAGTAGCCGACTGCGAACTCGACCTCGTTGCGCAGGATCCTGGGCAGGAACTCGGCCTTGAGCTTGGCGGACCCGTACTTGATCAGTGTCTTGCCGATGATGCCGACGCCCTTGCCGATCTGGGGTGCGCCCCGCCGGGCCAGGGCCTCGTTGAGCAGGTACTCGTAGACGCCGTCGCCCTCGGAGCCGCCGTACTCCTTGGGCCAGGTCATGCCCAGCCAGCCCTGCTCGCCCACCTCGGCCATGAAGGCGCGACGCTCGGGCGTGTCGCAGATCTGGGCCATGTTCTCGCGGGTGGGGTCCATGACCTCGACGGCCTCGTGCTCGTCGAGGAACGCCTCGACCTCGGCCAGGAACCGCTTCTGCTCGTCCGAGAACTCGAAGTCCATGGTCGGTGTCTCCCCGGCCGGTGGTGCGGCCGCGCAATCTGACGGAGTGTCAGATTAGCCCGGCCCTGGAAGTCGTGGCGAGCGACCAGCCGGCGCACGCTAGACACCAGCCGATGGAGGAGGAGCAGCGGAGCCGGGCGTCGGCGGAGCCCGGGGCGTCGAGGCTGAACCCCTGCCGTTCGACTGCACCGACGAGGTCGCCGATCGACGACTCGCCGGCGTCGAACAGGTGCAGCGTCAGGAAGTAGCGGAGATGGAGGCCGGCGATGGATCGGGGGGCGATGCATCGGGGAAGGTCGTCCACGGTCATCGGCAGATCTTGCCGACGACCTGTGACGCTCAGCGGGCCGCGCCGACCTTGTAGGTGAGCGTGCCGGTGGCGGCCGGCCTGCCGGCGGCGGTGGTGACCTCGGCCTGGCAGAACACGATCGACCGGCCCCGCTGGGTGACCCAGCCCTCGGCGACCGCGTCCTCGTCCACCACCGCGCCCAGGTAGGTCACGTTCATGGTGAGCGTGGCGTAGGTCCGGCCGGGTTCGTAGGCCGCGCCGACCGCGGGCACCACCACCGTGTCGATCAGCGTGGCGATGGCGCCGCCGTGCACCGCCCCGGCGGGCTGGGTGAGCTCGGGCCGGAACGGCAGGCGCATGCGGCAGTAGTCGGTCCGGACCTCCTCGACCACCAGGCCGACCAGGCTGGGGAAGTAGGTGCGGTCCCACTTGGCGAACTTGGCCCAACGCTCGGCGCGCTCGGGCGGCAGGGGAGCGAAGCGGTCGGCGTGCATCCGGCGACGCTACCGGCGGGCGGCGCCGCGGACCCGCCTCGGCACCGCCGCATCAGCGGGCCACGAAGGCCCGGAGGGGCTGCCACGGGGCGAGCCGGCGCGCCTCGACCGAGGTGAAGCCGGCCGCGGCGAGGTCGGCGCCCAGCTCGGGAACGGTGGGCAGCGGGGTGTTGCCCGCGGTCGAGCGCAGCACCAGGTCGAGGTGGGCAGCGGCCGGGTCGCCCGTCCCGGCCACCGCGGTGGCGACCACCACGGCGCCCGCCGGCGCCAGCGTCCGCAACGCCCGCAGCAGGCCCGCCCGGTCGTCGCCGTCGAAGTAGTAGATGTTCTGCATCAGCAGCACCAGGTCCCACGGTCCGGCCAGCTCGCCGGGCAGGCGGCGCACGTCGGCCTGGTGGGCCGCGAAGCGCCCGTCCAGGCCCCACGCCGCCAGGTTGCGGCGGGCGAGGTCGACGACACCGGCGTCGACGTCGATGCCGATGCCGGTGGTGGCCGCCGAGGCCCCGGCCACGTGGCGCAGGTTGACGCCCGATCCGCAGCCGACGTCGAGGACGCGGGATGGCCGGAACGACCGCACCACGTCGGCGAGCAGGGGGCCGAAGATCGGCTCGGCCACCCGCGACGTCCGGGCCACGAGCTCGCCGTGGGTCGCCAGGTAGTCGCCCGCCGGTGCGCCCGCCAACCGCTCGCCGAGGCCGCGGTAGACGTCGGTGCCGTAGGCCACGGCCTCCTCGGGCAGCGCCGCCAGGCCGTCGACGGCTGGGTCGACCAGCGCCCGCGCCCGTGCGCCTGCCAGCCGCCAGCGCCCGGCCCGGTCGACCCGCAGCTCGCCCACCGACTCGCCCACCGCCAGCAGCGACCCGAGCAGGCCCCGGTCGCACGCGCCCAGCGCCGCCGCCAGATCGTCGACGGTGCGGGGCCGATCGGCCAGCGCCGCCGCCACGCCCGTGCCTGCGGCCGCACCCAGGAACTCGACCCGCAGCCAGCTCACGAAGTCGCGCACCAGCAGGGCGTGGGCACGCTTGTGGCGCAGGTGGAGCCCCGACAGCGCCAGTTCGACCGAGTAGCGCACCGCCCCATCATCCCCCGGCCGGCGACGTGACCGGCGGCGGCGCCGCAAGCTCAGCCGATGACGCCCTCGGCCCGCAGGCGGGCGAGGTCGTCATCGGTGAGGCCCAGCTCGGCCTCCAGCACCGCGTCGGTGTGCTCGCCCAGCCACGGCACCCGGGTCTCGGGTCCCTCGGCCACCTTCGACATCTTCACCGGGTTGCCGGGCACCAGCACCGGCTGGTCGACGCCGTCGGAGCGGGGCACAGCCACGAGCATGTCGCGGGCGGCCACGTGCTCGTCCGCGATGACCTCGGCGGGGGTGAGGCACGGGCCGGCGGCGAGCCCCGCGGCGCTGAGGGCAGCCGCCACGTCGGCCCGGCTGCGCGTCGCCGCCCAGGCCTCGATGGCGGCGCGCACCTCGTCGCGGTGCTCGACCCAGCCGGCGGGCGTGGCGAAGCGGGGGTCGTCGTTCCACCCGGGCCGGCCGATGACCTCGGCCAGCGCGGTGAAGTGCTGGGGTCGCACGCACTGGAGCACGAAGTGGCCGTCGCCCGCCGCGAACGTGTCGACGATGGCGCCGATCTCGTCCTCGACCGAGCCGTGCACGCCCATCGACCACAGGTTGGTGACGATGTCGGTCATGGCCATCACCGCGTCGAGCATGGCCACGTCGACGTGCTGGCCCTGCCCGGTGCGGTCACGCTGGCGCAGGGCGGCCAACACGCCCACCGCGCCGAACAGCGCGGAGCTGATGTCGCCGAGCGCGCCCACCGGGTTGGCGCGGGGCGCCCGGCCCGGCTCGCGCCGGTACTCGTAGATGCCGGACATGGCCTCGACGATGGCGGCGTACGCGGGCCACGACCGGTAGGGGCTCCCCGCGGCGCTGCCGAACCCCGACAACGACAGGTAGACGGCGCCGGGATGGCGCTCGGCGACGGCCTCGTAGCCGAGGCCGAGGCGGTCCATGGTCCCGGCCTTGAAGTTCTCGCACACCACATCGAACCGCGGCACGAGGGCCAGGAACAGGTCGCGGCCCTCGGGATGCTTGAGGTCGAGCGCCAGGCTGCGCTTGTTCAGGTTGTTGCGCAGGAAGGTGGCGCCGACCGGTCGCCCCGCGGGGTCGAGCATGTGCGGGTACGAGCCCCGGCCCGACTCGCCCCGGCCGGGATGCTCGACCTTGACCACCGCCGCGCCCAGGCGGGCCAGCAGCTGGGTGGCGTAGGGGAGCGACTGCATCTGCTCGGCGGCCAGCACGCGGACACCCTCGAGCGGGGTGCCGAACCCCGCCGCCTGTCCGTTGGCGACGTCACCGAGCTGCATGGCGGCAGGCTAGGCCCGATGTGACGGTCCGTCAGGTTCGGGCGGACCGGTGTGATTCGCCGCGGATCGGGCCATGATCGCAGTCGTGGGGGCAGCACAGACCGTGCCAAGGCGCGACCGGCGGCAGGACCTGCGCCCGGTGCTCGCCGTGGCCGCGGGCGTGATTGCGTTCCATCTGGTGGTGAGCGGGCGCTACGGGTTCCACCGCGACGAGCTGTACTACATCGCCGCCGGCCGCCACCCGGCCCTCGGCTACGTCGACCACCCGCCGCTGGTGCCGCTGCTGGCCCGCGTGGTCACCGACGGGCTCGGCCCCCACCTGTGGCCGCTGCGGGCGCTCGCGGGCGCGGTCCACGGCGTGCTGGTCGTGCTGACCGCGCTCATGGCCCGCGACCTGGGCGGCGGACGGCGGGCGGTGCTGCTGGCCGCCCTCGCGGCCGCCACGACACCGCTGTTCGTGGCCTCCGGCTCGCTGTTCCAGACGGTGGTGTTCGACCAGATGTGGTGGGCGCTGGTGCTGCTCGCCGTGGTGCGCCTGCTGGCCGGCGCCGACCCGCGCTGGTGGCTGGCGGTCGGCGCCGCGGTCGGCCTGGGGCTGGAGACGAAGTGGACCATGGCGGTGCTGGTCGCCGGCCTGGCTGTGGGACTGGCGGCCGTGCCCGAGGGCCGTACCCAGCTGCGCTCCCGCTGGCCGTGGGCGGGAGGCGCGGTGGCGCTCGCCCTGTGGCTGCCCAACCTCGCCTGGCAGGCGCTCAACGGCTGGCCGACGCTCGAGTTCGCCCGCAACAACAACGCCGAGGTGCGGGCAGAGGAGGGGCGGCTCGGGTTCGTGCTCCTGCAGGTCGCGCTGGTCGGCCCCCTGGCGGTGCCGCTCGTGGGTGCCGGGATGGCGTGGCTGTGGGCACGGCGGCCGTGGCGGGCTCTGGCCGTCGCGGCGGCCACCGTCGCCGCCGTGCTGCTGGTCGTGGGTGGGAAGGCCTACTACCTGGGGCCCCTGTACGTGGTGGGCATCGCCGCGGGCTGCGTGGCCACCGAGGGCTGGCTGGCGGCGGCTCCCCACCGCTGGCGTCGGGCGGTGGGAGCGCTGGCCGCCAACGCCCTCGTGCCCCTGGCCGCGCTGGCCCCGGTCGCGTCGGTCACCGTGTACGCCGAGCTGTTCCAGGACCTCAACGACGACCTGGCCGAGCAGGTGGGGTGGCCCGAGATGGTCGACCTGGTGGCCGGCGTGACCGGCGTCCTGCCCGACGAGGAGCAGGTCGACGTGCGCGTGCTCACGCTGAGCTACGGCGAGGCCGCCGCCATCGACCTCTACGGGCCGGCCCGGGGGCTGCCGCCTGGCACCGCGCTGTCGGCCCACAACAGCTACGCCGACTGGTGGCCCGACGGCGAGCCGACCGGCTCGTTCATCACCCTGCGCTACCCCCGGTCGGCGCTGGCGCCCTACTGCGACACGGTCGGGCCCCTGGCCGTGGTGGGGAACCTGGACGGCATCGAGAACGAGATCGCGGGCGCGCCCATCCACCTGTGCAGGGGTCTGCGGGTGTCGCCCGACGAGCTGCGTGAGGCCCTGCGCCACGTCGGCTGACGCGAGATGTGACGACCCGTCAGATTCCGCCGTAGCCTGGCGCCATGGCCGCACGGGGGATCCTGAGCTACGGCGCCTACCTGCCCTACCGGCGGCTCGACCGGTCGGACATCAGGGCCGTGGCCGGCGCCGGCGGCGGCCGCGGCACCCGCACGGTGGCCGGCTACGACGAGGACACGACCACCATGGGCGTCGCCGCGGCCCGCATCGCGCTCGCGTCCGCGCCCGGCGGCGGGCGGCCCGGCTCGCTGTGGTTCGCCACGGTCAGCCCGGCGTACGTCGACAAGACCAACGCCACCGCGGTGCACGCGGCGCTGCGGCTCGACCCCGCCGCGGGCGCGTTCGATGTCAACGGCGCGGTCCGCTCGGCGGTGGGCGCGCTGCGGGCGGGCCTGGCGGCGGGCCCACCCGCGCTGGTGGTGGCGGCCGACATCCGCACCGGGCTGCCGGGCTCGGACGACGAGGCCGCGGGCGGCGACGCGGCCGCGGCGCTGCTGGTCGGCTCGGCCGACGACGGCCCGCTTGTGGCCGAGGTCGTGGCCTGGGGCAGCGCCACCGACGAGTTCCTCGACCGTTGGCGCACGCCTGGCGACTCCCGCTCGAAGGTGTGGGAGGAGCGCTTCGGGCAGGCGCGTTACGTGGCACTGGGCGCCCGGGCCTGGGACGACGCCCTCAAGGCGGGCGGGCTGGCCAGCGGCGAGGTCGATCGGGTGGTCGTGGCCACGTCGCACCCCCGGGCCGCCGTGGCGCTGGGTCGCCGCCTGGATCTGGGCGACCGCCTCGCTCCTGCGCTCGGCGACACGGTCGGCTTCACCGGTGCCGCCGAGCCAGGGCTGCTGCTGGCCCACGCCCTCGACCGGGCCGCGCCCGGAGAGACCGTCGCCGTGGTGGTGCTGGCCGACGGCGCCGACGTGCTGGTGGTGCGCACGACCGAGGCGCTGGGCGCGGCAGGACGGCGACCCCGCCCCCTGGTGGCCGATCAGATCGCGACCGGGGCCCCCGTGCCCTACGGCAAGGCGCTGGCCTGGCGGGGCTACCTCCCGGTCGAGCCGCCCCGCCGCCCCGAGCCCGCCCGGCCGTCGGCCGCCGCCGCGGGCCGCTCGGGCGACTGGAAGTTCGGGCTGGTGGGCGGCCTGGGCGACGACGGCACCGTGCACCTGCCGCCGCTGCCCGCCGACGACCCGGGCCGACCCATGGCCGACGCGACCGGGACCATCGCCGCCTTCACCGTCGACCGGCTCGCCTACTCGCCCTCGCCGCCGGTGGTGTTCGCGGTCGTCGATTTCGACGGGGGCGGCCGCCTGCCGGTCGAGCTGACCGACGTCGACCCTTCGCGCCCCGGCGACGTGGCGATCGGTGGCCGGGTCGAGATGACGTTCCGCCGGCTCTTCACCGCCGACGGCATCCACAACTACTTCTGGAAGGCCCGCCCGGTGCGCACCGCAGGGGCCGGCGGCGGGGAGGCCTGACATGGGCTCGCACGGCATCCGCGACCGCGTGGCCATCGTGGGCATGGGCTGCACCCGGTTCGCCGAGCACTGGGACAAGGGCGTCGACGACCTGCTGGTCGACGCCACGGGCGAGTCGCTGGCCTCGGTGGGCGAGGGCCTCGGCCACGCGGACGTCGACGCCTACTGGATCGGCACCGCCCAGTCGGGCATGAGCGGGATGGTGCTGGCCAAGCCGCTGCAGCTCGAGGGCAAGCCGGTCACCCGGGTCGAGAACATGTGCGCCACGGGCTCGGAGGCGCTGCGCCAGGCTGCCTACGCCGTCGCCTCGGGTGCCTACGACGTGGCCATGGCCGTCGGCGTCGAGAAGGTCAAGGACTCGGGCTACCAGGGGCTCAACGCCTTCCCCGTCCCCACCGACGGCACCAACCGCACGCTCACCGCCGCCGCCATGTTCTCGATGGTGGCCCCCGCCTACGCCCGCCGCTACGGCGTCGACCCCGGCGAGCTGCGCCGGGCGCTGGCCCGCATCGCCTCGAAGAACCACCACAACGGCGCTCGCAACGAGCGCGCCCAGTTCCGGCGGGAGATGTCGGTCGAGGCGATCTGCGCCATGCCGTCCGTCGCCGGCGACCTGTCGGTGTTCGACTGCGCGGGCGTGGCCGACGGCGCCGCCGCCGCCGTCGTGGTGCGGGCCGAGGACGCCCACCGTTACACCGACGCCCCGCTGTACGTGAAGGCCCTGTCGCTGGTGGCGGGCAACGGGTCGGGCCTGACCGACCCCGGCTACGACTACACCACCTTCCCCGAGGTGGCCCGCAGCGCCGCCGACGCCTACGCCCAGGCCGGCGTGACCGACCCCCGGTCCGAGCTGGCGATGGCCGAGGTGCACGACTGCTTCACCCCGACCGAGCTGGTGCTGATGGAGGACCTGGGCTTCGCCGCCCGGGGCTCGGCCTGGCGCGAGGTGCTCGACGGCGCCTTCGACCTGGACGGCGACCTGCCCGTCAACCCCGACGGCGGGCTCAAGTCGTTCGGCCACCCGGTGGGGGCCAGCGGGCTGCGCATGCTGTTCGAGGCCTGGCTCCAGCTCCGGGGCGAGGCTCCGGACGACCGCCGGATCGCCACGGCCGACGACCGCCACCTGGCGCTGACCCACAACCTGGGCGGCTACCCGGGCGAGATGGTCAGCTTCGTGTCGATCGTCGGCACGCGGCCCTCGGACTGACGGCCGCCGGCCGGGCGACAGCCGCGGCGGCCGGGCGCGCATCTGCTTGGCGCTCCCCGCGCCCGGCGCCGTTAGCCTGCCGCTGCAGCCACCACCCTGGGGGGACACATGGCAACTGACCGCGACGCCGCGTACCACGACGCCGCCCGGCGAATGCGCGACCTGGTCGAGCCGCTGGCCGCGGCCGTCTACTTCGCCCCCGAGGCGCAGCAGCGCTACGAGGCCCTGGGCCTCAACTACGTCGAGGCCTACTTCGGAAGCCGCAGCGCCTGCCTGGGCACCGTGCCCTGGCGGGTCGTGTCCGGTGTGTTCGCCGCCTTCAAACCGAGCGTGGTCGAGCGGGCCATGGCCGGCGTGCACGCCAAGACCGACCCCCAGGCCCTGCTCGAGGCCCGCCTGGCTGGCGCCCGCGACCAGATCGTGCGCATGGCCGGCGCGCCCACCGACGACTTCCTGGTGGCGGCCGACCTGCTGCTCGAGGTGACCGACGGGCTCGACGGATCGGGCCGGGCCCTCTACTCGGCCCTCGCCGGCCTGCCGGTGCCCGGGCGCGACGATCCCGCCGGGCGGCTGTGGCGGGCCGCGGACCTGGTGCGCGAGCACCGGGGCGACGGCCACATCGCGGCGTGGCTGCCGCACTTCGACTCGGCCGAGATCACCGTGCTCACCGAGCCGTGGTGGGGCATCGAGCCGGGCAGCTACGCCTGGACGCGGGGCTGGGACGCCGACGACATCGCCTCTGCCCGGGCCCGCCTGGTCGACCGCGGGCTGCTCGACGAGGAGGCGGGCATCACCGAGGCGGGCCGCGCCCTGCGCGAGCAGGTCGAGGACACCACCGACCTCGCCGCCCGCGAGGTGATCGTGCGCCTCGGCGACCGCATCGGCGAGCTGTTCACCATGCTCGACCCGTTGTCGAAGGCGATGCTGGGCCAGGACGGCTATCCGGTGCGCCGATCCGAGCTGTTCGGCTGACCGCGGGCGGTCGCGCCGACACAGCTGGTATCACCCTCCGCCACCGGGCGTGGCGTTACGGTTTGCGTTGACCCTCGGCTGGCGATGTGCAGCATCGCAGCGATCCGGAGGAGTGAGCGCAGGTGGCTTCGAATTCTGGGGCCGTGATCCTCGTGGTCCTGGCGTTGGTGGGGATCGGCCTGGCGGCCGACGATGACGGCGATACCGACACGGACGTCGACCAGGACGTGGACACTGGCGACACCGACGACTTCGACTTCAGCGGCGACACGTGCGACGGGGTCGTGGTCGTGCAGAGCGCGTCGGGCACGGCCGAGGTGCCGGGCGGGGTGACCGACACCGAGTCGTCGTCCAACTGCCAGATCGTCGAGGGCGGCGGCGACGACGAGGCGGTCCGCGCCCTGCAGGACGCCCTGGTCAAGTGCAACGGCGAGGACATCGACGTCGACGGCGAGTTCGGCCAGCAGACCCGGGAGGCGGTGGCGCGGGTCGAGGAGCAGAACGGCGTGGAGGTCGACGGCACCTACGATCCCGCGACCCGCGACGCCATGTCGTGGCCCGTGACGTCATCGTCGGGAACGCAGACCTGCGTCTCCGACGTCTCGGCCAGCTCCTCCGCCGTCGACGGCTCCTGATCCCGCGGTCAGTGGTCGCGGCGGATCTCGCGGTCGATCCGGGGCACGGTCCGCAGCTCGGTGGTGAGCACGTCCGCCACCTCGGCGGCGAGCGCCTCGGCCTGCGCGTTGACGTCGGCGGCGGGTGCCCGGGAGCGGCTGAGCCGCCACAGCTCCAGTCGCACCCGGGCCAGGCGCTGGTGCCCGGCCGGCGTGAGGTGCGAGCGATGGGGGCTGACCACCACGAACTGGTAGGCGATCGCGACCGCCTCGCAGCGGGCGCACCCCTCGTTGGTCGCGACGGCGGCGTTGTCCGCAGCGACGTCGCCCGGCCCACGGTTGGCGAGCACCACCTGGAACGACACGGCCACGGCGCGGCAGGCGTCGCACCGGGCGGACGCATGGGCGCGATTGACCGCCGACACCTGGGGGGCGAAGGTGGGGGCGACGCGCAGGGCCGAACGGGCCCGGGTCTGGCCGTCCTGGCGGACGGTCACGGTCACGTCGGTCGTGATGGTGCGGTCGTGGGCCTCCGCGGGCGCGACCGAGCCCCAACCGACCGCGAGGACGACGGCGACCGCGACCGCGCCGGCGCGGCGGCCCAGCCTCGCCGACGGGCCGCTCACGGCCGGCTCCGGCGCGGCGAGCGGGACTCGAAGCCCTCGGCGATCGTTGCCGCCAGGTCGAGGAAGGCGACCCGGGTGCCACGCCCCAGCTCCGAGAAGCCGGTCTGGCCGCCGGCCGACAGCACGCGGTCCCACGGGATGCGCACAACCCCGGCGCACCGGGCCGCGAAGTGGGCCTCCATGCGGTCCAGCTCGACCGGCGCGCCGCCCCTGACCCCGTTGATCACGGCGACGGCGCCCCGGACCAGGCCCCCGTAGCCGTGCTCGTCGAGCCAGTCGAGGGTCATCGCCGCGACCCTGCCGCCGTCGAGCGCGGGCGGCATCACGACGACGATCTGGTCGGCCTCGCCGAGCACGCCCTGGATGGCCCCGTCGAGGACACCGGTCCCCGTGTCGATGATGATCAGGTTGTAGTGGCGGTCAAGCACGTCGATGGCGCGCCGGTAGTCGTCCTCACCGAGGGCCTGCGTGATGCGGGGGTCGTCGTCCGACGCCACCACCTCGAGCCGGGTGTCGGGCGCCTGCGAGGTGAACGAGCGCATGTCGGCGTACCGGTCGAGGGCCGCCGGCCGCGCCACCAGGCTGGTCACCGTCTCGGGCGACTGCCGCTGGACCCGGTACGCCAGGCTGCCCGCATCCGGGTTGCCGTCGAGGGCGACCACCCGGTCGCCACGCTGCGACGCGAAGGTGTGGCCGAGCATCACGGCCGTCGTCGTCTTGCCCGCACCCCCCTTGCGCGAGAGGACGACGATGCGGCGCGAGCCGTGGATCGGCGTGCGCAGGCGGCTCAGCAGCTCGAGCTCGCGGCTCTCCGCCCGCCCCGGTCCCGGGTTGACGGAACCCCGGGTGGCGACGTAGACGCCGCGCCGCCAGCCCCGGGTCGGGGGCTGCGTCCGGCCGCGCAGCATGGTCTCCTCGGTGAAGTCGGTGGCGGTGAGGCTGCTCAGCGTCCGCCGGCGGTCGGGAGGGGCGGCCCGCCGGCGGCTGGTGGGCGGTGCCGTGCCGTGGCCGTTGCGGGAGCCCGTCGCTGGTGCGGTCGGCTCTTCTCGTGACGTCGACGAGGGGGCGACCGCTCGCGTCGTATCCCCCAGTCCGTTGTTGTCCATGGGTACCTCCTGGGGGACGGTCCGCGGCGCGGTGCTGCGGGCCGACGGCGTCTGCGGGCGGGAACCCCGCGCCCTCGCCCGCCGGATGGCGGCGCGGGGGACGCGCCGCGCCACGTCGGCGAGCAGCAGCGTGAGGCCGAGGGTGGGCAGCGCGAGCAGCACCATCGACAGCGCGGCAAGGGCGACGAGCGGGGTGTCTCCGGCGTCGAACGCGGCCTGCAGTGCCTGCCACTCGCGCTGCTCGCTGCGCCACACGTCGCGCAGCAGGTCGGGGGTGCGCACGATCAGGTAGCCGGCCACCGCCAGCAGGGCGGGGACGACGACCAGGACCCAGGCCGTGACGGTGGCCCGGGCGGCGGGGCGCAGCTCGGTCACCCGGGGGTCGGGCTCGCGCCACGGCGCCAGGCTGGCGAGCACCGGCCGGACCCGGTCGAACAGGTCGGGCACGCCGACGAGGTCGGTCAGGATGTAGTAGCCGTCGAGCCGGACGACCGGCACGAGCTGCTGCAGTATCTCGAGGTGGATGAGCACGATCGCGAGCACCAGGGGCTCGTGGCCGGTGGCGCCGTACACCGCGGCCACCACGAGGATCGTGAGGCCGTTGAAGTAGACGCCGCCGAGGTCGGTGCGCAGGCGGCCCGACCGGCCGAGCCGCTGGGCGTCGGTCACGTCGGTGAAGAGGGCGGGGTAGACGAGGTAGAGGCCCAGGCCGATCGCGCCGGGTCGCCCTCCGCTGTACCGGCAGGCGGCGGCGTGCCCGAGCTCGTGGAAGAGGACTGACGCCGCGACGACGGCCAGCAGCAGGAGGATCGTGACGGGCTCGGCCAGCACCGCGGCGAAGGCGGGGGCGAGGCTCGCGGTCCGCCACAGCCAGACGTCCGCGGCGACCAGGGCCGCCAGCGCCGCGACCACGACGGCGGGCAGGAAGAACACCGTCAGCACCCCGCAGAGGGTCCGGACGAGGCGCGCCGGCAGCAGCACCAGGCGCAGGCGCAGGCCCAGCAGCCGGCCTGCGGGCGCCGGCTGGCCGGGCGCACCGCGGAGCGGAGCGGGCGTGCCCCCGGCGCGATCCACGGGCGCTCGGCTGTCCTCGAGCAGTCCGAGCGGGCGGAGCTTCGCCTCCACCAGGAACTCGAGTCCCTGCGTCGTGAGCCGGCGCCGGTACTGGGTGCTCACCCTGTCGGCGATCTCCTCGACCGAGTGGCGGCCGTCGAGGTTGGCCGCGACGATGAAGAGCAGGCGCGACAGCTGGAGCATGCGCTGGTCGGGCCGCTCGATCAGGTAGCGCGGCTCGCGATAGCCCGACCCGGGGCAGCTGCCGAGCAGCCGCACGTCGTCTGCTAGTCGCGGCAAGGTCATTCTGGTATCCCTGAGCGGGGGGACGGGGCGGGGCATCTTGCAGCTGTCCCGCTCCGTCCATCCCCCGACAGGCGCCTAGAACTGGAACGCGCCCGTGAGCTGGCCCGCCGTCGCGTTGGCCGTGCTGTTCACCGTGGCTGCGTTGATCGCCAACGCCACGTTGACCGACACGATGTTCGCGATGTTCACCAGCGCGAGCGTGTCCCGTTGGGGGACGACGTCGGCCGTGGCGGCCACCAACTCGGCCTCACTCAACGCACGCATCTCGTGCATGGTGTCTCCTCTCCTGGGCTGAATCCGCCGTGGTGACGATCAGCCCTGGACGACGAAGACGGCTTGCGCGGCCCAGGCGTTCGCGGAGCTCTTGAACGTGGATGCGTTGACCGCCAGCGCCAGGTTGGTCGCCGAGACGTTCGCCCAGTTCGCCCAACCGAGCGTCTCGCGAGGCTCGAGGACCGAGACCTCGTGGCGATCCAGCTCCTCCAAGGTGAGTGTCCGTGTCATTCGTGCATGACCTCCTCTGGTCGGGTGCCGCCCCGATGCCACGGCGCGCTCGCGCGACCGACGGGGCCAGGCGCGACCATCAAGACCCGGGTGCGTCACCGGACCGTCACGCCAGCGTCACCAGCCGGCTCCGGGTCCGCGTTCCGAGGTCGACGCGGTGACGCGGCCGTGACGCGTCGGTGACGTCGGCGGCGCGGTCATCGGTCGATGGCCGAGTGCGTCGGAGTGCTCGTGATCCGCGCCTGGTGCGAGAGCGGCACCGACGCGCCGTTCCGCGCCCGCGTGCTCGCGGTCGGGACGTCGCTCGAACACGTCGAGCTCGTCACCGTGGCCAGCTCGACGAACGAGGTGGTCGACGTCGTGCGCGACTGGCTCGGCGGGTCCGAGCCCGGCGGCTGACGGGGCCAGAGCGCGCGGCCCCCGCCCGCGCCACGTCTTGACAATTGAAGGCACTGACGGTTCCGTATACCACGGTTCGTGACATGTTCCTGCGGAGCACGTTCACGTAAAGGCGAGACGACAAACCATGTTGCAGACCGCCACACCACTCTCCCTGCGGCTGCTCGGCGGCTTCGCGGTGGAGGGCTCACACGGCAACATCGCGCTACCCATTTCGGCTCAACGCGTGGTCGCATACCTGGCATTGCAGGACCGGCCGGTGCACCGCCGGCGTCTCGCCGGCGTCCTCTGGCCCGACACGACGGATGTGCGCGCGGCGGCCAACCTTCGCTCCGCGTTGTGGCGCGCGCGGAAGTCGGCACCCCTCATCGGCGACGACCAAGCGAGCCTGACCCTCAGCGCGGGGGTCGACGTCGACGCCCGCCGAGTCCGGCAGTGCGCGGAGGACGCCATGCTCGCCCTGGTCAGGGGCAGGTCCGGCGGCGTCGCGTCCGACATCGAGCTGCTGCCGGACTGGTACGAGGACTGGGTCGTCGCCGAGCGCGAGCGCTTCCGCCAGATCGTCCTGCGGGGCTTCAACGAGCTCGTCCCGCGGCTCGTGGCACGAGGCCGCCCGGAGGACGCCGTCGACATCGGCCTGCACGCCGTGTGCCTGGAGCCGCTCTCCGAGACGTCACACCGGTCCCTCATCGCCGCGTACCTGGCGGCGGGCGATCGCGCCGGTGCGCTGCGGCAGTACAACCAGTACTCGGCCATCCTGCGCGACGAGCTCGGGCTGGCCCCCTCGGCGGCGACGACCTCGCTGGTGCGCGACCTGGTGTCGCGGACTGGTCGACGGTGACGCGGCCGGGGCGGCCCGACGCCTGGAGACGCGGCACCGGCTCGACGTGACGGGCTCAGCGACCGCCGCCGGACGCCTCGCGCGCGGCGAGGGCGCGGCGGTCGACCTTCTGCATCGGCGTGAGCGGCAGCTCGTCGACGATGCGGACGGCCTCGGGCGCCTTGTAGGCGGCCAGCCGGTCGGCGAGGAAGGCCCTCAGGTCGGCGAGCGGCGGGGGAGCCGCCGGGTCGAGTGGCACCACCACGGCCACGCCGACCTCGCCCATCACCGGGTCGGGGCGGGGCACCACCGCCACCTCGGTGACCGCGGGGTGGGCGGCCAGCGCCGCCTCGACCTCGGCGGGGTACACGTTGTAGCCGCCGCGCACGAACATCTCCTTGGCCCGCCCGGCGAGGCGCACCAGGCTCCGCTCGTCGATCCGCGCCAGGTCGCCGGTGCGCAGCCAGCCGCCGACGAGCGTCGCCGCGGTGGCCTCGGGGTCGCGCCAGTAGCCCGACATCTGGGTGGGCGACCGCAGCCACAGCTCGCCCACCTCGCCGGTCGGGGCGGGCCGGCCGTCGCTGTCGCGCACCGCCACCTCGACGCCGGGCCGGGGCCGCCCGACCGAGAGCAGGGCCTCGTCGTCGTCGGCCTCGAAGGCGGTGCCGGTGCCGCAACCGCCCGACTCGGTGGAGGAATAGCGGATCGAGTATGCCGCACCGAACCGCTCGCGCACCGCCGCCACCAGGGCGGGGGGCGAGGCGGCGCCGCCGGCCACGACGGTGGTCACGTGGCGCCAGTCGTGGCGCGCGGCCTCGGGCGAGCGCACCATGAGGGCGAGCTGGGGGGCGACACCGCCGATGGAGGGCATCCGCTCGGCCGCTATGGTGCGCAGGGCATCGTCGGCCCGCCACCTGCCCAGGATGTGCGTGCGGCTGGCCAGCCGCAGGTACCAGGGCAGCTTGGTGGTGAAGCCGACGTGGGCGAACTGGGTCGACGCCAGCATGGCCGGCCCGGCCCTGCCCTTGGGCGCCCAGGCGCCCCCGGTGTCCGTCGCCGCCACCGCCTCGAGCTGGCGCTCGCAGAACAGCGCGCCCTTGGGCCGCCCGGTCGTGCCGGAGGTGAACACGATCGCCGCCGGCCTGCGCGGGTCTGCGGGCAGCGCGGGCGGCGGCCCGTCGCGGCCGGCGAGCACGGCGCCGTCGCGCACCAGATCGTCCACCTCGCCGCCCTCGGCCACGACGAGGGCGGGATCGGCCAGGTCGACCAGCGCCTCCTGCTCGGGCCGGGCCAGGTGGGGGTTGATGCCGGCCGTGACGGCGCCCAGCTTGGCGGCCGCCGCGTAGGCGACCACGTAGCGGCTGTCGGACGGGAGCCGCAAGACCACCCGGTCGCCCTCGGCCACGCCCCGGGCCGCCAGGGCGGCGGCGACCGCGTCGGACCGCCGGTCGAGCTCGCGGTAGGACAGCGGCGAGCCGTCGGGGTCGACGAACGCGGTCAGCTCGCCGAACCGGCGGGCGGCCTCGCGCACGGTGGCGGCCAGCATGGCGTGGGCCTCAGCGGCCGGCCGTGAGACCCGCGAGGTCGAGGTGCAGCATGCGGGCCGCGTTGGTGCGCATCACCTTGTCGACGACGTCCTGGGGCACGCCGGCCATAAGCTCCTCGGCCACCTGCTTCGTGTCGGGCCAGGTCGAGTCGGTGTGCGGGTAGTCGGTCTCGAACGTCACGTTGTCCGGCCCGACCACGTCGATCGCCTCGATGCCGTGGCGGTCGCGGAAGAAGCAGCCGTAGATCTGCCGGTAGTAGTAGGTGGACGGCGGCTCGGGGACCAGGTCCTTGGTGTGGGCCCACGCCCGGTGCTCCTGCCACACGGTGTCGGCCCGCTCGAGGATGTAGGGGATCCAGCCGATCTGACCCTCGCTGTAGGCCAGCGCCAGCTCGGGGAACTGCACGAGCTTCCCGGAGAACAGCCAGTCGCTCATCGACGCCATGGCGTTGTTGAAGCTGAGGGTGGCGGCCACGCCGGTGGGGGCGTCGGGCGAGGTGGCGGGCATGCGCGACGAGGACCCGATGTGCATGTTGATGGTGACCTGCGCCTCCTCGCAGGCGGCGAAGAACGGGTCCCACTCGCCCGAGTGGATCGACGGCAGGCCCAGGTGGACGGGGATCTCGCTGAAGCACACCGCGTGCACGCCGCGCGCCGCGTTGCGGCGGACCTCGGCGGCGGCCAGCTCGGCGTCCCACAGCGGCACGATGATCAGCGGGATGAGGCGGCCGCCCGAGTCGCCACACCACTCGTCGACCATCCAGTCGTTGTAGGCCCGCACGCAGGCGAGGGCCAGTTCGCGATCGCGGGCCTCGGCGAAGGTCTGGCCGCAGAACCGGGGGAAGGTGGGGAAGCAGAGCGACGCCTCGACGTGGTTGAGCTCGTTGTCGGCGATGCGGGCCGCGGCGTCGTAGCAGCCCGGCCGCATCTCGTCGTAGGTCATCGGCGTCATCGTCATCTGGTCACGTGGGTAGCCCACGGCGGCGACGTGGCGCTTGTGCACGTAGACCAGGTCCTCGTACACCCAGCAGTCGGCGCGGTCGGGCGCGTCGTCGTCGAAGGCCTGCTCGTAGTGGCCGCCGCCGACGTGGCGCATGCCGGCCACCCCGCGGCGCTCGACCCGGGGCCCCCGGTCGCGGAAGCGGGCGGGCAGCCACGCCCGCCACACGTGCGGCGGCTCGACCACGTGGTCGTCGACGCTGATGATCTTCGGGATCACGGGCGTGGTCATCGGGGCTCCCCCGCGTGGGACCAAATCTGACGCACCGTCAGATTACACGGCGTCAGTCGCGGGGGCTCAGGACGCAGAGTTCGTTCCCGTGGGGGTCGGCCAGCACCACCCAGGTCTGGGTGCCCTGGCCCACGTCGGCGTCGGTGGCGCCGAGGGCCCGCAGGCGGTCGACCTCGGCCGCCTGGTCGTCGCCCGCCCCGGGCGCGATGTCGAGGTGCACGCGGTTCTTGACCACCTTGGCATCGTCGCTGCGCAGCAGCTCGAGGTGGGGGCCCAGCCCGTCGGGCCGGAACAGGCGCACGTTGCCGTCGGGCTCGGGCTCGGCCGTCCACCCCGTGGCCGCGGCCCAGAAGGGGGCCAGGGCGGCGGGGTCGGGCGTGTCGAGCACGATGGCGGCGATGGCACCGGACCGTTCGTAGTCGTCGCGGGGGTCGAGCACGCACAGCTCGTTGCCCTCGGGATCGGCGAGCACCACCCACGGCACGTCCCGCTGCCCGATGTCGGCCGGCGTCGCCCCCGCCTGCTGCAGCCGCTCGACCAGCGCCGCCTGGTCCTCCTGCGAGCGGGCGTCGAGGTCGATGTGCACCCGGTTCTTGACCACCTTGGGGTCGTCGACCCGCCCGAAGATCAGGGGCAGCCCGGGCTCGGTGGGGACGCCGGACTCGTCCTCGGGTGGCTCGACCACCACTTCGTCTGGCTCCTCGAGGGTGACGGGCCAGCCGGTGGCGCTCGACCAGAAGCGGGCGAGGGCGGCGGGATCGGCGGCGTCGAACACGACGGAATGGAGACGGGTCGGCATCGCGCCGACCGTAGCCATTTCCTGCGTGGGCGCCGAGCGACGGGGTAGCTGAGGTGCGCCGGCCGTCCGGGGCCGTGTCCATCACACATGGAGGTACCACCGTGGCAACTGCACATGCAGGCGGCTATGCGGGCCCTTCGCGGATCCGCTCGGTCGCGCAGTACGGGGCGCTCGCCTTCGGCGCCGCGTTCCTGCTCGTGGGCATCCTCGGGTTCATCCCCGGGATCACCACCAACTACGACGACATGGCGTTCGCCGGGACCGACTCGGAGGCCGAGCTGTTCGGCGTCTTCCAGGTCTCGGTGTTGCACAACATCGTGCACCTGCTGTTCGGTGTGATCGGGTTGTGGGCGGCCCGCACCTGGGCCACGGCACGGCTCTTCCTGCTGGCCAGCGGGGCCGTGTACCTCGTCCTGTTCGTGTACGGGATGGTCGTCGACCGCGACGCCGACGCCAACTTCGTGCCGGTCAACGCAGCCGACGACTGGCTGCACCTGGGACTGGCCCTCGGCATGCTGGCCGTCGGGCTGGCGGCCGGCCGGCGCTGGGAGGACGATCCGCTGGTCCGCGGTGACCGCGACACCTACGGCGACCGCGGCGTCTACGGCGACCGCGACGTCCACCGCGACACGGGCCTGCGCTGAGACGTCCACCGCGCACGGGCCTGCCTTGACCACCCGGTCGTGCCGGAGCACGGCGGGCGCCTGCGCAGCGTAGGCGCCTGCCGTCGCTCCGCGGGCTGGTCGTCGCCCCCCTGCCTGGTCAGTTAGGGTCGCCCCGATGGGCGCGGAACTCGCTGAACTGGTCTCCTCCTGGCGCACCGCGGTCGTGACCTCCGAGATCCAGAACGGCGTCATCGGGGGCAAGGCCGCGCTGCCCGCACTGGCCGAGGTGGCCAGCAAGACGATGCCCGCCGTGGCCCGGCTCGTGCGGTCGGCCCGCGCCGTCGGGGTCGAGGTCGTGCACGGCACCTTCGCCCGGCGGGTCGACGGCAAGGGCACCAACACCAACGCCCGGCTCTTCGCCGGCGTGGCCCGGGCGCCCGTGAAGCTGCTGCCCGGCAGCGAGGCCAGCAAGGTGGTCGACGAGGTGGGCGTGGCGCCATCCGACCTGGTGCTGACCCGCACCCACGGCCTCAATCCCATGGCGGGCACCGACCTCGACGCGATCCTCCGCAACCTGGGGGTCACGACGATCGTGGTGGCGGGGGTGTCGGTCAACGTGGCCATCACCAACCTGGTGATGGACGCCGTGAACCGGGGCTACGACGTGGTGCTGCCCCGCGACGCGGTGTGCGGCGTGCCGACCGAGTACGCCGACGCGGTCATCGACAACACGCTCAGCCTGCTGGCCACGGTCACCACCGTCGACGAGCTGACCGCCATCTGGGACGCCTGATCGCTGCGCCGGCGCCGGGAAGACAAGGGGAGGGACACGTGAGGTTCTGCCAGTCGCTGATGTATGCCGCGCCCGACGACTGGATCGAGCTGACCCGGGTCGCCGAGGGGGTCGGGTTCGACCAGGTCTCGCTGTCCGACCACGTGTTCTACCCGGACAAGCTCGAGTCGTCGTACCCCTACTCCGACACGGGCCGCCCCATCTTCCCGGGCGAGACCCCATGGCCGGACGTGTGGGTGATGACCGGCGCGCTCGCGGCGGTGACCGAGCGCATCACCTTCTCGACCCACGTCTACGTGCTGCCCGCCCGCAACCCGTTCGTGGTGGCCAAGGCGGTGGGCACCGCCGCCCACCTTTCGGGTGGCCGGGTGCTGCTCGGCGTGGGCGCGGGCTGGATGCGCGAGGAGTTCACCCAGCTCGAGCAGCCCTTCGAGGGCCGGGGCGCCCGCATGGAGGAACAGATCGAGGTGCTGCGCACCCTGTGGCAGGGCGGCATGGTCGAGCACCACGGCGAGTTCTACGACTTCGACCGGCTGGAGATGTCGCCGGCGCCGCCCGGCCCCGTGCCCATCCTGATCGGCGGCCACACCGAGGCGGCGCTGCGCCGGGCGGCACGCATCGGCGACGGCTGGATGGGCGTGTACTACGGGCTCGACGAGCTGAAGGCGATGGCGGCCCGCATCGCCGGCTACCGCGCCGAGTACGGCACCACCGACCGGCCGTTCGACGTGCAGGCGGCCATCGTCGACCGGCTGCCCACGCCGGACGTCTGCGCCGAGCTGGAGGAGGCGGGCGTGACCACCCTCATCACCTCGGCCTGGATGATGGAGGGGCTGCAGTTCGCGTCGCGCGACGACAACGTCCGGGCCCTCGAGCGCTTCGGCGAGCGCTACATCGCCCCGCTGCGGGGCTCGTGACGCCGAACCCTGCCAGCGGTACCGCGACCGTCCTCTGATGGTCCGTCAGGAACGGGTACTGTGACGCCCGTGCCGGAACAGGTGGGGCAGGTCGAGAACCTGCGCGCAGCCGACGGGCGGGTGCCGGGCCGGCGGGGGCGGGCCACCCGCCAGCGCCTGCTCGAGTGCACCGCCGAGATGCTGCGCACCACCTCGTACCGCTCGCTCAAGGTCATCGACATCGCCCGCGAGGCCGGCACCTCGCCCGCCACCTTCTACCAGTACTTCGCCGACGTCGAGGCCGCCATCCTGGCCCTCGCCCAGGAGATGGCGGTCGACGGCGAGCGCCTCGTGCGGCTGGTGGCCGAGGGCAGCTGGAAGGGCCGGGCCGGCTACGACACCGCCCTCGCGCTGACCGACGCCTTCTTCGCCTTCTGGGACGAGCACCGCCCCGTGCTGCGGGTCGTCGACCTGAGCACCGAGGAGGGCGATCTGCGCTTCCGCACCATCAGAGCGCGCCTGCTCAACGCGGTCACCACCGAGCTGGCGGCCGTCGTCGCGGCCATGCAGGCCGAGGGCAGGAACCTGGGCGTCGAGCCGTTGGCCCAGGCCGGCACCCTCGTGACCACGCTGGCCAACGTCGCCGCCCACCACACCGGCTTCGAGTTCTGGGGCATCCACACGGCCGACGTGCGCATCTCGGTGGCCCGCCAGGTCTACTGGGGCACGACGGGCCAGCGTCCGCCCACCCCCGCCGGCTGACCCCCGCCGGCTGAGCGCCGCCCCCGGGCGCGCCTGGCGGTGCCACGTGTCGTGTGCAGCACGAAACCGTCAGGCCGGTCGCCTCAGGCCGGGCCGGCGGACGGCGTCGCCGCGGCGTTGTCGGCGGCCACGTCGTCCTCGACCTGCACCCCCAGGCTGTTCAGGGCGAACGCCAGCATGTGGTAGTGCCCCACCACCATGGGCACCTCGATGAGCTGGCGCTCGTCGTAGCGCTCGGCCAGCGCCGCCCAGGTGGCGTCGCTGAGGCAGGCGTCGGCGTGCAGCTCGTCGGCGGCCCGCACGAGGGTGGCGTCGGCGGTCGACCAGCCGGGGTCGTCCGCGCCCCGGTCCGAGCGCGCCCGCTCGATCTCGTCGTGCGACAGCCCGGCCGCCCCGGCGATGCGCACGTGCTGGGCCCACTCGTAGTCGGAGCGGCAGTTCCAACCCGTCCGCAGGATGAGCAGCTCGCGGTCGCGGGCCGGCAGCTTGCCCGCCAGCAGCTTCCCGCCGAAGGGGAGCCACCGCCGGAACAGCCCGGGATGGCGCACCAGGGTCGTGAAGATGTGGGTGGCGCCCGAGCCCGGACCGCCCGCCTGGCCCAGCAGTTCGCGGGCCTGGTCGTCCAGCTCGTGGTCGGCGAGCGGGGCGAGGCGGGGGGCAGCCGGTCGCCAGGGTGCGTTCTCGTCGGGGTGGGACGCCATGGCAGGCAAGCTAGTGGCGGCCCGTGTCCCGAGTCACAGAGACTCGCGCCACGGGCCCACGCACCGGGGGAACACAGGAGGCGCCGCCGATGATCCGCCTGACCGCCATGCTGCGCCGCAACCCGGCGCTGACGGCCGAGCAGTTCCACGCCCACTGGCGCGACGTGCACGCCGCCAAGGTGCGCTCGGTGCCCGGCGTCGCCGGGTGGGTGGTGCGCTACGAGCAGCACCCGCGGCTGCCCGCGGGCGACGGGCGCTGGACGGGCAGCGACGGCTTCGACGGCATCGCCATGCAGTGGTACCGCAGCATCGACGACTTCCACGCCATGGTGGCCGACGCCGAGTACCGGCGGGTGGTGGCCCCCGACGAGCGCTACCTGCTCGACCTGGCGGGCAGCGTGTTCCTGCTCACCGACGAACCCCGCACGGTGATCGAGCCCGGATGGCCGGGATGAGCCGCCCCGCTCGGTCACATCGCCCTGTCCGCGAACCACTACGGTGCCGGCGATGATGGACCTCGCCACCGCGGCGGTCGAGGCCGCGCTGGCGGCGGGGGCCCGCTACGCGGATGCCCGCGTGATGGTCATCCGCCACGAGTCGATGCAGGCCCGCAACGGCGTGGTCGAGGACCTGGCCCAGTCCGAGGACGCCGGCATCGGCGTGCGGGCCCTGCTCGGCTCGTCGTGGGGCTTCCAGGCCACGCCCACGCTCACCGACGCCGCCGCCCGGCAGGCGGGCGCAGGGGCCACCGCCGTGGCCCTGGCCTCCGCGCGGTTGCCCGGCCTCCCCCTGCAGCTCTCGCCGGCGCCCGTGGTGGTCGAGTCGTGGTCGTCGTCGTGGGTCGAGCATCCCCTCGACAACGTGGGCCTGGCCGAGAAGGCCGACCTGCTGGTGTCGGCGACGACCGCTGCCAACGACGCCGGTGTGGCCCTGGCCCAGGCCGGCTACCAGGTGTGGGACACCGAGAAGTGGTTCGCCTCCAGCGAGGGCAGCCGCGTCGACCAGCGCGTCGTCGAGTGCGGGGCCGTGGTCGACGCCACCGCGGTGGGCGACGGCGAGACCCAGCGCCGCTCGTACCCGGGGGTCCGGGGCCAGTACGGCACCCAGGGCTGGGAGCTGGTGCGAAGCCTCGACCTGGTGGCCAACGCCGCGCTCATGGCCGACCAGGCCCAGGCGCTGCTGTCGGCGCCGCACTGTCCCGAGGGCGTCACCACGGTGATCCTCGACTCCGACCAGGTGGCGCTGCAGATCCACGAGTCGGTGGGCCACGCCGTCGAGCTCGACCGCATCCTCGGGTGGGAGGC
>DASSCS010000158.1:0-13751 GCA_035697515.1 Acidimicrobiales bacterium
GAACAGCGCCGCCGCGCCCCCCACCCGGTAGGTCGTCAGCGGGCCGAGCGGCACGTCCCGCCGGGCGAGGCCACCCAGCAGCCCGGCGGCCCGGTCGAGCGCCCCGCCCGGCGCCGGCGCCGCGCCCGCCGCCGTCACCCGCGCTCCTCGAGCATGGCGACGATGCGGGGGGCCAGCGAGGTCAAGTCACCTGCCCCGAGCGTCAGGCACAGGTCGCCGGGCCGGAGCACCGCGCGCAGCCAGGCGAGCACGTCGTCGAGCCCGGGCAGCCACGCCACCGAGGCCCAGGGGTGCGTGTCGAGCACCGCCTCGACCAGCAGCTTGCCCGTCACCCCCGCGCGGGGCGCCTCGCCGGCGGCGTACACGCCGGTGATCGCCAGCAGGTCCGCGTCGACGAAGGCGTCGGCGAAGTCGCGCCACATCGCCTGGGTGCGGCTGTAGCGGTGGGGCTGGAAGACGGCGACCACCCGCGCCCACGGGCCCGCCGCGCCGGCGGCCAGCGCAGCGGCCACCTCCGTGGGCAGGTGGTCGTAGCTGTCAACCACGGTCACGCCGGCGGCGCGGCCCCGCACCTCGAAGCGGCGAGCCACCCCGCTGAAGCCGGACAGCGCCGCGGCACCCTCGGCGAGCGGCACGCCGAGGGCATGGGCGGCGGCCAGCGCGCCCGCCGCGTTGCGGACGTTGTGGACGCCGGGGGCGGCCGGCACCGACACCTCGACCTGCTCGTCGCCGTGGTGCAGCGTGAAGCGCACGCCGGTGCCGGCGGCCGACCACTCGCGGACCTGGTAGTCGGCGGCCGGGGCGAGACCGTAGGTCACGGGGTGGACCGCGGCGTCGCCCAGGGAACGCGCCCCCTCGTCGTCGGCGCACAGCACCGCCGCCCCCGGCAGCGCGGTCACGAAGCGGCGGAAGCCGTCGCGCAGCGCCGCCTCGCAGCCCCAGTTCTCGAGGTGGTCGGGCTCGACGTTGGTCACCACGGCAGCGGTGGCGCCGATGGCCAGGAAGGTGCCGTCGCTCTCGTCGGCCTCGACCACCAGCGGCCCCGCGCCGCCCCACGAGGCGCTGGCGCCCAGCCCGTCTATCGCCGCGCCCACCATGAACCCCGGCTCGCGGCCCGCGCCGGCGAGCACGGTCGTCAACAGGGCCGACGTGGTCGTCTTGCCGTGCGTGCCGGCCACCGCCACGGTGGTGCGCCCGGCGCACAGCGCCCCCAGGGCTGCGGCGCGGTGCACCACCGGCACCCCCCGCCGGTGAGCGGCGGCCACGTCGGCGTCGTCGGCGGGGGTGGCCGTCGACACGACCACGGCGTCGACGCCGTCGGGCAGCCGGGCGGCGCCCGGGCCGGTGGTCAGCTCGACCCCCAGGTCGGCCAGCATGGGCAGGAACGGGGTGGAGGGCGCCGGGTCGTGGCCCGAGACCCGATGGCCGCTCTGGGCCAGCAGCGCCGCCACAGCGCTCATGCCCGCACCGCCCACGTTGGTCACGTGCACGTGACGGGGGTGCGACAGGTCGAGACTGCCGGCCAGGCGCAGGGCCGGAGGCACGACGACCGGCGCGTCAGTCACGGGCGTGCTCCTCGACCAGCGCGGCGATGTCGGCCGCGGCGGCGGGCGCGGCGGCGGCCCGGGCCGCGGTGGCCATCGCCGCCAGGCGACCGGGGTCGGCCAGCAGGGTGTCGACCTCGCGGGCCAGGCGCTCGCCGTCGAGTTGGTCGTCGGGCACCACCACGGCCGCGCCCGCCTGCTCGAGGTGGCGGGCGTTGACGGTCTGGTGGTCGGCGGTGACGAAGGGCGAGGGCACCAGCACGGCCGGCAGCCCGGCCGCCAGCAGCTCGAAGCTCGTGCTCGAGCCCGAGCGGCACACCGCCAGGTCGGCGGCCGCCAGCGACGTGGGCATGTCGTCGTCGTACTCGATGGGCTGGTAGCGCAGCGCCGCGCCCGGCGGCAGGGGCGGCGCGGCGCCCGGGCCGGTGAACTGCTGCCAGTCGCGCGAGCCGATGACGTGGCGCACGTGCAGGTCGGCGCGCCCCGCCCAGCGTCCCACGGCCTCGACGGCGGCTTGGTTGATGCGCAGCGCGCCGAGCGAGCCTCCGAAGATCAGCACCACTTGCCGCCCGGGCTCGACGCCCAGCTTGTTGCGAGCCCCCGCGGCGTCGCGGGACCGGTCGATGGCCAGCACCTCGGGTCGCACGGGATTGCCGGTCACCACCGCCCGGGGCAGCGGCGTGCCCGGGAACGAGACGGCGCAAGCCTTGGCGAACCGGCCGACCAGGCGGTTGGCGGCGCCGGGGGCGGCGTTCTGCTCGGCCACGACGACGGGCACCCGCCGGGCCACCGCCGCGAGGGCGCAGGGCACGCTCGCGTACCCGCCCACCGACACCACGACGCGGGGCCGGCGCCGGCCCACGAGCCGCCAGGCCCGCCACAGGGCGACGGCGAGCGCGCCCAGCGACCGAGCGTTCTGCAGGCTGACCCTGCGCTGCAGGCCACGGCCGGGCAGCAGCGTCAGCGAGAACCCGGCGGCGGGCACCAACCGGGCCTCGATGCCCCGCTCGCTGCCCACCAGCTCGATGGCGCTCTGCTTGTGGCCCCGGTCGACGAGTGCCCGGGCGATGGCGATGGCCGGCTGCACGTGGCCGGCCGTGCCACCCCCGGCGATGAGGGCGAAGCAGCGGGTGCTGTGGCGGCCGCCGGCCGTGCGCCCGGTCATCGCCCCGCCCCCGCGGCGCCCGCGCCCGGCCTGACCGTGGCGGGTCGGGGCGGCAGGGGGCGCACGGTGGCCTGGCGGGCCACCGACAGCAGCAGGCCCGCGCCCGCCATGCCGAACACGAGCGACGAGCCGCCGGCGCTCACGAAGGGCAGCGGCACGCCGGTTATGGGAAGGATGCCGACCACGACGCCGATGTTGACGAACGCCTGCACGCAGAACCAAGCCGTGACGCCGGTGGCGAGCAGCAGACCGAAGCGGTCGGGGGCGTGCAGGGCGATGCGGATGCCGATGATGCCCAGCAGCACGTACAGCCCGACCACCACCGTGCTGCCGACCAGGCCCAGCTCCTCGCCGATGACGGCGAAGATGAAGTCGGAGTGGGCGTAGGGCAGGAACCCCCACTTGGCCCGGCTGGCGCCGAGGCCCGACCCGGCGATACCGCCCGACGACAGGCCCACCAGCGACTGGATGTTCTGGTAGCCGGTGTGCAGGGGGTCGGCCCACGGGTCGAGGAAGCTCAGCACGCGGGCGCGGCGGTACGGCGCGGCCAGGGCCAGGCCGGTCGCCGCCGCCAGCCCGAAGGTGGACCAGCCCGCCAGCGGGCCGGCTGGCGCCCCGGCCACGAAGCAGAGCGCCAGCGCGATGCCGGCGATGACGATGGTGGTGCCCAGGTTGGGCTGCAGCATGACCAGCGTGGCTGCGGCCGCCAGCACCACGACGACCGGCCGCAGCGTGGCCCGGGTGTTGTGCATGTACGCGGCGCGCCGGGACAGCAGGTCGGCCACCCAGATCAGCAGCGCCAGCTTGACGACCTCCGACGGCTGGATGGTCAGCGGCCCGACGCCGAGCCAGCGGGTCGAGCCGTTGGCGTCGACCCCGACGCCCGGCACCAGCACCAGCGCCAGCAGGAGCAGCGCCACCACCAGGAAGGGGCCCGCCAGCCGGCGCCACCGGTGGTAGTCGATGCGCGCCACGACCACCAGGGCCACGACCCCCGCCGCGGCCCAGGCGGCCTGGCGCACGACGAAGTACCAGGACGAGCCGTAGGCGTCGAGGGCCACGACCGACGACGCCGACATCACCATGACCAGCCCGAGCAGGTTGAACACCGTGACGAGGAAGGCCAGCGCCACGAACAGGCCGGACTGGCCGGATGCGGCGGCCCGCGGCGCCCGCGCCGTGGGATGCCGGCGGCGGGCGGCGGGCCTTCCCCCGCCGTCGCGCCCGCGGCCGCGCCGCTCGGTGGTGGTGCTCATGCCGCGCCCCCGCCGCCGGGGCCGCCGTGGTGCCGCATCCCACCAGCCTCGCCCACGGGCCGGCGCGGTTGGGGGAGGGTTCCGCGGCAGCCGGCCATCAGTCGAGCACGCCCGCGGAGATCGAGTCGGCGTAGAACAGGCCGAGCGCCACGGCCATGGACATGATGGCCAGGATCCAGAAGCGGATGATGACCGTCGTCTCGGGCCAGCCGCCCAGCTCGAAGTGGTGGTGCACGGGCGCCATGCGCAGCACCCGTCGCCCGAACAGCCGGAAGCTGCCCACCTGCACGATGACCGACAGGGTCTCGAACACGAACAGCGCCCCCACGATGGGCAGCAGCAGCTGCACGTTGAGCGTGAGCGCGAGGGTGGCCAGGCCCGCGCCGATGGCGAGGGCTCCGGTGTCGCCCATGAAGATCTGTGCCGGCGGGGCGTTCCACCACAGGAAGCCCGTGATCCCGCCCACCATGGCCGAGGCGATCACCGCCAGGTCGAGGGCGTGGTTGATCTCGTAGACCGACTCGTGGCGGAAGGCCCAGAACGCCACCACGGTCATGGTGATGAACGCGTAGATCGACGACCCGGCGGCCAGCCCGTCGAGCCCGTCGGTCAGGTTGACCGCGTTGGTGGTGGCGGCGATGAGCAGCACCGCGAAGATGACCCACCCCACGTCGGTGAGCTGCCAGCCCGGCTCGTCCCACCGGGTGAAGCTGAGGGTGGTCTCGACGTCGGTCCAGGCCACGCAGGCGATGGCGAACCCGAGGGCCACCACCAGCAGGCCGCCCATCTTGGCCCGCTTGGACAGTCCCAGGTTGCGCTCGTGGCTGACCTTGATCCAGTCGTCGAAGGCGCCCACCACCGCGGCACCGGCGATGGCCAGCATGACCAGCACGCCGCTGCGCGTGAACACCAGGCCGCCGTGCACGTGAGCGGCCCCGTAGCCGGCCACCGCGGCCACCACGATGGCCACGCCACCCATGGTCGGGGTGCCGGCCTTGGTGATGTGGCCGTCGGGCACGTCCTCGTGGATGGGCTGGCCGACGCGGTGCGCCTTGAGCCAGTCGATCAGGTACCGGGTGCCGAGCAGGGACGCGGCGAGGCTGATGGCCCCGGCGATCAGGAGGGGGACCACAGCTAGCGCGCGCCTTTCCCGGGTCGATCGTGGTTGCCGTTCGATCGCGCCGCGCCGAGCCGCTCGAGCGCCTCCCGGGCCACGACCCGGTCGTCGAAGGGCACCGCCCGGGGACCCACGACCTGGGTGGTCTCGTGGCCCTTGCCCGCCACCACCACGACCCCGCCGGGGCGGGCAGCGGCGACGGCGGCCTCGATGGCGCGACGGCGGTCGGGCTCGGTGACGAGCGCCGTGCCCGGTGGGATGCCCTCGGCGATGGCCGCGATGATGGCGTCGGGGCTCTCGGAGCGCGGGTTGTCGGAGGTCAGGACCACCTGGTCGGCCAGCCGGGCCGCCACCTCGCCCATGAGCGGCCGCTTGGCGCGGTCGCGATCGCCGCCGCAGCCGAACACGACGGCCAGCTCGCCCTCGCCCGACACCAGCTCGCGGGCGGTCCGCAGCGCCTGGTCGAGGGCGTCGGGCTTGTGCGAGTAGTCGACTACGACGGTGAAGGGCTGGCCGGCGTCGACCGTCTCGAACCGTCCCGCCACGGGCGGGGCGGACGACAGCCCCCGGGCGATCACGTCGGGGGCGATGCCGGCCACCGCCGCCACCCGCGCCGCCCCGACGGCATTGCGGGCGTTGAAGCGGCCGGCCAGCGCCAGGTCGACCCGGTGGCCCTCCCACGTGAACGTCGAGCCCGACGGCGCGAGCTGCAGGTCGGCGGCGTCGGCGAGGCCGTAGCCGTGGGCGTCGACGCCGCCGTTCTCGTCCACCATGGCCAGCAGGCGCCGGCCCCACCGGTCGTCGGCGCAGATCACCGCCCGGTCGGTGAAGGCCGGGGTGAAGAGGCGGGCCTTGGCGGCGAAGTAGTCGTCCATCGTGCCGTGGTAGTCGAGGTGGTCGAGCGACAGGTTCGTGAACGCCGCGACCGCGAACCGCGTGCCGTCCACCCGGCCCTGGGCGAGACCGTGGGACGAGACTTCCATGGCCACCGCCCGGTCGCCCTGGCGCTCCAGCTCGGCCAGGCGGGACTGGAGCTCGGGCGCCTCGGGCGTGGTGCGGGGGCCGGACAGCGTGCCGATGACGCCGCACGGCCGGCCGGCGGCGGCGAAGATCGCGGCCACGAGGTGGGTGACGGTCGACTTGCCGGCCGTGCCGGTCACGCCGACGACGGTGAGCCGGCGCGACGGGTGGTCCCAGAACGCGGCCGACACCGGGCCGAGCGCCGCGCGGACGTCGGCCACCACGAGCTGGGGGGCGTCGAGGGGCAGCTCGCGGGCGACCAGCAGCGCGGCTGCGCCCCGCTCGACCGCCTCGGCCGCCAGGTCGTGGCCGTCGACACGCGAGCCGGGCACGCAGCAGAACAGGACGCCGCCGGTCACGGCGCGCGTGTCGTGCACCACCGTGACGAGGTCGGGGTCGCGGTCGGGCCCGGCGATCCGGGTGGTGACCCCCTCGACGGCGTCGGCGAGGTGGCGGAGCCGCACCCCTATCCCCCGGGCGCCCCGGCGGTGCGCCCCCCGCCGGCGGCCGCGGGCCGCGACGTGGTCGGCGCAGTCGGGGCGCCGCCGGCCGCGACGGTGGTCGGTACGGGCGTCGTGGAGGACGGCGCGGTCGTCGGGGGGACGGTGGTGGCGGGGGCCGTGTTGGTGGCCTGTGCCGGCTGGGCTCGCACCCGGCCCTCGTCGGCGGGGATGGCCAGCGGCGCGCGGGGTGCCGCCGGCTCCGGGGCGACGCCCATCGTGCGGGCCGCGTAGCGGCCGATGTCGCGGAACGCCGGCGCCGCCACCTGAGCGGCATAGGGCGACGTGGTCGGCTCGTCGATGACCACGATGATCGACAGCCGGGGATCGCCGGCGGGCAGGAACCCGGCGAACGTCGAGATGTAGTCGTACCCGCCCTCGGCATTGCGGTAGCCGCCCTCGGGCTGGGGCTTGCGGGCTGTGCCGGTCTTGCCCCCCGCCTCGTAGCCGTCGATGGCCGCTGCCCGGCCGGTTCCGTTCGCGATCACCTCGGTCAGCATTGCACGCAGTTGCGACGCGGTCGTCGGCGACACGACCCGGCGGCGCTCGCCGGGCGCCACCTCGTGGCGCTCGCCCTCGGCGTCGCGGGTGGCGGTGACCAGCGTGGGCGGCACGTACACGCCGTCGTTGGCGACCACGTTGTAGGCGAAGAGCATCTGCATGGCGGTGACCGAGATGCCCTGGCCGAGCGGGATCGAGCCGATGGACGTGCCCGACCAGTCCTCGGTCGGCGGCACCGCGCCGTGCACCTCGTGGGGCAGGCCCAGCCCGGTCGGCTGCCCGAACCCGAAGCGGACGAGGTACTCGTGCAGCCGCTCCTCCCCCAACCGCTGGGCGAGCTGGATCGTGCCGACGTTCGACGACTTGGCCAGGACATCGGTGATGGTCATCCTGCCCGGGTGCGAGTCCGGGTAGGTGTGGTCGGCGACCCGGATCGACGGCGGCACGTCCACGACCTGGTCCGGCGTCACCAGGCCCTCCTCGAGCGCGGCGGCCAGGGTGATGACCTTGTTGACCGAGCCGGGCTCGTAGTTGTCGGTGACGGCGGTGTTCTTGGTGCTGTTGCCCACCCCGCCGGTGGCGGGGTCGGTGGCCAGGTTGGCGAGCGCCAGGACCTCGCCGGTGGCGGGATCGGACACGATGCCGATGCCGCCCTTGGCGCCGGTGGCCTCCACCTGGCGGGCGACGATCATCTCGACCTCGGACTGCAGGTTGCGGTCGATGGTGAGGATGAGGTCGTCGCCCGGCTCGGCCGGCTCGACCTGGTGGCGGCCCGCGGGGATCGTGCGGCCCTGCAGGTCGCGCTCGACGATGAACCGTCCCGACTCGCCGGAGAGCTGGTCGTCGTAGCTCGCCTCGATGCCCGACAGGCCGCCGTTGTCGATGTCGACCCCGCCGATCAGGGCCCGGGCCAGGTCGTTCGACGGGTTGAAGCGCGCCTGCTCGTCGAAGGTGATCACCCCGTCGATGCCGAGCTCCGCCACCTTCTCGGCCACCTCGTCGTCGACCTGGCGGGCCAGATAGACGAAGCGGCCCTCGTCCGCCAGGTCGTGGGCGAGCTCGGCCCGGTCGAGGCCGAGCACCGGCCCAAGCCGCCGGGCCGCGGCTGCGGGGTCGGCCACGATGCTGGGATCGGCGGCGACGGTGGTGCGGGGGATGGAGATGGCCAGGTCGTTGCCGTTCCGGTCGTAGATGGCGCCCCGACCGCCGGCCACCTCGATCGGCTCGATGCGCTGCTCCTCGCCGTACGCGACGTAGCGGTCGGCGCCGAGCACCTGGACGTACACCAGGCGCACGGCGACGACCGCGAACAGCACGATCAGACCGACCAGCAGGCCCAGCGCCCGTGCCCGCGGGCTGCCCGGGCGCAACAGGCGGGGCACTCGGGGCGGCGCGCCGCGATCGGCGAGCGGCCGGGACCGCCCCGCCGGCAGACCCGGCGCCCGGCGGTCGCGGCGGCCGACCGGGCCGGCGCCGGTCGGCCGGCGGGACGTGGTCTTGGCCCCCGGCCAACGGGTGGCGCTCCTGCTGACTGCGGCCGCGACCTTGCGGCCCGCGGCGGCGGCCTTGCGGCCGGCGGCCTTGCCGGCGCTGCCGGCCGCGCCGACCGAGGTCCTGCGGGCGCTCGCGCGCGTGGTGGTGCCCGCCCGTGACCCGCGGGTGCCCGCCCGGGTGGACGGCGCCGGGCGGGCACCTGTGGCCGAGCGCGACGTCGTGCGCGCCCGCGTGGCCGGCGCCCGGGGCGAGCGCGTGCTCGGCCGACCGCCGGACCGGGGGGTGTCGCGGGCCCTGGTGCTGCGACCGCCCACGGTCGGGCGGCCGGGCCCGCGCGAGCTCACGGCGCCGCCTCGAGATAGGGCTTGACCCGCGCCGCGCTCGTGTCGGGCGAGTCGACCGGCTCGGCTTCGTCCTCGGCGGGCGCCGCCTCGTCCGAGGTGAGCCACACGGTCTCGCCCGCGGGCACCATGCCCAGCTCCTCGATCGCCTCGGTGCGGATCCGCGACGGCGACTTGAGCTCGGCCACCTCGAGCCGCAGCTCCTCGTAGCGGGCCTGCTGGGCGGCCACGTCACGGTCGAGCTGGTCGACCTCGGCCTGGCCCTCGATGAGCAGCGCGTGGCACACCGCCACCGCGAACAGGGCCACGAAGGCGACGACCGTCAGCGCGACGCCCATGCGCGGGCTGAGCCGCAGGGCCGACCGCACCGGGCGCACGACCCGCAGGTGGGGCGACCGGTCGTCGCGGCGGCGGGGGTTGACGAGGGGCAGGTGGACGACTCGGGCAGTGGCCATCACGCCACCTCCTTCAGATCGAGCTTCTCGACCGCGCGCAGGCGGGCCGCCTCGGCGCGGGGGTTGGCGGCGACCTCGGTGGCGTCCGGACGCCAGGCGCCCCGGCGGAGCAGCCGTACGGTGGGCCGGACGTGGGCCGGGACGGGCAGGTGGGACGGTCCGGTCCAGCCGCCGGTTTCGGCGTGGCGGAAGCGCTGCTTGACGATGCGGTCCTCGCCCGAGTGGTAGGCGATGGCGACGCAGCGCCCGCCGGGCACGAGCACGTCGATGGCGTCGTCGAGCGTGCCGGGCAGGATGGCCAGCTCGTCGTTCACCGCGATGCGGATGGCCTGGAAGGTGCGGCGGGCCGGGTGGCCGCCCCGGCGGCGGGCGGGCGCGGGCACGGCATCGCGCACGACGTCGGCCAGCTCGGCCGTGGTGGCGATGGGCCGCCGGGCGACGATGGCCCGGGCGATGCGCACGGCGTAGCGCTCGTCGCCGTAGGCGCGCAGCAGCCGCGCCAGCTCCGCCTCCTCGGCCCCGTTGACGAGGTCGGCGGCGCTGACGGGCCCCTGCGGGTCCATGCGCATGTCGAGCGGGCCCTCGCCGCGGTAGCTGAAGCCCCGCTCGGGCCGGTCGAACTGGGGCGAGCTGACGCCCAGGTCGAACAGCGCGCCGCTGGCGCCGCTGTGCCCGAGACCGGGCAGCTCCTCGGCCACCACCCGGGCGATCTGGTCGAAGCGGGTGCGCCGCACGGCGGCCCGGTCGCCGAAGCGGGCCAGGCGGGCGGAGGCCGCGGCGATGGCGTCGGGATCCTGGTCGAGGCCCAGGACCGACAGGTGGGCATGCGCGTCGAGCAGGGCCTCGGCGTGGCCGCCGCCGCCGAGCGTCGCGTCGACGACGACGCCCGGGGGGACCGGCGCGAACAGCTCGACCACCAGGTCGACCAGCACGGGCTCGTGCTCGAACCCGGGGGACGCGCTCACAGCTTCAGGTCCCTCGCCGCCTGACCGATGGCCGCGTCCGGGCCGTCGGGGATGGTGTCCAGGCGCCGCTCCCAACGGTCGCGGGACCACACGCCCAACCGCCCGCGCGCGCCCACGACGACGACCGGGCCGGTCAGGGAGGCGAAGGCCCGCAGTGTCTTGTGGACCACGATGCGGCCCTGGCTGTCGGGCTGGACCGGGAAGGTGGCGGCCACGAACGCCTCGGCGGTCTCCTCCGCGACCATGCCGAGGCCCACCGCGTCGTCCCACTTGGCGAACACCGCCTCGATCTCGTCCTCGGGCCACAGCCCCAGGCAGCCGTCGAGCGGCCCGAGGTAGGCGCCGCCCGCCAGCCGGGATCGGAACGGCGCGGGCAGGACCAGGCGGCTCTTGTCGTCGACCGAGTGCTCGTACGAGCCGGTGAAGAAGCGGTGACCGGCCGGGCGCGCCGGGGCCGCGACCGCGCCGCTGGCCGTCGTGCCGGTGCCCGCCGGGGCGCCACTGGGCGTGCCACTGTCTTCCACTTCGTGGGAAAGTACCCCACCTTCCTCCCCGCTACAAGGCACGTCCCCCCATCGACCCAGGTCGCCGGATGTCCGGCGTGGGCCTGGCGGCGCCTGGGCCACGATGCGCCGATGCCCGGAACGCTGCTCGTGGTGCGCCACGGCCAATCGACGTGGAACGCCGAGCACCGCTGGGCCGGCCAGGCCGACCCGCCCCTGTCGCCCACCGGGCGCGACCAGGCCCGGGCCCTCGGCCGCCGGCTGCTGCACGCCCGCCGCCGGCCCACCGCGCTGGCCGCCAGCGACCTGTGCCGCGCCACCGAGACCGCCCGCATCGCCGGCGCCGAGCTCGGCCTGCGGGCCGTGACGGTCGACGCCCGGCTGCGACGGCACCGGCCCGCGCGTCGCCAACACCGAGGGCGTCCGCGTCGCCCTGTGCGGGGCCGTCCTACGCCCGGAGCCGCCCTGAGCCGGCGTGCGGGCGGCGGTGGCGTCCCAAGGCGCCTCCACAGCGTCCCCCGCCCGCAACCTGCGTGCATCCGTAGCGGACTGCGCAACACCCGAACGCTGGAACGTGACCACTCGGGATCCGGCGTGCAGCCGTCCCGGAATGCGCGACTTCCGAACGCCGGAACGGCGGTGCGCGGAAACGGGATGAGTCGGGATCCGGGACGGAGGGCGGCGCGGGGTGGGGCGGCGGGCGGGGCAGGAGCGCCGGAGCGGCGGCGGGGCAGGAGCGCCGGGCGGCGCCGGAGCGGCGGCCGGGGCGAGCGGCGGCGGCGGCGCCGGGGTCAGCGCGGGAGGTGGCGGAGGAAGGCGTCGACGATGGCGGCCGGGGGGTGGCCGACGCCCGCGGCGGCGCCGTCGACCGCCCAGGCGCCCTCGGCGTCGAGGCGCAGCAGGTCGACCAGGGGCGCCGGCCGCCACTCCGAGTAGGCGGCGCACTGGAAACGGGCCGCGGCCCGGGTGCGCCGCTGGCTGACGCCCACCAGCTTGCGCCGGTCCGGCGTGGTCACCTCGCCCGCCCCCACCGTCGCGAAGCAGACCAGCCGCCCGAGGGGACCGCAGGCGAGCGCGCCCTCGTGCACCTCCGTCGGCGCCACGCCGAGGTCGGCCAGCGCGGCCTGCCAGGCCCGGCCCACCCACCAGGCCGCCCGGCCGACGTCGTCGTCCCACAGGGGGTCGCCGGCCGGCACGATCACGTCGACCCAGGCGGTCGTGGACGGCTCGACGAGCACCACGCCTCCGCCCGAACGGCGCCGCACCACCGCCAGGCCCCTGGCCGCCGCCGTCTCCCCGTCGACCACGTCGTCGCCCTGGGTCGACCCGAGCACGAGGGCCGGTGCGGCCGCCTCGAGCACCCACAGCTCGCGGGCCGGCCGAGCGGGCCAGGGCTCGGCGTGCAGCGTGGCCGCGTCGCCCCGTAGCCGCCGCACCGGCCAGCCGCCGGCCGCGGACGCCGGCTGGGGGGTCAGCGTGGGCTCACCGCGGGCTCGCGCCCGGCTCACGCGGCGATCTGCAGGTAGGGCGTCCACGTCTCGGGCACCGCGCCGAGCGCGAAGGTGAGCCAGCTCGTGCCCCGAGGCGCCGCGGGCAGGCGCTGCAGCCGCATGCTGGTCTCCTCGAGCAGCCGGTCGCGCTTGCGCACGTTGCACGGCCGGCACGCGGCCACCACGTTGTCCCACGAGTGACCCCCGCCCCGGCTGCGGGGCACCACGTGGTCGATGCTCTCGGCCGGTCCGTTGCAGTACTGGCAGCGGTGGCCGTCACGGGCGAAGATCGCCCGCCGGTTGAGCGGGGTGTTCCACCGGTAGGGCACGCGGACGAAGCGGCGTAGTCGCACCACCGACGGCACGGCGATCACCAGGTGGGTCGAGTGCATGAGCGCTTCGCTGGCGTGCAGCATCTCGGCCGTCTCGCCGAGCACGAGGACGACCGCCCTGCGGTCGCTCACGACGCACAGGGGCTCGAAGGTGGCGTTCAGCACGAGCGCCCGGCTCATCGCCGCAACGCTACAAGCGCGCGTACCGCTTCTGTCGGCAGTTTCGGCCCGGCGGGCGGCCGGTCACGGCGGCCGGGCTCACCCGAAGCGGCGGCACCAGTGCAGGTACGTGACCAGATCGTCGGGCTCGGGCGGCCGCTCGCCGGCCCCGCCGTACGCCGTCTGGAGGCGGAACCGGAGGTAGTCCGTCGGCGGCAGCGGAAGGAACGGGCGGCGGCGCCACCAGCCGGGCGCCGCCATCAGCAGCGCCTGGCGGACCGCCGTGAGCCAGAGCGACGGGTGGCGGGCCAGCGCGGCCGCCGCCGACCGCAGCCAGCGCCCGTCGAGCACGGCGGGGGCGACGGGCCCATCGAACACGGCGGGGGCGACGGGCCCATCGAGCGCGTCGGGGCCGACGGGCCCATCGAGCGCGGCGAGGGGACCGGGCCCATCGAGTACGGCGGGCGCGTCGGGCGCGCCGGCCGATGCATCCGTCTCCGAGCCGGCCCGGCGGCCGGGCCCCGCCGTCCCCGGCACACCACTCGCGCCGGTCGGCCCGGCACCCGTCCGGTCGCCCATCGCCGGCAGCGTACCGGGCGCCCGGTCCCCGGGCGGACGGCCCGGCGCCGGGCCCAGCCGGAGCCGGCGCTCGCGACTGCTCAGGCGATGCCGATGTCGGCGCCCTCGCCCCGCCAGCCCACCGCGGCCGCGCCCACCAGCGGCCCGGCGTCGCCCAGGCCGGCGGGCACGATGCGGGCGCCCCGGGAGAACTCGATGCGGGCCCGGGCGTCGAGCTCGGCCTGGGCCGCCGCGAAGAAGGCGTCGCCGTAGCCCAGCGCCACCGACCCCGCGACGACCGCGAGCCCGAGGTCGAGCAGGTTGGCCACCGAGGCCACCGCCAGGCCCACG
>DASSCS010000159.1:0-7280 GCA_035697515.1 Acidimicrobiales bacterium
CGTCGCGCTGATGCTCGCGTCGACCCTCCACGCCATCGCGGTCGGCAACTGCCTGCCCGCCGGCGTGGAGACGTTCTGCGTCGACATCAACCAGGCCGTCGTGACCAAGCTGGCCGACCGCGGCAGCCACCAAGCACTGGGCATCGTCACCGATGTCGGCCCCTTCGTCCGCCAACTCGCCGACCACCTCGTGGCGCCCACGTGAGCGAGCGGAGCGAGCGAACGATGAGCACAGTGCGGTGCTCGGCCCGACGGGCCGATCGCTCAATGTGCGCATCCCGAAGGGTGCGCCGATGAGCGTCGCGCCGCTGCCCTGGGGACGGCACTTCCTCATGTGCCCGCCCCGGCACTTCGGGGTGCTGTACGAGATCAACCCGTGGATGCGCCGCGAGGTCACCGTCGACCCCGACCGGGCGCTCACCGAGTGGGCGGGGCTGGTGGCGGCGTTGCGGGCGGCCGGGGCGACCGTCGAGCAGATGGATCCCCATCCCGACGTGCCCGACCTGGTGTTCACCGCCAACGCCGGGGTCGTCAACGCCCGGGTCGAGCCGAGCACGGGGACCACAGGCGCCGGCCGGTTCGTGCCCAGCCACTTCCGCCACCCTGAGCGCCAGCCCGAGACGGAGGTCAACGCGGCGTGGTTCGCCGAGCGGAGCTGGCAGGTCGAGCGGCTGCCCGCCGAGCTCGACCACGAGGGCGCCGGCGACGCCCTGCCCTTCACCCCCGAGGGCGGGCACACGGTGCTGCTGTCGGGCTACTCGTTCCGCTCCGACGCCGGCGCCGCCACCGAGCTGTCGACCATGCTGGGCTGCCCGGTGCGGCCCCTGCAGCTGGTCGACCCCCGCCTGTACCACCTGGACCTGACGTTCTGCCCGCTGGACGGCCGGCGGGCCCTGGTCGCCCCGCTGGGCTGGGACGCCTACGGGCGCAAGGTGATCGAGGCGCTGGTGCCCGAGCCGCTGGTGCTGACCGACGACGAGGCGCTGTCGTTCTGCGCCAACTCGGTGGTCGTCGACCGCACCATCGTCATGCCCACCACCCCGCCGCGGGTGGGGCGCAGGCTCGAGTCGTGGGGCTTCACCGTCGTCGAGTGCCGGGTCGGCGAGTTCCTCAAGGCGGGCGGCGGGTGCCGCTGCCTGACGCTCGCCCTCGACACCGTGCTCAGTGAGCCCCCACCAGCGGCTTAGCCGGGGGTCGGGCGGGCACGCGGCGAGCCTCGGTCCACGCGAGCACGGCGAGGACGATCGACACCACGCCCAGCACGATGTGCACCAGCTTGAAGGCGCCGTCGTGGTCGGCCAGCAGGATCCGCACGTCGCGCACAACCCACACCACCACCGACCAGGCCGCCAGCGCCCCGACCGCCACCAGCGAGGCCGACGCCGCCCGCCGCCATAGCGTCACGACCACGGCCAGGGCCAGCAGGGTGAAGCTGAGCGCCAACCCCGTGCGGCCCAGCTTCTCGCCGTTGTCGAGCGCCTGGTCGCGCCAGATGTTGGCGATGCGGGTGGTCCACACGAAGAACGTCCAGCCCACCAGGGCCAGGGCGAAGGGGCGGCGGCGCATGGCGCGAGGGTAGGGCCGGATCGTGTCGGGCGCTCAACCCAGGCCGTCGCCGCGGCCCTCGCCGGCTTCGTCGGCCTCGCCGGCGTCACCGGCCTCCACCGGCTCGGGTGGAGGCAGGTCGCGGTCCTCGCCACCGCCCCCGCCCGCCGCGTCGATCTCGCCGTCGTCCGGCAGGAGCTCCTGCTCCTCCGCCCGGCGCCGGGTGGCCTCGATGCTCTCGCCCAGGTCGTCGAGCCGCTCCTGCATCTCCTCGGGACGGTCGGAGACCTCCTCGAGGTGCTCCTGCAACCGCTCGATCGGGGTCTGGCCCTCGTCGGGCTCGCCGGGCGCGTCGGTGCTGCTCACACGGTCCCCCTACCCCGGGACCGCGGGCGCCAACCCGCCGCGGCTCCCCGGCGGGTCAAAGCTCGAACAGGCTGCCCTGGGGGTCCGGCCGGACGATGCGGGGCACGCCAGACCAGGGCAGCCCGTCCATGAAGATCCAGCTGCGGCGGTGGATGGCCGAGGGGCCCATGCCCCGCAGCACCGCCTGGTGGCGCGGGCACGGGTAGCCCTTGTTGGAGTCGAACCACCACCAGGGATGGTCCTCGGCCGCGGCGGCCATGATGCGGTCGCGGGTCACCTTGGCCAGGATCGACGCCGCCGAGATCGACAGGCAGCGGGCATCGCCCCGCACGATGCGCTGGGTGATGCCGCCACCCACGAAGTCCCACTTGCCGTCGACCAGCACCCGGTCGGGCCGCACCCCCAGGGCCTCGATCGCCCGGCGGGCGGCGAGGCGCTGGGCCTCGCTCATGCCCAGGTCGTCGCACTCCTCGGCGCTGGCGTGGCCGACCGACCAGGCGGTGCACCACCCGGCGATGCGGTCGAACAGGGCCTCGCGCTCGTGCGGCGTGAGCTGCTTGGAGTCGCGCACCTTGTAGACCCGACGGTCGCGGGGCAGCACCACCGCGCCCAGCGTGAGCGGCCCGGCCCACGCACCCCGGCCCACCTCGTCGATGCCGACCACCACCTCGTGGCCTGCGTCCCACAGCGCCCGCTCGAAGTCCAGGGAGGGCGAGCTGCGTTGCAGCGCCTTGCGCAGCGTCGGGGCGGTGGCGGCCACGGGGCGAGGATACGCGCGCCGGACCTCCCCGGCGGGACGCTCCCGGCCACCGGGCGCCGCCCGGCGGGCACGGGCGACAAACCCTGCCCGGCGCGGTAGACCCTCGGCCATGGACCGGTACCAGGTGACCGATGGCAAGGGCTTCCGGTTGGCCGATCACGACCCCGGCGCCACCAGCGGCGTCGACGGCAAGACCGAGGGCCGGGCCGAGCTGGCCGAGCTGGCCACCAGGATGGAGGACCTGCAACGCAAGCTGTACGCCGACGGTCGCCACAAGCTGCTGGTCGTCCTGCAGGGCATGGACACCTCCGGCAAGGGCGGCGCCATCCGCAAGGCGTTCGAGTCGATCAACCCGACGGGCGTGCACGTGGCCTCGTTCAAGGCGCCCACCGAGCCGGAGCTGGTGCACGACTTCCTGTGGCGGGTGCACCCGCACGTGCCGGGCGACGGGATGATCTCGATCTTCGACCGCAGCCACTACGAGGACGTGCTCATCGTGCGGGTGCGGGGCCTGGTGCCCGAGCAGCGATGGAAGGCCCGCTACGGCCACATCCGGGACTTCGAGCAGATGCTCGTCGACGAGGGTACGACCATCCGGAAGTTCTTCCTGCACATCTCGAAGCAGGAGCAGGCCGAGCGCCTGCAGGCCCGCATCGACGACCTCACCAAGCGGTGGAAGTTCCGCGTGGCCGACCTGGCCGAGCGCAAGCTGTGGGACGACTACCAGCACGCCTACGAGGAGGCGATCCGCCAGACCGCCACTCCCGACGCCCCCTGGATCGTGGTGCCCGCCGATCGCAAGTGGCACCGCGACCTGGTGATCGCCCGTGCGATCGTCGGGACGCTCGAGGGCCTCGACCTGCGCTACCCCGAGCCCGAGGACCTGTCCGGCATCGTCGTCGAGTGACGCCGGGTCGCGTCCGTCCGCCAACGGTTCCGGCACCGCCCGCGCGTCAGCCGGGCAACAGGGGGGCGACCTCGGCGCCGAAGCGCTCGATCTGGTCGACCAGCTCGGCCCGGTCGCGCGAGCGGAACCGCACCTGCAGCTGGTTGGCGCCCGCCTCGACCCACGCCCCGAGCTGCTCGGCGATCCGGTCGGCGGCCCCCACGTAGGTGCGGCCCACGTCCCAGGAGGGCGTGCCGACGTAGCAGCCCACCAGGGCGCCGACGTCGAAGCGCTCGGGTCGCCCGGCCGCCGCCCGCAGGTCGCGCACCCGGGCCACCACGCCGGGCAGGTCGCCCCGGCGCACCCCCTGGGGCAGCCAGCCGTCGCCGTGCTGGGCCGCCCGGCGCACCGCCACCGGCGACGAGCCGCCCACCCAGATCGGCACCGACGCCTGCACCGGCCGGGGCGACACCGCGGCCGACCCGTCGAGGCCCCAGTCGCCGCCGGGCAGGGCCGGGTACTCGTGGTCGAGCGCGGCCCGGATGGCGGGCAGCGATCGCTCGACCCATCGGCCCCGCCCTGCGAAGTCGGCGCCCAGCAGGGCGAACTCGGCCTCGACGTGCCCGGCGCCCACGCCCACGATGGCCCGCCCGCCGGACAGGGCGTCGAGCGTCGTGAAGGCCTTGGCCACCTCGAGCGGGTGGTGGTACGGCAGGGCGATCACGTGGCTGAGCAACCGCACCGAGGTGGTGACGCCGGCCAGGAACCCCAGCGTGGTGACGGGGTGGTACCAGGTGGTGCCCATCGTCCGGTCGTGGGGCGCGGGGATGGCGATGTGCTCGCACACCCCCACGTACAGGGCGCCGGCCCGGTCGGCCGCCCGGGCCACCGCCACCAGGTCGTCGGCGGTGGCGGTCGCCTCCCAGGGCTCGACGAAGAGCGTGCTCTGGGCCTGGATCGGCAGCTGCAGGCCCCAGGCCACGGTGCCGGGCGGGATGATGGCGCTCACGGGCGTCCCCTCTCGCTCACGTCGCTCGCTCGCTCACTTGACCGCCGTCGGCGCCACCGGCCCGCCCACCGAGCGGGTGAGGGGCAGCGGCGTGGCGCACAGCAGCACCTCGTAGCGGCCGTCGGCGGCGCAGTCGACCGCCAGGTCGTCGAGCGCCCACAGCTGGCCCTGGGGCAGGCCCATGTCGACCAGGTGCAGCAGGTGCACCGGCAGCAGCACGTCCGGCTCCTCGGGCGGCCACACCTCGAACACCAGCGTGTCGGTGGCGACCGCGGCGATGCCGTGGTCGTGCAGCCACTCGACCGACCGGGTCGACAGCCCGGGCGACGGGTTGGCGAACCGCTCCCGGTCGCCCTGGCGCAGGAAGTGCATCTGCCCGGTGCGCACCAGCAGCGCGTCGCCCGGCCGCACGGTCACGCCCGCCAGGGCGACCGCCGCGTCGAGGTCGTCGGCGGTGATGGCGTGGCCGTCGTCGAAGTGGTCGACGCCGTGGGCACGGGCCACGTCGGCCACGATGCCGCGGGTCACCAGCGGGCCGAAGTGCTCGATGCCCAGGCGGGAGGCGCCGCGCTCGTCGACCGTCGACGCCTCGACGCCGTTGTAGAGGCGCCCCTCGTAGCTCACGTGCGCCAAGGCGTCCCAGTGGGTCGCGGCCTGCACGCCCATCGTCACGACGTCGTCGTTGGCGCAGAAGCCGGCCGGGTCGCGCGTGTAGGGGGCGTTGACCGCCAGCATGGTGCGCCGGGGGTTGTCGCGGCCGGGGATGGCGCCGGTCTGCGGGCCGTCCTCGTCGAAGGGGATGGCGAGGGAGAAGACCCTGCCCTCGCGGGCGGCGGCGACGCCCCGGAGCACCGCGGCGGCGTCGACGAGGTTGAGCGTGCCCCGCTGGTCGTCGGGCCCCCACCGACCGGTGTTGGACACCCGGGCGGCGAGTTGGCGGACGTGGTCGGGCAACGCCATGAGGTCCCCTTCGGCGGCGGGCGAAACGTGTTCTAGTTTGCATCACCTCCCCCGGCCAGCCGGGCACGGGCGCGCCGGGTGGCGGCGACCATGTGGGCCAGGGCGGGCCGCACCTCGTCCCAGCCCCGGGTCTTCAGCCCGCAGTCGGGGTTCACCCACAGCTGGCCGGCGGGCAGCGCTACGAGGGCGCGGTCGAGCTGGGTCGCGATCTCGTCCTCGCTCGGCACGTGGGGCGCATGGATGTCGTACATGCCCGGCCCCACCGCCGCCGGGTAGCGGGCCGCCACCAGGTCGTCGAGCACCGCCATGCGGCTGCGCGCCGCCTCGATGGAGATGACGTCGGCGTCGAGGGCGACGATGGCGTCGATGATGTCGCCGAACTCGGCGTAGCACATGTGGGTGTGGACCTGGGTGGCGTCGCCCACCCCGGCGGTCGCCAGCCGGAAGCACTCGGTCGCCCAGTCGAGGTAGCGCTTACGGTCGGCACGACGGAGGGGCAGGCCCTCGCGCAGCGCCGGCTCGTCGACCTGGATGATGTGGGTGCCGGCGGCCTCGAGGTCGGCGACCTCCGCGCGGATGGCCAGGGCGATCTGCCGGCAGGTCTGCGCGCGGGGCTGGTCGTCGCGCACGAACGACCACTGCAGGATCGTCACCGGCCCGGTGAGCATGCCCTTGACGGGCCGGTCGGTGAGCGACTGCGCGTAGCGCTGCCACTCGACCGTCATGGGCGCCGGCCGGGCCACGTCGCCGTAGAGGATGGGCGGTCGGACGCAGCGCGTGCCGTAGCTCTGCACCCAGCCGTTGGCCGTGGTCGCGAAGCCGGCCAGGCGCTCACCGAAGTACTGCACCATGTCGTTGCGCTCGGGCTCGCCGTGCACGAGCACGTCGAGGCCCGCCTCCTCCTGGGCGCCGATCACGTGGGCGATCTCGGCCCGGCAGAAGTCGCGGTAGTCGTCGTCGCCCAGCTCGCCGGCGGCGTGGGCGCGACGAGCCCGGCGGATGTCGTCGGTCTGGGGGAACGAACCGATGGTGGTGGTGGGCAGCGGCGGCAGGTCGAGCTCGCGCCGCTGCACCTCGGCCCGCTCGGCCTGGCCGCTGGCCCGGCGGCCCTCGGCCGCGCCGGACGCCGCGCCGTGCGCCCCGCGGCTGGCCGCCGACTCGGCGTGCGCCCCGCGGCGCGCCGTCTCGACCTCGCCGCGTGCCCTGCGCCGGTGGGCCTCGGCCCCCCGCTGCGCCCGGCGGCGCGCCGCGACCGCCGTGTCGCTGGCGCGGAGCCGGGTGGCCACCGCGGGGTCGTCGGCGCCGTGGTTCAGCGCGGCGGTCAGCGTCGCCACCTCACCCAGCTTCTGGTCGGCGAAGGCGAGCCACTCCCGGAGGTCGGCGTCGAGCGCGTCCTCGGCGTCGAGGTCGTGGGGCACGTGCTGCAGCGAGCACGAGGGCCCGACCCACAGGCGGTCGCCCAGGCGGCGGTGGGCGTCGCCCAGGGCGCTGAAGGCGGCGCGCACGTCGGTGCGCCACACGTTGCGACCGTCGACGATCCCCGCCGACAGCACGCGGTCGCCGGGGGCGGCGGCCACGCGATCGGTCACGGCCGTCAGCTGCCCGGGAGCCCGCACCAGGTCGACGTGCAGGCCGTCGACGGGCAGCTCGGCGGCCAGGTCGAGGTTGTCGCCCAGGCCGCCGAAGTAGGTGGCCAGCAGCAGGCGGGCCGGTCCGGAGGCGGCGGCGAGCGTCTCGTAGGCGCGGCGCAGGGC
>DASSCS010000160.1:0-6989 GCA_035697515.1 Acidimicrobiales bacterium
AGGCGCCGGTGGGCCACCAGCGCACCGACCCCGCAGTCGCCGAGGATGTAGGCCAGCTTGTCGGCCTTGGTGGTGGGGTTGACCACCACGAACACGCCGCCGGCCTTGGCCGCGGCGAACACCGCGGTGACGAGCTCGGCCGAGTTGTCGGCCATGACCGCCACCCGGTCGCCCCGGCGCACGCCCGCGCGCTGCAACGTGGCGGCGAGCGCGTCGCTGGCGCGGTCGAGCTCGGCGTAGGTGAGCGTCGTGTCGCCGGCGACCAGGGCACGCCCGCCGGGATCGCGCACGGCGGCGGCCGCCAGCAGTTGGTGGACCAGGCGGGTCACCGCGCCGCAGGCCCCGTGGCCGCCGCACCGGCCAGGCGGGCGACCGCCACCCGCGGCTCGCCGGCGGCGTCGCCGACGAACCGCACCTCGGCGAAGGCGCGCGCCCGGCGGAACAGCAGCTCGACCTGGCGCTGCTGGCCCAGGCCGAACTCGAACAGCAGCAGGCCGCCCGCCCCCAGGATCGCCGGCGCCTCGCGGGTCAGGCGCTGGTGGATGCTGAGCCCGTAGGGCCCGCCGTCGAATGCCTCGATCGGCTCGTGCGCCAGCAGGTGCCGCCGGTCGCCTTCGGTGAGCCGGGCCGTGGAAATGTAGGGCGGGTTGGCCACAACCATATCGACGGTGCCCGCCAGGCCCAGGCCGTCGAGCGCGCCCAGCAGGTCGCCCCGGTGCACCGACACCCTGCCGTCGAGGCGGAGCCGCGCGACGTTGCGGCGGGCGGTGTCGACGCAGGCCTCGGTCAGGTCGGCGGCCCAGACGCGGGCGCCGGGCACCCGGGTGGCGATGGCACAGGCCAGGTTGCCGGCGCCGCAGCACACGTCGACCACGCGGGGGGCGGCGGCGTCGCCGCTCGGACCGGCGAGCGCCTGGAGGGCATCGACCGCCGTGCGGGCCAGCAACTCGGTCTCCGCCCGTGGCACCAGGACGCCGGGCGCGACCAGCAGGTCGAGACCCATGAAGGCCTCGTGACCGGTCAGCAGCGCGGTCGGGGTGCCGTCGGGCTGGCGGGCCGCGTCGTCGGGTGGTCGCAGGGTGGGCACGGCGCCGGGTCGGCTGGCGCTCAGCCCGTGCCGGCCTTGCGGGCCACGAAGGAGGCGAGGCGCGCGACCGAGTCGAGGTTGTCGGCGACCAGCTCGTCGTCGTCGATGGCGATGGCGAAATGCTCCTCGAGGAAGACCACGACCTCCATCACCCCGGTCGAGTCGATGATCCCCGACTCGAGCAGCGACTCGTCGTCGGCGAAGCCGTCGTCGCTGCCGAGCAGGAACGTCTCGACCAGGTACGCCCTGATGGCCGCTGAGGTGTCCGCGTGCGCGCTGGCGCCTGCGACGCCACCGATCGTGGGACTCATCTGTCACCCGCCTTTAGATCGATCCTGGTTCCCAGCACGCTAGATCGCTGCGCTCAGCGCGGCGCGATCCGTAGCGCGTTCGTCAAGAGACGGCAAGAATATCACTATGAGTGGTCATGGCGTATTCGAGGTCGCAGTCCGCTGACGTGATGAACCAGCGTGCGGGGTCGCGCAGCTGGTCGGCCAGGTCGGCGTCCCGGCTGTGGACCATGAACCGGATGGGCTCGTCGGCCCCTCGGCTGCGCCTCACGAACCCGGCGGCGCGCAGCAACCGGTCGGCCCGCTCGTGGCGGGTCTTGACCGACATGGCGACCGCCCCCCGCTCGCGGGCGGCGTCGCCCGCCGCCACGAGCAGCGGTGCCACCCAGCGCGGCGTCGCCAGGTAGTCGACGACCACGGCGGTCGGCGCGGCGGGGGTTCCCCCGGTGCGCAGCACGGCGTAGCCCAGCGCCCGGCCGCGGCGGGTCAGGTAGTACCGCCACATGCTGTCGCGGTCGGGCCGCTGGTCGATGTTCCACGACAGCACCGACAGGTCGCGGCGGGCCAGCACCAGGTGGCCCGGCTCGGTCACGGCCTTCCAGACGTCGTCGACCCGCTCGTCGAACCGCTCGATCGGCTCGAGCCGCACGCCCCCGGCGCGCAGCGCCGCCAGGCCGGTCGCGTCGGCGGCGCGCAGCACCGGCCCGAGCACCGGGGCGACACGCTGCACCGCCCTCGGGACCCGACCGAGGCGGACGGCCCGGCGCAGGTCGAGCGGCCGCAGGTACACCGGGATGACCCCCAGGTCGATGAAGCCGCCCCGCTCGTAGAGGGTGAAGCCCTTGTCGGACATGTTCAGCCCGCACACGATCGGCCGGTGGTCGAGCTGGGTGGCGACCAGTGCCGGGCCCACGCCCCGCATGCGCCAGGCGTCGTCGACCATCAGGTCGATGCCCCAGGCCGCGCGGTGCTCGCTCGCGCCCACCCGCAGGTCGAACGGGATCTCGGCCTGCTGGCCGACGATGACGCCGTCGCGCCGGCACACCCACATGTCGCGCCCATCGCCCTCGCTGCGGCACGGGTTGCGATCGAACAGCCAGACGTCGCGGGCGCGGTCGACCTGGCGTGTGCCCGGGCCGAAGTTGGCGAGCTGGAAGTCGGCCAGGTCGTCGGCGTCGTCGGGCCGGTAGCGGGCGATGCCCTCCTTCAGGCGGGCGGGGACCTTCACCGCACCGGCCTCATGCGGCACCCTGGGTCTGGCGGCTGTCGATCACGAAGGCCGCGATGCGCCGCACCGTGCGGAAGCTCTCGATGTCGAACTCGTCGAGCAGCAGTTCCTGACCGAGGTCGACCTCGAGCTCGGCGATGAGCGTGACCACGCCCAGCGAGTCGAGCATGCCGCCGGCGATGAGGTCGTCGTCGCTCGATGTCACCTCGATCTGGAGCACGTCGCGGACGAGCGCGGCGATCTGTTGTTCGAGCAGCTGCTCGTCCTCGGGGCCCACCTCGTCCATCATCCCTTCTCCGCCTCGGCCGTGAACCGCTTGCGCAGCTCCGGACGGTCGATCTTGCCGTTCTGGTTCTTGGGGAGCGCGTCGAGCCCCATCCACCGCGCCGGCAGCATGTAGCTGGGCAGCGACGCGGCCAGCGCACCCTTGAGCTGGGGCGGCTCGAGCCCGCCGCCGGCCACGTAGGCGGCGCAGATGGCGGTGCCCTCGAAGCCGTCGGAGTCCACGCCCACGACCGCGCACTCGCGCACGCCCTCGACGGCGTTGAGGGCGCTCTCGATCTCGCCGAGCTCGATGCGGTAGCCCCGGCTCTTGATCTGCGAGTCGGTGCGACCGAGGAAGTGGACCACCCCGGCGTCGTCGACGCGGGCAAGGTCGCCGGTGCGGTAGATGCGCTCGCCGCCGCCGGGCGAGCGGGGGTCGGGCAGGAACGCGGCCCGTGTCTTGGCGTCGTCGCGCCAGTAGCCCGGGCTCAGGCCGACGCCCCCGATGTAGAGGTCGCCGATCTCGCCCGGCGGGGTCGGGGCCAGGTGCTCGTCGAGCACCAGCAGCTCCTCGCCGGCGCAGGCCTTGCCGATCGGCACCGGCTGCGTCTCGTCGGCGGGGATGGCGTCGAGCGTGTGGTAGCTGCTGGCGATCGTCGCCTCGGTGGGCCCGTAGAGATTGGTGAAGCGCACGTGCGGGAGGCGGCGCATCCAGTGGCACAGCACCGGGGTGGGCAGCACCTCGCCGCACCACAGCAGCCGCTCGAGTGCGGGGAAGTCACCCTCGGCCACGGCGTCGAACCGGGCCACGTAGGTGAGCACCGACGGCACCGAGAACCACTGCGTGAGCTCGTGGTCGCGGATGAAGCGCACCAGGCCCCGGGGGTTGAGGCTGAGCGACGCCGGCACGAGGTGCAGCTCGGCGCCGGCGGCGAACGTGCCGTAGATGTCGAAGGTCGACAGGTCGAAGTGCAGCGGCGGATGGCCGGAGATGCGGTCGGTGGGTCGGGTGCCGAACTCGGCGAGGGCCCAGTCGACGAACGCCGCCACGTTGCGGTGGGTGATGACCACGCCCTTGGGGTCGCCGGTCGACCCGGAGGTGAACAGCAGGTGGGCCGCCGCATCGTCGTCCACCCGGCGGCCGGGCGGGGCGGCGGGCACGTCCCAGTCGGACCGGGAGAAGGCGCTGCGCGGCTCGCCGTCGGCGCCCGCCACGCCCTCGTCGTCAACCGAGGCCACGAGCGGCAGGTCCATGACGGCGGCCAGCTCGTCGAGCCGGGTCGCGGCCCCGGGCACCGTGAGCAGCAGGCGCAGGTCTGCCGCGGCGACGATGCGGGCCAGCCGGGGCGCCGGGCTGTCGGCGTCGAGCGGCACGTAGGCGGCGCCCGCCTTCAGCACGGCGTGCATGGCCACGATGGCGGCCGGCTGCTTGGGCACGAGCAGGCCCACCCGGTCTCCCGGCTCGACGCCGTGGGCGACCAGCGCCGCGGCCAGGCTGTCGCTGAGCGCCGCCACCTGGCCATAGCTGAGGTGCTCGTCGCCCATGGTGAGCGCCAGGGCGTCGGGGCGTGCCTCGGCGGCGCGGGCCAGGTGGTCGTGCAGCAGCACCGTCACACCGCCTGCCGCTCGGTCGCCAGGCTGAACACGCGCTCGATCTCGCTCAGCTCCTCGCGCGAGGGCGGGATGTCGAGGATGAACGTGGTCGCACCCAGGCGGCCGTAGTGGTTGATCTGGTCGGCCACGGTGGCGTGGTCGCCGACGAGGTAGGGGCAGAACGTCTTGTAGTTGTGGAACGGGCCGAGCCAGTAGGGGTTGCGGGCACCGTCGGCGCCTTCGTCGACCCGCTGCGACAGCTGCTCGTGCCAGTGCGAGTCGGACACCTTCATGGCCACCTTGTGGGTGATCTGCCCGGTGCGGTCATCGGGGAACCGCTCGAGCGCCACCCGCCACGCCTCGTCGGTGGAGTCGCGGGCGACGATGCCCACCCGCACGCCGAACTCCTCGCCGTCGGGCGGCTCCTCCTCGCCGGGCGGGTGCGGGTACTTCACCGGGGTGGCGCCGAGGCTGCGGGCGGCGGCCAGCCCGGCGGGCGACGAGCCCGAGACAAGCACGCCGGGGAACAGCTCGGGCGGCAGCGGGGGGGTCAGGCGCAGGCCCGTGACCTCGTAGTACCCGCCGCTGTGGGTGACCGGGGCGTCGCCGCGGAGCAGGTCGAGGATGATCTGCGTGTACGCGGTCGTGCGGTCGTAACGCTCGTCGTGGGGGGTGTCGTCACCGAGGGCCAGCAGGTCGTTGCGGAACCCGCCGGCCAGCATGTTGAGGTAGATCCTGCGGTCGTGCAGGTAGGCGAGCGACGTGACCATCTTGGCCACGCTGTAGGGATGCATGTAGACGGGCTGCACGGCGACCAGCGGGCACAGGCGCTCGGTGCTCTCGATGACGACCTGCGTGACCAGCCACGGGTCGACGATGCTGTTGTCGGTGTAGACGAGGATGCCCTCGCACCCCGCGTCCTCGCTCCATCTGGCCACGTCCGCAACCTGGCGCAGGTACGCGTCGCGCACCACGTCCTTGGATTGCGGACAGGTTGAGAAGATCCGCGCCGCCATAGCACTCCCGCCCTGCAATGTGTGCTGCGCCCCGTGGGGTCGAGGCGCCGTGTCCGGCCGACACACTAGTGGCACCCCCCGCGTCGAGGTCAACGTTCAGGACGCGAATCGACGCCCCGTGCTGAGCACCTTACCGGGGGGAGTGGGCGCCCCGCCCACGCGCAGTCGCTCGATCAGCACGCAATCGTCGGCCGCGGCGACCAGCACGCCACGTGGCCGGGCCTCGCCCACGGTGCCCGGCGGAGCGTCCGCAGGCTCGCCGGTCAGCGAGGCGCGCACGATCTCGATCTCCCGGCCGTCCAGCGTGGCCGCCGGCCACCCCCAGGGCGACGGGAAGGGCGCGTAGTTCGACGCCCGCACCAGGTCGACGATGCGCCGGGCCGGCAGGTCCCACGGGACGCGCCCGCCATGCGGCGGGCGGCGGCCCCACCAGCGGCGGCCCTCGGGGTCCTGCGGCGTCGCCGGGATGTGGTCGGCCCCGCGGGCGGCGTCGTCGAGCAGCCGACCGACGAGCGGCACGCCCTGGCGCACGCACGTGGTGGCGACCTGCAGGCCGGTGTCGGCGGGGCCGATGTCGAACCACGCCTCGTACGCGATGGCCCCGGCGTCGACCGTGGCCGACATCCAGTGCAGCGTCACGGCGTGGCGGGTCTCGCCCTCGTAGATGGCCCAGCTCGGTGCGTTCAGGCCTGCGTAGCCGGGCAGCGGCCCGGGGTGCAGGTTGAAGCTGCCGATGCGGGGGGCGGCCACGACCTCGCCGTGGGCGATCTGCAGCGAGTGGACGTTCAGCAGCAGGTCGACGTCGTGGTCGGCGATCCACGTGCCGAACGTCGGGTCGCGCACGAGCAGCGGGTCGAGGATGTCGAGGCGGAGTTCGGCCGCGGCGGCGGCCACCGGGGCGGCGCCCGCCGTTCCGCCCGGCTCCGGCGTGCCGGTCTCGGCCTCGGGCGCACGGGTGGTGAGCACCGCGGCGACGTCGTGCCCTCGCTCGGCCGTCAACCGCAGCGCCTGGGCGCCCGCCGACTCCTCCGCCACCACCACCACGATCATGGGCCGTCGAGCGTAGGGCCTGCGGCTCTCGCCCGCGAAGGCGGCAACCCCCTCGGGCGACCGGCTCGCCCGGCAGCGACCGGGGTTCGGTTCCGTGTTGTTCCGAATGCGGCGGGGTCGGGTCGGCGTCTGGCCGTCCGGCTTGGCTGGGTTCGGTTCCGTGTTGTTCCGAATGCACCGTTGCCGGGTCGGGTGCCGTCCGGCTCGGCTGGGTTCGGTTCCACGTCGATCCGAATGCCCACACGTTGGCGACCTCCTGCACCAGCACGGTCACAGGGCCGCAACCGGTCGGCGACCGGCCGACGAAAGGCAGCGCTGGTGAAGCTCCCCGTTGGCAGCCTTCGGAGCAACGTGGAACCGAACCGCGGCCGGCGGCGGCCGGCGCCGGCCAGTGCCAGCCCGGAGCCAGCCAGGGCGCGCACCCACAGTCGGGGGCGCTGGGCCGCCTGGGCCCCGGGGCC
>DASSCS010000161.1:0-12199 GCA_035697515.1 Acidimicrobiales bacterium
GAGCTGTGATCGGCTTACCGGGCTAGCAGCGGAGCGCCGGAACGTGCACTCTGTGCGGGACCGTGAGGCGCTATCGAACACCGCCGCTACTCGCGGCGACGCTCGTCACCCTCGTCTACGCCACAGTCAACATCGCGGCGCCGCTGGCGCTCTCGACGCTCACGCCGCGCGCTGGCTGGAACGACGGGCCGAACATCCGCAACCTCCTGGGCATCCCGATGCTCGCCGCAGGCGTCGGCACCATCGTGTGGTCCGCCGCGAGCCACGCGACGGAATGGCGAGAGCGCGACTGGCGGGTGCTCAAGCTCGACCCCGATCACCTGCTCACACCCGAGTACCTCGTCACGGACGGCCCCTACCGGCATTCGCGAAACCCCCTCTACGTCGGGGACATCTTGATGTGGGCAGGCTGGGCCCTACTCCTTGGCTCTCTCGCAGTTGCGCTCGGCCTCGCCATCCTCACCGTCGGACTGCAGGTGGGTGTTCGGCTCGAGGAGCGTGGTCTCGCCCGGCAGTTCGGTGACCGGTGGGAGGCGTACGCATCGACGGTTCCACGCTTCATCGGCCGACGTCGCGACGACGAATCCACATAGCTCGTCACCCGGATAGCAGCACACCCCGTCGCTCGGTCAGTGGCCCCAATCGTGGGTTCGGACGACCTCCGCCTGCGGCGTACGGCACCCGGCACCCGGCACCCGGCACCCGGCACCCGGCACCCACCAGCCATCCGTTAGGTGTCGCCGCTTGTCGACGGTGAGGATGACGAGATCAAGGTCGGAGTCCATCCGCGGTTCGTTGCGGGCCCACGAGCCAACGGCTGCGATGCCGGTGATGTCTTGCTGCCCGCTAGCGCCCGGCTCAGCGCGTCAGCACGAACGCAAGCACGGCCGCGACCACGAGCGGGCTGAAGGCGAGCACGAGTCGTGCCCAAACCGAGCGCGTCCACCGCCGCGGGCGATGGTCGCCCCGGAACATCTCCATGGCCTGCTCGTGTTGCGCGTCCTCGGCCCCGACCACGCGCCGCAGGGTAACCGGAAGGCCTCGCGTAGGTCGCGCCGGCCACACACATAGCTGCCTGATGGATCCTGACGGCCTATGCCACAGCTGCCGAGCTGAGGACTCAGTGAGGACCGCTGGCCGCCGATGCCCAGGTCAGCGCTCCCCCTGCACGGTTGCCGGGCGACCACGTCGGTCCCGAGCGCGTCGCCCGCCAAGCTCCCGGTCAGGCGATGATCGCCCGGCCCCGGCCGGCCGCGGCGGCCAGAGCATCGTCGCCCGTCGCCGCGAGCGTCGCACCCGGGTAGTCGGCGTAGAGGCGCCAGGCGTCGTCGACCGGGCCCGTCAGCCGGCACGCGGGTGACGGGGACGGGCCGGCCTGCAGCGACCACCGGTCAGACCCCCGCCGCGCGTGCCACTCTCCGCCGCCCTCGCCGGTGAGCGACAGGTCGACAGTGGTGCCCTCGGCGGCGTCGACCCCGGCCAGCGAGCGGGGCAGGGCGTGGACGAACGTGGCGACGACCGGGCCGACGTAGCGGGCGTCGCGCAGACCCGGACGGTCGGTCGCGTCCCTGATCTGCTGCTGGTGCACCCATCGCTCGGTGTACTCGCGGGCGACGTCGAGCCAGACCGGCGCCGGCTCGGGACCGACCCACCAGACGCTCCCGCCGATCGCGTCGAGGTCCAGCCCGGCGACGTGCTGCTCGAACCAGGAGCCGGCGAGGTCGAGCATCCCGGCGACGACCGGCGGGCTGAGCCGGCGGGCGGCCCGCACCCAGTCGTCGTTGAACGCCGCCAGCCAGGCGCCGGGCGCGTCGCCCGGCGCGGGATCGACCCGATGACCGTCGCGCCGGCGGGACACGTTGGCCAACTCGACGCCGAGCAGGTGCCCGGCGACGTCGCCCACCGACCACCCGGGGCACGCGGTCGGCAGGCGCCAGGCATCGGCGTCCAGGTCGCCGACCAGGGCGACCAGCGAACGGCGCAGCACGGGCAGCAGGTGGGCGGTGTCGACGCGCAGGAGGGCCACCCCGGCGAACGTACCGGCGCCGCCACCGCGTCCCGAGCCGATATCGGCCGCGCGCGTCCGGGCCGGTTCAGGCGATCGGCGCGCCGACTCCCACGTCGTCGGGCAGCTCCAACAGCCGGACGGTGCCATCGGGGTCGAGGGCGCCGAGCACGAGGAACTCGCTGATGAAGCCCGCGATGCGCTTGCGCCCCAGGTTGAGGGCGCCGACGACGAGCCGTCCCCGCAGCTCGTCCGCGCCGTAGTTGGTGATCTGGGCGCTGGTGCGCAGCGTGCCGACCACGGGCCCGAAGTCGACGGTGAGCTTCCACGCCGGCTTGCGGGCCTCGGGGAACGGCTCGACCTCGGTCACCCGCCCCGCCCGCATGTCGAGCGCGAAGAACCCTGCGGCGCCGATGTCGGGCTTCCGGTCGAGGGTCTCCGGGGCGTAGGGCAGGCGGTCGGGGTCGATCTCGTGCTGGGCCACGGGCCGAGTCTCGCCGCCCCGGCGGGGTCGGGCGCAGCCGACTCCGGTCATCCGCCGCCGCCCGACTGGCCGACGCGTGCCCGGGCGTGCCACGCACCCGATGGGCAAGACTGGCCGCGTGGCCGACGACCGCGACAGCGCGCTGCCCGACGGGACGTACGACGCGCTGGTGGTCGACATCGGCGAGGGCGAGGGCGACGACCCGACGGTGGCCGTCGACCTGACCATCGTCGCCGGGCCGGCCAAGGGCGAGGTCGTCACCCTGCGGGCCACGGGGCTGGCCGGCGACCCGCTCGACCTGCTGGGCATGCCGGCCACCATCACGGTCGCCGGCGGCGCGCCGTCAGTGCGCTTCGAGCCCTGACAGGCGGTACACCGCCTCCCGCAGCCGCCTGGCCACCGCCGCGGCCTCGGCGTCGTCGGCGTACTTCCCCCGGGGCCAGAAGAACCCGCGCAGGCCGTCCTTGCGGTTGCGGGGCACCACGTGGGTGTGCAGGTGGGGGACGCTCTGGCTCACCCGGTTGTTGAGCGCCACGAACGACCCCACCGCCCCCATGCCGTCGGGCGCCTCCATCGCCCGGGCGAGCCGCTGCGCCCGGGCGAAGTACGGGCCGAGCTCGTCGGCCGGCAGGTCGGCCAGCGTCTCGACGTGCGCCCGCGGCACCAGCAGCGTGTGGCCGGGGAAGAGCGGGCGGACGTCGAGGAACGCCAGCGTCACCTCGTCGTCGAGCACGACGTGGGCCGGCCGGCGACCGGCGACGATCTCGCAGAACACGCACGGCCGGGACGGCATGGGCCGCCAGGGTAGGGCGGCCTACGGTGGCGCCGTGCGCGTCTCGCTGCTGATCACCTGCGTGGTCGACGTCGTCGCCCCCGACGTGGCCGACGCGGCGGTGCGGCTGCTGCGCACCGCCGGCTGCGAGGTGACGTGCAACCTCGACCAGACCTGCTGCGGCCAGCCGGCCTGGAACGCCGGCTTCGCCGAGGACGCGGCCCGCGTGGCGCGCACCACGCTCGACGCCCTGGAGGCCGACCTCGACGCCGGTGCCGACGCGGTGGTGGTGCCTGCGGGGTCGTGCGCCACCATGGTGCGGGTCTTCTGGCCCGAGCTGTTCGAGGTGGTGGGCGACCACGGGGCCGCGGCCCGGGCCCGCCGGGTGGGCGAGCGCACCCGCGAGCTGACCGAGCTGCTGGCCGGGCGCGCCGACCGGCTGCAGCCGCTCCGGCTCGCCCGGCCGACGACGGTGGCGCTGCACGCGAGCTGCCACATGCTGCGCGAGCTGCGCATCGTCGACCAGCCCGGCGCGCTGGCCGGGGCGATCGACGGCTGCGAGGTCGTCGACTGGGACGGCGCCGACCGGTGCTGCGGCTTCGGGGGCACCTTCAGCGTCAAGCTGCCCGAGGCCTCGGTCGCCATGGCCGACGAGAAGCTGCGGGCGCTGGCTGCGGCCGACCCGGTCGCCGACGAGCTGGTCGGCTGCGACACGTCGTGCCTGCTGCACCTGCAGGCCCGGGCAGACGCGACCGGCCGGCCGCTGCGCACCCGCCACCTGGCCGAGGTGCTGGCCGAGGGCCTGGCCGCCGATCGCGACGGCGGCGGGGCGACCGCGTGACCGGGCACCAGCTCGACGGCACCACGCTGCGCCAGCGCACCGCCGCGGCGGTGGCCGACGAGCGCCTGCGGGCCAACGTCGCCCGGGCCGTCGACCGCTTCGCCGGCCACCGGCTGACGGGCCTGGCCGAGCTCGACCACGAGCCCGCGGTCCCGGGCGAGCCGGGCGGGGCCGACGGCCTGCGCCGGGCCGCCCGCGCCGCCAAGCTGCAGGTGCTGGCCGACCTGCCCGACCTGCTGGAGCGGTTCGCCGACCGGGTGCTGGCCCGGGGCGGCCACGTGTGCTGGGCGCCCACCGCCGCCGATGCCCGCCGCTACATCGTCGAGGTGGTCGAGGCCGCGGGGGCCACCCGCGTGGCCAAGTCCAAGTCGATGGCGACCGAGGAGATCGACCTCAACCCGGCGCTCGAGGCCGCGGGCAAGGAGGTGGTCGAGACCGACCTCGGCGAGTGGATCGTCCAGCTCGCCGGCGAGACCCCCAGCCACATCATCGCCCCCGCCCTCCACCGCGACCGCCACCAGATCAGGGACCTGTTCGTCGACCGCGCGGCGGCCTCTCCCGGCCTCGGTACCGACCCCGCCGAGCTGGTGCGCTTCGCCCGCGGGCGCCTGCGCGAGGTGTTCCTCGGCGCCGAGGTGGGCATCACCGGCGCCAACATCGCCGTGGCCGAGACGGGGTCGATCGTGCTGGTCACCAACGAGGGCAACGGCCGCCTGGTCACCGCGCTCCCCCGGGTGCACGTGGCCGTCCTGGGCATGGAGCGCCTGGCCGCCGACTGGGCCCAGGCCGACCTGCTGCTGGCGCTGCTCGCCCGGTCGGCCACCGGCCAGCGCCTCTCTTCCTACACCAGCATCGTCACCGGGGCCCGGGCCACGGGCGAGGCCGACGGGCCCGACGAGCTGCACGTGGTCATCCTCGACAACGGGCGCAGCGACCTGCTGGCGGGTGAGCACCACGAGATGCTGGGCTGCATCCGCTGCGGCGCCTGCCTGAACGTGTGCCCGGTTTACCGCCAGACGGGCGGCCACGCCTACGGCTGGGTGTACCCGGGGCCCATGGGGGCGGTCCTGACGCCGCTGCTGGCCGGCGACGAGCACCCCGAGGCGGCCGAGGTGGCCGGGGCCTCGACGCTGTGCGGCGCGTGCATGGACGCCTGCCCGGTCCAGATCCCGCTCCAGGATCTGCTGCTGTCGCTGCGCCGGGCCAAGGCGGCCGACGCCGGGAGGGCCGAGCGGGCGGCGTGGCGGGCCTGGTCCGCGGCGTGGTCCGACGGGCGCCGCTACGCCGCCACCACCCGGGCGGCCACGTGGGGCCGCTGGGCCGCCTCGCTGACCGGGCACCTGCCGGTGGGGCGCGGGTGGGCGAGGGGCCGCACGATGCCGCGACCGGCAGCCGAGCGGTTCCGCGACCGGTGGCGGGCGGGCTCGTGACCGGCCTCGAGACGGGCGACCGCCAGGGCTTCCTCGCGCCGGCCCGGCGGCGGCTGGCGGGCGGCATCGCCACCAATCCGGTCCACCCGCCGCCGCCCGCCCCGGCGCCGGGCGCACCGGCACCCCTGCCGGGTTACCGGAACCTCGATCCCGACGACCTGGTGGCCACGTTCGCCGCCTCGCTGGCAGAGGTCGACGGCACCTGCCACGTGGTCGACGCCGGCCCGGACGGCGCCCTGCCCGGCGAGCTGGTCGACCGGATCGTGGGCGAGCTCGGCGACCGGTCGGCGGTGGTGTCGGGCGAGCCCGCGGCGCGGGCAGTGGGCCGCGGGCTCGCCGCCCGTGGCGTGACGGTGCACGACGCCACCGTCGCGCACGCCGCCGCGGCGGGCCTGGGGATCACCGGCGCGGTGGCGGCCATCGCGGCCACGGGGTCGATCGTGCTCGACAGCCGGGTGGCGGGCGGGCGCAGCGCCTCGCTGCTCCCCGACGCCCACCTGTGTGTCGTGTCCGTGAACTCTCTGCGCGCGACGCCGGCCGACGTGCTGCGCGGCCTAGGGTCGGAGCCCGATGCGCTGCCCCCGTCGTTGGTGCTCGTCACCGGCCCCAGCCGGACCGGTGACATCGAACAGCTCCTCACGCTGGGCGCCCACGGCCCCACCGCGCTCCGCGTGGTGCTGGTGACCGGTGGGCCGTGACGCGCATCCACCAGCGGCGCGTGGCGGCGCGCTTGACTGGCCAACGGTGAGAGGCCGAGCCGAGTGGGGGTCCCCTTGACCGATTCCGCCTTGGACGCGCGTGTCTACGTACTGGACACGTCGGTGCTGCTCTCCGACCCGCGGGCGCTGGGGCGCTTCGCGGAGCACGAGGTGGTCGTGCCCCTCGTCGTGCTCGCCGAGCTCGAGGCCAAGCGCCACCATCCCGAGCTGGGCTGGGCCGCCCGCGAGACGCTGCGCATGCTCGAGGACCTGCGCGTCGCCCACGGCTCGCTGCTGCGCCCCATGCCCGCCAACGACGACGGCGGCACGCTGCGGGTCGAGGTCAACCACACCGAGATGGCCGGCCTGCCCAGCGCGCTCGGCGCCGACACCAACGACCACCGCATCCTCGCCGTGGGCCGCAACCTGGCCACCGAGGGGCGCGACGTCACCATCGTCACCAAGGATCTGCCCCTTCGGCTCAAGGCGTCGATCGTGGGCCTGGCGGCCGACGAGTACCGCAACGAGCTGGCCAGCGACAGCAACTGGGGCGGGGTGGTCGAGCTCGAGGTCGACGGCGGCGCCATCGACACGCTGTTCGACCAGCACGTCCTCGACCTGGCCGAGGCACGCGACCTGCCCTGCAACACCGGCGTCGTGCTGCACGCGGGCAGCCAGTCGGCGCTCGGGCGGGTGCACGACGACAAGTGCGTGCACCTGGCCCGCAGCGATCGCACGCTGTTCGAGGTGCGGGGCCGGTCGGCCGAGCAGCGCATCGCCATCGACGTGCTGGCCGACCACGGGGTGGGCATCGTCAGCCTGGGCGGGCCGGCGGGCACGGGCAAGAGCGTGCTGGCGCTGGCCGCGGGCCTCGACGCGGTGCTCGAGCAGGCCACCCACAACCGGGTCATCGTCTTCCGCCCCATCTTCCCCGTGGGGGGACAGGATCTCGGCTACCTGCCGGGGACCGAGAGCGAGAAGATGCTGCCGTGGGGCGCGGCGGTGACCGACGCGCTCGAGGCCATCGCCGGGCAGGAGGTCATCGACGAGGTGCTCGACCGCGGACTGCTCGAGGTGCTGCCGCTCACCCACATCCGGGGCCGCAGCCTGACCGACAGCTTCGTGGTCATCGACGAAGCCCAGAACCTCGAGCGCACGGTGCTCCTCACCGCCCTCAGCCGCCTGGGCCAGGGCAGCCGGGTCGTCCTCACCCACGACGTCGCCCAGCGCGACAACCTGCGCGTCGGGCGCCACGATGGCATCGCCTCGGTCATCGAGTCGCTGAAGGGGCACCCGCTCTTCGGCCACGTCTCGCTGACCCGTGCCGAGCGCAGCCCCATCGCCGCGCTCGTGACCCAGGTGCTCGACGGGACCGGCCCTGCGTAGGCAGCACGTCCGGTAGGGTCGCCGCGGAGAACCGAACCGGGGGCGGTCGACGTACAGGCAGGGCGGGCGGCGCTCGGCCTCTCGCGACAGCTGACAAAGGGGAACCCCGATGATCCGACGATCGACCTGTTGGCGGCTGGCCGCCCTGCTGGTCGCGTTCAGCCTGCTCGGCGCTGCCTGCAGCGACGACGACGACGATGGCGGCGGTGACGACAACGGCGGCGAGGAGGCCGCGGGCGAGGAAGGCGGCGGTGGCGGCGGCCTCCTGGGCGAGGTCCAGGACCGGGGCACGCTGCGCTGCGGCGTGAACGAGACGGTGCCCGGCTTCGGCCTGGTCGACGAGGCGGGCGACTACGCCGGCTTCGACATCGAGTTCTGCAAGGCGGTGGCGGCCGCGGTGCTGGGCGACTCCGAGGCGGTCGAGTACGTCTCGCTCGACGCCGAGACCCGCTTCACCGCGTTGCAGGCCGGCGACATCGACGTGTTGATCCGCAACACCACCTTCACCGCGACCCGCGACGGCACCGAGCGCAGCCGCTTCCTGACCACCACGTTCTACGACGGCCAGGGGATGATGGTGCGGGCCGACTCGGGCTACGGGTCGATCGCCGACATGGACGGCACCACCATCTGCGTGCTGTCGGGCACGACCACCGAGCTCAACCTGGCCACCGCGGCCGCGGCGGCGGGCATCGACTACGAGCCGCTCACCTTCGACGGGGCCGACGAGATCCAGGACGCGTTCATCGCCGGCCAGTGCCAGGGGTGGACGTCGGACAAGTCGCAGCTGGCCGGCGTGCGCTCGGCCTTCCCCGACAGCGAGGGCGGGCCCGAGGGGCTCACCATCCTCGACGAGACGTTCTCGAAGGAGCCGCTCGGGCCGGTGGTGCTCGATGGCGACGACGAGTGGGCCGCGGCGGTCGACTGGGCGGTCATCGCCACCATCCAGGCCGAGGAGTTCGGCATCACCACCGCCAACGTCGAGGACATGACGAGCAGCGAGAACCTCGACATCCTGCGGTTCCTGGGCGAGCCGATCCCCGGCGAGGACCCCGAGGCAGAGGCGACGCCATTCGATCCCGGCCTGGGCCTCGATGCCGACTTCGCGGTGAACGTGATCTCGCAGGTGGGCAACTACGGCGAGATCTACGACCGCACGGTCGGCGCCGACAGCGCTCTCGAGCTCGATCGGGGGCTCAACGCCCAGTACACCGACGGCGGCCTGATCTACGCCCCGCCCTATCGGTGATGGCGATCGGTTGACCGCCACCACCTGATATCCCGGTACTGCATGGCGACATCGACCGCGACCAGCTCACGGCCACCGCTGTGGCGCGACGTGCGCGTGCTGCGCGTCGCGTTCCAGCTGGCCGTGCTGGTCGGGGTCGTCGCCTTCGCGTCGTACCTGTACGACAACCTGCTCGCCAACGACGTCGAGCTCGACTTCGGCTTCCTCGACCAGCAGGCGGGCATCCGCCTCGCCTACACAGACCTGCACCCGTCCGACACGGTGCAGACCGCGATCCTCACGGGGCTGCGCAGCACGATCACGGTGGCGTTGCTCGGCATCGTGCTGACCCTCGTGCTCGGCACGCTGATCGGCATCGCCCGCCTCTCGGGCAACTGGATGGTGCGCCGGGTCGCCGGCACCTACGTCGAGGTGCTGCGCAACCTGCCGCCGCTGCTGGCGATCGTGTTCGTCAACGCCGCGGCGCTGGCCTCGCTCCCGCCCATCCAGGAGGCCAACACGATCGGCGACGTGCTCGTCGTGTCGGTGTCCGAGTTCGGCGTCGTCACGCTGGCCAGTGACGGGAACGGCTGGGCGTACGTCGCGGTGCTGGCCCTGGCCGTGGTGGCCGCGGTGGCCCTCGGCGCCTGGCGCCGCCGGGTCGAGGCCCGCACCGGGGCGCCCGCCCGGGCCTGGCTGTGGGGCGGCGCGGTGGTCCTCGCCGCGGCCGTCATCGGCTACGTGGCCCTGTCGGCACCGGTGGTGCTGTCGCGCCCCCGGGTCGAGGGGCTGAGCGTCGTGGGTGGCGCCCGCATGGGCCTGCCGTTCGTGGCCGTGCTGGTGGGCCTGGTGCTCTACACGTCGTCGCACGTCGCCGAGATCGTGCGGGGCTCGATCCTGGCCGTCCCCAAGGGGCAGACCGAGGCCGCGGCCGCCGTCGGCCTCTCGCCCGGCCAGCGCCTGCGCCACGTGGTGCTGCCGCAGGCGTTCCGCATCGCCACGCCCCCCATCATCAACCAGTGCCTGAACCTCACGAAGAACACGTCGCTGGGCGTGGCGGTGGCCTTCGCCGAGACCATGGGCGTGACCAACACGGTCATCGGCAACGGCCAGCCGGCCATCCCCGCCATCCTCGTGGCGATGGGCCTGTACCTGGTGCTGTCGCTGGCCATCTCGCTGGTGGCCAACGTCGCCAACCATCGCCTGCGGCTGGTGGAGCGCTGATGGAGATCGCGACCGGCACCCTCGCCGAGCCCATCGTGGCCCCCGAGCCCGAGCCGCCGCTGCGCGACCTCACGCCGGCGCAGTGGGTGCGCGCCAACCTGGCCTCCACGCCGCTGAACGCCCTGCTCACCGTGGTCGTGGGCGTGATCGCGGCGTGGGCCGCCTACCAGCTGGCCCGCTGGGTGTTCGTCACCGGCGACTGGGCGGTGGTGCGGGTCAACCTCAAGCTGTTCATGGTCGGCTTCTATCCCGCCGATCAGCTGTGGCGGCTGTGGGCGGCCGGCTACGTGGTGGTCGCCGCGGTGGCCTTCGCCGGTGGCGCGCTCAGCGTGGCGGTACGCCGGCCCATCGACGCCACCGCCGGGGTCGCCGCCCGGGACGGCGGCGGTGACGACGGGGGTGGCGCCCGTGAGGGCCGTGGCCGCCGTGACGTCGGTGCCCGGACCGGGCGGGGTCGGCGGATCGTCGGCGCGCTGCACCGGTTCTGGCCGGCGGTGCTGGGCGTGGTCGCGATCCTCAGCTTCACCCGCACGCCGCTGCCCACCATCGGCATCGTCGGGGCGCTCGTGCTGGGCGGTGTGGCGGCGGCGGCCGGCGCCCGCACGCCCGACCGGCTGCGCCGCTGGTCGCCGCTGGTCGCGGTCGTCGGCCTGGTCGTGTCGCTGCAGATCGTCCTCGGCGGCGGCGAGCAGACCGGCTGGGACGACTGGGGCGGCCTGCACCTGGTCGTGTCGGCCACGGTGGCGGGCATCGCGCTCGCCTTCCCGCTGGGGCTGCTCCTGGCGCTCGGGCGCCGCTCGTCGCTGCCCGCCATCCGCATCGCGTCGACCGGCTACATCGAGGCGTTCCGGGCGGTGCCCCTGGTCACGCTGCTGTTCCTCGGGCAGTACATGATCGGCTTCATGTTCCCCAACACGATCGAGCCGCCCAGCTTCCTGGTGCGGGCGGTCATCGCCATCACGCTGTTCGAGGCCGCCTACATCGCCGAGATCGTGCGGGGCGGGCTGCAGGCGGTGCCCCGGGGCCAGGTCGAGGCGGCGCAGGCCATCGGCCTCTCCCCCATCGGCGTGATGCGGCTGGTGGTGCTGCCCCAGGCGCTGCGCGCCGTGATCCCGGCGATGGTCGGCCAGTTCATCAGCCTGTTCAAGGACACGTCGCTGCTCGCCATCGTTGGCTTCTTCGAGCTGATCGAGGTGTCCGACGCCGTGACCAAGCAGGACGCCTTCCGGGGCCAGGGCCTGCGCCCGCTCGCGCTGGCGTTCGTGGGGCTCATCTACTGGGCGGGCTGCTCGACGATGTCGCGCGAGAGCCAGCGCCTCGAACGGCGGCTGGGAGTGGGAGAGAGATGAGCGAGGGAACACCGACCGATGCGGGCGGCGGCGACGGGGCCGGGGCACCGGCCGCCGCCGACGACCTGACCGCGCTGGCCTACGAGGCGGGGGGCACCGGCGAGGCGATCATCGAGTGCCTGGGCGTCGAGAAGTGGTTCGGCCGCTTCCAGGCGCTGCGGGGCATCGACCTGACCGTCGGCCGCCAGGAGGTGGTGGTCGTCATCGGCCCGTCGGGGTCGGGCAAGTCGACGCTCATCCGCTGCATCAACCGCCTCGAGGAGCACGACCGCGGCCGCATCGTGGTCGACGGCACCGAACTGACCAACGACGTGCGCCACATCGCCGAGGTGCGGCGCGAGGTGGGCATCGTGTTCCAGCAGTTCAACCTGTTCCCCCACCTCACCGTACTCGACAACGTCACCCTCGGGCCGCGCAAGGTGCGGCGCTGGCCGGCCGCCAAGGCGGCCGAGGTGGCTCGCGAGATGCTCGAGCGGGTCAAGATCCCGGAGCAGGCGAGCAAGTTCCCGGGCCAGCTGTCGGGAGGCCAGCAGCAGCGGGTGGCCATCGCCCGGGCGCTGGCCATGCAGCCGAAGATCATGCTCTTCGACGAGCCCACCTCGGCGCTCGACCCCGAGATGATCGCCGAGGTACTCGACGTCATGCGCGAGCTGGCGCGGTCGGGCATGACCATGATCGTGGTGACCCACGAGATGGGCTTCGCCCGCGAGGTGGCCGACCGGATCGTCTTTATGGAAAAGGGTAACATCGTTGAAGAAGGTCCTCCCGACGATCTGTTCTAT
>DASSCS010000162.1:0-3595 GCA_035697515.1 Acidimicrobiales bacterium
CGGCGAACGACAGCAGCGGCACGAACACCACCAGCAGGTAGGTGATGAACGCCGAGGTCGACGGCGACGTGTACTGCAGGCCGACGGTCTGGAGCACGTAGCCGGCCAGCAGGGCCGACCCGGCCGCCACCCCGTGGCGGCGTTCGAGCGGGGTCGGCGCGCGGCGCCGGCCCACCAGCCACAGCACGGCGCCGGCGATGAGGAACCGTACGGCGATGAAGGGCAGCGGGTCGGCCGTCTCGACGGCGTCCTGCACCACGACGAAGGTGGTCCCGAAGAAGAACGCGGCTACGACCAGGGCGACGTCGGCCCGCCAGCGGGCCGGAGCCTCATACCCCGCCTCCTCGGGCAGCGGCAGCGGGACGGCGGCTTCGGACATGATGTGCGCGACAGGCCCGCCCCTTGGGTCAGGCCCCGGCCGCCGAGGCGTCTCCCGGTGCGGTCCGTCCCGGCGTGGCTCGGCCCGGCGTGGTCGCGGCCCCGTCGTCGCGGCCCAGCAGGCGGTCGAGCGCGACGAGGGCCGGCCCGGGCGGGTCGCCCACCAGGATGGTGTGGAGCCCCGCCAGCCGGGCGCCCGCCAGGTTGCCCTCGACGTCGTCGAGGAACACCGCCCGGCCCGGGGCCACGCCGCCCAGCAGGTCGAGGGTGTGGGTGAAGATGGCCGGGTTGGGCTTGCGCATGCCCACCGACGAGCTGTCGACCACCACGTCGAACAGGTCGTCGACCGGGATCATCGCCCGCCAGGCCGCCGCGCCCTCGCGCACGTTGTTCGTGACCAGCGCCGTGCGATAGCCGTCCGCCCGCAGGGTCGCGATGTGCCCGACCACGTCGTCGTGCACGATCAGGTCCGACAGCAGGGACTGCAGGGGCGTGAGATCGAGCGTCCTGCCCGCCTCGTCGGCCTCGGCCTGCACGGCGGCCAACCACTCGCGGAGGGTGATCTCGCCCCGCTCGAGGCGGTGCCACGGGTGGTCGGTGTCCTCGTGGTACGGCCCGGTGAGGAAGGCCAGATCGCCGCCGGCGGAGGCCGTCAGGGCGGGCCACGGGGAGGTGGTCACCACGCCCGAGAAGTCGAACAGCACGGCTTCGATGACCTGCGGCGGCGGTGCCGCGTCGGGTGTGGGCGGTGCGGTGGAGGCGGGAGGCACGGCCGACAGCTTCGCCGCTGGCTCCCCCGGCCGCCCAGCCGGACGGCGGATCCTGCGCTCGGATGTCGCGGATCCCGGAGCGTTCGAGCGCAGGTACCGAGACCGCGCGGGCGGCCGGTGAGCCGAGGCCCGTGCGGGCGGGCGGTCAGCCGCGGTAGCGGTTGGTGATCGGCACCCGGCGGTCCTTGCCGAACGCCTTCGGGGTGACCCGCACGCCCGGCGGCGTCTGGCGGCGCTTGTACTCGGCGGTGTCGACCAGTCGGGTGATGCGCTCGACGATCTCGGCGTCGAACCCCATGCCCACCAGCTCGGCCCGGGTGCGGTCGTCCTCAACGTAGGCCTCGAGGATGGGATCGAGCACCTCGTAGGGGGGCAGCGACTGGTCGTCCCGCTGGTCGGGGCGCAGCTCCGCCGACGGCGGCTTGGTGAGCACCTCGTCGGGCACCAGGGGCCGGTCGGCCCGGGCGTTGCGGTCGCGGCAGAGGTCGTAGACCAGCAGCTTGGGCACGTCCTTGATGACCGCGAACCCGCCCGCGGTGTCGCCGTAGAGCGTCGAGTAGCCGACGGCCATCTCGCTCTTGTTGCCGGTGGTCAGGACGATCCAGCCCCGGAACTTGTTGGACAGCGCCATCATCACGACGCCCCGGATGCGGGACTGCAGGTTCTCCTCGGTGACGTCGGGCTCGCGGCCCTCGAAGCTGGGGGCCAGCATGTCGACGAAGGCGGCGTGGGCCGGCTCGATGGGGATGACCCGGTGCTCGATGCCCAGCTCGACCGCCAGCTTCTCGGCATCGGCCAGGGAGTGGTCGGACGAGTAGCGCGACGGCATCAGCACACCGTGCACGTGCTCGGGCCCAAGCGCGTCGGTGGCGATGACCGCCACCAGCGACGAGTCGATGCCGCCCGACAGGGCGATCGCCACGTCGGTGAAGCCGTTCTTGCGCACGTAGTCGCGGGTGCCGGTCACGAGGGCCTCGTACACCTCGCGCACGTGCGGCAGCGGGTCGGCGACCGCGGGGCGGCGGACGTCGCTCGGGTCGTCGACCTGCGGGGCCGAGGAGATGTCGACCACGGGCAGCGGCTCGTCGGTGGCGCGCCCCCGGGGATCGAGCAGCCGCTTGCGGAACACCGGCTGGACCTCGACGTCGCAGATCAGGGTCTCCTCGGTGAACTGGCCGGCGCGGGCGAGCAGCTCGCCGTGGGCGTCGAACACCATCGAGGCACCGTCGAACACCAGCTCGTCCTGGCCCCCCACCTGGTTGACGTAGACCAGCGCGCTGGCGGCGTCGGACGCACGGGTGGCCAGCATGCGCTCGCGCTCGGCCAGCCGGTTGGCGTAGTAGGGCGAGGCGTTGATGTTGACCACGAGCTCGGCCCCGCCCGCGGCCTGGGCGGCGATGGGCCCGGTGGGGCTGAAGGCGTCCTCGCAGATCGACACGCCCACCCGCACGCCGGCCACCTCGACCAGCGGGGCCGGGCCGGTGCCGGGAGCGAAGTAGCGCTGCTCGTCGAACACGGCGTAGTTGGGCAGGTTGTGCTTGTGGTACACCGCCTGCACCCGCCCGAAGGCGCACACGGCGGCGGCGTTGTACAGGTCGCGGCCGGCGTCGACGAACCCGACCACCGCTGCGCACGACGAGCTGGCCTGGGCCACGGCCTCGAGCGCCCGCCGGTTGTCGCCGACGAAGCCCGGCTTGAGCAGCAGGTCCTCGGGCGGGTAGCCGGTGATGGCCAACTCGGGGAAGACGGCCAGGTCGCAGCCCTGGTCATCGGCCTCGGCCAGCGCAGCGACCACCCGGGCCACGTTGCCGTCGAGGTCGCCGACGGTGGTGTTGATCTGGCACAGCGCGACGCGGAGGCGGGCCACGTCGCCAGGCTACGGCCAGCCCAGCGATGGCCACGCGAAATTCCTGCCGCGGGCTGTGTGGCTGTGACCCCATGTTCCGCGGCCGGAATTTCCTGCCGGCGCCGGGCATGGGCGGCAGACTCAGCTCGATGGACGTCACCGGTTCGGCCGCCCTGGCCGACCTCGCCGACCTGGTCGAGCGCAGCGCCGACCCGCCGGCCGTGCGCACTGCACTCGACCGGCTCGGCGCGGCGGCGGTCGAGCGGGTGGTGGCCTCGCCGTCCCTGGCCACGGCGCTCGTTGCCGTGGTGGCGGCCAGCCGCAGCGCCACGCGGCTGATCGACGCCGACCCCGCGGCCCTCGACGTCCTGGCGTCGCTCGACAGCTCCGGCGCGGAGGGCACGGGTTCGGCCGGCACCGGCGGCGACGGCCCCGACGGCGCCGGTCCCGCCGGGGGGAGCGGTCGGAGCGGAGCCGGGCCGGGCGGGATCCGCGCGGTGGCCGACGCCGCCGACGGCGACCGGCTGGCCGGCGCCAAGCGCCTGGCCCAGCTGCGGATCATGGCGCTCGATCTGCTCGGTCGGGCCACGCTCGAGCAGAC
>DASSCS010000163.1:0-5724 GCA_035697515.1 Acidimicrobiales bacterium
GTCGTCGCCCGCGCCGCCGTCGACCGCGTCGGGCCGACCGGCTCGGTCACCGGGGTCGACCTGAACGAGGCCATGCTGGCGGTCGCGCGTCGCCTGGCGCCGGGCATCGACTGGCACCGGGGCGACGTGGCCGCCCTGCCCTTCGACGACGACCGGTTCGACGCGGTCGTGTGCCAGATGGCGATGATGTTCTTCCCCGACCCCGTCGCCGCGCTGACCGAGATGGCCCGGGTGGCCCGTCCCGGCGGCACGGTGGCGGTCCTCGTGCCCGCGTCGCTGGCGTCGAGCCCCGGCTACTCGCGCTTCGCCCACGTGGTGGCGCGCCACGCGGGACGGGACGCGGTGGGGCTCGTCACCAGCTACTTCGCGCTGGGCGACCTCGACGGCCTGCGCCGCAACTTCGCGGACGCGGGCCTGACCGGGCTCGTGGCGAGCACGCGCACCGGGCACGCCCGCTTCGGGTCGATCGACGAGTTCGTGGCCACCGAGGTCGAGGGCTCGCCGCTGATCGAGCGCATCGACGACGCCACCTACGGGGCCATCCGCCGGGACTGCGCCGCCGAGCTGGCCGAGTTCGTGGTCGGTGACGACGGCGCCGTGGCCGTCCCCTTCGACTGCCACGCGGTGGCGGGGCGGGTGGGCGCCTGACACGATCGGCGACCATGACAGAGCGCACCGAGCCCGAGCCGTTCGAGGTGCGGGTCGGCGACGACCAGATCGCTGACCTGCGCGAGCGGCTGGCCCGCACCCGCTGGCCTGAGCCCGAGACCGTCGACGACTGGACGCAGGGGCTGCCCCTGGCGTATGCCCGAGAGCTGTGCGGCTACTGGGCCGACGGCTACGACTTCGGCCTGGCGGACCGGGTCAACGCCTTCCCGCAGTTCCGCACGACGATCGACGGGCTGGGCATCCACTATCTGCACGTGCGCTCGCCCGAACCGGACGCGCTGCCGCTGGTCCTCACCCACGGCTGGCCGGGGTCGGTGGTCGAGTTCCTCGACGTGATCGGCCCCCTCACCGACCCCCGTGCCCACGGCGGCGACCCGGCCGACGCCTTCGAGCTGGTGGCCCCCTCGCTGCCGGGCTACGGCTGGAGCGACAAGCCCGCCCGGGCCGGGTGGAAGGTCGACCGCATCGCCCGGGCGTGGGACGACCTGATGGTCCGGCTCGGCTACGACCGCTACGGCGCCCAGGGCGGCGACTGGGGCGCCAGCGTGACCGCCAACATGGCGGTGGAGCGGCCCGAGCGGCTGGCAGGCATCCACGTCAACATGCCCACGGTCGGGCCCGACCGCGACACCTTGGGCGACCTCACCCCCAGCGAGCAGCAGGCGCTCGACGACCTGTCCCGGCACACCAGCGAGGGCATGGGCTACTCGACCCAGCAGTCGACCCGCCCGCAGACGCTGGGCTACGGGCTCACCGACTCGCCCGCCGGCCAGTGCGCGTGGATCGCCGAGAAGTTCTGGGCCTGGACCGACAACGACGGCCACCCCGAGGATGCGCTCAGCCGCGACCAGATCCTGGACAACGTGTCGGTCTACTGGTTCACGGCCACGGCGGCGTCGTCGGCCCGCCTGTACTGGGAGAGCTTCACCCAGCGCTCGTCCGAGCCCATCGGCGTGCCGTCGGGCATCTCGATCTTCCCCCGCGAGATCTTCCGTCCGTCGCGCCGCTGGGCCGAGCGGCGCTTCAAGGACCTGCGCTGGTACGAGACGCTCGACCGGGGCGGGCACTTCGCCGCCTTCGAGGAGCCGGACCTCTTCGTCGACCAGGTCCGGGGCTTCTTCCGCACGGTGCGCTGAGCCCGGGGCGACGGCCGGCGGCATGCTGGGGTGATGCGCTTCTCGCTCTGGACCTTCTCCGGCCAGCCGTGGCCCGACCTGCTCGCCGCCGCCCGCCACGCCGATGCCACGGGGTGGGACGGCGTATGGGTCGCCGACCACTTCATGGGCAACGCCTCGGGCCCGATACCCGCCACCAACCCAACCCTCGAGGCCGGCTCGCTGGTCGCCGCGCTCGGCGCGGTGCTCGACCGGGTGCGCGTCGGCACCCTGGTGTACGGCAACACCTACCGCCACCCGGCGGTGCTGGCGAACATGGCCGCCACCGTCGACCAGGTCACCGGCGGCCGATTCGTGCTCGGCATCGGCGCCGGCTGGCAGGTCAACGAGCACGAGCAGTACGGCATCGAGCTGCCGCCCGTCCGCGCGCGGGTCGACCGCTTCGAGGAGGCCGTCCAGGTCGTCCGCAGCCTCCTGAGCCGGCCCGTCACCAGCTTCGACGGCCGGCACTACCGGCTCACCGGCGCGCTGTGCGAGCCGAAGCCGGTACAGCAGCCGCTGCCGATCCTGGTGGGCGCGAGCGGCGACCGCATGCTCGGCATCGCCGCCCGCTGGGCCGACGAGTGGAACACCTGGGGCCGTCCCGACGAGGTCGCCGAGCGGTCGGCGGTGCTCAGCCGGGCGTGCGAGCGGGCGGGGCGCGACCCCGACGGGGTGGCCCGCACGGCCCAGGCCCTGGTGTTCCTCACCGACGACCCGGGCGAGGCCGAGGGGCTGGTGCGGGCTGCGCCCATGCCGGCCATCGCCGGCACGCCCGAGCAGCTGCGCGACGTGGTAGCGGCCTACGCCGAGGCGGGGCTCGACGAGCTGATCGTCCCCGACCGCACGCTGGGCACCGGCGCCCGCAAGCTCGAGACGATGGACCGTCTCATCGACGAGGTGGCCCCGGCGTTCCGCTGATCGGCAGGCCGCTACGCTGCGCTGACGATTGCGTCAGCCGTAGGAGGGGGAAGGCGATGCCCAGCCTGTCAGAGGTCCGCGAACAGCTCACCGGGGCGGGAGGGATGTTCGAGGTCACCACCGAGGACGTGCTCGGGCGCCCGATGCAGGTCTACAAGGAGCGCATGCGCTCGCTGCGGGAGGTGGTCCAGGCCGCCATCCTGCGGGGCGACGAGACCCCGTTCCTCGTGTACGGCGAGCGCACCTACGGGTTCCGCACGTTCGTCGAGACCGCCAACGGCGTGGCCCGGGCCCTGGCCACGAAGTACGGCGTCGGTCCGGGCGACCGGGTGGCGGTGCTCAGCCAGAACAACCCCGAGTGGTGCCTGGCGTTCTGGGCCACCGTGTCGCAGGGCGCGGTGCTGGTGGGCCTGAACGGGTGGTGGAAGGCCGACGAGATCCTCTACGGCCTGCAGGACTCGGGCTCGACCGTGCTGGTGGCCGACGCCAAGCGGTTCGAGCGCATCGCCGATCAGCTGGACGAGGCGCCGGACCTGCAGCACGTCTTCCTCATCGACGCCGAGCCCGCCGACTTCCCGGCGGCGAGTGGCAGCCACGTGACCCTGCACCGGTTCGACGAGCTGACCGGCGAGCCCACCGACGAGTTCCCCGACGCCGCCATCGCCGAGGACGACGACGCGGTGATCTTCTACACCTCGGGCACCACCGGCAGGCCCAAGGGCGCCATCTCGACCCACCGGTCGATGATCGCCAACCTGCAGAACACGATGTACATCACCGTCGCCGGCGCCATGGCCAACCCCGCCGGCGGTGCGATCCTGGGCGGTGGCGGCCCCACCGTGTCGCTGCTCACCTCGCCGCTGTTCCATGTGTCGGGCTGCCACTCCGGACTGGTGGTGGGCATGCTGGCGGGGATCAAGATCGTCATCCCCACGGGGCGCTTCGACCCGGCCCAGGCGCTGCGCCTCATCGAGGACCACGGGGTCACCGTGTGGGCCACCGTGCCCACCATGGTGTGGCGGGTGTGCGAGTTCCCCGGCCGCCACGACTACGACACATCGACGGTCACCAGCGTCGCCTTCGGCGGCTCGCCCTCGGCCGACGAGCTGCAGCGCAAGGTGCACGACACGTTCCCCAACGTGCGCACGACCTCCAACGCGTACGGCCTGACCGAGACCTCGTCGGTGGCGACCGTCATCAGCGGCGAGGACGCCAAGCGCAAGCCCGAATCGGTGGGGCCGCCGGTCGCGACGGTCGAGTTGCGCATCGTCGACCCGCTGAACCAACCCCTCCCGCAGGGCGAGACGGGCGAGGTCTGCATCCGCGGCCCCATCCTCATGAAGGGGTACTGGAACAAGCCCGAGGCCACGGCCGAGGCCATCGACCCCGGGGGCTGGCTGCACACCGGCGACATCGGCCACGTCGACGACGAGGGCTACCTCACCATCACCGACCGCAAGAAGGACATGATCATCCGCGGCGGCGAGAACATCTACTGCGTCGAGATCGAGAACCGGCTGGTCGAGCACCCTGCGGTGGCCGACGCCGCCATCATCGGCGTGCCCCACCCCGAGCTGGGCGAGGAGGTCAAGGCGGTGGTTCAGGTCGAGCCGGGGCAGACGCTCACCGCCGACGACGTGCGCCGGTGGGTGCGGGCCGAGCTGGCCGACTTCAAGGTCCCGGCCCACGTCGAGCTGCGGGACGACCCGCTGCCCCGCAACGCCTCGGGCAAGCTGCTCAAGAACGTGCTGCGGGGCGAGGGCGAGGTCAGCTTTGCCGAGACGATGTGACGGTCGTCGCGGCCGGGGGCGCGTCCTGGCGGCGCTGCGCCCGGTCCTATACTCCGCGTCGTCCCGCGGACGGGACACGGCGGAACCACGAGGGCGGCGATGACCTACTACCTGGGTATCGACATCGGTACCACCTACACGGCCGCGGCGGTGTGGCGCGACGGGCGCTGCGACATCGCCAGCCTGGGCAACCGCGCCCCCACCATCCCGTCCGTCGTGCTGCTGCGTGACGACCAGGCGGTGCTCACCGGCGAGGCCGCCGTCCGCCGCGCCGCCACCGAGCCGGGGCGCGTGGCCCGCGAGTTCAAGCGCCGCATCGGCGACCCCACCCCCATCATCATCGGCGGGACCCCGTACTCGGCCGATGCCCTGGTGGCCAAGCTCCTGCGCAGCGTCGTCGACCAGGTCAGCGAGGTCGAGGGCGGCCCGCCGACGGGCATCGCCGTGTCGCACCCCGCCAACTGGGGCAGCTACAAGCTCGACCTGCTGCGCCAGGCCATCAGACTGGCCGACCTCGACGACGTGGCCATGGTCACCGAGCCCGAGGCCGCCGCCATCCACTACGCCTCGCTCGAGCGGGTCGAGCCCGGCTCGATCATCGCGGTGTACGACCTGGGCGGCGGCACGTTCGACGCCGCGGTGCTGCGCAAGACCGCCGGCGGGTGGGAGATCCTCGGCTCGCCCGAGGGCATCGAGCGCCTGGGCGGCGTCGACTTCGACGCCGCCGTGTTCCACCACGTCTCGCGGGCCATCGGTGGCGTCATCGACGACCTCGACCCCGACGACCCCACCGCCCAGGCCGCGGTGGCCCGGCTGCGGCAGGAGTGCGTCGACGCCAAGGAGGCGCTGTCCGCCGACAGCGACGTATCCATCCCGGTGCTGCTGCCCAACATGCAGACCGAGGTGCGGCTCACCCGGTCGGAGTACGAGCAGATGGTGCGGCCCGCCCTGTCCGACACCATCACCGCCATGAACCGGGCGCTGCGCTCGGCCGCGGTGAAGCCCGACGACGTCACGGCCGTGCTGCTGGTGGGCGGGTCGTCGCGCACGCCGCTGGTGGCCGAGCTGGTGTCGTCGGTGCTGGGCCGGCCGGTGGCGGTCGACGCCCACCCCAAGTACGGCGTGGCCCTCGGCGCGGCCATTACCGCCGCCCACCGGGCGGTGGGCGACTCGGCGACCGGTGCCTCGGC
>DASSCS010000164.1:0-2771 GCA_035697515.1 Acidimicrobiales bacterium
GCATCGACAGCGTGGTCGCCCAGCGGATCACGGCCGACGTGGTCGTCGAGGCCGCCAACGGGCCGACGACCATCGACGCCCAGCGGGTCCTCGACGACCGCGGGATCGTGGTCGTACCCGACATCCTCGCCAACGCGGGCGGCGTGACCGCCAGCTACTTCGAGTGGGCGCAGGCGCTGCAGGGCTACCCCTGGGAGGAGCAGGTCGTGGCCGAGCGCCTGCGGCAGCGCATGGAGGCCGCGTTCACCGCCGTCTGGGCGCGGGCCCAGACGCTGAGCGTCGGCATGCGCAGCGCCGCCCACGTGGTGGCGGTCGAGCGGGTGGCGGCGGCCATCGCCGCCCGCGGCCTGTTCCCCTGATCCCCCAGGTCACACCAGTAGGCGCTTGAGGAGCTTCCCGGTGGGCAGCCGGGGCAGCTCGTCCACGAAGCGCACCGTGCGCGGACACTTGAAGTGTGACAGGTGGGCGCGGCAGAACTCGATGAGCTCGCCGGCGAGGGCGTCGCACGCCTCGGCGCCCGGCATCAGCTGCACGAACGCCGTGACCTGCTCGCCCCAGTCGGGGTCGGGCGTGCCGAGCACGGCCACGTCGGCGACCGCCGGATGCAGCACGAGCTGGTCCTCTACCTCGCGCGGGTAGATGTTGACACCGCCCGAGATGATCATGTTCGAGGCGCGGTCGGTGAGGTAGAGGTAGCCGTCGTCGTCGACGCGACCGATGTCGCCGAGCGTGCTCCACCCCCGGTCGTTCCACGCCGCCGCGGTCTTCACGGGGTCGTGGTGGTACGCGAAGCGATGGGGCGTCTCGAACCACACCTGGCCCGTCTTGCCGGCGGGCAGCTCCTCGCCGTCGTCGCCCAGGATGTGGATGCCGCCGAGCAGCGACCGCCCGACCGATCCCGGGTGCGCGAGCCAGTCGTCGGGCGCGATGTAACAGAACCCGCTGCCCTCGCTGCCCGAGTAGAACTCGTGGATGATCGGGCCGAGCCATTCGAGGGCCGCCCGCTTCACCTCGACCGGGCACGGCGCGGCGGCGTGCACGAGCAGCCGCAGGCTCGCGAGGTCGAAGCGGGTCCGATCACGCTCGGGGAGCTTGAGCAGGCGGACGAGGTGCGTGGGGACGACCTGCGTGTGGGTGACGCGGTGGCGCTCGATCTGGGCCAGGAACTCGACCGGGTCGAAGCGTTCCATCACCACGGCGGTGCCGCCGAGCCGCTGCGCCATCGTCGTCCACCCGGCGGGGCGCGGCGTGGTACAGCGGCGCCGGGCTGAGGTAGACGGTCTCGTCGGTGAACCCGAACAGGCCCGTCAGCAGGGTGGTGAACGGTGACGGCGCGCCCAGTCGGCCGCCGATCCCGGGCGGCACGATGCCCTTGGGTCGGCCGGTCGTGCCGGACGAGTAGAACATCCACGAGCCCTCGCACTCCTCGGGCACCGCGTCGAGCTCCCGCCCCGAAACCACGTCCTCGTAGGGCTCGAACCCGTCCAGCTCCCCGCCGACGACCAGGCGGGTGGTGACGGCTGCCAGGTCGTCGCCGAGCCCGTCCACCACGTCTCCGAGCCGAGCCGACGTCACGAGGGCGGTGGCACCGCAGTCGGCCACGATGTAGCCGGCCTCGGCGGCTGCGAGGTGCCAGTTGATCGGCGTGACGTAGAGCCCCGCCCGCAATCCTGCCCAGACGGCCTCGAAGAAGACAGGTTCGTTGTCGAGCAGCACCGCCAAGTGGTCGCCCGGCCGCAGTCCCCGGTCGCGCAGCACCAGGGCCAGGCGGGCCGAGGCCTCGTCGAGCTGGCGATAGGTGCGGGTCTCACCGCCGGCCGACATCACCAACGCCACCCGGTCGGGCGTCGCCGCGGCATGTGTGGCCGGATGCAGGCCGGCCGGGTCGAGCCCTTCCGCGCCCCCTCCGCGGGATCGGCTGCTGGGGCGACCAATCCCGCGTACAGAACCGGTCATGCCGCGCCCGCGCCGGCGTCCGGTGGCGGTCCCAGCGTGAGCGCCAGACCCGCCCGGGCCTCGGCCGACAGGACCAGGTCGCTCCAGTCGTGGTCGCCGAGGCCGCGCTCGACGGCGTCGGCGAGGATCTGACGGATGGCCCCGGCGACCGGCGCCGGGACGCCGGAAGCCGCCGCAAGATCATCGATCAGGCGGGCGTCCTTGGCGGCCAGCGTCAACGAGAACTGTGGCCGCCGGCCCCTCGTGTCGATCCCGTCGACCAGGTGGTCCATGAAGAAGTTGGAGGCGCCGCCGGTGCGCACGACGTCGACAGCCGTCCGGAGGTCGAGTCCGGCCGCGGCCGCCAGCGACAACGCCTCCAGGGAGGCCCAGGTGCAGCTGAACGCGAGCAGGCTGTTGGCCAGCTTCATCGTGGTGCCGGCCCCGACGGGCCCCAGGTGGAACGTCGCGCGGCCCAGCGTGTCGAGGAGCGGCCGGCAGCGGGCCACGGCCTCGTCGTCCCCGCCGACCATGAAAACGAGCGACCGCTTCTGGGCGCCGACTGCGCCCCCGGTGAGGGGCGCCTCGACGAAGTGGTGGCCGCTTCCCCGGAGTCGGGCTGCAAGCTCCCGGTTGGTAGCCGGAAAGGAGGTCGAGATGTCGAGCAGGATGGCACCCACGGGCGCCGCCTCGACCCACTGGTCGGCCACACCGGCGACCGCGTCCGGCGTCGGCAACGACGTGATCGTGATCTCGGTCGCCGCCGCCACCGCCGCAGCATCACCGACTGCCTCGGCGCCCGCGACGGCGTTGGCGCGGGCGGGATCCACGTCGCT
>DASSCS010000165.1:0-8588 GCA_035697515.1 Acidimicrobiales bacterium
CACCGCGGTGCACGGTGCGCCGCCGGCCGCGGACGCGCCCGCGCCGTCCGGCGCAGAGCCTCCGCCCACCGCCCGCCGGCGGGTGCCCCCGGCGCTCGTCGCCTTCGTCGGCGTGGCGCTGGTCGTGGCCGCTGCCGCCGCGGTGCCGGCGCTGTCGGACGGCGGGGGCGGGTCGGGCGGCGACGGCGAGGCGGCGGTCACGACCGACCCGCCCGGCGCCGCTGACGAGCCCGTGCCGCCCGCGACCACGGCGCCGTCCACCACGGCACCGTCCACCACGGAGGCGCCCACGACGACCGCGCCCTCCGCCGCGGGGCTGCCCGCCGGCTGGGTTCCCTTCGCCGACCCGGCCGGCACCTACACCATCGGGCTGCCGCCGGGCTGGCAGGTCAGGCCGACCGGCGCGGACAACCGCATCGACCTGGTCGACCCGGCCTCCGGATCGTTCCTGCGCATCGAGTGGACGGCGTCGCCGGGTGACGATGCCGCGCAGGCGTGGCGCGATCTCGCCGCCTCGTTCGCCTCGCGCAACGACAGCTACCAGGAGATCGGCATCGGGCCGGCCGAGTACCGCGACTACGCCGCCGCGCTCTGGGAGTTCCGCCACCGCAGCGACGGCACGCTGCAGCACACCGGAAACCTGGGCTTCGTGACCGCTGGCCGGGGCTACGCCCTGATGCTGCGCACGCCCGAGGAGCTGTGGGATGAGAGCCAGGCCGTCTTCGACCAGTTCAAGCAGGCGTTCCAGCCGACCTGACCGGGTCGTCACGGACCGGTCGTGCGGGCCCAGGGCGCCAGCAGCACGTCGCGACAGCCCTCCATCTGTCCCCGGTGCTGGGCCAGCTCCTCATAGACGTGGACGAGCGCCCCGCCCTGGCTGCGGGCGAGCGGCAGGTCGGCATCTTCGGGGTCGGTGGCGCCCCGGGGCGGGTCGGAGGGCACGAGCCCGGCCAGGTCCACAGCCAGCTGCTCCCGCGCCCTGCGGGTCCGGGCCGCCAGCTCGTCGACCGTACCGCTGGCCCGGAACTCGGCGTCGCGATCGCGCTCGACGGTGCGGCCCGCGACCACGTGGCCGGCCCAGTGCTCCATCACCCCCAGGCAGTGGTGCAGCAGCACATAGGGCGAGTTGGCGCCCGGGAGGTCCGGCCGCCGGTTCGCCAGGTCGTCGCCCAGCTCGGTGACGATGGCGACCATGCCGTCGAGCGCCTGGTCGACGTACCACAGGAAGTCCTCGGTGGAGATCACGCGCCCAGCCTGGCAGCTCCCCGCAACGGCGGACGGCCGGCCCCACGCCGTTGTGGTGCCGGCCATCCGCGCCGTGGCTGATGGGATCGGAGAGCGGGAGGTGGGGGGTCAGGCCGGGAGCGGGACGTCGTCCTCCCGCCCGGTGCCGCCCTCGACGTCGAGGGCGGGTGCCACGGTTCCCTGAGACTCGTCACCGCCCTCGGCGGGTGCGTCCGGGGCGGGGCACGGGGCGCCGGCCTCGGGGTCCGCCGGGGCCTCGCCCCCATCCTCCGGGGCGCACTCGGTGCGCTCGGCCAGCGTCTCGGTCACGAAATCGAGCATCGTGCCCGACCAGCCCACGGCGGCGGGCGGAAGCTCGTCGCCGACCGGCACGTCGTCCTGCGTCGGATCCGTGGGGATGCCGGTGTCATGGGGCACCTCGGGGGCGCCGGGCGGGGGCTGCTCGTCGGGGGCCTCGGGCGCCTCGGGCTCGGGCGGGGCCGGCGGCGCCGGGACCTCGGGGCCGGGCACGGGGGCCTCGGTCGTCGTCGGCGGCGCGGGCGTCGTCGTCGGGGGCGGCGCCTGCGTGGTCGGCGGCGCCGGCGCCTCGGTGGTGGGCGGCGTGGGCCGGGGTGCCGGCGCGGTGGGCGGCGCGGTCGTGGGCGGCGCGGGCCGGGGAGCCGGTCGCGTCGTGGGCGGCGCCGGCTGCGGCGCGGGGCCGGGCTGGGGCACGCGGGGCTGGCCCACCGACTGGTCGGCGTACTGGGCGGCCACGCTCATGACCACACGCACGTACTCGTCGGTGTGGTTGTAGCGACGGACCGCCGCGGCCTGCTGCGCCGGGTCGCGCAGGTTGCCGGGGCCGCTGCACAGGTAGCCGGCGGCGCCGAGGCCGGCGTCGAAGATGTTGTTCGGGTCGCGGCGGGAGTCGCCGTTGCCGTCGACGGCCACGCCCCGCCAGGTCGACGGGATGAACTGCATGGGCCCGACCGCCCGGTCGTAGGTGGTGTCACCGTCGAGGGCGCCGCCGTCGGTGTCGAGGATGCGGGCGATGCCGCGCCGCCCGTCGAGCGGGATGCCCCGGATCGGCTTGGTGCCGTCGCCGTTGGACAGCAGGCGCGAGCCGCCGAACCGCCCATGGTCCGACTCGACCCTGCCGATTGCGGCGAGCAGCGTCCACGGCACGCCGCAGCCGGGGTCGGCGGCCGCGCTCGTGGACTCGGCCTTCTGGTAGGCCTGCACCGCCACGAAGGGGATGCCGTCGGCGGTCAGGTTGTCGGAGATCTCCTGCTCGTAGAAGAAGTCCTCCTCGGGGGCGAAGCCCGCGTCCTCGACGTCGTCGGGGAAGGGCTCGTAGATGTCCCAGTCGAGGAAGTCGAGCTCGCCGCCGTCGGGGTCGAAGATGTCGCCCCCGTCCTCGCCGAAGAGCAGCTCCTCGTCGCCGAAGAACGACTCGTCGTCGTCCCACGGCACCAGGCCCTGCGCCGCGGCGTCGCCGATCGACGAGGCCGACATGCCGTCGATGACCGCGCTGCTCGGCACGGCGATGACCAGGAAGGCCACCAGGGTGAACATCGCCCGCCGCAGGTCTCGCCGCAGCCGGCCGCCCCTCAGGGCAGTCAGGATCTTCGTGACTCGCATCGTCCTCGTCGCTCCCTCGGCGGAGATCGGACATCGCCCGCAGCGATGATCCGGAGCCGGTGGGGGACGTAGATGACGTGGCGTGCCCGCCTGGCGGTCGAGGTCAGCCGCGCTGGCGGAGGACGTACTTCAGCACCTTGCCGCTCGCGTTGAGCGGCAGGGCGTCGACCACCTCGACGCGGCGCGGCACCTTGTAGTTCGCCATCCGCTCGCGGGCCCAGGCGATGAGCGCGGCCTCGTCGATCGTGGCGCCCTGCCGGGGCACGACGAAGGCCTGGGCGACCTCGCCCAGCCGGTGGTCGGGCACGCCCACCACCGCCACCTGGCCGACGGCGGGGTGCTCGCTGAGCAGGTTCTCGATCTCCGCCGGGTAGGCGTTGAAGCCGCCGACGGTGAACATGTCCTTGATGCGGTCCGTGATCCTCAGGTAGCCGCGCTCGTCGAGGACGCCCACGTCGCCGGTGTGCAGCCAGCCGTCCGCGTCGATGGTCGCCGCGGTGGCGTCCGGGTCGCCGTAGTAGCCGGCCATCAGGTTGTAGCCCCGCACGACGACCTCGCCGGGCGAGCCGGCGGCGACGGCCTGGCCCTTCTCGTCGACGACGGCCACCTCGACCCCGGGGATGGCCCGGCCTGCGGTGTGCGCGATGGTCTCGGGGTCGTCGGTGTGGCGGCACATGGTCACGATGCCGGTGGCCTCGGTGAGCCCGTAGCCGGTGACGATGGTGCGGAACGTCAGCTCGGAGGCCATGCGGCGGATCATCTCGACGGGCACGGTGGCCGCGCCGGTGACCGCCAGCCGCAGCGACGACAGGTCGAAGCGGTCGAGCTCGGGGTGGTCGAGGATGGTCTGGTAGACGGCGGGCGGCCCCGGCAACATCGTGATGCGCTCGTCGTCGACCCGCTGCATCACGCTGGGCACGTCGAAGACGGGGTGGGGCACGATCGTCGCCCCCTTGATCAGGCAGGCGACGATGCCGGCTTTGAGCCCGAAGCAGTGGAAGAACGGGTTGACGATCAGGTAGCGGTCGCCCTCGCGCAGGCCCACCTCGGTGGCCCACGCGTCGAACGCGCGCACCGAGGCGCCGTGGCGCAGCATGGCGCCCTTGGGCGCGCCGGTGGTGCCCGACGTGAAGATGACGGTGCTGACGTCGTCGGGGCCGAGGGCCGCGGCGCGGGCCGCGGTCACGGAGGGGTCGACGGCCTCGCCCCGCGCCAGCAGGTCGTCCCAGCCGACCGCGCCCACGGGCACGGGCCCGGACAGCACCACCGTGTGCTCCAGGCACGCAGGCCGGCCGGCGCCGTCGAGCAGGGCGACGTAGTCGGTGTCGAGGAAGTCGGTCACGGTGACCAGCACCCGCGCGCCGGCGGTGGAGATGACGTGGGCGGCCTCGCCACCCTTGAACCGGGTGTTGACCGTCACGAGCACCGCCCCGGCGCGCAGCGCGCCGAGGGCCGCGATGGCCCACCCCGCCGAGTTGGGCGCCCACACGGCGACCCGGTCGCCGGCCTCGACGCCGAGGGCGACCAGGGCCCTGGCGGCCCGGTCGACCGCGCCCGCCAGGTCCGCGAAGGTCAGCCGACGGTCGCCCTCGCCCCCGACCAGCGCCTCCCGCTCGCCGAACCGCTCGGCCGCCCGCTCGACGAGGGCGGGGATGGTGGTGGCGGCGAGGTCGGACGGCGCGGCGACGGGTGCGGCATCGGCCATGTCTGACACTCTGTCAGATCACGCCAGGCGTCGCCCGCGCTCGGCCCCTCACCAGGTCGGACGGACGGGCGGCAGCACGCCGCCGTGGCGGGCGGCGAGCACCCTGACCAGGACAGACCGCACCTGCTCGATCTCGGCGCGGCCAACGGTGCCGGCCCAGCCCGCCTCGAGATCGGCGTAGATCGTCTCGACGGCCGCGAGCAGGTCGTGGCCCCTGGCGGTCAGCGAGACCGGCCGCTGGCGGCCGTCGTCGGCACCGTCGCTCCGGGTCACGTAGCCGCTCGCGGCCATGGCGTCGACGAGCTTGGAGGCCGCCTGCTTGGACACGCCCATGAGCCCGGCCAGCGCGGTGGCGCTGGTGGGGCCGTCGCGGGCCGCGAGCAGGACGAACCCGTAGGCGGGTCGGACGTCGTGCCACCCCCGCTGGCGCAGCCGCTCGTGCAGGTCGTCGATCAGGTCGCGGTAGGCCATGGCGAACAGCCGGGCCAGCGGGACCGGTGAGGTCACTCGGCCCACGGAGGGGTGAAGGTGCCGCCCTCGGCGGTGCGGGCCTGGCCGCCGACGGGCAGGCAGCACAGCAGGCGCAGCGGCTCGTCGCCGCCGTTGGCCAGCGAGAACGCCACGTCGGGCGGCACGACGATGGCGTCGCCGGCGAGGGCCTCGGCCATGACGCCGTCGAGCGTCGCGCTGGCGGTCCCCGCCAGGACCACGAAGACCTCCTCGCGCGTCAGCGAGTGGGGCGTCGGGGGCGTGCCGGGGGCGATCTCCACCTGCCAGACGGCGGTCTCGGCGGCGCCGCGGCGCGGGGTGGCCAGCGAGGTGAACCGGGTGGTCCCCAACACGTGGGTGGGATGGGCGGGGGCGGGAAGCACGGGCAACGGTGGTCTCCGGATGGTCAACGTGGTTGAACATGAGGAGTATCCACGACGGCGCGCAGATGGTCAACACCATTGACCATCTGCGCGCCGGCCATCCGTCCTTGGGCCCGGCCCGCTCCCGGGTTGACAGTGTCACGGCTTGCATTGATGATACATGCCAGCATGAACTACCTCGACGACACGCTGACAGCTCTGGCCGACCCGACCCGGCGCCGGGTGATCGACGCCCTGCGCGAGGCACCCCGGCGCGCCAGCGAGCTCGCCGAGGCGGTCGGGATGTCGCGCCAGGCGACCAGCCGGCACCTCAACCTGCTGCGCGAGCGGGGGATCGTCGAGGTCGACATGGTCGACGGCGACGGCCGCGGCCGCGTCTACCGCCTGCGGCCGGAGCGACTGGTGGCGCTGACCGCGTGGCTCGACCAGGTGCAGGCGGGCCACGCCGCGCAGCTCGCGGCGTTCAGACGCCACGCCGAGGGCGAGGGGAAGCGCGACGCGTGAGCTGGGTCGATGCCGCCGCCGGCGCGGTCAGCGCCACGGTCGTGGTCGCCCTGCCGCCGGCCGAGGCGTTCCGGATGTTCACCGCCGAGATCGGCTCGTGGTACGTGGTCGACCACAACACCGTCCCCGATCCCGGGCGCACAGTCGACATCCGCTTCGAGCCCCGCGTCGGCGGTCGGTTCCTCGACGTCCACGACGCGGCGACCGGCGAGGGCCGGGAGATGGGCCGCATCACGGCGTGGGACCCGGGGCGGCGGCTCGGGTTCTCCGACGGGCGCGGCATCGACACCGAGGTGCGCTTCGAGCCGGCCGTCGGCGGCACTGCGGTGACCATCGAGCAGCGCGGCCTCGACCGGCTGCCCCCGAGCGAGGCCGAGCACGTGCGCCGCTACGGCTGGCACCTGCTGCTCGGCTGGTTCGCCGCCGCCGTGGGGCGCGCCGGCCGCCCGCACGACGACGATCACGACCATCCCCGAGACGAGGAGCAGGCGATGTCCCAGACGACCGACGACAGGGTGACCATCCAGAACGTCACGCCCTACCTGTTCTACGAGGACGCGGGCGCCGCGCTCGACTGGCTGGCCCGGGCGTTCGGGTTCCGCGAGACCGCCCGCTACGTCGACCCCGACGACGTGGTGCGCGAATCGGAGATGCAGGTGGGCGGTACGACGATCCAGCTGTGCGGCCACGCTCCCGGCGAGGGTCACGGCCAGGGCCTGCTGCTGATCGTGCACGTCGACGACGTCGACGCCATGCACGCCCGGGTCGTGGCCGCCGGCATCGAGGCCCCGGCGCCCGAGCAGCAGTCTTACGGCCCCCGCACCTTCGGCGTGACCGACCCGTGGGGCTACCAGTGGGCGTTCTGGCAGCAGGTCCACGCATACGAGGAGCGCGAGGGCGGCCTGCGCGAGGTGCGTTCCTAGGCGGCGAGCGACGCCGCCGCCTCGGCGACCTCGAGGGCGAACACCCCCGTCGCCTCGGCGCGGTCGCGGACGTCGCGGAAGGCGGGATCGGCGGGCCGGCCGAGCCGGTGGGCCAGGGCCTCGTCGATCAGCGGGTGCCAGCGGTCGTCGAAGGCCCTGCGGGCGTGCTCGCCGGCCTCCTCTTTGGAGATGACCTGGCCGGTGGCGATGGTGTGGTGCAGCCGGGTCGGCCCGAGCACGCCCCACGCGGTCCACCACCGGGGTGAGGCCCGGAACCGCACGCCGGGGCGCTGCCGCACGCGCCGGGCCCACGGCACCCAGTAGCCCGCCAGGTTGTCGAGGTTCCACTGCCGCAGCCGGTCGGGCTCGGGGTCGAGGCCCAGCGTCGCCGGCTCGGCCCCCCGTATGGTCACGCCCCGCTGCGCGAGGGTCGCCCACTGGACCGGGTTGACGTCGAATCCCGTCCCCACGTGGAACCCGCGCCCCACGTGCGAGGCGAGCGGCGCGATGGTCGACACCGGCCGGGACAGGTCGGTGGCCCGCACGTACACGCCGTTGCACACCCCCGGCGCCGTCAGGTTGCCCCGGGCGATGCTCGGCGCCGCCGAGCGCAACGCGGTGGCGGCGTGCAGCAGCCGCAGGCGCCGCACCTCGGCCGCGTCGAGGTCGCCCTCGACGGCCGCCACGAAGTCGATGTCGCTCTCGCCCGGCCGGAACGCACCGAGCGCGACCGAGCCGACGAGGTAGAGACCGACGATCCGGCCCGGCAGGAGGCGGTCGGCGAGGCGCAGGTAACGGCGAACGGCACGGTCGGCGTCGGCGGGGATCACGGGCGGGGATGATGACACGCTCGCCGGCTGGCCGTCGGCCGGTGTCCGACCGTGGTCTGATGACGGCGACCGGGCGCGTCGGTACGGTGCGGACGGTGCTCATCCCCGATCTCGTGCTCGACCGCTGGCGCAAGCTGCCGCCGCTGGTGGCCGACGCCGCCCTGGCGGCGGTGCTGGCGGTGGTGACGGTGATGTCGATCCACGTCGACGACCGCAACGACGCCAGCGAGACCATGACCGCCTGGGCGTGGGGCCTCCTGGCCGTCCAGTTCGCCGCGCTGGTGTGGCGGCGCCGGGCGCCGGTGGCGGTCGCGGTGGTCCTGGGCGCGGCGGCCTTCGCCTACGGCTCGGCCAACCTGCCCGACCCGGCCATCAACTTCCCCTTCGCGCTGGCCGTGTACTCGGTGGCGGCCTTCCGTCCCCGCCGGGTGTCCGTGCCCTTCGCCGTCGCGATCGTACTGGTGGCCGCAGTGGTGCTGGCGCTCGACGAGCAGGCAGACGCAGCCGACGTGGTCGTCAACTACTTCGTCGGGCTCACGAGCTGGGTGGTGGGCGACACCATGCGCGGGCAGCGCGAGCGCGCCGAGCTGCTGGCCGCCCGGCGCGACGACGCGGCCCGGCGGGCGGCCGCCGACGAGCGGGTGCGCATCGCCCGCGACCTGCACGACGTCGTGGCCCACCACATCAGCGTCATCGCCGTCCAGGCCGAGGCGGCGCAGGAGGTGGCGGCCACCGACCCGGCGCGGGCCAGCCGGGCCATGGCCACCGTGTCCGACACGGCCCGCACCGCCCTGGGCGAGCTGCGGCGGGCCCTCGGCGTGCTGCGCTCGGAGACCGGCCGCTCTCCGCAGCCCCAGCTCGCGGCGGTCGACGACCTCGTCGACTCGGT
>DASSCS010000166.1:0-2981 GCA_035697515.1 Acidimicrobiales bacterium
GGGCTGGTACCTCGTGCGGTCGGGCCGGGACGCCGAGGCCTTGGAGGCGTACAACCGGGCCGTCGCGCTCGTCCCGGAGCAGCCCCCGAGCCCTGCGCGCGTGAGGGTGGTCCAGGCACAGGGTCACGCCCTGGAACGGGCCGGGCGCCACACCGAAGCCCGTAGCTGCGCCGAGGAGGCCATCGCTCTGGCCCAGTCGATCGACGACATCGGGGACGAGGGTCAGGCCCGCCACGTGCTCGGCCTCGTGCTTGCCGCCGAGGGGAGGACCGACGAAGCCATCGCCCAACTGCACCAGGCCGGTCAGATCGCCGTCGGCTTGGGCGATCTGCCCGAGGTGGCCGGCGCCTACGTCCACCTTTGGCGCACGCTCGTCGAGGCGGGCCGGGCTGGCGATCTCGTCGACCTGGTGTTCGGGTTCCTGTCTCCGGGTTCGCCGGAACCATCGCCGTCGCTGATGGGCAGCATCGGCGCTGCCGCCCTCCAGCAGCTGGGCCGCTGGGACGAGGCCGACCGCCTGCTTGCCGACGGCCGAGCCGGGTCCCGCGGCGGGCCCGACGGCTACGGCGAGGCGACGGTCACGGCGGTGACGCGGACGCTGGTGTCGGGTGCGTTGGCCGTCGACCGTGGCAACCACGACCTGGCACGTGAGCGCCTCGAGACGGCGCGGGCGTGGTGCCACCAGGTGGGCGACGGCCGGCTCAACGGGCTGCTGCACCGCGCGCTCGCCGAACTGGCCATCTGGCAGGAACGCTTCGACGATGCCCGCCGCGAGGTCGCGACCGGGCTGGAGCTGCTGGCGCACACGGGGGATCCGGAACTGGAGGCCCGTCTCGCTGCCGTGGGGCTCCGCGCCGAGGCCGACCGTGCCGCCGCCCGGGCACGGACAACCGCCGCCAGCGCGCGCCGGCGGGCTGAGCCCGGTGAGGTCGCGGCCGACCTGATGGAGCGCCTGGACGGGTTGGCCGCCAACGCGCGGGTCCGCAACGCCCCACCCACCTGCGAGACGTTCGCGGCGCACCTCACGGGATGGGCCGAGCTGAGCCGGATCACGGGGCGACCGGAACCCGATCGGTGGTGGCGGGCCGTCGCCACCTGGGACGGCATCCGCTTCCCCTACGCCGCCGCCTACGCGCGCTACCGGGGCGCGGAGGCGGCCCTCGCCGTCGGCGACGACCGCGACCAGGTGACCGCCGAGCTCCGCGGTTCCCACGCGACCGCCACCAGGCTGGGGGCTGGGCCACTGGCGACGGCGATCGAGCGCCTGGCGCGACGGGCGCGCTCTGACCTTGCGAGCCAGGGCGGTGGGCCGTCGCCCGGCGACACGGCAGGCGGGCCGGCCCTCACGCGACGCGAGGCCGAGGTACTGGCCCTGGTCGCCGAGGGCATGACCAACCGGCAGATTGGTCAGACGCTGTTCATCAGCGAGAAGACGGCCAGCGTGCACGTGTCGCGCCTGTTGGCCAAGTTGGGTGCCGGGACCCGGGGCGAGGCCGCCGCCGTCGCCCGCCGCCGGGGCCTGCTCGGCGACTGAGGGTGCATAAGGCCGAATAAGAGGCGGCTAAGGCATCCGCCCGATGCGCTCGAGGGCCGGGCGGCCGGAAACTCCTGGTCAGGTACACGACCCCAGGAGAAGTTCCGTGCCCAGCACCTCCACCCGCCATCGCCCCTTCCACGCCGTCGTCATCGGCGCCGGCATGGGCGGTCTCGCCACGGCGCAGGCCCTCAGTCGGCATTTCGAGCGTGTGACGCTCGTCGAGCGCGACGACCTGCCCGACCGGCCGACCCACCGCTCGGGCATCCCTCAGGGTCGACACCTCCACGCGCTCCAACCCGGTGGGTCGGCCGCGCTGGAGCGACTGTTGCCGGGCTTCGGTGCCGAGCTGGTTGCCAGTGGTGCCGTCCGCGTCATGGCGCCGCGCGACGTGTGCTGGCTGTCGGCCGCAGGTTGGATGCGCCCCTTCGACCACGAGCCTCGCATGCTGCTGTCGGCCACCCGTGACCTGATCGAGTGGGTGACCCGCCGGCTGGTTGCCGACACGCCGCAGGTCATCGTGCGGTCGGGGCTGGAGGTGACCGGGCTGATAGTGGTCGAGCCCCCTCGCGGTGGCGCCGGCGGTGGGCGCTTGCGCGGCGTCACGGTCCGTCCCCGGGGTGCAACCAGCCCTGAACCCACCGAGAGCATCGTGGCCGACCTGGTGGTCGACGCCAGTGGGCGCCGCTCCCATGCGCCCGACTGGCTTGCTGCGGCCGGTTACGACCGCCCGGCAGAGTCGACCGTCGACGCCGACCTCGCGTACGCCACACGCATCTACAGGCGGTCGGGCGACGACGACGCCCGCGGCTGGAAGGCGGTGTTCCTGCAGGCGCGCCCGCCGCACACACGGCGCATGGCCGTGCTCTTCCCCATCGAGGGCGACCGCTGGATGCTGACCGTCGCGGGCACGAACGGCGATGTCCCGCCCACAGACGAGGAAGGCTTCCTGGAGTTCACGCGCGGCCTGCGCGCACCGACGATCGCCGACACCATCCAACGGTTGGAGCCGCTGTCGCCCATCGTCGGCTATCGCCGCACCGAGAACCGGCGGCGACACTACGAGTCGCTGCGGATGCCCGACGGGTTCGTCGTCGTGGGCGATGCCGCCTGTGCGTTCAACCCCGTCTACGGCCAGGGGATGAGCGCGGCGGCGCTCACGGCCGAGGCGCTCGACCGGTGCCTGGCAGACCATCTCGCCCACCACGACGCCGTCGAGGGCGTATCGGCCCGTGCGCAGAAGGCGGTCGCACAGGCGAACGCCGGTGCCTGGATGGTGGCCACCGGTGAGGACCTCCGCTACCCCGAGACCCGAGGTGGGAGGGTCGGCCTGGGAGACAGACTGGTCCGGCGCTACCTCGACCGGGTGGTGGCGGTCGCAGCCGTGGACCCGGTGGTCAACACGGCCTTCTTCGACGTGGTGGCGCTGCTCGCCGAGCCGACGTCG
>DASSCS010000167.1:0-9789 GCA_035697515.1 Acidimicrobiales bacterium
GAGTTCTGCCAGCAGAACGCATGATGCCGCCGCACGGCGGTGGGAGCCACGGCGAGCGCGGCTCCCACCGCCGACGGGGCGCGGCATACCGCGGGCCCGACCGCCGGAGCTTCACCGGCCGGCGCCGGCCGCGGTCCGTGACTCACGGTGAGAGGATGAACCATGGCTGACGAACCGCTCCTGGCGTGCCGGGGCGTCTCGAAGGCGTTCGGTGCGGTGCAGGCGCTCTACAAGGTGGACTTCGAGGTCCGTGCCGGCGAGGTCATGGCCCTCGTCGGCGACAACGGCGCCGGCAAGTCGACCCTGATCAAGGGCGTCGCGGGGATCTACGCCTTCGACGAGGGCGACGTGGTGGTCGACGGCCGCGTCGTCCACATCCACGGCCCGCGTGAGGCAGCCGGGCTGGGCATCGAGGTCGTGTACCAGGACCTGGCGCTGGCCGACAACCTCGACGTGGTGGCCAACATGTTCCTCGGTCGCGAGAAGAGCCGCTACGGCCTGGTGCTCGACGAGGGGACGATGGAGCACGCCACCCGCGAGACCCTCGACAGCCTGTCGGTGACCACGCTGCAGTCGGTGCGCCAGAGGGTCACCGGCCTGTCGGGCGGGCAGCGCCAGGCGGTCGCGGTGGCCAAGTCGGTGATGTGGAACTCCCGGGTGCTGATCCTCGACGAGCCGACCGCCGCCCTGGGCGTGGCCCAGACCCGCCAGGTGCTGGACCTGGTGCGCCGCCTGGCCGAGCGAGACCTGGGGGTGGTGATCATCTCCCACAACCTGCACGATGTCTTCGAAGTCGCCGACCGGATCACGGTCCTGCGGCTGGGCCAGCGGGTCGAAGTGTTCGAGCGGTCCCGGACGACGCAGCAGGAGGTGGTGCACGCCATCGCCGCCGGCGCGCTCGACCGGGTGCCCGGGATGCAGCCGGCCACCGAGGTAGGAGCGAGCGAATGACGACCGGACAGGGGACACCAAGCGCGGTCGAGGACCTCGAGGTCGGGGGCGAGAGCCTGCCGCCACGGCCCGCCGTCAGCGAGGTCGCCCGCGTCACCTCGACCGCCGACTACCTCGGCCTCTGGCTGCAGCGGGTCCGGGCGGGTGACCTGGGCTCGCTGCCGATCATCGTCGGGCTGCTGGTGATCGTGCTCGTGTTCGGGTCGCTCGACGACACCTTCCTCACCGAGCGGAACTTCACCAACCTGCTGCTGCAGATGGCGCCGTACGCCACGATCTCCATCGGCGTGGTGTTCGTGCTCCTGCTCGGCGAGATCGACCTGTCGGTCGCCTACGTCAGCGCGGTGGGTGGCGTCTCAATGACGCTGCTGCTGCGGCCCGACAACCCGGGATGGCCGTGGTGGCTAACGATCCTCTTCGCCGTGGCGGTCACGACCACGATCGGGTTGATCCAGGGCCTGATCGTCACCAAGGCCGGTGTCCCGTCGTTCGTGGTCACGCTGGCGGGGCTGCTGGTGTGGAACGGCGTCGTGCTCATCCTCATGACCCGCTACTCGTCATCGGGCACGATCAGGATCCAGGACCCGACGGTGCGCGGCATCGCCAACAACTTCCTCAGCGACGCCTGGGGCTGGGTGGTCGGCGGTGCGGTCGTCGCCGCCTACGGCCTGACGCAGCTCCGCACCTCCGCCTCCCGCCGCGCCCGGGGCCTGGACGCCAAGCCGCTGGTGGTCGTGGCCGCCCAGGTGGTGGGACTGGCGGTGGTCACCGGGGCGGGGGTCTGGTTCGCCAACAAGGACCGCGGCGTCCCGGTGTCGAGCCTGATACTGATGCTGCTGCTCGTGTTCTGGTCGTTCGTGGCCGCTCGCATGCGCTTCGGTCGCCATGTCTACGCCGTCGGCGGCAACGCCGAAGCGGCGCGGCGGGCCGGCATCAACGTCGACCGCATCCGCATCATGGTGTTCATGATCAGCGGGTTCATGGCCGGTCTCGGCGGGGTGATGTTCGCCTCGCGGCTCCGCTCGGTCGCCACGGGCACGGGCGGCGGCAACCTGCTCCTGCTGGTGATCGCCGCGGCGGTGATCGGTGGCACGAGCCTGTTCGGCGGGACCGGCCGCGTCGTCTCGGCGCTGCTCGGGACGCTGGTGATCGCCTCGATCGCCAACGGCATGGGGTTGCTCAACCTGGAGCAGGGCGTCCAGTTCGTGATCACGGGCCTGGTGCTGCTGGCGGCGGTGCTGGTCGACGCGGTGTCGAAGCACCGGCGGGCGGCACGGGGCCTGACCTAGGAGGACGGCGTTGGGAGACCGGCGAACCGCGCGCGGCGCCGCGTTCCCGACGGGTGTGTGGGTCAGGCGAGGTGGCCACTCCTGGCTCCGACTTTCGGTCCTCGCCCTGGTGCTCGCGGGCGTGCACGTCGCGGCGGCGTGCTCGTCGCCGGGCGAGGAGGGCGCCGCGGCGCGGGAGGCCATCCCCGCACCCGGCGAGGCGCAGCCGGACCCGGCTGGGGAGGTCCGGCTGCGGGACGTGGCCGACGAGGTGGGCCTGGACTTCCTCCACGGCGCGTTTCGCTGGGACGTCACCGGCGACCCGGTGGCCATGATGGGCGCCGGGCTCTGCTGGCTCGACTACGACGGCGACGGCTGGCTGGACCTGTACGTCGTCAACTCCCACGCGCAACGCGAGGCGGGGCGGTGGCGGGACGACGGCGGTCTGCCCCGCAACGCCCTGTTCCGCAACGATGGGGGGCGCTTCGTCGACGTGAGCGCGGGCTCCGGCGCCGACATCGCCGTGCGGGGCACGGGCTGCGTCGCCGCCGACCTCGACCTCGACGGCCACACCGACCTGTACGTCACCACTGGCGAGACCGCGGCCCTGCTGTGGAACCGGGGCGACGGCACCTTCGAGGAGGGCGCGGCGGCCGCCGGCGTGGACGCTCCGGGCTGGTACGCCGGGGCGGCGGTCGGCGACGTCGACGGCGACGGCTGGCCCGACCTGTTCGTCGCCGGCTACGCCAACGTCGGGAGCCGGATAGCCGGAGCCACACAGGGGTTCCCGAACACCCACACCGGCGTACGCGACCTGCTCTACCTCAGCGAGGGTGGCTCGAGATCGGCGCGCCCCACCTTCCGGGAGGTGGGCCGGGACGCCGGTCTCGAGGTCGTGTTCTTCGAGTACGGCCTGGGGGCGCTGCTCTCGGACCTCGACGAGGACGGCGACCTCGACTTGTACGTCGCCAACGACACCAAGCCCAACCGCCTGTACGAGAACGTGCCCTGGCCGGGCGGGGCCGAGGCCGACCCCGCCGGGCTCGGCTTCCGCTTCGAGGAGGTCGCGGCGAAGGCCGGCGTGGCCGATCCGAACGCCGGGATGGGGGTGGCCGGGGGTGACTACGACGGCGATGGGGAGGTCGACCTGTTCGTCACCAACGCCCGCGGCCAGGTGCACGGGCTGTTCCATGGCCAGCCCACGCCAGAGGTGGACCCGGCGTTCGCCGACGTGCGCCAGGACGCCGGCGTCGATCTCGGAGGGGCCACCGGATGGGGAGCGTCGTGGGCCGACCTCGACCTCGACACCGACCTGGACCTGGTGGTGGTCAACGGCGACATCCCGGTGGAGGACCTGGCGGCGGACGCCGAGCCGGTGCAGGCCTTCGTCAACCGGACCGCGGAGGGCGAGCCCGGGCGGTTCGCCGAGATGTCCGCCGAGCTCGGCCTGGGCGATGCCGGCCCGCTGCTGGCCCGAGGGAGCGCGGCGGCGGACTACGACAACGACGGCGACCTGGACATCGCCGTGGCCACGGTCGGCGGACCGCTGGCGCTGCTGGAGAACGAGGGACGCACCGGTCGCTGGCTGGAGGTCCAGCTCGACGAGTTCGCCCCCGGGGCGACAATCGCCGTCACCCTGCCCGGGGGTCGGGTGCTGACCCGGGCGGTCTGCGCCGGTGCCAGCTACCTGTCGTCGGAAGACCCGCGGGCCCACTTCGGCCTGGGTGACGCCGACCGGGTGGACGAGCTGACGGTCCGCTGGCCGGGCGGCCACGAGACCGTGCTCCGCGACCTGGCCGTGAACCAGCTCGTGACGGTGGCGTCACCATGACCGGGCGTCGCCGGGGGAGCGCGGCGGGCACGCGGCTGGCCGGTGTGGTCGTGGCTCTCGGTCTCCTCGCCCTGCCGGCATCGCGGGCGGTGCCGGCCACCGCCGACGACCATGACGCGTACCGGATCGACGGCTGCACGCCCGGGCCGGTCCCCACCGGGACCGCCGCGGGTGGCGAGGAGCAGGCCGAGGCCTCGACCGAGGACTGGTCGATCGCCCGGGTCTGGGACGAGGCGACGCTCGATGCGATCCGCCGCGACGTGCCGGCGCCCACCGTGCACGCCCGCAACCTCTTCCACGTCGCCGCCGCCATGTGGGACGCCTGGGCCGCCTACGAGCCGGACGCCGACGGCTACTTCGTCGACGAGAAGGTCCAGCTCGGCGAGGGCGAGGACATCGAGGACGCGCGGGCCGCGTCGATCAGCTACGCGGCCTACCGGATCCTGCTGCACCGCTACTCGCTGGCGTCCGGGATGGAAGGGACCTTCGGGCAGCTGGCCTCGACCATGGAAGCGCTCTGCTACCGCGTCGACTTTGCCGACACCACCGGGGACTCCCCGGCGGCGCTGGGCAACCGGATCGCGGCCACTGTCATCGAGCGGGGGCGAGACGACGGCGCCCTCGAGGCCCAGCGCTACGTCGACACGTCGTACCGAGCGGTGAACGCCCCGATGGTGGTCACCGAGCCCGGGGCGACCATGCGCGACCCGAACCGCTGGCAGCCGCTCGCGCTCGCGCGGCTGGTGGCGCAGAACGGCCTGCCGCTGCCCGGCAACGTCCAGCGCTTCGTCGGCCCCCAGTGGGGCTCGGTGCGGGCCTTCGCCCTGCCCCCCTCACCCGACGGCCTGCCCGCCGATCCCGGCCCGCCCCCGCGGCTCGACGACCCCGCGGCCAGGGCCGCGTTCGGCGAGGCCGCGATCGACGTCCTGCGGGCGAGCAGCGAGCTCGACCCGGCCGACGGCACCCTCGTGGACATCTCGCCCGCCGCCTGGGGCGACAACCCGCTCGGGACCAACGACGGCGGCGGCCACGACCGCAACCCCGCCACGGGCGAGCCCTACGCACCGAACCGGGTGCTGCGCGGCGACTTCGCCCGGGCGCTGGCCGAGTTCTGGGCCGACGGCCCGCAGTCGGAGACACCGCCCGGGCACTGGAACACGATCGCGAACACGGTGTCGGACACCCCCGGCTTCCAGCATCGGATAGGCGGCGAGGGGCCCGTCGTGGACCGGCTGGAGTGGGACGTGAAGCTGTACCTGGCCCTCAACGGTGCCGTGCACGACGCCGCGGTGGCGGCGTGGGGCGTGAAGGGGTACTACGACTCGGCGCGGCCGATCTCGATGATCCGTTACATGGGTGGCCTGGGCCAGTCCAGCGACCCGGACGGTCTCTCGTACCATCCTGACGGGCTCCCGCTGGTGCGGGACCTCGTCGAGGTGATCACACCGGCGTCGAGCGCGCCCGGCCAGCGCCACGCGCACCTGGCCGACCACGTCGGTGAGGTGGCGGTGCGGGCATGGCGTGGCAGCCCGGAGGACCCGACGGCGCAGGCGAGCGGGGCGGCCTGGATCCGGGCGGTGGACTGGGTGCCCTACCAGCGACCGACGTTCGTGACGCCGGCCTTCGCTGGCTACGTCTCGGGCCACAGCACCTTCAGCCGAGCGGCCGCCGAGGTCATGACGGCGATCACCGGCGACCCCTACTTCCCGGGGGGCCTGTCGGAGTGGACGCTCGAGCCGGGCGGGCTCGTGACCGAGCGCGGGCCCACCCAGGCGGTCAGGCTCCAGTGGGCGACGTACTACGACGCCGCCGACCACGCCGGGATCTCGCGCATCTTCGGCGGCATCCACATCACGGCGGACGACTTCGCCGGCCGGCGGCTCGGCTCGCAGTGCGGCGACGAGGCGTGGATGCTGGCCCAGCACTACTTCGACGGCACCGCCGACGCCGGCTGACCGTGGGGCCGGCCCGGTCGCACCGGCCTGTCAACGCCGGTCGTCCGGCGGACTCGCCTCCGGCGTTCTTTCGCGGCGATAGAGGAGGGGTACCACGAACCAGGCGAGGACGAAGGCGCCCGCCATCACTCCGGCGACAACTCCGGGAACGGTGCCGGGGTAGATCAGGTCCGTTATCACGAAGGTGACCGCGGTCGTGGCGAACGCCAGGAGCACCAGACCGACGATTGTGAACACGTTGGCGACGTGAAGCAGGTGCTCCTTGACGCCGGAGCGGAACCGGAGCCGGTGGTGCGCGCTCGGGGCGATGAGGCAGAGTGTCGCGGCCGCGGTCGCGAGCACGGCGGCGAAGTACACGCGCCGGTCACCGTCGTCCAACTGGCCGAAGCGCTGCGAGAACGGAATGGTGAGCAGGAACGCGAAGAGCACCTGGACGCCTGGGAGTGCCACACGCAGCTCGTTGAGCAGCTCTATCAACTCACGGTTGGCACGCTCGCTCGGACTCTCTCCGTTGTTGGCAGCTTCGTCCACCATCGGGCCCTCATGTTCGGTCGGCGGTTGGATGGATCAGGTACCCAGCAGTGCTGACCGCGATCCGCGGCTGGACGTGTCCCCACACGGCTCAGAGTTGCCCGCGGGGGTGCAGCCGGCCGGCGCCGGTCTCCGGATCGACGATCAGGCGATGCGGGCCGGCGACGAACGTCGTCGGCGGGGTGCGCTCGAGCAGGTCGATCGCCTCGGCCGGCCGGCCGGCCCGGGCGAGGTCGTCGCTGGCACGCCCGAGCGCCACGACCTCGTCGAGCAGGCGCCGGGCGTCGTCTCCCAGCAGGGACAGGTCATCGGACACGAGCGCCGCACCGCCCGACAACCCGACGGTCTGGGCCCACGTGCGCGCCGCGGTGGGGGAGAGGGCGGTCCCCGTCGAGCGGAGCATGAGACAATCGGGATCGTTGAGCCACAGCCGCCGGTGCATGAAGCTCCGGGCCACCGTGTTGCCGTAGGCGTGCCGGGTGGCGGGCTGGATGCCGAGGTACCCGGGGACGATCTCGTCCTCGGGTCGCAGCGCCCACAGCGGCGCGACGTCCTGCCCGACCCGCACGGCGTCGACAACGCCGACGACGTGTGACAGCGGAACCCCGCACCCGACGATGAACACGTCATCGCCGGCGCCGCGGCGGATCGCCTCGAAGCCGGCCCGCACGCGTTCCGCGGGCGTCCGGTCGGCGTCCGCCCAGTGACCCTCGACCGACGGGGCGAACGTGAAGTCGAGCTTCAGCCACCTCCAACCCAAGTCGCGGAGCGCGCGACCCAGCTGCTCGAGGTGGGCGAGAACCTCTGGACGGGTGGTGTCGAGCGCGCACATGAAGCCGTCGCGGCCGCCACCCCAGGGCGGGTTCCACCATGCGAACAGGGGATCGGGGGGCCCGGCCGCCCGGGCGGCCAGCCAGTCCGGGTGCCGGGTGGCGACCCGGGAGCCCGGGGCGGCGAGGAACGGGGCCAGCCAGATCCCCGCCACCTGTCCCGAGGCCCGGATGTCCTCCGCCAGCTCGGGAAGGCCGGACGGGAAGCGGTCGTTCGTGTCGAGCCAGTCGCCGATCGCCGCCTGGTAGCCGTCGTCGAGCAGGAACACGTCGAAGGGCCAGTGCCCGGCGAGTGCGAGGTTGGCCCGCAGGTCCCGCTCGGTCACGTCGTGGAAGTACTGGTACCACGAGCACCAGCCCACCTGGTACGGCGCCCCGGTGCGGGCGGGGCAGGCCCGCGTCACCCGATCCGCCCAGCGAGCGAGCAGGCGGGTGACGTCCTCGGCGGCGGCGCCGGGACCGCCCTCGACGGTGACATCGTGCAGCGAGCGGCGCTCGCCGGTCCGGAGCCGAACGTCGCCGAGGAACGCCTCGGCCCGCAGCTCGATCGGGCGCCCGTCGCCCGACGGGCGGAGACGCCAGGTGCCGTCGTGCGACCCTCCGCCGTCGAAGCCGCCGACGACGATGCCCCCGTGAAGGTCGGCGAGCACCGTCAGCCACTCCGAGCGGAGCTCCCCGGGCGCGACGACCGTTCTCTGGTCGGCGTGGTGCACCGCTTGGAGGAAGGGGAGGTCGGCGCGCGTCGAGGGGTCGGCGTCGTGCCCGAGGGTGGCGACGCCCGTCGGGGACCACGACTGGTAGCCGTGGCGGAGCATGCGGACCGGCTCCGCTGCGTGGACGGCGTACACCGCCGCCACCGCCCTGACAGTCACGTCGGTGTCGGCGCGGTTGGCGACGCTCCAGCGCATCACGGTGCCACCGTCACCGGTCCGCACGTCGAGCTCGACCTCCACCGGTCCCAGGGCCACAGGACCCGGGTCGGGCGCACGGCTCGCGACCAGCGTCCCGTTCACGGTGGCCTCCAGGCCCGCCAGCGTGATCCGCACCTCCGGGAGTATTGCCCGTGGGCCACCGACCGGCAGTCCGATGTTCGGCAGCGGGCACAATGCGCGTGGTGGTGACCTAGGCGGATCGTCGGCGCACCCGATCGCGAATCCGTTCCGCGGCGGGACAGGCGCCGAGCCGGTCGAGGATGGCGATGCCCTCGACCGCGGCTCGGGGCTCGCCGACGTCCGCAAGCTCGAGTGCCTGCTCGAAGGGGAAGTCGAGTGCCTGCCAGACCTCGGCTGCGCCGCGGAAGTCGCCGGCGAGCGCGAGTGCGTAGGGGAGGGAGCAGCCATCGCACGGCCCGGAGGTGCCGCCGGCGCGCTCCACGTAGCGGAGCAGCTCGCCGCGCAGCTGCGGGTGGTACGCGGACCCGATCGCTTCGAGCGTGGCGGCCGCCAACGCTCGGGCCTCCTCGTCGTCGCCGGTCAACCAGGCGTGCTCGACGCGCGCGGCCCGGACGGTGAGCAGCCGCTGCGGATCGTCGAGACCGGCGATGGCCTCCTCGGCCCGGGCCAGCACCGGGGCCGCCTCCGGGTCGCCGCGCCGGGCGAGCAACCGCCCGAGGAACGCGAGGGGCAGCCACGAGAGAACCTTCGGTTCGTCTGCGGTGGTGAGCTCCCGCAGCTCCGCCTCCGCCTCGTCCCAGCGGCCGCGATAGAGGTTGAGGCCACCGCGCATCGAGCGAGCGCGAGCGAGGCCGGAGAAGAACTCCGCCTCCTCCGAGTCGGTCGCCGCGCGGTCGATCCAGGGCGGCACCTCCGCCAACCGGGCCTGCCGGAACAGCATGCCCACCATGTTGTGGCAGCCTCGGGCGGCGAAGTCCCAGGCACCCACCGCCTCGGCCCGCTCGATGGCCTCGCGCAGATCGGCCTCGCCGCCGGGGTCGCCGAGCCACCCCTTGGACGTCGCCCGGTCCATCAGGCACAGCGACTCGAGGTCCTTGCGTCCGGCGCGGCGGGCGGCTGCTAGCCCCCGCTCAGTCCAGGAGGCGGCCTCCCCGTGCTGGTCGACCTGGACGAGGTCGCTCGCGAGGTTCACGCAGGCGGTGGCCTCCAACGCTGGAGGCGGGTCGTCGCCGAGCAGCTCGATCGCCCGCCGCCCCATGTCGGAGGCGCCGCCGTCCCACAGGTCGAAGAGACGCACGACCGGTACCAGGGTGGCGAGCACCTCGGCGACCACCAGAGCGTCGGCCACCCCACCGGCGAGCCGCAGCGCGTGCCGCGCCTCGGCCTCGGCGGCCTCCAGCTCGTTGAGGAGGAAGAGCTCGTAGGCATAGCTGGCCCGGAGCAGGGCCTCTTCACCGGGCTCGAACCGGTCGGCGTGCTCGAGCACCACGACGAAGTGCTCAGCGGCCTGCCGGCGGGCACCCGTCGCCA
>DASSCS010000168.1:0-3660 GCA_035697515.1 Acidimicrobiales bacterium
TCGTGGGCCCACGGCGGCGCGGGCGATCCGCGACGTGACGATAGTGCGGTTCCCTGGCCCCGTCCCTGCTAGCGCTGCCAGACCCGGACCCAGTCGACCTGCATCTCCAGGCTCGCCGGTCGTGCGGGGCAGCCGGCGCAGCTGCGCAGGTAGAGCATCGTGAACACGATGTGCATGGGTTGTCGCGTGCTGTCGTAGGGCTCCATGCAGTGGATCTCGACGCCGTCGAGGTAGGTGCACAGCTCGCCGGCGGTCCAGCGTCCCGCCCAGACATGCCAGTCGGACAGGTTCGCATCGGGGTGCTCCTGCGAGTGGCTGCGGGACTCGTCGGGCTGGCCGCAGTAGCCGTCGGGAGTGTTGTCGGTCGTGTTGCGGTGGATGACCGACACGCTCCACCGCGACGCCGGCCGATCGCCGTCGGTGCCCCCGATGCCGTTCTCCATGATGTCCCACTCGGCGTTCAGCCGCGCACAGTTCTCACCGGGCCAGGCCTCGGTCTTGGCCATGCTAAAGAGCCAGAACGCCGGTCGCGCCCACCGGCTGTCGGAGTAGCGGATGCGCGCCTCGAAGTAGCCCTCCTGCCAGGCGCGGGCGAACGGGTAGCTCGGCTCTGTGTCGAGGCGGGGCCCGGTGCTCGCCACATAGGCCCAGTAGTAGTCGTTGGCGGCGGTGGTGGTGAGCGTGAGCGCGCCGTTCCGCACCGTCGCGGGCAGCGAACCACCGAACGGCGCCGTGGCCCAGATGCCGCCGACGGCGGCGCCGTCGAAGTCGTCGTGGAACACGAGCCGGTAACCGCCGCCGGCGACCGGCGCCGGAGCGCAGGCCACCAGCGTCAGCAGCGCGGCGGCACAGCCGATCCTGGCGCCCGCCCTGCGCAACGTGGCCAGCCACCGGTGCGGTGCCCGGGCGCGGCTCGGCGATCGATGGTCCGTCGACGGCACGGCACATACCCCTCTGTCGTCCCTCGAATGCCGACGGCCCCCAGGTGCCGGTCGGTCGACGAGCCGGCAGGTTACCCACCGGTAGACGAGCCTGCCCGCGAGCGCGCGCACCGCGGCCCCCGGCCACGCACGGGGCGGTTCCGGTGTGACCCCGGCGCGCCGCGGAGCTACGCCCGCCACCAGCCCACCGGCTACCCTCTCACGGCCCCTCAAGCGACTCAGCAGGAGCACGACGTGCCGGCGACCATCGTGGTCGGAACCCAGTGGGGCGACGAGGGCAAGGGCAAGTTCACCGACCTCTTCGCCAAGGAGATGCACCTCGTCGTCCGCTACCAGGGTGGGCACAACGCCGGGCACACGCTCGTCGTCGACGGCGAAGAGTTCGCCCTCCAGCTCATCCCGTCGGGCGTGCTCTACGACCACATCACCCCGGTCATCGGCAACGGTGTGGTGGTCGACCCTCAGGTGCTGCTCGACGAGATCGACATGCTCGAGTGGCGCGGCCGCAGTTGCGAGCGGCTCAAGTTGTCGTCCAGCGCCCACCTGATCCTGCCCTACCACCAGCTGCTCGACCGGGTGACCGAGCGCCACCTGGGCAAGAACAAGCTGGGCACCACCAAGCGGGGGATCGGACCGGCGTACGCCGACAAGGCGGCCAGGGTGGGCCTGCGGGTGCAGGACATGTACGACCCCAAGATCTTCCGCCAGAAGCTCGAGGTCGTGCTCAAGGACAAGGGCCAGCTGCTGGCCAAGGTCTACAACCAGCTCGCGCCCACCGTCGACGAGATCTGCGACCTCTACCTGGGGGAGCTGGCGCCCCGGGTCGAGCCCTACGTGGCCGACACGGTCAACCTGGTGCACGAGGCGCTCGAGGTCGGCCAGCACGTGCTGTTCGAGGGGGCGCAGGCGACCTTCCTCGACCTCGACCACGGCACCTATCCCTACGTCACCTCGTCCAACCCGGTCGCCGGCGGGGCCTGCACGGGCGCCGGGGTCGGGCCCCGCTACATCGATCGTGTGGTGGGCATCGCCAAGGCCTACACGACCCGGGTCGGCTCGGGGCCGTTCACCACCGAGCTGTTCGACGACGTCGGCGATGCCCTGGTCGAGCGGGGCGGCGAGTACGGCACCAACACGGGCCGCCGGCGCCGGGCCGGTTGGTTCGACGCCGTGATGCTGCGCCACTCGGCGCGGCTCAACTCGCTGTCCGAGGTGGCGCTCACCAAGCTCGACGTGCTCGACGCCTTCCACACCGTCAAGGTGTGCGTCGCCTACCAGGCCGACGCGCGCCGCATCGACCGCTTCCCCGACGACCAGTCGCTGCTCCACAAGGCCACCCCGGTGTACGAGGAGCTGCCGGGCTGGTCGACCGACCTGACCTCGGTGACCGAGCCCGGCGGCCTGCCCGACGCGGCCCGCGACTACATCGCCTTCCTCGAGGACCAGGTGGGCGTGCCCATCCGCCTCGTCGGCGTGGGGCCGGGCCGCGATCAATACGTGCAGCGGACGCGCTAGGTAGGTTCGGGCCCGTGAAGGTCTGCGTGGTGGGGTCGGGGGCGCGCGAGCACGCGCTCGCCCACGTGCTGGGGCGCACGGCCGAGGTGCTGGTGACGCCGGGCAACCCTGGCATCCCCGGCTCGGTGGCGACGCCGCCCACCGAGGTCGCTGCCGACCTGTACGTGATCGGGCCCGAGGCTCCGCTGGTCGCCGGGCTGGCCGACGAGCTGCGGGCCGCGGGCCGGCTGGTGTTCGGCCCCGGAGCCGACGGCGCCCGGCTCGAGGGCTCGAAGGCGTGGATGAAGCAGGTGGTCGAGGCGGCGGGCGTGCCGACCGCCCGGTACGCCGCCTTCGGTGCCCTCGAGCCGGCGGTCGAGTTCCTGCGCTCGCTGCCCGGACCGTGGGTGGTCAAGACCGACGGGCTGGCGGCAGGCAAGGGTGTGCTGGTGGCCACGTCGCTCGACGAGGCCATCGTGGATGTGCGGGCCAAGTTGGCGGGCGAGGCCTTCGGCGACGCCGGCCGCACCGTGGTGGTCGAGGAGGGCATGACCGGCCCGGAGCTGTCGCTGCTGGCGGTGTGCGACGGCACCCGGGCGGTGGCGCTGGCGCCCGCGCAGGACTTCAAGCGCATCGGCGACGGCGACACCGGTCCCAACACCGGGGGCATGGGTGCGTACTCGCCGGTCCCGGGCGCGGACGAGGGCCTGGTCGCAGACGTGATGGCCCGCTTCGTCGAGCCCACCCTGGCCGAGCTGCGGCGGCGAGGCATCGACTACCGGGGCGTGCTCTACGCCGGGCTCATGCTCACGCCCGACGGGCCCCGGCTGGTCGAGTACAACGTGCGCTTCGGCGACCCCGAGGCCCAGGTCGTGCTGCCCCGGCTCACCACCGATCTGGCCCAGCTGCTGGCCGCGGCCGCGGCGGGCGACCTGACCCAGGCGCCCCCGCCCGCCTTCGCCGACGACGCCTGCGTCACGGTGGTGATCGCTACCGAGGGGTACCCGACCGCGCCCCGCACCGGCGACGTGATCGAGGGCGTCGACAAGGCCGAGGCCAGTGGTGCCACCGTGTTCTGCCCCGGCGTCGCCCGGGGCCCGGCGGGCGCCCTGGTGACCGCCGGGGGGCGGGTGCTGGCCGTCACCGGCACCGGCCCGACCGTGGGCGCCGCCCGCGACCAGGCCTACCAGGCCGCCGCGCTCGTCTCGTGGCCCGGCCTGTACCA
>DASSCS010000169.1:0-5784 GCA_035697515.1 Acidimicrobiales bacterium
GAGCTCCTCCATGAACTCACCATCGACCCCAACCGCAACTACCAACCCCGACAGACCTAACCTCCCTCCAGGATGTCTCGCGACAACTGTCCACGATGTCTCGCGACATCACAGTGCGGAGGGAGTGGGATTCGAACCCACGGTGGGTTGCCCCACACACGCTTTCCAAGCGTGCCGATTCGGCCGCTCTCGCATCCCTCCGTGGGCGCCGCGCCGCCCGGCCGCCGGGCGACCGGGGCCGGTGGCGCCCAGGAACGGACAGGCTATCGTGTGCCGTGCCCGTGATCGCAGGTGGCGGCCGGGTCCTGTGCAACTGCAGCCCGTGAACCGAGTCAGGGCCGGGAGGCAGCAGCTCTCAGCGGAAACTGTGGTGTGCCGCAGACCGCCTGGCCGTCACCTGGGGTCACGGGCGTCTCGCGCCCGCCGGTAGCATCGCCGCCGATGGCCACCTACCAGTCGCTCTACCGCCGCTACCGATCACAGCGGTTCGACGAGGTGCTCGGCCAGGACCACATCACCACCGCCCTGCGCAACGCGGTGCGCGAGGGCCGCGTCGGCCACGCCTACCTGTTCAGCGGCCCCCGGGGCACGGGCAAGACCTCGACCGCCCGCATCCTGGCCAAGGTGCTCAACTGCGCGGCGCCGGTCGACGGCGAGCCCTGCGGCAAGTGCGAGAACTGCGTGGCCGTGGCCGAGGGCCGGGTCGTCGACTGGCTGCTCGAACAGGACGCGGCGTCCAAGAGCAAGGTCGACGACATGCGCGACCTGCTCGACCGGGTGCCGCTCGGCACCTCCGGCAACTTCAAGGTGATCATCCTCGACGAGGTGCACATGCTCAGCCAGGGCGCCGAGAACGCCCTGCTCAAGACCCTCGAGGAACCGCCCGCGCACGTCGTGTTCGTGCTGGCCACGACCGACCCGCAGAAGGTGCGGCCCACCATCCTCAGCCGCACCCAGCACTTCAAGTTCCGGCTGCTGCCGCCCGACGTGCTGTCCGGCCACGTACGCCATGTCATCGAGGACGCCGGGCTGGGCATCGACCCGGCCGCCGTCGATCAGGCCGTCGACCACGTCGTGCGGGCCGGCGGTGGGTCGGCCCGTGACACGCTCTCGGCCCTCGATCAGGTGGCGGCCCTCGGTGCGGTGGTGGACGAGCCCGAGCCGGTCAACGCCATCCTCGACGCCCTCGCCGACCGCGACGCCGGCCGGGTGCTGGTGGGCGTGGCCCAGGCGCTGGCGGCCGGGCGCGATCCGCGCGGCCTGGGCGAGACGCTCATCGCCGAGCTGCGCGACGCGTTCCTGGCGCTCATGGGCGCGGCCGACGACCACCTGGCCCCCGCGTCGCGCCAACGGGCGGTCGAGCTGGGCGAGCGACTCGGCGCGCCCGGGCTCACCCGGGCGCTCGACGTGCTGGGCGAGGCCCTCACCGAGCTGTCGCGCAAGCCCGACCCCCGCATCGTGGTCGAGGTCGCTCTGGTGCGCCTCACCCAGCCGTCGACCGATCGCACGCTCGAGGCGGTGCTCGAGCGCCTCGACCGCCTGGAGCGGAGTGGCCCGGGGGGCCCGCCTGGCCCGACCGGCTCGTCGCCGGCGTCGGGGACCGGGGCCGCGGTCGATCGGGCGCCCGCGAGCCGCGGAGGCCCCGCGGGATCGGGCTCAGGCTCCGGCTCCGGGCCGTCCGGGCAGGGACCCGACGCCCCGGGGGCGGAGGTGGGCAGCGGTGCGGGCGGATCGGGTGCGTCCGCGGCCCGCGACGCGCTCTCGTCGGCTGCCCCCCGGGCCGAGCCCGCCGGTGAGCGGTCCGGCTCGGCAGCGGCGGCGGGTGCGCGCCGGTCCGGTCGCCCCACCTTGGGCGCCGTGACCCGGGGGCGCTCGGCGGGACCGGCGCCCGCTGGCGCCGACTCGTCGTCCGGCGCGGCGGTGGACTCTGGCGCAGGCTCGTCGTCCGGCGCCGCTGGCGCGGGTCCGTCGTCCGGCTCGACGGGTTCTCCGGGCGCGGGTCGGTCATCCGGCGGGGGGGCGGACTCTGGCCACGGTGTGTCCGAGCCTGATGCCCGGGCAGGGGAGGGTGGCGGCCGCGGGGAGACCCCCGCCGGCGGCGCACCGGTCGGCGGCGCAGTGGCGCTGACGTCCGCGCAGCTCGAGGCGGCGTGGGCGGGCCAGGTGCTGGCCACGCTGCCCGTGAAGATCCGCAGCAAGTGGCGCGGCGGCCGCTGGACCGAGCCCGGCGCCGACGGCGCGTGGCAGTTCGCGGTGCCCAACGCCTGGCACCGGGGTGCGTGCGACGAGGCCCGCCCCGCGGTCGAGCGCGCTCTGGCCACGCACTTCGGGCGCCCCGTCGCGGTGGCGGTGGTGGTCGACGGCGACGCGCCGGTCGGTGGGGCGCCCTTCCCGGGCCTCGGCGCCACCCCGGCACCACCCCCACCGGCGGCCGGCGACGACATCGACGAGCATGTCGACCTCGACCAGCTGCGCGACGCGGACGACGCGCCCGGCAACGGCGTTGACATGGTGCTGCGCGAGTTCGGTGGCGGCCAGGTCGTCGAGGAGGGCCCATGACCGACTCCACACCCACCCCCGACAATCCCCGCGTGCCCGACGTGGCCGGCGGCGATGCCGCTGCGGGCACGGCCGCAGGCGGCGGGCTCGGTGGATTGCTCGAATCGGCCCAGCAGGCCTTGAGCGCCCAGGCGCAAGCGGCCCAGCAGGTGGTCGAGGGCTCGGCCGGCGGCGGCGTGGTGTCGGTGACGATGACCGGCAGCGGCGAGGTCACCGCGGTGACCCTGGCGCCCGAGGTGGTCGACCCCGACGACATCGAGATGCTCCAGGACCTCATCGTGGCCGCCCTGCACGACGCCGGCCTCAAGGTCACCGAGCTGCAGCGGCAGGCCCTCGGGGCGCTGGGCGGGCTCGACCTCGGCGGGTTGGGCGACATGCTCGGCGGCGGCCTCACGGGCGGCACCGGCGGCGCGCGGGGCGCCGGCGCGGACGGTGCGATCGACGTCGCCAGCCACGACCCCATTGACGACGACGCCAGTGGTCGGCCGAACGCCGGCGACGATCGCTAGGTCGGAGCGCAGGTGGCTGTCTACGCCGGACCGGTCCAGGACCTCATCGACGAGCTCGGCCGCCTGCCCGGCATCGGCCCCAAGTCGGCCCAGCGCATCGCCTTCCATCTGTTGAAGCTCGACAAGCAGGACGCGCTGCGCCTGGCCCGCGCCATCGGCGAGGCCAAGGACCGGGTGTCGTTCTGCCGCACCTGCTTCAACGTGGCCGAGGGCGAGGAGTGCGGCATCTGCGCCGACCCCCGCCGCGATGCATCCGTCGTGTGCGTGGTGGAGGAGCCCCGCGACCTGGTGGCGGTCGAGAAGACCGGCGAGTTCCACGGTCGGTACCACGTGCTGCAAGGCGCGATCAGTCCCATCGAGGGGGTGGGACCCGATCAGCTACGGGTGCGCGAGCTGCTCGATCGCATCGGCCGGGACGGCATCGCCGAGATCATCCTGTGCACGAACCCCAACCTGGAGGGCGAGGCCACGGCCATGTACCTGGCCCGGCTGCTGAAGCCCATGGGGCTGCGGGTCACGCGCATCGCCAGCGGGCTGCCCGTGGGCGGCGACCTGGAGTACGCCGACGAGCTCACCCTGGGACGTGCGCTCGAGGGCCGCCGGGAAGTGGACGGCTGACCGAGCCGGGTCGTCCTTGCCCCCAGGTGCGCCGGCCCGGCGATCGAGGCGGGCGGACGGGACCGACCACCGGACCAACGCACCTGGGGGCACGAACCTTTCGGAACCCCCAGTGGAACTCCCCCCTCACCACTGACCCTGCGAGGTTGCACTCACGTTACACCTGTAACGAGCCCACGCCAACTCGACGCTTTGGGTGTTCTCATCAGCCCGCTGCGTACCGAGCCGGACAGGGCAGCCCGCGGCACGACCTACGGAGGCTGTCGGGCCCGTGCGCGGGAACGAGGGCTCACGATGCAAGGTGCGAGCGTAGCGCCGCCAGCATCTCGGCCCTGGTCGAGGCCCCCAGCTTCTGGCGGATCTTCGCCACGTGGTGCTCGACCGTCTTGGGCGAGATGTAGAGCTGGGCGCCGATCTCCTTGTGGGTCAGCCCGTCGACGATGTACTGGGCCACCATCTGCTCGCGCTCGGAGAGCAGGCTGGCCGCGGTGACCGCCTCGCCCGGTTCGGACGCCGGCAGCGCCGCCTTGAGGTCGCGGGCCTGCTCGAGCAGCGCCCGGGTGACGGACGGGTCGGACGAGCGGATGGCGGCCTGGCCGGTGAGGCGCGAGGCCTCCCAGGTGAGCCCCAGGGCGGTCAGGCCCTTGGCCGCCGAGGCGACGCAGTCGGGGTCGGCGTTGCCTTCGAGGATGGTCACCCAGGTGCCGGCGGCGTCGGCCAGCGCGCCGAGGCGGGGGTGCACCGGCCGCGTCGCGTCGACCTCGGCGGCCCGGCGTACCGTGGCCTCGCGGTCGTCGGTGGCCAGCGCCACCTGGAGGCCGATCCAGCGCAGGGGCAACAGCCACAGCGGAGGCTCGCCGAGCGACCGCACCACGTCGCCCAGCTCGCGGGCCTTGCCCGCGACCCGGTCCCACAGCCCGAGGCGGGCGGCGCCGATGGCCAGCTCGCCGACGACTTCGAGCGAGAACAGGTCGGCCGGGTGGCGCAGCAGCACGCCCTCGGCCCGGTTCCAGGCGTCGCCCAGGCGGGCCAGGTCACCAGAACGGCGGGCCAGGCCGGCCTCGATGGCCGCCGCCATCAGCACCTCACGCGGGGCCAACGCGGCGCCACCGATCTCGTCGAGCGCCGCCTGGGCGGCCGCCCACCGGCCGCTGCGCACCGCCACCCAGCCGAGGCCCAGGCGATGGTGCTGCTGCAGGGGAGCGCCGCCGACCCCGTGATCGCGCGCGCGGATGAGGAGGTGCTCGGCCGTCGACAGCTCGCTGAGCGCCAGCGCCACGGTGGCGCCGATCGCGTGGGGGGTGGTCGGCAGGACCAGGGTGGCGTGCGCCGACTCGAGCAGCTCGGCCGCCTCGAGGAACGTGGCCAGCGGGCGCCCGCCGTCGGCCCCGGTCGAGGTCGCCAGGGCGTCGCAGGTGAGGCGTAGAGACTCGACCTCGAGGCCGGGCACGATGGCACTGCCGGCGGTGGCGCCGGTGAGGTGCGCCGCGCTGCCCGCCATCGCGCCGTCGGTCTGGGTGACCCCGCGCCCGGCGGCGGCGCCCGCGGTGGCCGTGCCTCCGACTGCCGCTCCTCCTGTCGATGACGTGCGTCCCGTCGACGAGCCCCCGGGCGCCGCGCCGTCGGGACCGGGCGCCCCGTCGAGCGCTGTGGTTCCGCTGAGCGTGCCTCCGGCGGTCGTACCGTCAGGCCCAGGTGCGCCGGCCTGGGTGCCCGGGGCGCCGGCCTGGGGGTCGCCGTTGCCCGTGGCCGTGGCGCCGGCCTGGGGGTCGCCGCTCCCCAACGTGTCGGTGGTGGATGCCTCGACGTCACGGACAGGCGCCGCTGCGGCCCTGTTTGTCGACGCCGTCGCCGTGGGCGCCGCCGCCGATGTGGTCGCCGTCGCGCCCGGGGGCGGGCGGGTGCCGCGGCCGGGCAGCTGGCCGCACGTGGCGAGCGATCCGATGGCGGCGAGCAGCGGCCAGGCTGCGGCGTTGCGGGCGCTGCCGTCGCCGGAGCCGCCGGAGCGCCGGGCCTGGGCATCGAGCTCGCGGTAGGCGATCGACGAGCGGTGCCAGAAACCGCGGCCGGGCAGCAGCGCCGCGACCACCGCCAGCGC
>DASSCS010000170.1:0-2865 GCA_035697515.1 Acidimicrobiales bacterium
CACCAGGTCGACGTGCAGGCCGTCGACGGGCAGCTCGGCGGCCAGGTCGAGGTTGTCGCCCAGGCCGCCGAAGTAGGTGGCCAGCAGCAGGCGGGCCGGTCCGGAGGCGGCGGCGAGCGTCTCGTAGGCGCGGCGCAGGGCGTGCTTCGCCGCATCGTCGAGGTCGGTGACCAGGCACGGCTCGTCGAGCTGCACCCACGCTGCGCCCGCCGCCGCCAGCCGGGCGAGCACCTCGCCGTAGACCGGCAGCAGCCGGTCGAGCAGGTCGAGCGGGTCGAAGCCCGGCTCGGTGCCGGTGGCCAGGCGCAGGAAGGTGACCGGCCCCACGAGCACCGGCCGGGTGCCGATGCCGAGGTCGCGCGCCTCGACCAGCTCGTCCACCGGCTTGGTCGAGGCCAGCCGGAACTCGGCGTCCGGCCCCAGCTCGGGCACCAGGTAGTGGTAGTTGGTGTCGAACCACTTGGTCATCTCGAGCGGGGGCACGGCCGTGCCCTCGCGCTCGGTGCCCCGGGCCATGGCGAAGTAGGTGTCGAGGTCGACCGGGCCGCCCTGCCAGCCGTAGCGGTCGGGCACGGCGCCGACCAGGCAGCAGGTGTCGAGCACCTGGTCGTAGAGCGAGAAGTCGTTGGACGGGATGCTGTCGATGCCGGCCTCCCGCTGGGTGCGCCAGGCGTCGGCCCGCCGCGCGCGGGCCGCCCGCGCCAGCTCGGCCGCGTCGATGCCGCCCGACCAGTAGCGCTCGACCGCCCGCTTGATCTCGCGCCGGGGGCCGATGCGGGGCATGCCGAGGTTGATGGACCGGGTCATGCCTCGACCGTACGGGCGTGCCGCGCAGGATGGCAGGGACAGATCCGCGCAATCTCGACCGGAACAGTTTGTCGCCCGATGTCCAATCTCGTGCACTGTTCCGCATACAGTCCTGCCATGCCGACCGCGACCGCAACCGCCCTCCACGCCCGCACCCTGTACGAGCAGGTGGCCGACGCCGTCCAGGCCCAGATCGAGGCCGGCACCTACCGGCCCGGCGACCGCATCCCGTCGGTGCGCAAGCTGCGCGAGCAGCACGGCGTGAGCCTCAGCACGGTGCTGGAGGCCTGCCGGCTGCTCGAGGACCGGGGCCTGGTCTCGGCCCGGCCGCAGTCGGGCCACTACGTCACGGCCCGGGCCGGCTCGACCCGGGAGGAGCCCGGGCGCTCGACCCCCTCGGCCGAGGCGCGCCACGTCGACGCCTCGCTGGCGCTGCGGCTGAACCTGGGCATCGGCAACCCCCAGGAGCCCACCTTGGGCGCGGCGGTGCAGGGCCCCGAGCTCATGCCCATCGCCGCCCTCAACCGCCTGCTGGTCCAGGCGCTGCGCCACCAGCCGGCGGCGTGCCACTCCTACGACGCCCCGCCGGGGAGCGCCGCCCTGCGCCGCGTGGTCGCGCAGCGGGGCACCGACACCGGCTGCACGGTGGGGCCGGACGAGATCGTCGTCACCAGCGGGGCGAAGGAGGCCGTGTACCTGTCCGTCCGGGCCGTGACGCGCCCCGGCGACACGATCGCCGTCGAGTCGCCCACCTACTACGCGCTCCTCGAAGTCGTCGCCTCGCTCGGCTTGAAGGTCGTCGAGATCGCCAGCCATCCCCAGCGGGGCATCGACCTCGACGACCTCGGCCGGGCGCTGCGGGCCCGACCCATCGCCGCCCTGGCGCTCGTCTCGAACTTCTCGAACCCGACCGGCGCCTGCATGTCGGACGACGACAAGCACCGGCTCGTCGAGCTGCTCGATGCGCACGACGTGCCGCTGGTCGAGGACGACGTCTACGGCGACCTGGCCTTCGACGGCCACCGCCCGCGGGCGATCAAGGCGTTCGACCGGCGGGGCAGCGTGCTGTACTGCTCGTCGTTCAGCAAGACGCTGTCGCCCGGCCTGCGGGTGGGCTGGGCCATCCCCGGCCGCTACCAGAACGAGCTGGAGCTGCTGAAGTTGGTGGTCAACCAGGCCACGGCGGTGGGCCCGCAGCTGGCGGTGGCAGCCTTCGCCGAGAGCGGCGGCTTCGACCGCCACCTGCGCCGGGTGCGCGGCATGTACCGCACCCAGATGGAACGCACCATCGACGCCGTCGCCCGCCACTTCCCCGCCGCCACCCGCATGACCCGCCCCCGGGGCGGGCACGTGCTGTGGGTGCAGCTGCCGGACGGCGTCGACTCGCTGGAGCTGTACGAGGCGGCCGGGCGCCATGGCATCCGCATCGCCCCCGGGCCGCTGTTCTCGGCCTCGCTCGGCTACGGCGGCTTCGTCCGGCTGAACACGGGCTTCCCCTGGAGCCCGGCGACCGAGCGCAAGATCGAGACCCTCGGCCGCCTCGTCGCCGACCGGGTCACGGGACGTCGCTGAGCCCGGAGCAGGGGTTCGGAGAACTAGAGGGCGATGGCAGCACGGAACCGGAACGCTGGCGCTACCGAGACGCCTCTGCGGAAGGATGATGAGCGAGTGCGAGCGATCGTGGACGTGACCCCCGGCGGAACTGCCGGGGACTGGTCAAGGACCGAGGTGGCCTGATGGGCACGGCAAACGTCGGAGCCAGCGAGGAAACCGCAGGTCAGAGCACCCGCCGCCGGGTCCACATCGTCCCCCACACCCACTGGGACCGCGAGTGGTATGCGTCCTTCCAGACGTTCCGGCTGCGCTTGGTCGATCTGCTCGACAGCCTGCTGCCTCGCATGGAGGCCGATCCCGCCTATGCGCACTTCCTGCTCGACGGCCAGCTCGCCGTGGTCGACGACTACCTGGCGGTCCGGCCCGAGGCCACCGAGCGCCTGCGGCGCCTCATCGGCAGCGGGCGCATCGCCGTGGGCCCCTGGTACACGCTCCCGGACGAGT
>DASSCS010000171.1:0-94794 GCA_035697515.1 Acidimicrobiales bacterium
AGAACGGGGCGTCGATGCCGCCCATCACGACGTCGACCTCGCCGTCGGCCATCGCGGCGTAGGCGTCGGCCGGGCCGAGCTCGACGATCTCGACCGTCAGGTTCTCGGCCTCGAACTCGCCCCGCGCGTCGGCCACCAGCAGCGGGGCCATGGCCTCGGTGCGCTCGGGGATGGCGACCCGCACGGTCGCGGCGCGCCGCAGCGGCTGCGCGGCGGGCGCCCCGGCCCCGCAGCGGGCGATGGTGCGGTCGACGCTGAGGTCGGCGGGGTCGGTGGACGCGGCCTGGCCGCAGCCGTCGCCGGGGTCGTCGGGCACGCCGGGCCCGGGCGAGGCCGGCGTGACCACCTCGCCGGAGTCGCCGCTGCGCACGTACGCCAGCCCGACGACGACGAGCGCCGTCGCCAGCACGGCCATCCAGGCCACGGTGCGGAGGGTCGACGAGCGCACGGCGATGGTTGCGGTGGGCAGGCGGATCGGCGCGGCGGGCGGCCCGGTCAGGCCGGCACGGTCGCCAGCGTGGCGGACACGAAGTCGGCGATGCCGCGGTCGAGTTGGTCGCGGCGCAGCAGCACCCGCGACACGACCGTCGCCCCCCGCTCGCCCAGCACCGCGGCGAACCGGTCGAGCGCCTTGCCGGCGTGGATGGCATAGGTCATGAAGGCGGCGACCCGCTTGCCGTCGATGACCGGCATGGCCTTGATCCGGCCCGCCCGGCCCGGGCGATGGCCGAACAGGATGAGCCCGTCGACCCAGGTGCCGATGAACACCACGTCGGCCTCGGCGAGGGCCTTGAGGCCGATGTCGGTGACAGGGAAGACCGTCACATCGACGCCGTGGGCGGCGACCTCGTCCGCGATGAGCCGTGCCGCCCTGGCCGTGTTGCCCGTGAGGCTCTCGTAGATGACCACCGCTTGCATGGCCGCCAGTCTGGCAGAGCCCGCCCGCGGCGGCCGAAAGACCCCGGCGCCCGTTCGGGAGACCCCGCCGCGACCCGCGGACCATCACCGCTGCGGTCCACCGGCCTCGGTACGATCGGCCTCGATCCACCCTCGCCATCCAGTCACCCCACGGGGACGACCATGCAGTTCCCCACCGTCGCCTACGCGGTCTTCTTCCTCGCCGCCTTCACGGTGAACTGGCTGCTGCGCCCGTACCACCTCGTGTGGCGGGCCACGATGGTGGCCGTCAGCCTCTACTTCTGCGGCTGGGTCGACGTGCGCTTCGCCGTCGTGGCCCTGGGCATGGCGGTGGTGAACGCCGGCCTGGCGACCGCGGCCCACCGGGCCAGGCAGGGCCGCAGGGGCACGCCGGCCAGCCGGCGGCTGGTGCGGGTGGCGGTGGTGCTCGACCTGGCCGTGCTGGGCCTGTTCGCGTATCACGGGTTCTTCGTCGACTCGATGTCCGGCGCGCTCAGCGGCATCGGCCTGTCGGCCGCCGAGCCCACCCTCGACCTGGTGGTGCCGGTCGGGCTGTCGTTCCTGACGCTGTACGCCATCAGCTACGTGGTCGACGTCGGCCGGGGCGACGTCGACCCGGTCGCGTTCGCCGACCTGCTGCTGTACCTCACGTTCTTCCCCCACCTGGTGGCCGGTCCGGTGGTGCGCGTCGACGAGCTGGTGCCGCAGTTCCACGAGCGGCCCGACCCGCGCCGGGTACCGGCCACCGACGCCTTCGCGCTCATCGCGGTGGGCCTGGCGAAGGCGGTCGTCATCGCCGGCTACCTGGGCAGCGAGGTGGTGGGCCCGGCGTTCGGCGCGCCCGAGCAGGCCGGAGGCCCCGCACTGGCCTTCGCCGCCTGCGCGTTCGCCGTCCAGGTCTACGCGGGGTTCTCCGGCCTGGCCGACATCGCCGTCGGCTCGGCTCTGCTGCTCGGCATCGAGTACCCGCGGGCCTTCGACGCCCCCTACCGGTCGCTGTCGGTGCGCGAGTTCTGGGACCGGTGGAACACCACCGTGTCGGCGTGGCTGCGCGACTACGTGTACGTCACCCTCGGGGGCAACCGCCGGGGCACGGCCAACACCTACCGCAACCTGGTCGTGACGATGGTCCTGGGCGGCCTGTGGTACGGCGCCGGGTGGACGTTCGTGGCCTGGGGGGCGCTGCACGGCCTGTACCTGGTGGCCGAGCGTGCCGCGTCGGCCTGGGCCGAGCGGCGCCGTCGCAGCGGCGACACGGGCGTGGTGCGTTGGTGGGTGACGAGCGGACTGCGGTGGGCGCTGACCTTCGGTCTTGTCACCGCCGCGTGGGTGGTCTATCGGGCCGACTCTCTGAGCGACGCCGGCCTGGTGCTCGGTCGCATCGTCACCCTCGCCCCGGGGTCGTCGGGCACGGTGACCGCGCTGGCGGTCCTCGTTGTGGTCGGCGCCCTCGCCGGCCAGCTCATCGAGGACCACCACACCGCCGGGGTACGCGCCCGCTTCTCGTCCCTCCGGCCGGTCGCCCAGGCGGCGCTGCTCGCCGGTGGTCTGACCCTGGTCGGCGCCCTGGGGCCCGACGGCGCCGCCCCGTTCGCCTACCTGCCGTTCTGATGCCCGCTCCCCCTCCGACCGACGCCGGCCCCGTCGCCCAGCCCGTACCGCGCGGGTGGCCCGGCGACGATCCCACCGTCCCCGACGAGCTCGGCCTGCTCGGCGGGCGGCCCCGCCGGCCCCGGTCGTCCGACGACGTCGGTCCCGAGCCGAGGCGCCGGCGCCGGGCCGACGACGGGCCGCACCCGGGTCGCCGCTCCGGCGTCGCGCACGGCGGCGGTCCCGGCCCGGGAGCGACGAGCCGTGCCCGCGTCGACACGAGCCAGGACGGCCACGACGAGCCGTTCGAGGCCGAGGCCGACGAGGGCCCGCACGGCGACATGGCCGTCGGAGACGGCGACGACCTGGTCGCCGGCGTCCAGCCCGCCGGGCGGGCCCTGGTGGTCATGGTCGTCGCCCTGGTCCTGGCCATGCTCGTGAACGCCGACACCCTGGTCGAGCGCGCCGAGCGCCGGGCCCCCGGTGCCCAGCGCGACCGTGCCCTGGCGGTCTGGTACCCCGTGCAGGACGTCAGCCACGTGCTGCAGCTCCACCGCATCCGCGAGCTGGCCGACTGGGCCGCCGGAGACGACGACGGCGAGGTCGCGGCACCCGCGCCGGGGCGCGGCAGCCGCGACCGGGGTGCCGGCAGCCGCGGCCCGGGCGGCGCTGCGGACGCCGGCGACGACGAGGCGGCGGGCACCTCCGACACGCCGGCGGACGCCGGCGAGTTGCGCACGCCCACCGAGGACGACCCGCTGCGGTTGTGGGTGGGCGGCGACTTCATGGCCCAGCTCCTCGGCGAGTCGCTGCTGGCCTCGGCCGAGCCCACCGGCCTGATCGACCCCGTGCTGCACTACGAGTCGGCCTCCGGCCTGACCCGCAGCGACTACTACGACTGGCCCGACGCCCTGGGCCGCGACCTCGACGACCACGACGCCGAGGTGGTCGTCGTCATGGTCGGCGTCAACGACGGCCAGGGCATCATGCTGGCCGACGGCACCCCGGTCCCCGCCGTCGACGACCCCCGCTGGGCGCCCGAGTACCGGCGCCGCGTCGGCGCGCTCATGGATCAGCTGCGGGCACCGGGGCGGCTGGTGGTGTGGATCGGCCAGCCCCCCATGCGCGATCCCGACTTCGCGGCCAGCATCGCCGTGGTGAACCAGGCCTACGCCGACGAGGCGGCCAGCCGGCCGTGGGTGACCCACGTCGACGCCGCCGCCGTCCTGGGCGGCCCCGGCGGCACCTACGCCGAGAGCCTGCCCGCCGGGCCGGACGGCGGGGGCACGGCCGTCGACGTGCGCCAGCCCGACGGCATCCACCTCACGCCTGCGGGCGGCGAGCGGCTGGCGGCCGAGGTCATGGCTGTGATCGATGCGGCGGTCGACCTGCCGGGCTGAAGTCCGCGAGGCTCGTCGCATGGACACAGAGCTGACCCCGACCGATGACCTCGACGAGATCGAGCGCCGGCTGGCCATGCCCCTCGTGGAGGCGATGGTCACCCAGCGGGCGGTGCGCCGGGTCCTGCCCGACCCGGTCGCTCCGGGCATCGTGCGCCGCTGCATCGAGCTGGCGCTCGAGGGCCCCACCGGGTCGAACGGCCAGAACTGGGAGTTCGTCGTGGTCACCGACCAGAAGACGAAGGCCCGGCTCCAGGTGCAGTACCGACGCATCTGGGCGCTGTACGGCCGCGCGGGCGAGCGGGTGGCCGCCGACGACCCCCAGACGGCCCGCATCCTGGCCTCGGTGCGGTGGCAGGTCGAGCACTTCACCGAGGTCCCGGTGGTCGTCGTCGCGTGCCTGCGGGGCGGCGCCAACCTGCCGTACGTGCCCATGCCCGCCATGGCCAACACGGCCCACTACGGATCGATCTACCCGAGCGTGCAGAACCTGCTCCTGGCGGCACGGGCAGTCGGGCTCGGCGCCTCGCTCATCACCCTGCCGCTCTGGTCGGTCACCGTCGCCCGCCGCATCCTCGGCCTGCCACTGTCGGTCGAGCCGTGCTGCGTGGTGCCGCTCGGCTGGCCCCGGGGCCGTTACGGGCCCAAGCCGCGCAAGCCGGTCGACCAGGTGATCCACCTCGAGCGCTACGGCACGGCGGCACCCGCGGAGTAGAACGGCGCTCGTCCCTGACGGAGGTGCCCGATGGTCTCAGCCCTGTTCGATCCCGACGCCTGGCACGACGTCGAGGGCTTCGACTTCACCGACATCACCTACCATCGGGCCGTGGACGTGGGCGCGGTGCGCATCGCGTTCGACCGGCCCGAGGTGCGCAACGCCTTCCGCCCCCACCCCGTCGACGAGCTGTACCGGGCGCTCGACCACGCCCGCCAGCAGTCCGACGTGGGCTGCGTGCTGCTCACCGGCAACGGCCCCTCCCCCCGGGACGGCGGCTGGGCGTTCTGCTCGGGGGGCGACCAGCGCATCCGGGGGCGCGACGGCTACCGCTACGCCAAGGACGACTCGATCGAGACGGTCGACCCGGGCCGGACCGGCCGCCTCCACATCCTCGAGGTGCAGCGGCTCATCCGCACCATGCCCAAGGTCGTGATCTGCCTGGTGCCGGGGTGGGCGGCGGGCGGGGGGCACAGCCTGCACGTCGTGTGCGACCTGACCCTCGCCAGCCGGGAGCACGCCCGCTTCCGCCAGACCGACGCGGACGTGGCCAGCTTCGACGGCGGCTTCGGCTCGGCCTACCTGGCCCGCCAGGTCGGCCAGAAGTTCGCCCGGGAGATCTTCTTCCTGGGCGACACCTACACGGCCGACGACGCCCATCGCATGGGCATGGTCAATGCCGTGGTCGACCACGCCGACCTCGAGCGCGTGGGGCTCGACTGGGCCCGCCGGGTGATGGGCAAGAGCCCGACGGCCCAACGGATGCTCAAGTTCGCGTTCAACCTGATCGACGACGGGCTGATGGGCCAGCAGGTGTTCGCCGGCGAGGCCACCCGCCTCGCCTACGCCACCGACGAGGCGGCCGAGGGCCGCGACGCGTTCCTCGAGCGCCGCGACCCCGACTGGTCGCCCTACCCCTGGCACTACTGACCGCTACAGCTCCGGCCCCTCGCCACTGGCGTCGAAGCCCAGGTCGTCGTCGATGGTCTTGCCGGTGCCGCAGCCCGGCGGGACCGACGACGTGTCGCCCGGGGCGCGCACCGAGAGCTGCGGGTTGGCGCCCGAGAACACGCCCCAGTCGCTCTCGCAGCCCGGCGCGATCCAGACGTGGCTCATCCAGCCGCTCGCGCCGTCGGACTTGCGCCCCCCGAGGGCGGCGCAGTCCTCTTCGCTGGTGCTGGAGCCGGCCGCCACCACGCCGTCGCGGATGCAGAGGCCGACGTGGCGGTGGTAGTGGTCGTTGTCGCCGGTGAAGCCCTCGGCCGGCTCCTCGTCGCCCTCGTGCAGGATGTAGTAGCTCAGGCCGACGATGCTGGCGTCGGGGCCGTCGCCGTCGTACAGCAGCATCTCGGGCTGCTCGAGCACGAAGCCGTCCTGCAGGTGGTCGAAGTTCATGTAGTGGGCGGCGATGCCCGGCAGGTAGTTGGTGACCCGCCGGTACCCGGCGGCCTCGGCATCGGCGACGGTGGGGTGCTGCGCGGCCACCGCCTTGGCCCGTGCCAGCTCGCCGGCCAACGCCGCGCATTCCTCCTGGTCGGTGATGGGGTTCCAGGGGTCGGGGTCGAGGGTGTGGGTCAGGCTGCCGCCCATGATCCCCTCGCGCAGGGGGGGCCGTTGCTCGATGAAGTCGACGACCACGCTGGCGGGGAGGCCGCCCTCGGGGTCGACGAACACCTCGGCCCACTCCTCGAGCGTGAAGTCGACGCCCTCGGTGTCGTCGGTGTGGTGGGGCATGCCGGGCTGCGCCGCGTCGTTGTACGCGGCCGTGTTGAAGCCGAGGTCGCAGCGCTCGGAGGCGTCGACGTCGGCAAGTGCCGGGGTGTCGCCGTGGTGGCCGCCGGCGTGGTCGCCGCCGGCCGCCGTCTCGCCCTCGCCTCCGTGGCCGTCGACGTGGTTGTGGTCGCCGGCCAGCGAGGGGGTGACCGACGCCGACACGACGCCCATCAGGGCCAGCGCCGCGACGCCGCCGAGCACGGGGCTCACGCGCGCCACGGGCCGCGCGGCCAGGGCCGGGCGCAGCGCCAGCAGTGCACCGGCGACGGCCACGACCTCGAGGCCTGTCGCGAGGCCGTCTGGGAACCCGACCGGCTCGGCGTCGGACCCGGGCACGCCGACCGTGCGCGAGACGATCCACACCCCGGCGACCGCGGCGTTCACGCCTGCGGCGGCCAGCCAGGACCAGCGGGACTCGCGCCAGCGGGCCAGGGCGAACGCGAGGCTGAGCTGCGCCCACGCCACGACCAGGAAGAACGCGCCGTGGACCGTGTCCTCGTCGAAGTGCGTGGGTGCGTAGGCGAAGTGGACGACCGCGGCACCGATGCATGCGGCGACGACCAGCGCCCGCAGCGTGTCGCCGAGGCTGGCCCGAGACGCCCCCGGGGCCGGCGCCGGCGCGGTGAGCTCTGCCTCCGCCGAGGCGGCGGGCTGCCCGGTCGGTTCGACCGGCGTCTGTTCGGACATGTGGCTCCCCCTCGATCGCGACGACCCGAAAGTCTGCACCACGGCGGCACTCGACCGTGGCTGCCCATTGTCGCGCTACCGGGAGTAATTTGCAGCCCCTGTGCACGTGGCCTGCGCCGTGATGCTGCTTGATACCGCAACTACCAGTCGTAGGATTCACCGGTGATGGACGACCTGACCGACGATCGGCTCACGCTGGTCGGCCTGCTGATGGAGAGCACGACGGCCCTGCGCAGCCAACTCGACCGGCGCCTGACCAGCGACGTCGGCATGCCGTTGCAGTGGTTCGAGCTGCTCGTCCGCCTGGCCCGGTCACCCGGGCACCACCTGCGCATGAGCGACCTGGCCGCGCAGACGAGCCTGACCCCCAGCGGCCTGACGCGGGCGATCGACCGCCTCGAGGATGCGGGGCTGGTCGAGCGGACGCCGTGCGCCTCCGACCGGCGGGGGTCGTACGCGACCCTCACGCCCGACGGCCTGGCCCGGATCACGGCTGCCGTCGGCCCTCACCTCGTCCACGTCGACGACCACCTGACGGGCAACCTCAGCCAGGCCGAGCAGGCGCAGCTGACGGCGCTGCTGCGCAAGGTGCGCGACCACGTGAACCCCGCTGCGGTCGCCGCGATCCCCGTCGGCCCCGCCTCCTGACGCCTCGTCACTGACCGCCGGTGGCGGGGGTCGGCGGGAAGCGACGCACCTCCAGCAGCTCGAGACCGAGCGACTCGATGCGGCGGAGGACGCCGTGCAGTGCCGCCTGGTCCTCGACCGGACCGCTCAGCACCGTCTGCACGGGCTCGACGCTGGCGGTCAACGCGAGTTGCTCGAACTCGCTCGCCAGCGACGGGCTCAGCTTGCCCCGCACCCTGACCTCGTAGTGGTAGCTCATCGACGTCTGCCCTGACGTGCCGGTGGATGCCGCGCGCAGCGTGCCCCCCGCCGCGTCACCGGTCGTCACCCGCCGCGGGTGAGAGCAGGTGCGAGACTGCGGGACGTATGGAGCTGACCGTCGTCGACCATCCCCTCGCCGCCCGCCTGCTGACCCGCCTGCGCGACCACACGACCGACCGGGCGGCGTTCCGCCTGGCCATGGACGAGCTGGCCGGCATGCTCGTCTACGAGGCGTGCCGCACGCTGCCGTGCGAGCGCATCGAGGTCACCACCCCGCTCGGCCCGGCACCGGGCACCCGCATCCCCCATCCCCCGCTGGTCGTGCCGGTGCTGCGCGCCGGGCTGGGACTGCACGGCGCGGTGCTGCGCCTGCTGCCCGAGACCGACACCGCGTTCATCGGCGTGTCGCGCAACGAGGCGACCCTCCAGCCCGAGCCGTACATGAACTCGGTGCCCGCCGACCTCGGCGGGCGCGCCGTCATGGTGCTCGACCCGATGCTGGCCACCGGCGGGTCGCTCGCCCACGCCTGCCAGCTGCTGCACGAGCGCGGGGCGGGCCCGCTCACCGGGGTGTGCGTGCTGGCCGCGCCCGAGGGGATCGCCCACATCGACCAGTCGGGCCTGGTCGAGCGCGTGGTGACCGCCGCCGTCGACGACCACCTCGACGAGCGTGCCTTCATCGTGCCCGGCCTGGGCGACGCCGGCGACCGCCTCTTCGGCACGGCCTGACCCGGCGCGCACTCAGCTCACGAGGGCGACGGCCTCGTCCAGGATCGTGCGCATCGTGGCGTCACCCAGGGCCCTGGCGGTGGCCAGGTCGGTGCCGGCCGTGACCGGCACGACGGACTCCGCGTAGCACTTGAGCTTGGGCTCGGTCCCGGACGGCCGCACGATCAGGCGCACGCCATCGCCCCGCAGTGCCACCCCGTCGGTGGGCGGCAGCCGGCGGCCGAGCCGCAGGTCCTCGACCTCGGTGACCGGCACCCCGGCGAGCACGACGGGAGGCGCGGCGGCGAGCCGGTCGACCGCCGCCCGCATGCGGTCGAGGCCGTCGACGCCCTCGATGCGGACCGAGCGCTGCTCCGTGGCGTGCACCCCCAGCTCGCGGGCCAGGTCGTCGAGGCGGTCGAGGGGCGAGCGCCCCCGGGCCTTCTCGGTGGCGACCAGCTCGGCGAAGGCCAGCGCCGCGGTGATGCCGTCCTTGTCGCGCACGAGGGTGCCGACGCACGAGCCGAGCGCCTCCTCGTAGCCGTACACGAAGCGGAGGTCGGGACGGTCGAGGCCCGCCCGGGCCAGCCACTTGAACCCGGTGAGCGTCTCGGCGTGCTCGACGCCGCGGGCGGCGGCCAGCCGGCCGAGCATCGACGACGAGACGATGGTGGTCACGACCAGCCGGTCGGGGCCGCTGTCCTGCTCCAGCAGCCAGTCGGCCAGCACGATGCCGATCTCGTCGCCGGTCAGCGCCCGCCAACCCCCGCCGCCCGGCCCGGTCCGGCCGGGCGCGGGCAGGGCGACCGCCAGCCGGTCGGCGTCGGGGTCGTTGGCCAGGACGACATCGGCGTCCTCGGCCGCGGCCAGCGCGAGGGCCAGGTCGAGCGCGCCCGGCTCCTCGGGATTGGGGAACGCCACGGTCGGGAAGTCGGGGTCGGGAGCGCCCTGCTCGGGCACGACCGTGGGCGGGTCGAACCCGGCCCTCGCCAGCACCTCGCGCAGCACGTCTCGGCCCACACCGTGGAGCGGCGTGTAGACGAGTCGGGCAGCGCGGGCCTCGGGCGCCGTGGCCTGGGCCACCGCACCGGTGATGTACGCGTCCACCAGATCGTCACCCGCGCCCGCGATGCGGGGGTCGTCGTCGGACGCCCGCGGCACCGACGCCAGGGGGCCCACCCGGTCGATCTGCGCCGAGATCTTGGCGTCGGACGGCGGGACGATCTGCGCCCCGTCGCCCAGGTAGACCTTGTAGCCGTTGTCGCGGGGCGGGTTGTGGCTGGCCGTCACCTGGATGCCGGCGCAGCACCCGAGGTGGGTCACGCCGAACGCCACCACGGGCGTCGGCAGCGGGCGGTCGGCCAGGTGCACCGGGAAGCCGGCCGCGGCCAGCACGGCGGCGGTGTCGCGGGCGAACCGGTCGGAGCGGTGGCGGGCGTCGAAGCCCACGATCACGGGCTCGCCGGCGTGCCCGGTCGCCGCCAGGTGGGCGGCGAGGCCGGCGGTGGCCCTGATGACGACGGCCCGGTTCATGCGGTTGGGTCCCGCAGCCATCTCGCCCCGCAGACCGGCTGTCCCGAACTGCAGCCGCGCCCCGAACCGGTCGGCCAGCGCGCCGAGGTCGGGGCCCCGACCGGAGGGCTCGCCCCGGGCGCCGCCGAGCAACCGGTCGACCTCGGCGCGGGTCTCGGGATCCGGGTCCTCGTCGCGCCATGCCCGCGCGGCGGCGACCAGCTCGTCAGGTTCCATCGGCGCCGATGCTAGGGACGGCGGGCGGGGCGGGCAGCCGCCGGCGTTCACCCCGGTCACTCGACGGGCAGGCCGAGCCCGTCCGCGGTGTCGATGAGCCGGTGGTCGTAGGCCACGACGCCGCGCCGCGGCTGGCGGCTGGCCATGGCCGAGGCGAGGTGGACGGCGGCGAGCGATCGGAGACCGGGACGCTGGAGGGCGGCGGCCTCACAGTCGGGCGACGACCTCGGCCAGCAGGGTGCCCATGCGCTCGGCGGACGCCCGGCCGGCCGCGAGCACCTCGGCGTGGTCGAGCGGCTGGCCGCTCAGCCCGGCCGCCAGGTTGGTCACCAGCGACAGCGCCAGCACCTCGAGCCCCAGGTGGCGGGCGGCGATGGTCTCCCACACGGTCGACATGCCCACGAGGTCGGCCCCCAGTACCCGCAGCATGCGGATCTCGGCCGGCGTCTCGTAGTGGGGCCCGGGGAGGCCGGCGTAGACGCCCTCCGCCAGCCCCGGGTCGACCTCGCGGGCCAGCGACCGCAGGCGGGGGGCGTAGGCGTCGGTCAGGTCGACGAACCGGGCCGGACCCTCGGCAGGCAGCCGGCCCGACACGGGCGACTGGCCCGTGAGGTTGATGTGGTCCGACACGAGCACCGGTTGCCCCACGGCCAGTCCCTCGCGGATGCCGCCGGCCGCGTTGGTCAGCACCGTCACCGTGCACCCGGCGGCATGAGCGGTGCGCACCGCATGGACGACCGTGGCGGGGTCGTTGCCCTCGTAGCCGTGCACCCGGCCGAGGAAGGCGAGCACGCGCCGACCCCCGGTCGCCTCGATCGAGCGCACGGCGCCCACGTGCCCGGCCACGGTCGAGCGCGCGAAGCCCGGCAGGTCGCCCGTGGCCACCTCCGCCGTCACCCGGCCGATGCGGTCGGCGGCCGGCCGCCACCCCGACCCGAGCACCACGGCCACGTCGTGACGCTCGACCCCCGTCGACCCGGCCAAGGCCTCGGCGGCGCCGGCGGCGCGGGAGAAGGGATCGGTGGCGTCGTCCTGCGGCGTGCTCAAGGCGGGCGACGGTAGCCGCCGCGCCGCGGGCGCGGTAGCCCGTCCATGCTGCGATTCACACGGACGGTGGCGTGCCGGCAGCGCTGGCGACGCGGCGATCATGGCCACCGGGGTGGGCCGGCGCGGCGGGCCGACCACGGGCGGCCGGGCGGCGTGGTACAAGTCGATCCACCATGTCGCTCCGCCGGCCCGCCAGCCCGTCGCCCCTGATCTGCGCCGCCGGCGACCTGGTCGACGACATCGTCGTGCACGTCCACGGCACGCCGGTGCGCGATGCCGACGTGCCCGCGACCGTCACCCGCCACCGGGGCGGCAGCGCCGCCAACACGGCCGCGGTCGTGGCCCGCCTGGGCGGCCGGGCCCGGTTCGTGGGGCAGGTGGGCCACGATCCCGCCGGTGCGCTGCTCGTCGACGACCTGACCGCGCTGGGCGTCGAGTGCTCGGTACGCCACGCGGGCGTGACCGGCACCGTAGTGGTGATCGTCGAGCCCGACGGCTGCCGCACGATGTTCAGCGACCGCCGGGCCGCGGGCGGCGACGCGCCGATCGACGAGCGGGTGGTCGACGACGCCGACGTGCTGCACGTCCCCTACTTCGGCCTCGCCGGCGCGGCCGATGGAGCGCCGTTCCCGCGGCTGGTGGCGCGGGCCGGCGAGGCGGGCGTCGCCCTCTCGTTCGACCCGTCCTCGGTCGCGCTGTGCGGCCCGGCCTTCCTCGCCCTCGTGCGCGAGACCCGCCCGGGCGTGGTGCTGTGCAACGAGGCAGAGGCCGCCGTCCTGGGCGTCGACGCCGACGGGCTGCCCGGCGCCAGGCTGGTGGTCGTCAAGCAGGGACCGGCGCCTGCGCTGCTGCGGGGCGAGGTCAGCGCCGAGGTTCCCGTGCCGGGCCGGCCCGCGGTCGTCGACACCACGGGCGCGGGCGACGCCTTCGCCGGCGGCTTCCTGCTGGCGCTGTCCCGTGGCGACGGCCCGGTGGCGGCGGCGCACGCCGGCCACGCCGCCGCGGCGCGGGTCATCGCCGGCGCCGGGGCCGACGCCTGGTGCGACCCCGCCCCGGGAGCGGTGCCGTGAGCGTGGCGGTGAGCCAGGAGGTGGCCGGCGCGCTGGCCGAGGGGCGGGCTGTCGTGGCGCTGGAGTCGACGATCTTCTCGCCCTTCGGGCTGCCCGCGCCCGCCAACCGCGAGGCGCTCGACCGCTGCCTCGCCGCGGTCCGCGAGGGCGGCGCCACGCCGGCTGTCACCGCGGTGCTCGACGGCGTCGCCCGCGTCGGGCTCGATCCGGCCGAGCACGGGCGCATCCTGGACGGTGGCGTCAAGGTGGCCGAGCGCGACCTGCCCGTCGCCGTCGCCCGGCGTGCGCCGGTGGGTGTGACCACGGTGTCCGCGTCGCTGGCGCTCGCGGCCACCGCCGGCGTGCGCGTCTTCGCCACCGGCGGCATCGGCGGTGTCCACCGGGGGGCCGAGACCACCGGCGACATCAGCGCCGATCTCGGCGCCCTCGCCGCGCACCCGGTGGTGACGGTCAGCGCCGGGGCCAAGGCCTTCCTCGATCTGGCCCGCACCCTCGAGCACCTCGAGACCCTGAGCGTCCCCGTGCTCGGCTGGCGCACGGACGAATTCCCCATGTTCTGGTGCCGTACCAGCGGGCTGCCGCTGGCCCACCGCGTCGAGGACGCCGCGACCGTCGCCGCGGTCGTTCGAGCGCAGTACGCCCTAGGAACACCACGCGGAGTGCTGGTGGCGGTCCCCATCCCCGAGGACGCCGCCATCCCCCGCGCCGCGGTCGACGACGCCATCGCCACCGCCGTGGCCAGCGCCGGGACGGGTGCCGCGGCCACGCCGAAGGTGCTGGCGGCCATCGCCGCCGCCACCGGCGGGCGCACCGTGGCGGCCAACCTGGCCCTGGCGGAGAACAACGCGCGGATCGCGGCCGCGATCGCCCGCGAGTTGATCGGAACGTAGCCCGGTCACAGCGCGCACCGCGCGTTCGGGGTTAGTGTGCCCGCGTCGTCCGGTGAGCAGGCATCCGGCGACGTTCGGAAGGAGAAACAGGGTGAGCCTACGAATGACCAGGGCCATCGCAATCGCAACGGTCCTCGCACTGGGCTTGGGGGCGTGCGGCGATGACGATGACGACACCAGCGCAGAGGACGAGGCCCCCACCACCGAGGACGAGGGTGAGGGCGAAGGCGACGCTGGCGCAACCCAGGGTGCTGCGGTCACGCTGGACGACGAGTGCGAGGCGGCCAAGGCCGATGGCGTCGAGGCCCCCGAGGGCTTCCGGGTCAACCTGGTGACCGACATCGGCCGGATCGACGACGGCACGTTCAACCAGTTCGCCTACGAGGGCATGACGGCGGCCGAGGAGTGCTTCGGCTTCGAGACGAGCTACATCGAGACCGTCTCCGAGGCCGACTACGCCACCAACATCGCGACGACCCTCAGCGACCAGCCCGACGTGGTGATCACCAACGGGTTCCTCATCGCGACCGACACGCTCGCCGCGGCCGAGGACAACACCGACGTCAACTTCATCGGCATCGATCAGTTCCAGGAGGAGTTCCCGGCCAACTACGTCGGCGTGCTCTTCCGCGAGGACCAGGGCGGCTTCCTGGCCGGCGTGCTGGCGGCCTCGCTCAGCGAGAGCGGCGTGATCGGCGTGGTCGGCGGGCGCGAGGACGTGCCCCCGGTCGTGCGGTTCGTCAATGCCTACGAGGCGGGCGCCAAGTCGATCAACCCCGACATCCGGGTGCTGTCGGTGTACAACGAGTCGTTCACCACGCCCGACAAGGGTGCGTCCGACGCCGCCCAGTTCATCGGCGAGGGTGCCGACGTCATCTTCGGCGCCGGCGGCCAGACCGGCTCGGGCGGCGTCGCCGCGGCGGCCGAGCAGGGCATCTGGGCCATCGGCGTCGACCAGGACGAGTACTTCACCACCTTCAACGGTGGCGACTCGGCCGGGTCTGAGTACCTGGCCACCTCGGCCATCAAGCGCGTCGACCTGGCGGTGTTCCGCAACATCGTGGCGGCGATGCAGGGCGAGTTCGAGGGCGGGGTGTACACGCTCGAGGCCGCCAACGACGGCATCACCTATGCGCCGTTCCACGACGCGGAGATCCCCGACGACGTGGCCGCCACGCTCGAGGAGACCCGCCAGGGGCTGGCCGACGGGTCCATCGACACGGGCGTCGACCCCGTGACGGGGCTGCCCAACTAGCCGGAAGTGCGACGTGACGGCACGGGCTCGCCGCCGAGGGCGTGCGAGCCCGTGCCCGCGTCCGGCTCGAAGGAGGACCGTGCCGCAAGGACACCGCACGGCGGTCGCACATGACACCACCTGACGCGACCGCGACCGACGCGACCCCGACCGAGGCGCCCGCGACGCCCGATGTCGTGCTCGAGGCGCGCGGCATCACCAAGCACTTCCCCGGCGTGCTCGCCAACGACCGGGTCGACTTCGACCTGCGCCGCGGCGAGGTGCACTGCATCCTCGGCGAGAACGGGGCCGGCAAGACCACGCTGGTGAACGTGTTCTTCGGGCTGTACCAGCCCGACGCCGGCGAGCTCCTGGTCGGCGGCGAGCCCGTGGCCTTCAACGGATCGGGCGACGCCATCGCCCGCAACATCGGCATGGTGCACCAGCACTTCCAGCTGGTGCAGGTGTTCACCGTGGCCGAGAACGTGATGCTGGGCGAGGAGGTGCGCAGGGGCCGGGGCCTGCTGCTCGACATCGACGAGGCCCGGCGCCGCATCACCGAGCTGAGCGAGCGCTACGGCCTGCACGTCGATCCCGACGCGAAGATCGAGGACCTCTCCGTCGGCCAGCAGCAGCGGGTCGAGCTGCTCAAGGCGCTGTTCCGCGACGCCGACATCCTCATCCTCGACGAGCCCACGGCCGTGCTGACCCCGGGCGAGGTCGACGAGTTCTTCGACGTCGTCCGCAGCCTGACGGGCCAGGGCAAGTCGATCATCTTCATCACCCACAAGCTGCGCGAGGTGCTGGCGGTGGCCGACCGCATCACCGTGCTGCGCGACGGGCGGGTGGTCGGCACGGCCGACCCCGACGAGGCCACGCAGGCGAGCCTCGCCACGCTCATGGTGGGCCGCGAGATCATCCTGTCCATCGACAAGGGGCCGGCCACGCCGGGCGACGTGCGCCTGCGAGTGCGCGACCTGGAGGTGACCGACGAGCGCGGCGTGCGCGCCGTGTCGGGCCTCGGGTTCGAGGTGCGCGAGGGCGAGATCTACGGGCTCGCCGGGGTCGAGGGCAACGGCCAGCGCGAGCTGGTCGAGGCCATCGCGGGCATGCGCCCCGTGAGCGGCGGCGCCATCGAGCTCGACGGCGTCGACCTGGCCGGGGCGTCGCCCCGGAAGGTGCACGAGATGGGCGTGGGCCACGTGCCCGAGGACCGCAACAAGCACGGCATCGTCGGATCGTTCACGATCGCGGACAACCTGGTGCTCAACACCTACCACCGCCGGCCGTTCGTACGCCGCCGCATCCGCCAGCTGAAGGACATCGACGACCAGGCCCGCGAGCTGGTGAAGCGGTACGACGTGCGCACACCGGGCATCGACGTGCCGGTGCAGAACCTGTCGGGCGGCAACCAGCAGAAGGTGATCATCGCCCGTGAGCTGTCGGGCGATCCGCGCGTGCTGATGGTGGCGCAGCCCACCCGGGGCCTCGACGTCGGCTCGATCGAGTTCATCCACCGCCGCATCGTCGAGATGCGCGACGCGGGCGCTGCGGTGCTGCTCGTGTCGGCCGAGCTGGACGAGATCTTCACCCTTGCCGACCGCATCGGCGTGCTGTTCCGGGGCGGCATCGTCGGCGAGTTCGACCGGGCCGACGCCACCCGCTCGACGGTCGGCCTGCTCATGGCCAGCGGACGGGCCGAGGCCGACGAGGCGGTGGCGTCGTGACCGCGACCGTCGAGACGCCTCCGGAGCGGCCGCCCGAAAGCCGGCTGCCCGCAGCCGTCCAACGCTACTTCGACCTCCAGCCGGTGCTCGTGCCGGTGTGCGCCATCCTGCTGGCCTTCGCGGTGGGCAGCGTGATCATCCTGCTGGTGGGCGAGAACCCGCTCACCGCCTACAGCGCTCTGCTGCGGGGCATGGCCGGTAGCTGGGATCGGGTCGCGGCCTCGCTGGGCAGGTCGACACCCTTCATCGGCGCCGCCCTGGCCGTGGCGTTCGCGTTCCGGGCCGGGCTGTTCAACATCGGCGTCGAGGGCCAGCTGCTGGTGGGCGCCACCGTGGCCGCGTGGGTGGGCACCTGGGACGTGATCGCAGACCTGCCCGGGTTCCTCGCCGTGGTGACGGTGCTGCTCGCCGGCGTGATCGGCGGCGCCTTCTACGGGTTCATCCCGGGCTTCCTCAAGGTTCGCACCGGGGCGCACGAGGTCATCGTGACGATCATGCTGAACAGCATCGCCGTGTTCTTCGTGCGCTGGATGGTCAACTCGCAGGACCCGCTCATCCTGCGCGACACCACGGCCTCGGTGCCCCGCACGGCCGCCCTGCCCCGCGACGCCCGCCTGCCCGAGCTGGTCGACAGCGAGCCCCGCCTCCACCTCGGCTTCCTCGTCATGGTGGCCCTCTGCTGGTTCGTGTGGTTCGTGCTCCAGCGCACCGCTCGGGGCTTCGAGATCCGCATGGTGGGCGCCAACTCCCATGCTGCGCGGTACGCCGGAGTGGGCGTCAACGTGGTGATCGTCCTCGTCATGACCATGTCGGGCGCGTTCGCCGGCTTGGCGGGCGGCGGCGAGATCAGCGGCACGTCCGGGTTCCTCAGCCCGGGCGTGTTCGTGGCGGTCGGCTTCGACTCGATCGCCATCGCCCTGCTGGCCCGCGCCAACCCGTTCGCCATCATCCCCGCGGCCATCCTGTGGGGCTCCATGCTGGCAGGGGCGCCGCTGATGCAGCAGGAGACCGGGCTGTCCATCGACATCGTGCGCATCGTCCAGGCCCTGGTGCTCCTGTTCGTGGCGGCCGACGTGATCGTGCGCACCGTGTTCCGCATCCGCAAGCGGGTGGTCGGCGGCTTCGAGGAACCGACGTTCGGCACCGAGTGGGGGAGCACGCTGTGACCGTCGCGACCGTGCCCGAGCGCCGGACGCGGCAGTTCGGCCACCTGCAGACGATGGGCATCCTGTTCGGCCTGCTGGGCGTCGTCCTCGTCGGGTTCCTGGTGCCCAATCTCGATGCCGCCGACAAGGCGTTCACGCTCGAGACGCCGCCCGACCCGGCCAGCCTGTCGTTCGATCCCCGCACGCTCGTGACCGCGATCGGGGTGTTCTTCCTGCTCACTGCGGTGGCGTCGATCATCGCCGGCTGGGAGGAGCGCGCCGAGCCCTACGCCCGGGGCGGTCTGCTCGTCTCGGCGTTGTTGCTGGCGCCGCTGGTCGTCGTCCTGTCGCTCGCGTGGTCCGAGGCGAAGGACACCAACATCATCCAGCTGCTGGTCGAGTCGCTGCGGCTGGGCACGCCCATCGCCCTCGGCGCCATGGCGGGCCTGTGGTGCGAGCGCTCGGGCGTCGTCAACATCGGCATCGAGGGGATGATGCTGAGCGCCGCGGGCATCGGCTTCACGGCCTATGCCGTGCTCGGCGACGCCCAGGACTCGACCTGGATGTGGGTGTCCATCGGCCTGGCCGTGCTGGCGGGCGGGTTGATCGCGGCGCTGCACGCCCTGGTCTCGGTCAGCTTCCGGGTCGACCAGATCATCTCCGGCGTGGTGATCAACCTGCTGGCGCTGGGGATGACCAGCTTCCTGCGCTCGCAGGTGATCGTGCCCCGGGGCATCTCGACCGGCGCCAGCACCACGGCCATCGCCCTGCCGCTGTTGTCGGACATCCCCGTCATCGGCGACCAGTTGTTCACGGCCAAGCCGATCTTCTTCATGATGTTCCTGGCCGTGGCCCTCAGCTGGTTCGTGCTGTTCAAGACGCCGTGGGGGCTGCGGGTCCGCTCGTGCGGCGAGAACCCGCACGCGGCCGAGACGCTGGGCATCGACGTCATCCGCATCCGCTACCAGGCGGTCATCCTGGGCGGGCTGATGGCGGGTCTGGGCGGCGCCTGGTTCTCGATGGAGAGCCAGGGCGGCTTCCAGGACAACATGACCAACGGCACCGGCTTCATCGCCCTCGCCGCGCTCATCTTCGGCCGCTGGCGCCCGTGGAGCGCCTTCGCCGGTGCGATGCTGTTCGGCTTCACCCGGGCACTGGGAACCCGGCTGCAGATCCTGGACGTGACGATCGGCGACTTCTCCATCCCCAGCGAGTTCTGGCAGTCGCTCCCCTACGTGGTGACCATCATCGTGGTGGCCGGCGCGGTCGGCCGGGCGGTGCCGCCCGCGGCCGATGGCCAGCCCTACGAGCGGCCCCGATGACGAGCGGCGCGGCCGTCGACTGGGCCGGGCTGCGGGCGTCGGCCCGCGACGCGGCCCGGCTCGCGTACGCCCCCTACTCCGGGTTCCCGGTCGGCGCGGCGGGCCTGGTCGACGACGGACGCGTGGTGGTGGGCTGCAACGTCGAGAACGCCTCGTACGGCCTGACGCTGTGCGCCGAGTGCGGGCTCGTGTCGTCGCTGCACGCAACGGGGGGCGGGCGCCTCGTGGCCGTGGCGGTCACCGGGCCCGACGGCGGCGACCTGGCCTGCTGCGGCCGCTGCCGGCAGCTGCTGTTCGAGGCCGGCGGCCCCGATCTCGTGGTGAACGAGCGGCCGATGCGCGACTGGCTGCCGGGTGCGTTCGGTCCGCACGACCTGGGGTGAGGCGCCATGGCCACTGACGTGCTCGACGTGATCCGCACGAAGCGCGACGGCGGCACGCTCACCGACGAGCAGGTGCGCTTCTTCATCGAGGGCTACACCGCCGGCACCATCGCCGACGAGCAGGCCGCGGCGTTGTGCATGGCGATCCTGCTGCGCGACATGGCGCCTGGCGAGCTGGCGACGTGGGCCCAGGCCATGGTCGACAGCGGCGAGCGGCTCGACCTGTCCGGGGTGGGCCGGCCCACGGTCGACAAGCACTCGACCGGCGGCGTGGGCGACAAGGTGTCGCTGGCCCTCGCGCCGCTGGTGGCGGCGTGCGGCGCGGCGGTCCCCCAGCTCTCGGGCCGGGGCCTCGGGCACACGGGCGGCACGCTCGACAAGCTCGAGGCCATCCCCGGCTGGCAGGCGACGCTGCCCGTCGACCGGGTGATCGCCCAGCTCCGCGACGTGGGCGCCGTCATCTGCGCCGCCAGCGACGCGCTGTGCCCCGCCGACCGCAAGCTCTACGCGCTGCGCGACGTCACCGCCACGGTGGAGTCGATCCCGCTGATCGCCAGCTCGATCATGGCGAAGAAGATCGCCGAGGGCACCGAGTCGCTGGTGCTCGACGTCAAGGTGGGCTCCGGCGCCTTCCTGCCCGAGATCGACAGGGCCCGCCGTCTGGCCGAGACGATGGTCGGGCTCGGGCAGGCGCACGGGGTGCGCACGGTGGCGCTGATCACCGACATGGACACGCCGCTCGGGCGGGCCTGTGGCAACGGTCTGGAGGTCGGCGAGGCGGTCGAGGTGCTGCGGGGCGGCGGCCCGACCGACCTGGTCGAAATCACCCTGGCGCTGGCCCGCGAGATGGTGACGCTGGCCGGCCTGGCGGGCACCGGGGCGGCCGACCCCGCGGCGGCGCTGGCCGACGGCCGGGCGCTGGCGGTGTGGGAGCGCATGATCCGTGCCCAGGGGGGCGACCCCGACGCCGCGCTCCCGGCCGCGCCGGTCCGCCACGAAGTGCCCGCGCCGGCCGGCGGCTACCTGCGCCGGGTCGATGCCCGCGCCGTGGGCGTGGCCGTGTGGCGGTTGGGCGCCGGCCGTTCCCGCAAGGAGGACCCGGTGTCGCCGTCTGCGGGCGCCATGTGCCTGCGCAAGCCTGGCGACGAGGTGGCCGTCGGCGAGCCCGTGCTCGAGCTGCACGTCGACGACCGCGACCGCCTGCCGGCCGCGCTGGCCGCGCTGGAGGGCGCCGTCGAGGTCGGCCCCGAGCCGCCCGAGCCCCGCCCGCTGATCGTCGAGCGCATCGCCTGACGGGTGCGCCGAACGCGGTCGGTGGACCGTCCGGTGTCGTCCCCGCTCCGGGAGAGCAGCGGAGGAGGAGGGGCGCGGTGAGCGAGGCGACCGGCGGAGGGCTGCGCGGGGGCCGGTAGCCTGGGGCATGGCTGCACCCACCCTCGAGCAGATCAGTCGAGCCCCCAAGGTGCTGCTGCACGACCACCTCGACGGTGGCCTGCGGCCCACCACCGTCGTCGAGCTGGCCCACGAGTCGGGCCACACGCTCCCCACCACCGACCCCGACGAGCTGGCGCGTTGGCTCACCGAGGGCGCCCACCGCCGGGACCTCGACCTCTACCTCGAGACGTTCGAGCACACCGTCGGCGTCATGCAGACCAAGGACGCGCTGGTGCGCGTGGCGGCCGAGTGCGCCGAGGACCTGGCGGAGGACGGGGTGGTCTACGCCGAGGTGCGCTTCGCCCCCGAGCTCCACATCAACGGCGGGCTCACGCTCGACGAGGTGGTCGAGTCGGTGCTCGAGGGCTTCCGCCTGGGCAGCGCCGGCCGCCGCATCGTCATCGGCACCCTGGCCACCGCCATGCGCCACGCCGCCAACTCACTCGAGATCGCCGAGCTGGCGCTGCGCCACCGCGACGACGGCGTGGTCGGCTTCGACATCGCGGGCAGCGAGGCCGGCAACCCGCCCACCCGCCACCTGGCCGCGTTCCAGGAGATCGCCAAGGCCAACAGCCACATCACCATCCACGCGGGCGAGGCGTTCGGTCTGCCCTCCATCTGGGAGGCGCTGCAGATCTGCGGCGCCGAGCGCCTGGGCCACGGGGTGCGCATCGTCGACGACATCAGCTTCGACGACGAGGGTCGCGCCCAGCTCGGCCGGCTGGCCGCCTTCGTGCGCGACCGCCGGGTGGCGCTGGAGATGTGCCCGACCTCGAACGTGCACACCGGAGCCGCGCCGTCACTGCCCGAGCATCCCATCGGCCTGCTGACCCGCCTGCGCTACCGGGTGACGGTCAACACCGACAACCGGCTGATGTCGGACATCACCATGAGCCGCGAGATGCACAACCTGGTCGAGGCGTTCGGCTTCGGCTGGGACGAGATCGAGTGGCTGACGATCAACGCCATGAAGTCGGCGTTCTGGCCCTTCGACCAGCGCCTGCGCATCATCCAGGGTCAGATCAAACCGGGCTACGCGGCGCTACGGGCCGAGGAGCTGTAGCTCGCCACGACCTCGGCCCGGTCGGTCACGGGGTGTACTGCTCCTCGACATCGATGATCGTCCCGTCGCGCGCCTGCTCGTGGTGGCGCCGGGTCAGGCGACCGCCAGGCGGAGGTCGGGCCCGAGGACTGCGGCGTAGCGCTGCTCGAGGTGGGCGCGGACGGCCCGGACCACGGGTGCGGAAAGCCGGGCGAAGGGTGTGATCGTCACGGTCGTGAGCCCGTCGGCCACCTCCGGCTCCCACGTGCCTGCGATGCGACCGTTGACGAGGAGCACGGGCGAGATCCAGCCGGCGGCGCGAGACACCCGTTCGACGCGCCCCTCCGGGATCGTGTGCGCCCGGTGGCTGATGGGGGCGAGCACGTAGGGATCGAACCCGGGGAGCAGGTACACGCCCTCGGCCGGGCCGGCCTCGGCGGCCGCGGCCGCGCCGGCGGGCGTCATCCATGCCGCGTGCCCCTCGACGCGCACCTCGGCCAGGCCGTCGGCGTGGGCGGCCAGGGCGAGGCGCGCCGCCTTGGGGGTGACGCCGAGCCACCGGGCGAGGTCCTCGCGGGTGGCCGGGCCGTAGGCGTCGAGGAAGCGGGCGAGCACGGCCGCCATGGCCTCGTCGGGGTCGGGGTCGGGCCCGGTGCCGCCCGCTGTGCCCAGCCACCGCTCGGGGTCGGTGAAGGTGATGTTGCCGCGCCGGGGCGGGCCCTGGCACAGCAGGCCGCGGTTGGCCGCGGGCTTGAACACGGCGGCCCAGCCCGAGCGGAGCTGCTCGCCCAGGTGGGCGTGGCCGGTGGTGGCGGCGACGCGGTCGGCCAGCTCATCGCGGGTGAGCGGGTCGCCGGCCAACGCCTCGGGGATGGCCTCCGTCACGGCGTCGAGCTCCGCCTTCGTGATGCCGTGGTACTTCACCCAGCCGGGCGTGATGCGCCACTCGCGGGTGCGCAGCACGGCGACCCAGGTGCGCCACTCGGCGGCCGGCAGGACGTGCAGGGTGCCCCGCATCGCCCACGTCTTCACGAGCGCCCGGTCGCGCCACAGCAGCCGCTCGAGGTCGATGCCCGCCGGGTCGCCGCACCGCACGGCCAGCACCTGCTGGGCCGACGTCATGACCTGGCACTGCACGCCGGCGAGCGCGCCGGTGACGTCGACCGGGTCGCCGGCGGGCGCGGCGAGGCGGTGGCGTCCGACCCGCCATGCGAGGACCTGGTCCCAGGTCAGGTGGTTGGTCACCGGGCTCGCAACACGAGTACGCGGTGCGGGTCGGCCACGCAGCCTGATTAACAGGTCACGGCCGAGCGCGCCAGCACACCGCGGTCGTACCGCCCGGCCGCCGCGGCCGTACCTGGCAGTACCCTGAACCGGTGACCGCGACCGCCCCCATCGCCGGCGACCTGGCCGACGTCACCGCCTCGAACGCTGCGCTGCGCCGCTTCCTGCACGGCCTGCCCGGCGTCGACCAGGTGGGCGTCGAAGCGCGGGCCGCCGCGCTGGCCACCCGGTCGATCAAGACGACGGCCAAGCAGTTCGCGCTCGACCTGGCCGTCCGCATGGTCGACCTCACCACGCTCGAGGGTCAGGACACGCCGGGCAAGGTGCGGGCGCTGTGCGCCAAGGGCATGCGCCCCGACCCCACCGACCCGACCTGTCCCCAGGTGGCCGCCATCTGCGTGTACGGCGACCTGGTGCCGGTGGCGGTCGAGGCGCTCGGCGACTCGGGCGTGCACGTGGCGGCCGTCGCCACCGCGTTCCCCTCGGGTCGGGCCCCGCTGGAGGTCAAGCTGGCGGACGTGCGGGCGGCGGTGGCCGCCGGGGCCGACGAGATCGACATGGTGATCGACCGGGGCGCCTTCCTGGCCGGGCGCCACCTCGACGTGCACGACGAGATCGTGGCCACCCGCCAGGCCTGCGGCGACGCCCACCTGAAGGTCATCCTCGAGACCGGCGAGCTGGCCACCTACGACAACGTCCGCCGCGCCGCGTGGCTGGCCATGCTGGCCGGCGGCGACTTCGTCAAGACCTCGACCGGCAAGGTCTCCCCCGCCGCCACGCTGCCCGTCACCCTCGTGATGCTCGAGGCGGTGCGCGACTTCCGGGCCCAGACCGGGCGGCAGGTGGGCGTCAAGGCGGCGGGCGGCATCCGTTCGGCCAAGGACGCCATCCGCTACCTGGTGGTGGTCAACGAGACCTGCGGCGACGACTGGCTGAGCCCGGACTGGTTCCGGTTCGGCGCCTCGTCGCTGCTCAACGACCTCCTGATGCAGCGCCAGAAGATGGCCACCGGCCGCTACTCCGGCCCCGACTACTTCACCCTCGACTGATGGGTACCGGCATGTTCGACTACGCACCCGCACCCGAGTCCCGGGCGATCGTCGACATCGCCCCCAGCTACGGCCTGTTCATCGACGGTGAGCTGGTCGACCCGGTCGACGGCACGCCGTTCAAGACCGTCAACCCGGCCACCGAGGAGGTCCTGTCCGAGGTCGTGGCCGCCGGTCCCCAGGACATCGACCGCGCCGTCGCCGCCGCCCGCGTCGCCTACGACGGCACCTGGTCGCACCTCACGGGACGCGACCGGGGGAAGTACCTGTACCGGCTGGCCCGGCTGGTGCAGGAGCGGTCCCGCGAGCTGGCCGTGCTCGAGTCGATCGACAACGGCAAGCCCATCCGCGAGAGCCGTGACGTCGACGTGCCCCTCGTCGCCGCCCACTTCTTCTACTACGCGGGCTGGGCCGACAAGTTGGGCTACGCCGGCTTCGGCCCCGACCCGCGGCCCCTCGGCGTGGCCGGCCAGATCATCCCCTGGAACTTCCCGCTGCTCATGCTGGCCTGGAAGATCGCGCCGGCACTCGCCGCCGGCAACACCGTGGTGCTCAAGCCCGCCGAGACCACGCCGCTCACCGCGCTGGCCTTCGCCGACATCTGCCGCCAGGCCGACCTGCCCCCCGGCGTGGTCAACATCGTCACCGGCGCGGGCGACACGGGGCGCGCGCTCGTCGAGCACCCGGGCATCGACAAGGTCGCCTTCACCGGCTCGACCGAGGTCGGACGCCAGATCGCCCGCTCGGTGGCCGGTAGCCGCAAGGCGCTCACGCTCGAGCTGGGCGGCAAGGCGGCCAACATCGTCTTCGACGACGCACCCCTCGACCAGGCCGTCGAGGGCATCGTCAACGGCATCTTCTTCAACCAGGGCCACGTCTGCTGCGCCGGCAGCCGGCTGCTCGTGCAGGAGTCGATCGCGGACGAGCTGCTCGACCGGCTCAAGCGCCGCCTCGGCACCCTGCGGCTCGGCGACCCGCTGGACAAGAACACCGACATCGGCGCCATCAACAGCCCCGAGCAGCTCGAGCGGATCCGGGAGCTGTCGGCGATCGGCGAGCAGGAGGGCGCCGAGCGCTGGTCGCCGGCCTGCGACCTGCCCGACCGGGGCTACTGGTTCCCGCCCACGCTCTTCACGGGCGTCACGCAGGCCCACCGCATCGCCCGCGAGGAGATCTTCGGGCCCGTGCTGTCGGTGCTCACCTTCCGCACGCCCGCCGAGGCGCTGGAGAAGGCCAACAACACCCCCTACGGCCTGTCCGCGGGTGTGTGGACCGACAAGGGCAGCCGCATCCTGTGGATGGCCCAGCGGCTGCGGGCCGGCGTGGTGTGGGCCAACACGTTCAACCGCTTCGACCCCACCAGTCCCTTCGGTGGCTACAAGGAGTCGGGCTTCGGCCGCGAGGGCGGCCGCCATGGTCTGGAGGCCTACCTCGATGTCTGATCGACAAGACCGGCTCGCCGTGCGCAAGACCTACAAGCTGTACGTGGGCGGCGCCTTCCCCCGGTCCGAGTCGGGGCGGACCTACGAGGTACAGGCCGCCGACGGGCGCTTCCTCGCCAACGCCGCGCTGGCCTCGCGCAAGGACGCGCGCGACGCCGTGGTCGCCGCCCGCAAGGCCTTCGGCGGCTGGTCGTCGGCCACCGCGTACAACCGCGGCCAGGTGCTGTACCGGGTGGCCGAAGTGCTCGAGGGTCGGCGGGCGCAGTTCGTGGCCGAGGTGGCGGACGCCGAGGGCGTCAAGCGGGGCGCCGCCGAGCGGCAGGTCGACGCCGCCATCGACCGCTGGGTCTGGTACGCCGGCTGGAGCGACAAGGTGCACCAGGTGCACGGCTCGTCCAACCCCGTGGCGGGGCCCTACTTCGACTTCTCGGTGCCCGAGCCCACCGGGGTGGCGGCGGTGGTGGCGCCGGCATCGTCGCTGCTGGGGCTGGTGTCGGTGGTGGCGCCCGTCGTGGTCACCGGCAACACCTGTGTGGTGGTGGCGGCCGAGGCCGCTCCCCTGCCGGCGGTCACGCTGTCGGAGGTGCTGGCCACCTCGGACGTGCCCGGGGGCGTGGTCAACCTCCTCACCGGGCGGGCGGCCGAGATCGCCCCGTGGCTGGCCTCGCACATGGACGTCAACGCCATCGACCTCGCCGGTGTGACCGACGCCGAGCTGGCGACCGAGCTCGAGCGGGCCGCAGCCGACAACCTCAAGCGGGTCGTGCGTCCGCCCCTCAGCGAGCCCGACTGGGAGGCCGACCCGGGCCTCGACCGCATGCTGGCCTTCCTCGAGACCAAGACGGTCTGGCACCCGGTCGGCATCTGAGCCCGAGGCGCCGAGGACGACCGCCTCAGCGCTCGTTGTGCTTGACCGGGCCGGGCAGGTCACCGACGGGCGCCCCGGCCATGCGCCTGCGCCCCCACTGGACCAGCCACACCAGCCCCTCGATGCCCTGGTACACCTTGTACGCCACCCAGGCAGGGGCCGAACCGGCCAGCGCCCACCACACGGCGTAGCCCCCGATCAACCCGGCCACGTACTGGCGCCCCCACAGCAGCGCCCCCGCGACCGGCGCCACCACCGCAGCCCCCACCAGCGGCTCGTAGCCACCTGCCAGCCCCACCACCAGCGCGCCCGTGCCCGCCACAGCGCTCAGGCCCCAGGCGATCATCGCGGCCCGGCGGCGCAGGCCGCTGTACCAGCGGGTGCGCGCCGCCACCGCGGCCCACATCACGTAGCTGCGCACGGGCGGCACCCCGCAGGCCAGCAGCAGCTCGCGGAACAGCAGGTCGGCCTGCTCGGGAGCGAGTCGCCACTCCTGGGGCACGTCCTCGGGCAGCTCGGTGTCCCTGCCCAGGATCAGCAGGTCGTGCACGAGCGCCGCGCCGGTGTGGCGCCCGTGCCGGCGGGCGAACCAACCGAGCACGCCGGGGATCGAGGCCAGGTCGCACGCCGTGACCCACTCCGGCTCGATCACGAACGGGCCCCGCGGCAGGTCGGGCAGGCTGGCCGGTGCGGTCACGACCAGGCGGTCGACCAGGTCGAAGTCGTTGTCGTCGACCTGGTGCAGCACGATCCGGCACGGCTGCACGCCCTCGTACGCCGAGAACGGCGTGCTGTCCGTGCCCCAGAACGGGGGCACCTTCCTGGCCGGGCTCCCGCTGGCCCGGCCCGCGGTGACCGCCATGTCCACCTCCGATCGACCCCGGTGGCCTACCACCGAGGTGAGCCCGTCCCGCACGGAGCGTACCCCCGTCGGGATCCACATGGTGAGGATTGAACCCCGGGGCGGGGCCCGGCCGTGGAGGCTCCCGCGGCCGCGCCCGCGGACGGCCTACGGCGCGGCCGCGGCTCAGGCCGCCGCGGCGGCCGGCACCTGCTCGGCCTCGTACCCGCGCGGCAGCAGCACCTGCTCGAAGATGAAGTCCGCGGTGCGAGCCTGGATGTCGTCGATGCGCGTGAAGGCGATGAAGTGGTTGTCGCCCTCATAGGGCACGAAGACGCAGACGTTGCCCGCGGCGCGCGACTGGTCGCAGGTGGCCTGACCGGCGGAGAACGGCGCCACGCTGTCGGCGGTGCCGTGGAACTGGATCGACGGCGGACGGCCCGAGGTGGGCGGGGTGAACGTCAGGCCCGCGATGGCGACCGCGGCCGCAGCCGGGCTGGGGTTGGGCCGGTAGATGGCGTGGAGGGCGTTGATGGCGCCGGCCGAGTAGCCGCCGACGACGATGGCGCTCGGGTCGAGCCGGTACCGGGCGGCGTTGTCACGCAGCCACCGCACGGCCGCCACCGTGTCGTCGGCCGCGTCGTTGGACGCGCCGACCAGGTCGAAGCCTTCGCTCGACCGGAGGCGATAGTCGATGGTCACGCCCACGTAGCCGCGCCGGGCCGAGTCCTCGGCGTAGCTGCGCAGCTGGTCGCGGTTGCCGTTCTGCCAGAAGCCTCCGAACCCCCAGACGACGACGGGGCGCTTCGCCGCCGTGTCGCCCGCCGGCTCGTAGATGTCGAGCTTGAGGTCGATGGGTTGGCCCGTGTAGGTGGTGGTCGACCGGTAGGTGATGCCGACGGTCCTGACCGGAGGGTCGGTGAACACCTCGTGGACGTAGCGGGTGCCCTCGGGCCACTCGCAGCCCGTGAGGGTGGTGGCCAGCAGCGCCACACCGAGCACGGCGGGCGCCAGTCGGCGCAAGGTCTTCATCTGGCCCCCTCGTGTCTGCCGCCCGCCGCACCGCCGATGACAGTGCGACCGCGACAATAGCGGCGTCCGAGTTCGCAGGCGACGCTCCGATCCGCCTGGTCCCGCCGTCCCGGTGCTTCACTGGTGCCCATGGGCAACGTCCGCACCCGCCGCTACCAGGTCGGGGTGCTCGACGCCGAGGACTTCCCCCTGAGCGACGTCTCGAAGCACCTCGACATGAGGGACGCCCTGGTGTGGGTCGACCTCGTGCAGCCCACGGCCGACGATCTGGCCGAGCTCGCGGACGAGCTGGGGCTCCACGAGCTGGCCGTCGAGGACGCCCTGGCGCCGCACGAGCGCTCGAAGATCGACCGCTACCCCACCCACCTGTTCGTCTCGTGCCACGCCGTGCGCTTCGACCGCGCCCGCATGCAGCTCGACACCAGCGAGGTCGACGCCTTCGTCGGCGACCGGTGGGTGGTGACGGTGCGGGAGTCGGGCGGCTATGACATCGACCCCGTGCTGCGCCGCTGGGACGAAACCCCCGACCTGGTGGCCACCGGGCCCGGCGCGCTGGTGCACGCGCTGCTCGACGACATCGTCGACCGCTACTTCGACGCCCTCGGGCAGTTCGACGCCTACTACGACGAGGTGAGCGAGGAGGTGTTCTCCGAGCGTCCGCTGCGGCTCGACCAGCAGCGCGAGTGGTTCGAGATGCGCCGCGCGCTGGCGAAGTTCCACCGGCTGGTGCTGCCCCTGCGCGAGGCCCTGAGTGGGTTGGTGCGCCGCCAGCACGACATCGTCGACCCCGTCATGCTGCCCTACTGGCAGGACCTGTACGACCACGTGATCGTGGTGAACGAGACCACCGACTCGCTGCGCGACCTGGTGAGCTCTCTGGTCGACGCCAACCTGAGCCTGCGCGACTACCGCCAGAACCTGGTGATGAAGAAGGTCTCGAGCTGGGCCGCCATCGTCGCCGCGCCCACGCTGGTCACCGGCTACTACGGCATGAACGTGCCCTTTCCGGGCTCCGGCGAGACGGGGGGCGTCGTGGTGTCGTCCCTGGTCATCGTCGCGGTGTCGCTGGCCCTGTACGTCCTGTTCCGGCGCCGCGACTGGCTGTGACCGCGGGCGCCGGCCGCAAGCTGGCTCAGGCTGCCGTCTGCGCGCAGGGCCAGCCGGGCGCCGACGTGAGGCCGGCGACGATGCGGGCGGTCTCGCCGGCGAGGAAGCGGTCGGTGAAGCCGTCGATCGCGCCGGCCGCCCAGCGGAAGGCGGGGCCGGCGATCACCAGGGCGGTCACCCCGGCGCCCGCCACGAGGGTGACGTCGTGGGCCTGGCCCGACAGCTCCTCGCAGGCGCCGACGACGGCGCCCGTGCCGAGCGTGCCCACGGTGGTGCCGTCGCGGCTGGCCTCCACCTGGCCGGAAAGGACCACCACCACCTCGTGGGTGCGGCGGCCCTGGCGCGCGAGGGTGACGCCGGGCGTGAGCACCAGCTGGTCGGTGTGGCGGGCGAGCGGAGCCAGCGCCCGTCCGTCGAACCCGTCGAACAGCTCGATCCCCTCGAAGACCGAGAGGCCGGTCCGCCGCCAGAGAGTGGGGAGTGAACGCATACGGCCGAAACTAACTAGACCAGTCGTCATAGTCAATAGACCGGTCGTCATATTGATAGACTGCGGCCGTGGCATCCGACACACGTGACCGGCTCGTTCGCTCCACCAGCCGCCTCCTGCGCACACAGGGGTACGGGGCCACCGGCCTCAACCAGATCATGACGGCGGCGAGCGCGCCCAAGGGATCGATGTACTTCCACTTCCCCCGGGGCAAGGTCGAGCTGGCGGCCGCCGCCGTCGACCTCTACGCCGAGCGCGCCACCGCGCACATGCGCCGGCACGTGGCCGAGCACGACACGGTGCGCGACGCCGTGGTGGCCATCTTCGACGCCTACGTCGAGCACCTCGACCGGACCGACTACGTCGAGGGCTGCGCGGTGGCCAGCGTCGCCCTCGATGCCGCGGCCGCCCACGAGGAGCTGGCCGACGCCACCAGCCGCGCCTTCCGCCAGTGGGTCGGCGTGCTGGCCGAGGCGCTCGAGGCCGAGGGACGCTCGCCCGCCGAGGCCCACGGGCTGGCCACGCTGGTCATCGCCGCCATCGAGGGCACGGTGACGATGGCCAAGGGCATGCAGTCGACCGAGCCCGTCGCCACGGCCCGCGACCAACTGCGCACCATCCTCGCCCCCGGGTAGTGCCGGACCGTACGTACGTTCGCTAGAGTCGACCCATGACCGCCTTGCGGTGGGACCAGGCCGACGAGCCCCGTCCCCAGCAGACACTCTTCGACGAGCCCGTCTTCGAGCGCGAGCCCGGAATAGGCGAGTACCGGGGCATCGAGTTCCTGCACGTGCGGGCCCAGCGCGTCATCAACGAGGTCAAGGGCGCGCCGTTCGGCTTCCGCTACACCATCAACCCCTACCGGGGATGCACCCACGCCTGCAGCTACTGCTTCGCCAGGCCCACGCACACCTACCTCGACCTCGACGCCGACCGCGACTTCGAGCGGCGCATCGTGGTCAAGGTCAACGCGGTGTCGCACCTGCGCAGCGAGCTCGATCCCCGGCGCTGGCGGGGCGAGCTCATCGCCATGGGCACGAACACCGATCCCTATCAGCGGGCCGAGGGCAAGTACCGGCTCACCCGGGGCATCGTCGACGTGCTCACCGAGTCCGCCAACCCGTTCTCGATCCTGACCAAGTCGACGCTCGTGCTGCGCGACCTGGCGCTGCTGGCCCGGGCCGCCCGGGCCACCGACGTGCGGGTCAACCTGTCGATCGGCACGCTCGACGAAGCGGTCTGGCGGGCCACCGAGCCCGGCACGCCCCATCCGCTCCGCCGGGTGCGGGCGGTCCAGGCGCTCAACGAGGCGGGCGTGCCCTGCGGCGTGCTCATGGCGCCGGTGCTGCCGGGGCTGTCCGACGCGCCCGAGCAGCTCGAGGCGGTGGTGCGGGCGTGCGTGGCCGCCGGCGCCCGGTCGATCTCGACGGTGCTGCTGCATCTGCGGCCGGGCGTCAAGGACGTGTTCCTGTCCCGGCTGGCCGAGTCGCACCCCCACCTCGTGGCCGACTACCGGCGCCGCTACCGCGACCGCGCCTATGCCCCCGAGGCCGACCAGGCGGCCCTAGCCGCTCGGGTGCACGAGATGGTCCGTCGCCACGGCGGCGTGCCCGCCGGGCGCGACGATCCCGAGCACCTGGTCGGGCCGGCGGCGGCCTCGAACGACGGGTCGACCCGGGGCCGCTCGGTCGAGGTGCGGCGGGGCCGGGCGCCCGCCACCGGGGCCGCGCCCGCTGCCACCGCCGCGCCGGCGCAGCTCTCGCTGCTGTGACCGGCCGAGCACCGCGGTGGTCAGCGCCAGCGCGCCCGCAGCACCTCGGCGGTCCCGGGGTCGGCGGGGAAGAACGACTCGACGGCCAGCTCCTCGACCGTGATGTCGCGGGCGGTGCCGAAGGTGGCCACGGTGCTGAAGAACGACAGCTCCCGCCCATCGGTCCGCAGCACCAGCGGTATGAAGAGCTGGCTGGCCACGGGCGGCGGGACGGTCGAGCCGGCCACGCCCGGGTAACCGCACAGCTCGTCGTGCAGGTCCGCCAGCTCGGGGTCGCCGTACAGGTCGGCCTCCCGTCGCAGGCGGTCCACCAGGTGGGCCGCCCACGGCCCGAAGTTCACGATGCGTGGCGCCAGCCCCTCGGGGTGCAAGCTGATGCGCAGCGCGTTGGGCGGGGGCGCCAGCAGGGCGTCGGCCACCCCGGCCGTCAGCAGCTCCAGCGCAGGCTCGTTGGCGGTGACCAGGTCCCAGCGCCGGTCGACCACCACGGCGGGGAAAGGCCGGTGGCCGGCGAGGACGGTGTCGAGCGCCTGGCGCACGGGCGCCATCTCCTCGGCGTCGAGCGACGTCTGCCTGAACCCTGGCGCGTAGCCGGCGGCGAGCAGCAGCGAGTTGCGCTCGCGCAGGGGAACGTCGAGGTGTTCGGCCAGGTGCAGCACCAGCTCGCGGCTGGGCTTGGCACGGCCGGTCTCGACGAAGCTGAGATGGCGGGCCGACACGGTGGCCTCGCTGGCGAGCTCGAGCTGGCTGAGGCGCCGGCGGCGGCGCCAGTCGCGCAGCAGCGGGCCCACCCCGGGCGGGCGGGTGGTGGGTGACAGGGTGGCGACCACGGGCCCCCAACCTAACGGCGCGGGGTCGTGACGTCGCTTACCTGGCAGGTAGGCAGGCCGCTACCTGGCAGGTAGTCGCCCAGCCGCCAAGGCGCCGTCACATTGGCAGCATGACCGACACCACAACGGACACCACCACCGATCACACCCCCACGATCGACGCCTACATCGACATGTGGAACGAGACCGATCCGCAGCGCCGGGCTGCCCACATCGAGCGGGCGTGGACGCCGGAGGGCGGGTACGTCGACCCGGCGTTCCAGGCCACCGGGCACGCGGCGCTGAACGACATGGTGAGCGATGCCCGGTCCCAGTTCCCGGGCCACACGGTCGTCCGCACCAGCGGCATCGACTCTCACCACCATTACCTGCGGTTCGACTGGGAGCTGCGCGACGGGCAGGGCACGGCCGTGCTCGGCGGCATCGACGTGGCCATCGTGGCCGACGACGGTCGCCTCAGCGGGCTGGCCGGCTTCTTCGGCCAGGTCGCCGCCCTCGACGCCGCCTGACCGGCCGCCCGGCCACGCCGAGCCGGCGTCCGCCTTCCACGCCATGCGCATCGGCAAGCTCCGGCTGGGCGCGGCCGGCCGCCTGGCCGAGAAGGCGGTGGCCGACGCCGCCACGCGGTCGCGCCGACCCCGTGTGGGCCACCGAGGAGGTCGGGCGGTGCATCGCCGAGGGGGCCGCCGCCGTGCACGTCAGCCACGACGCGCCCCGCCGGGTGTCGCACACCCATCCCGACTACGACGGGTTGTGGGGCGCCCTCGCCGAGGCCGGCGTGCAGTTCGTGCTGCATGTCGGGGGCGGCCGGCTCGACGTGCCCCGCTCGCTGCACGAGAACGGGCTGCCCCCGGTCACCGACTTCATCGGCGGCGGCGAGAACATCCGCTCCAAGGACTACATCGCCCTCAGCCACGGCCCCGAGCTGTTCCTGGCCTGCATGGCCATGGACGGCGTGTTCGAACGCTTCCCCCGCCTGCACGGCGGTGTCATCGAGCTCGGTGCGGTGTGGATGCCCACGCTGCTGGCCAAGCTCGACATGGCCACCCGGAACTTCCGCAAGTCCGAGCCCCAGCTCACCGCGATGCCGCTCACGCCGCGGGAGTACATCCACCGCCAGGTGTGGTTCACGCCCTTCCCCGGCGAGCCGGTGGCCGCCATCATCGAGCAGGCCGGCGACGACCTGCTGCTCTTCTCGTCGGACTACCCCCACCCCGAGGGCACCCGTGACCCGCTCGGGCGCTTCGAGGCGACGATGGACGGCGTGAGCGACGCCGCCCGCGAGCGCTTCTACTCCGGCAACTTCGCGGACATGATGCGCCTGCCCACGCCCGCGTGAAGCACGGGACCGGGCCGACCGGCGACGGCCGGAAGGGCGCATCGAGCATGGACGTGGGCCCCCGGGTCGTCGCCCGGAGGCCCACGTCCTCACGAATCGAGCTGGAGCCGGGTCACGCCCAACAGCTGTAGGCGTGGATCATGCGCCAGGTGACCGGACCGATGATCCCGTCGACCGCGATGTCTCTCCCCGTCGCGACCCTGCACCACGATTGGACGTTGATGACGCATTGGCGGGTGTTCGAGCCGAACACCCCGTCGACGGCGATCTGGCATCCGGCGAACTCGCGCAGCCGGCATTGCGCCTCGATCACGTCCCAACCCTGGCTCCCGTACCTGATCGTCGGGTGGCTCGGGTGGTTCGGCCCGTTCCAGCACGCAAAGGCGGCGGCCTTGGACGTGCGGCTCGAGCTGCTGCTCGCGGCCTCGGCGCCCGCGGCGGCAGTGAACGACAGCAGCAACGCGATCGCGATGAGTAGCGAACCCAACAGCTTCTTGTGCATCGGCTCCCGTACCCCCTACGTGCGTAGATGTGCGATCCGCCGTTGCAGAGTCACCCCCTTGTAACTCGCGCCCCGTGGCGGCCAATTCTCGCATCGTAGTTTTCTCACGTCAAGGGGTCGCACGGCCTCGTGTCGTAGCGGCACGGGGCGCGCGGATTCGCGCGCGGTGTGACCGACCGAACGGGCTCAGCGGGCGTCGACCGTGGGCGCGGGCACGAGCCGCGCGTGCCGGAAGCCCGACCACAGCACGTCGGTGAGCTGGTCGGCGAGCTCCTCGTAGCTGCCTGCCGGCTCCTCGACCCAGCGGCTCGCCGCCGCCTCGAGCCCGCCGATGAACAGGTCGGCGCCGGCCACAGCCCGGGCCGGGTCCCAGCCGGCCTCGACCAGGTACTGGGCCGTGTTGTCGGCCACGAGGCGCGAGAAGCCGCTGCGGTGCGTCGCAGGCCGGGGCCTGTCGGGAGGCACCTGGCGCATGAGGAAGCGGTAGACGTCGGGGTCTTCGGCGATGAAGGCGAGATAGGTGACGATCTGGCGCCGAAGCAGGCGGCGGCCCGGCCGCTCCTCTCGCGCCGACCGGCGCAACCGGGCCAGCAGCTCGGTACAGAACCGGTCGGCCACCGCCGCGTACACGCCGGTGGCGTCGTCGAAGTGGCGGTAGAGGATGGGGCGGCTGATGCCGGCCTCCGCGGCGATGTCCTCCATGGCCGCGTGCCCGCCGCCCTGGCGGATGGCCCGGATGGCGGCGTCGAGCAGCTCGGCGCGGCGGGCGGCGCGGCGGGCGCTCAGCACGTCGTGCGGCTGGCGCTCGGTGGGGGCCATGTCCCGGGACGCTACCCGCCCGCGCGACCAGCGGTGTGGCCGGAGACACCTCTCAAGCTCAAGCTCACTCCAACTCGACCAGTGGTCGGTAGCCTGAGGACATGGAGCATGCCCTGACCATCGGCGCCGTCAGCGAGCGCACCGGCGTGGCGCCCTCGGCCCTGCGGTACTACGAGTCCGAGGGCCTCATCTGCTCCACCCGGACCGATGGCAACCAGCGGCGGTACCACCGCGACGTGCTGCGGCGGGTCTCGTTCGTCAAGGTGGCCCAACGGGTCGGCCTGACGCTCGAGGAGATCCGCAACGCCCTCGCCTCGTTGCCCGAGGGCCGGACCCCCACCCAGGCCGACTGGTCCGGTCTGTCGCGCGAGTGGCGGCCCCGCCTCGACGCGCAGATCGAGCTCATCGAGCGGCTCCGCGACCGGCTCGACGGCTGCATCGGCTGCGGCTGCCTGTCGCTCAAGGCGTGCCGCCTGCTGAACGCCGACGATCGCGCCGGCGAGCGCGGCGCCGGGCCCCGCTACCTGATCGGCGACGACGACGAATGACCGCCGCCGGGCCGCGGTGACGGCCGCCGGAGCCGGACTCGTGCCGGCCTCAATCCACGATGGCGCCGTAGACGATCGAGGAGAGCTGACCCCGGAAGTTGAACGTTCCCGAGGGGATCAGCTGGGTCATGAACACGACGACGACCTCCTCGACCGGGTCGACCCAGAACGCGGTCGAGGCCAGGCCGCCCCACATGAACAGGCCCGCCGGGCCTTGGGCCTGGGTGGCGGGCGGTCCCTTCGACACCGCCACCGTGAGCCCGAACCCCATGCCGTCGAAGCCCACCTCGCCGTAGCCGCCCGGCTGGGCGAACTGGCGCAGGTCGCCGCCGCCGGGGAGGTGGTTGGTGCGCATCAGCTCGACCGTCGGGCGGCCGAGGATGCGCACCCCGTCGACCTCTCCCCCGCCCACCAGCATCTGGCAGAAGCGCAGATAGTCGGCGGCGGTCGACACCAGGCCGCCGCCGCCCGACAGCAAGCTGGGATGCTCGCGGAACGGGCTCGACAGCGGGTCGTCCGACAGCACGAGGCGCTTGTCGGCGTCGCGGCGGTACAGGGCGGCGAAGCGGTCGACGGCCGCGTCCGGCACCGCGAAGCCGGTGTCGGCCATGCCGAGCGGGTCGAAGATCGTGGTGCGCAGGTAGTCGTCGAACCGCTGGCCCGACAGCACCTCGACGAGCCGGGCGCACACGTCGGTCGACCACGAGTACAGCCAGCGGGTGCCCGGGTGGAAGCGCAGCGGCTCGCCGGCCAGCCGCTCGACCAGGGTCTGGAGCGTGGCGCCACCGCCCAGGCGGGCCGAGGGCGGCCGGGTGGTGATCGTGCTCAGGTCCATGCGGGCGTCGGGCGGCCCGAAGCCGATGCCGGTCATGTGCATCATGGCGTCGCGCATCGAGATCGGCCGGTTCGCGTCGACGAGCCGCCGCGTGCCGTCCTCGAGCCGCTCGCGCACCTTCATGTCGCGCAGCTCGGGCAGGAAGCGGTGCACCGGGTCGCCGAGCTGGAACATGCCCCGCTCGTACAGGCTGAGCAGGGCCACGCCGGTGATGGGCTTGGTCATCGAGAAGATGCGCCAGATGGTGTCGGGCGCGACCGGCACGTCGCGCTCGCGGTCGGACCGGCCGAGCACCGAGGCATGCGCTACCTGGCCCCGGCGCGACACCACCACCTGGCACCCGGCGATCTTGCCCGGCTCGATGTAGCGGGTGCGCAGGTGCTCGTCGATGTGGGACAGCCGAGCGGCGTCGAAGCCGGCGGCGTCGGGGTGGACCTTCAGGCCCAGGGTGATGGCCACGGGTGGATCGTAGACCAGTGGCTGTTGCACGCGTCGGACGGAGTAATGCGAGCGCTTCATCGCGTGGCGTCCCTAGGATGGCCGACCGGTCGTGGCCCTCTCCCCTGCTGATCTGCGCTCCCGGCTCGGCGCCCTGACGCTGCGCGACGAGGAGCGGCTCCGGCGCAGGCTGGACCGCGCCCGCTCGCGCCCGGCCGGGGTGACGAGCGACGGCGCAGACGAGGCACCCGATGCCGGGCTGGCCGCCATCGCCGCCGAGATCGACCGGGCCGAGGCCGCGGTGGCCCGGCGGGCGGCCGCTGTCCCGACGGTCACCTACCCCGAGAGCCTGCCGATCAGCGGGCGGCGCGACGAAGTGATGGCCGCCATCCGCGACCACCAGGTGGTCGTCGTGGCGGGCGAGACGGGCTCGGGCAAGAGCACGCAGCTCCCCAAGATGTGCCTCGACCTCGGCCGCGGCGTGCGCGGCCTCATCGGCCACACCCAGCCCCGGCGGCTCGCAGCCCGCACCGTCGCCGCCCGCATCGCCGAGGAGCTGAGCACGGAGGTCGGCGACCTCGTCGGCTACACGGTGCGCTTCACCGACCAGGTCGGCGAGCGCACGCTGGTCAAGCTCATGACCGACGGCATCCTGCTGGCCGAGTTGCAGCGCGACCGGCTGCTGCGCCGCTACGACACCCTCATACTCGACGAGGCCCACGAGCGCAGCCTCAACATCGACTTCCTGCTCGGCTACCTCACCGGCCTGCTGCCCCGCCGCCCGGACCTCAAGCTCGTCGTCACCTCGGCCACCATCGACACCGCCCGGTTCGCCGAGCACTTCGGCGCCCCCGTCGTCGAGGTGTCGGGCCGCACCTACCCGGTCGAGGTGCGCTACCGGCCGCTGGGCGAGGACGGCGCCGCCGGGGCCGCTCGTGGCGGGGCCAACGGCGCGCCCCGCAGCGGCCGCGGCGCTGCACGCCGAGGAGGCGGACCCGGCGGCAGCCGGGCCGGCGCGCGCGGGGGCGGCGGGCGGGGCGGCCGGCGGGGGCCCGACCGTGGGACCGGTGACCAGATCGACGCCATCCTCGCCGCGGTGGACGAGCTGCGGCGCGAGGGTCCGGGCGACATCCTGGTGTTCCTCAGCGGCGAGCGCGAGATCCGCGACACGGCCACCGCGCTGAACGACGCCGGGCTGCCCGACACCGAGGTGCTGCCGCTCTACGCGCGGCTGTCGGCCGCCGAGCAGCAGCGGGCATTCCGTCCCCACGCCGGGCGGCGCATCGTGCTCGCCACCAACGTGGCCGAGACCTCGATCACCGTTCCCGGCGTCCGCTACGTCGTCGACCCCGGCCTGGCCCGCATCTCGCGCTACAACCGACGCACCAAGGTGCAGCGCCTTCCGATCGAGCCGGTCAGCCAGGCGTCGGCGAACCAGCGGGCCGGGCGCTGCGGGCGGGTCGCCCCCGGCAGCTGCATCCGCCTCTACAGCGAGGCTGACTTCGACGCCCGCCCCGAGTTCACCGAGCCCGAGATCCTGCGCACCAACCTGGCGTCGGTCATCCTGCAGATGGCGGCGCTGCGCCTGGGCGAGGTCGAGTCGTTCCCCTTCGTCGACCCTCCCGACGCCCGCGCCGTGCGGGACGCGGTGGCACTGCTGGTCGAGCTGGGTGCGATGCGAGACGATCGCACCCTCACGCCCGTGGGCCGGCGGCTGGCCCGCCTGCCGATCGATCCCCGGTTCGGCCGGATGATCCTCGAGGCCGACGCCCAGTCGTGCGTGCGCGAGGTACTGGTCATCGCCGCCGCCCTGTCGATCCAGGACGTGCGCGAGCGTCCCACCGACAGGGAGGCCGAGGCCGACGAGCTGCACGCCCGCTTCGCCGACCCCGACTCGGACTTCGTGGCCGTCCTCAACCTGTGGCGCTACCTCGAGGCCGAGCAGCGGGCGCGCAGCTCCAGCGCGTTCCGGCGCACGTGCCGGGCCGAGCACCTGAACCACGTGCGGGTCCGCGAGTGGCAGGACCTCGTTCGCCAGCTGCGCGAGGTGGCAAGCGAGCTGGGCATCCGCCGCAACGCCCAGCCCGCCGACCCCGACGCCATCCACCGGGCGCTGCTGGCCGGCATGCTGTCGCACGTCGGCATGTACGACCGCACCACCCGCGACCACGTGGGCGCCCGCCAGGCCCATTTCACCATCGCCCGGGGGTCGGTCCTGCACCGGCGCACGCCCGCGTGGGTCATGGCCGGTGAGCTGGTCGAGACCAACCGCCTGTGGGCCCGCATGGTGGCCCGCATCGACCCGGCCTGGCTCGAGCCGGCGGCCGGGCACCTGGTGCGCCGCAGCTACGGCGAGCCGTGGTGGGACGCCAAGCGGGGGGCGGCGCTCACCACCGAGCGGGTCACGCTGTACGGCCTGCCGGTGGTCGACGGGCGCCGGGTGCAGCTGGGCCGGGTCGATGCGGGCGCGGCCCGGCGGATGTTCATCGAGCACGCCCTGGTCGACGGCGACTGGCGCGCCCCACACCCCTTCGCAGAGGCCAACCGGGCGCTGCTCGACGACGTGCGGGCCCTCGAGGAGCGCACCCGGCGCCGCGACCTGCTGGTGGCCGACGACCGGCTCGTGGCGTTCTTCGCCGAGCGGCTGGGGCCCGACGTCGTATCGGCCCGCCACTTCGACCGCTGGTGGAAGGAGGCCCGCCGGCGCGAACCCGACCTGCTCACCTTCACGCTCGACGACCTCCTCGACCCCGAGGCAGGGCCCGTCGACGGCGAGGCCTTCCCGACCACGTGGCGGCAGGGCGACCTGGCCTTCGACGTGACCTACACGTTCGGGCCGGGCGCCGACGACGACGGCGTGACCGTGCACGTGCCCCTCGCCCTGCTCAACCAGGTCGATCAGACCGGGTTCGACTGGCAGGTGCCCGGGCACCGCCTCGACCTGGTGACGGCGCTGGTCCGGTCGCTGCCGAAGGCGGTGCGGCGGCGGCTGGTGCCCGTCCCCGACCGGGCGCGCGAGGCGCTGACCGGCATCGGCCCCGGCGACGGGCCGCTGCTCGACGTGCTGGCCCGCCGCCTGGCGACCCTGTCGGGCGAGCCGGTCTCGCCCGGCGACTTCGACCTCGAGCGGGTGCCCGCCCACCTGCGGGTGCGCTTCCGCGTCGAGGACGCGGCCGGCGCCGAGGTCGCCAGCGGCCGCGACCTCGGGGCACTGCGGACCGAGCTGAGCGGCCGGGTGCGCCGGGCCGTGGCCGACGCCGCGCCGGCCATCGAGCGCACGGGCCTCACGTCGTGGGACGTGGGAGCGCTGCCTCGTACGGTCGAGGTCACGGCGGCCGGGCTGCCCGTGCGGGGATACCCGGCGCTCATCGACGAGGGCGAGACGGTGGGCGTGCGGGTCATGGCCTCGGCGTCCGACCAGGCCCGGGCGATGCGTACCGGCACCCGCCGCCTGTTGGCGCTGGCGGTGCCCGCGGCGCGGCGCGACGCCGAACGCCGGCTGCGCGCGGTGCCCGCCCTGGCCGCGGCGCCGCCGCACGTGCTGGGCGTGGCGGCGCTGGCCGACGACTGCGTGGCGGCCGCGGCCGACCGCATCGTCGCCACCCACGGCGGCTTCGCCTGGGACGAGGACGGCTTCGCCCGGCTGGCCGCGGCGGCCCGCGACCGGCTGCCGGCGCTGGCGTCTGGCGCGGCCGGCCAGGCGGCCGACCTGGTGGCCGCGGCGGTCGCGCTCGAGGCCCGGCTCGACGCCACGCGCCCGCCCGCGCAGCAGCCCGCGGTGGACGACATGCGGGCGCAGGTGCGGGCGTCGGTGCGACCCGGCTTCGTCACCGCCACCGGCCTGGCCCGCCTGCGCGACGTGGGCCGCTACCTCGAGGGCGTCCGGCTGCGCCTCGACAAGCTGGGCGACCGACTCGAGCGCGACGGCGGCCTCATGCGCACCGCCCGTGCGCTGGAGCACGAGTACGCCGGGCTCGTCGCATCACTTCCCCGCGACCGGCGCTCGAGCCCCGAGGTGGTCGAGCTGCGCTGGATGCTCGAGGAGCTGCGGGTCAGCCTGTTCGCCCAGGTGCTGGGCACGCCCCGCCCGATCAGCGAGCAGCGCATCCGCAAGGCCTTGGCCGCCCTCCGGGCACCCTGACCCGGTGGACGCCGTCAGACGGGGCGGTCAGGTGGCGAGGCGGGCGTCGAGGTGGATGTCGACGCCCGCCAGCGCCTTCGACACCGGGCAACCGGCCTTGGCCGTGGCGGCCTGGGCCTGGAACCCGGGGTCGTCGAGGCCGGGCACCACCGCGGTGCAGTCGAGGTCGATGCGCGAGATCTCGAACCCGGCGTCGGAGCGCTCGATGTGCACCGTCGCGGTGGTGTCGACCGACGTGGGCGGGTGACCGGCCTGTTCGAGCCCCGCCGACAGCGCCATCGCGAAGCAGCCGGCGTGGGCGGCCCCGATCAGCTCCTCGGGATTGGTGCCCGTGCCGTCCTCGAAGCGCGACGAGAACGAGTACTGGCCCTCGAACGCCCCGCTGCCCAGGCGCATGGTGCCCTTGCCCTGCTGGAGGCCGCCCTCCCAGCGGGCGGAAGCTGTGCGTGCCGGCATCGGACCATCCTCCTCGTCCAGCCGCCCGCACCCGGCTGCACCCTACCCACGGTGGTCGCGGCACGCGACCCGGCCCGGTGTGGCTAGCGTCCCGGCGTGCCCGACCACGACCTGCACGACTACGAGCGCACGAGCTTCACCCACGACGGCAAGGCCCGCACCGTGTTCCGCAAGGGCACCGGCCCGGCGGTCGTGGTCATCGCCGAGATGCCCGGCATCACGCCCAAGGTCGTCGAGTTCGCCGACCGCGTGGCCGCCATCGGCTGCACCGCCGTTCTGCCCCACCTGTTCGGCGAGCCGGGCCGCGACCCGGCCGCCGGGGGCCGGGTCCGGTCGGTGGCCTACAGCCTGTCGTCCATCGTGCCGACGTGCATCAGCCGCGAGTTCACCGTCCTCGCGACGGGGCGGACCTCGCCGGTGATCGGCTGGTTGCGGGCGCTGGCCGCCGACGAGCACGAGCGTTGCGGCGGTCCGGGCGTCGGCGCGGTGGGCATGTGCTTCACCGGCGGGTTCGCGCTGGCCATGGCGACAGACGAGCGCCTGCTGGCGCCCGTGCTGTCGCAGCCGTCGCTGCCCCTCCCGTTGACGGCCAGGACCAAGCGGACCATCGACATCTCGCCGGACGACCTGGAGATCGTGAAGGGCCGCTGCACGGCCGAGGGCCTGCAGGTGCTCGGACTTCGCTTCAAGACCGACCGCTACGTGCCGCCCGAGCGGTTCGAGTTCCTGGCCCAGCAGCTGGGCGACGCGTTCGTGGCCGTCGAGCTGGAGGGCGCAGCTGCCAACCCCGACGCCGCCATGGCGCCGCACTCGGTGCTGACCGAGCACCTGATCGACGAGCCCGGTCAGCCCACCCGCGATGCGCTCGACCGGGTGCTCGACCTGTTCCGCACCAGGCTGCTCACCGTGTCAGACTGAGCCCGCACGCGACTGGCGGCGGCGACGGGTGGAGCACCACCGGGGAGCCTTCCGTCCGGCGACCGCCCGCCTGGGTCGCCGGCGACCAGGAGGTCGCCATGTCGCCGTTCTCGTCGGTCGATGCCAGCCCCGAACCGGCCGCGCTCGTCGCCTACCTCGACACGACGGCGTCGGGCCTGGCCGCCATGAAGCACTACATGACGGCGGCGGTTCGGCGGGCGGTGCCGGCCGGCCTGGTCGTGGACGTCGGCTGCGGGGCGGGGCACGACGCAGCCCTGCTCGCGTGCGGCGGTCTGCGCCCGGTCGGCGTCGACACCAGCGCCACCATGCTGGCGGCGGCGGCCGAGCGCCTGCGTGCCCTCGCCGCGCCCGCCCGGCTCGTGCAGGCCGACGGCCACCGTCTGCCCTTCCGGTCGGGGTCGGTCGACGGCTGCCGCATCGAGCGGGTGCTCCAGCACGTCGACGACCCCGACCGGTTCATGGCCGAGGTCGCCCGCGTCCTGCGCCCGGGCGGGCTCCTCACCGCGTTCGAGCCTGACTGGGCGACGCTGCGCTTCGGCGCCGATGAGCCCGACGACCGGGTCGTCGCCCGCGCCGTGGTGGCCGTGCGCCGGGCGGACGTCGGGTCCCGGCTCGACCGGCTCGTCACCACCCACGGCCTGCGGATCGTCGACCGGGTGACCGAGCAGTCGTTCGCTTACGGAATCCCGGCCCACCCGCTGCGCCTCGAGCGGGCGCTCGAACGCGCCGTGGGCGACGGCCGCCTCGACCGCGCGGTGGCCGCGCGCTGGTGGGCGCGGCAACAGCCGCTCGACGCCGCAGGTCGCTTCCGGGCCACCTGGGTCAAGGTCCTCGTCGTGGCCCAACGGCCGTGACGGGCGGTGTGCAGCGCGGTGCCCCGCTCCCCCGCCGCCGCCCGCGCCAGCATGGCGGCATGCCTGACCCGAACCGGGTGACGCCCGAGGGCGACATCGTCGCCATCGACCAGCGCGGCCTGTTCATGGGCAACCGGGGTTGCCTGCACCGGGGCGAGGAGCGGGCGATCGCCCGGCCGTGGCAGGTGCGCCGGTGGATCACGTGCGTGCTCGAGCACAAGGGCTGGATTGCCCCCAGGTGGCAGCCCGGCCGGTGGACGCCCCTGTTCTTCTGGGACGAGGCGGTGGCGCTGGCCGCGGGCCACCGGCCGTGCGCCCTGTGCCGCCACCCCGACTACACCGCGTGGCTCGACGCCTGGGAGGCCGCCTTCGGGGAGCGCCCGCGCGTCGATCCGATGGACGCCCGCCTGCACGCCGACCGCCGGGACGGCCGCCGGCAGCGCCGCCATGGGGCACCCTGGCCGGAGCTGCCCCCCGGGGCGTTCGCCGAGGTGGACGGTGGACCGGTGCTCGTGCTTGCGGACCGCCTGGTGCCCTGGTCGCCGGCGGGCTACGGCCCGCCGGTCGACCGCCCGGGCGCGGGCGAGGCCACCGTGCTGACGCCGCGCTCGACCGTGGCGGTGCTCCGTCACGGCTTCCGCCCCGTCGTCCACCACTCGGCCGGGTCCCCCGCCTGAGCGTGAGCCCTGGCGTCGGGACGTGCCGAACGTGCACGCAACGACGTGCCCCCGCGTGATCACGCTGGCGGCCGAGCCGGGCGCCCAGTCCCGGGATGATGTTCGTGCGACCACGTGACGTGGAAGATTCACCACATATGTAGATTCTTCTTCACTGTACGTGATTGTGTGTTACGGTCCGCCTGCGGGTCGTGCTCTCCCAGTTACCACGACCACACAGGGTGTTGCTCCGGACAGGAGGCGATCCGGACTCGGAGCGGCGGAGGCAGGCGGGACATGGCGAGCGATACCGACGAACTGATCGAGGTCGTCGACGTTCCGTCCGGAGTTGCCGCCGCACCGCGAGCCACGCCGCCCTTCCCGGTCGGCGTGCTGGGCGCCGCAACGTCCCGCCACCTCACACAGGGGGTCTGCAATGCGTAGCTCTCGAGGTCACGGTCGCGTCGTCAGGCACCTCGCCGTGGTCCTGGCCGTCGTCGCCGTCGGTCTGCAGGCGACCCCGGGCGCCGGCGCTCAACCCGACCCGGCAGGTCGTGATCGGCCCCCGGCCCCCGTGCCCTCCGTCGTCGGCTATCCCCCCGTGGCGTCCCCCCGGGTGACGCCCCCCGGGCCGCTCCCGCGCATCGACGGATCCGTCGCGCTGGACACCGACGTGCGAGTCCGGCCGGATGGGCCGGCGCCGGTTCGAGCCGACGCCGCCACACTCGACGCGGCGGTCGCGACGACCAGCGCGCCCGGCAGCGTGGCCGTGCGCGCGCTGGTCCTCGCCGTGGACGCCGGCGACTTCGGCGTGGCCACGTGGCGGTCGACGCTCGACCGCGTCGGCGCCGCCTACGACGTGCTCCACGCCCGGACCACCCCCCTGACCAGCGACGCACTGGTGCGCCCCGACGGGACGGGCCGCTACAACGCGGTGCTCCTGACCAGCAGCATGCTGGCCTACCAGGATGCGTCCGGCGCATTCGTCAGCGCCCTCTCCGACGACCAGTGGAACCTGCTGTGGGCCTACGAGCGCGACTACGGCGTCCGCCAGGCAACCCTCTACAGCAGCTACGGCACCTGGCCCGAGGACATGTGCCTCCGGGGTGGGAGCGAAGGCGGCGTCGGGGACACCCCGTTGCGCGCGGCTCTGACCACCTCCGGCGCCCAGGTGTTCGATTACCTCAAGCCCAGCGCCCAGATCCCGATCGTCCAGTCGTACGTCTACCGCGACGCGCTCGCCCCCGACTGCGACGGGCAGGCCGTGCTGACCGCCGGCAACAGCGTGCTGGGCGTGCGCAGCACCTCCGTCGACGGGCGCGAGCGGCTGGCCCTGACGTTCACGTCGAACCAGCACCTCCTGCAGGGCCACCTGCTGACCTACGGCCTGTTCCGCTGGGCCAGCCGCGGCCTGTTCCTGGGTGAGCAGCGCCACTACCTGAACGTCGACGTGGACGATTGGTTCAACTCCACCGACGAGCTGCACCCCGACGGCACGCTCGACCAGGACCCGGGCTTCCGGATGTCGGCCCACGACGCGTACAACGCCCACCTGAGGCAGAACGCGCTCCGCACCACCTACCCGCTGGCCAGCGGCTTCACGATGCACATGGCCTACAACGGCGGCGACGCGAACCTCAGCGCCGGCTCGAAGTGCTCGCCCAACGGCGGGATCGCCCAGCTGACGGCGACGACCCGGTGCCTGCGCAGCAGCTTCCGGTGGCTCAACCACACGCTGACCCATCCGAAGATGAACTTCACCGACTACGCCACGAACGTCACCGAGATCGACCAGAACCTGGTCGTCGCACGGCGGCTCGGCCTCACGGTCGACAGGACCGTGCTGAAGACCGGCGAGTACTCGGGGCTGGGCGTGTACCACCCGGATCCCGACAACGACATCGATCCACCGACCGACCACGGCCTCGGCGCATCCAACACCGAGCTGCTGCGGGCCGCAAGGGACCTTGGCGTGCGGTACCTGCACGGCAACATGTCGTTCCCGAGCCACCAGCCGTCGTGCTTCAACTGCGGCATCGTGCACCCGCTCGAGCCGAGCCTGACCATCGTCCCGGATTGGCCGACGAACATCGCCTACTTCAGCACGACGCCCGCGGAAGAGACGTACTTCTACAACTCGTACTACGGCCCAAACGGTAGGTTCCCGTTCTGGCCGACCGACCTGACCTACGGGCAGATCGTCGACCACGAGACCGACCAGGCGCTCACGCACCTCGCCACCGGATCGATCTACACGCACACGCTCCACATCGGCAACCTGCGCGACTACGGCGGAGGGCGCACGCTCACCACCGACTGGGCCGACCTGCTGATGGCCAAGTACAGCTCGTACTACTCGGTGCCGCTGCTCTCCCCGGCGTGGCCGGCCCTGGCGGGGTACACGACCGGCCGCAACGCGCACTTCGCGCAGCTCGGTGCGGGCGTGGACGCGGTGTACGACGGCGCCACCGTGACGATCACCACCCCGGTGGCGGGCAGCGTCACGGTCACCGGGGCCCGCACGGCGGGCTTCACCACCTACGGCAGCGAGGTGTCCGCGCCGATCAGCCTGTCGGCCAACACCCCGGTGACCTTCACCCCGAGCCTGCTGCCGTGAGGGTCGCGCTCGTCTCCGAGGGCACGTACCCCTATGCGATGGGGGGCGTCAGCGTCTGGTGCGACCAGCTGATCCGCGGCCTGCCCGACTACCGGTGGGAGGTGGTCCCGCTCAGCGTCGACGGGACCGAGGAGCGGGTCTGGGAGGCACCCGACAACCTCGACCGGGTCCGGGCGATACCCCTCTGGGGCCCGACGCCGGTCCGCGGCCGCCGGTCGGGGCGCCCAGGGCCGTCGTTCGCCTCGAGCTACGAGGCGTTCCTGACGAGCATCTTGACGCCCCTCGATCCGAGATCGCACGAGGCCGCCGTCAACCGCAGGCAGTTCGTGGACGCCCTGCGTGGCCTGTTCGAGTACGGCGCCGACGGTGCCGACCTCTCTGACGCGCTCACCTCGAACCAGGCGTTGACGTCGATGACCGATGCCTGGCACGGGGTGCACGCGGACGGGCTCACCCTCGCCGACGCCGTCGAGGCGGCCTGGCTGATCGAGCACATGCTGCGCCCGCTCGCCTCGCCCCCGGTCGAGGCCGACATCGTCCACTCGTCGATGAACGGTCTGTGCATGCTCGTCGCGATGGCCGCCAAGTGGCGGTACGGCACGCCGACCGTCATGTCCGAGCACGGCATCTACCTCCGCGAGCGCTACCTGTCCTACGTCCAGGACGATGCGCCGCACGCCGTGAAGGTGCTGGTCCTGAGCTTCTTCCGGACGCTCGCCGGTGCCGGGTACCTCGTCGCCGATGCCCTCGCGCCGCATTCCAGCTACAACCGGCGGTGGCAGCTGCAGAACGGCGCCGACCCCCAGCGCATGTGGACCATGTACAACGGTGTGGAACCGGATCGGTTCCCGCTCGCCGAGGTCGAGCCCGACGAACCCACGATCGTGTTCATGGGTCGCATCGACCCGCTCAAGGACCTGCACACGCTGATCCGGGCATTCGCGTTGGTGCACGCCGACATGCCGGGCGCGCGCCTCCGCATCTTCGGCGGCACGCCGGCAGGCAACGAGGCCTATGCCGACAGCTGCCGTCGCCTCATCGGGGAGCTGGGCCTGGCGGGCGCGGCCACGCTGGAGGGACGGGTGGACTCACCGGTCGAGGCGTACCACGCCGGCAGCATCGTCGCCCTGACGAGCATCTCCGAGGGCTTTCCCTACACGGTGGTCGAGGCCATGGCGTGCGGTCGCACGGTGGTCAGCACCAACGTCGGTGGCGTCGGCGAAGCGGTCGCCGACACCGGCTTCGTCGTCTCTCCCCGCGACGCCCCCGGGTTCGCGGCGGCCTGCCTGCGGCTGCTGCACGACGCCGGGCTCCGGCACCGCCTGGCGGCGGCCGCACGCGAGCGCGTGATGGCGCTGTTCACGCTGCAGCACTCGCTCGACGCGTACCGCGTCGTCTACGAGCACGTCACCGGCGCCCGGTCGGTCTGGCAGCTGCCGCCTGCCGACGGACCCGGCGCCGTCGAGCGCCCCACGGTGCTCCCGCCGATCGGGCAGCACCGATGAGCGCCGTTCCGGTCGTGGCGACCCCGATCGCCGACGCGTTGGTCCTCGGCGGGGCACCCCGCGTCGGCCGGGCCCGCCCCGACGACGCGATCGAGACGGAGACGGTTGACGACCTGGTCGAGCGCGTCCGCCCGCTCGCGGCCCGCGCGGTCGACGCCCTCGAGGTGGCCGCGACGCTCGAGGCCGGCGGCATCACCGACGACGTCGCCCGGGTGGGGTACGGCTACGCCGACGTGTTCGTTCTGGCCGAGGAGGTACACCGCAGGGTGGGCCCGGCGGACGCGACGGTGGCGGTGGCTGCGAGCCCGCCGCCGAGCTCGGCGCTGGGCGACGTCACACACGGACTGCTGTACCTCCTGCCGGCGGCCGTCTTCCCCGCGGCGCTCGCCGTTCTCGGACGCCGATCGCTGGTGCTCGGCCTGGTGCTCGCCGCCTTCGTCGGCTGGGTGTGGGCCGGCGGCGCCACCTGGTTGGCCTACCGGCTGCTCGGCCGCGGCCACGCGGGCTCCGCAGCTCGGGTGCTGCGCTGGGCTGCGGTGGCTGGGCTGCCGGTCACCGCAACCGCGAGCGTGGTGGTGATCGCGACGACACGCGCCGGGTACGGCCTGGCCGCCATGGCGACGGCCCAGATGGCGTTCCAGATGGCCGCGGCCGTGCTGATGTTCTACCGGCGCGAGATCTGGCTGTTCGCCGCGATGGTCCCTGGAGCGGCCGCCGGGGTGGCGTACCTGGTGGCGGGTGACCGGCTTCTGCCGATGGCCGTTGTGCTGGGGGCCGGGTCCGTGGCGGTCACATTCGGCATCGCGCTCCTGCACACCATGGGCCACGGCGAGGGCGTCGAGCCACGACTGCGCGACGGCATGGGCGCCGAGCTGGGGCAGCTTCGCCTGGTGCTGCTGTACACGGCGCTGTCGGCGGCGTACCTGCTGCATGCGCAGGGCCGGTACATGCTGGATCGCTTCGACATCGTGGTCGCAGTCGTCCCGCTGATCGTCGGCATGGGGGTCGTGGAGTGGCGGGCGCGCCGCTTCGGCGACACGTCCAGGGCGCTGTTGCGGACCGTGCGCCGGCCGCGGGAGTTCGTCGCCGCGGTCCGGATCGTGGTGGCCCGTGACGTCGCGGTCTGTGTGGGCGCGGTGGCCATCGCCGCTGCGGCGCTCATCGCCGCGCTGCACGCCGCCGACCTCCTCAGCGCCGCCGCCGTGCTGATGACCACGGCGAGCGTCGTGCTCGGGGGCGCCTACTTCGCCGGCTTCGTGCTGGCCAACATGGGCAGGTTCGCTTGGCTCTGCGGCTCGCTGGCCACGTGCCTCGCCGCGCACCTCGTCCTGACCGCTGCCGCACCCCGAGGGCTCAGCCCGGTGGTGGACACGCTCGCGTTCCTGGGCAGTGCGGTGCTCCTGTTCCTGCTGCTCGTGACGGCGTTGGTCGGCTGCGTCGGTCAGGCCCGGCACCACCGGTGAGGCATGAGGGAGGAGGTGGTCGCGAGATGCACGCGGTGATCCTGGCGGGTGGCAAGGGCGTCCGGTTGCGGCCGTACACCACCACGCTGCCCAAGCCCCTGGTCCCCATCGGCGACAGCCACGCCATCCTGGACATCGTTCTGCACCAGCTGGCGGCGTACGGGTTCACCTCGGCCACCCTGGCGATCAACCATCTCGGCGAGCTGATCCGGGCCTTCGTCGGCGACGGGTCCCGCTGGGGGGTGGAGATCGACTACGCCGAAGAGACCATCCCGCTCTCGACGGTCGGGCCGCTGTTCGGCATGCGGGACAGGCTGCCCGAGCACTTCCTCGTCATGAACGGGGACGTCCTGACCGATCTCGACTTCGGCGACCTGCTGCACCTGCACATGATGTCCGGGGCGCCGCTGACCATCGCGACCGCCCGACGCGATGCGAAGATCGACTTCGGCGTGCTCGACGTGTGCGATCACAAGGTGGTCGGGTTCACGGAGAAGCCGTCGCTCACCTACCTCGTGAGCATGGGCATCTACGGCATGTCCCGCGCCACCATCGAGCCGTACCCGGACGGGCTGCCGTTCGGATTCGACGAGCTCGTGCTGGACCTGCTCGCGCGGCAGCGCCAGCCCGCCACCTACAAGTTCGACGGGTACTGGATGGACATCGGCCGCCCGGACGACTACGACGAGGCCAACCGGAACTTCGCCAGCCTGCGACCGGTGCTGCTGCCCGGGTCGGCGGCGGCAGGCCGATGACCCACGTCCTCGTCTTCGGTGCATCCGGGTTCATCGGTCGGCACGTGGTGGGCGCTCTCGAGCACGATCGCCGGGCGGCTCGGGTGAGCTGTCCCGGCCGCGACCGGTGCGACCTCTCGGCCGTCGACACCGACGAGCTCGCCGCGGTGCTGCGCGACCTGATGCCGGACGTCGTCGTCAACTGCACCGGCCGGCTCGACGGTGCGGTCGACGAACTGATCCGCGCCAACACTCTGGTGACCGCGAAGCTGATCGCCGCCATCGGCGCGGTGAACCCCGCCATGCGCTTCGTCCGGCTGGGTTCGGCCGGGGAGTACGGGCGGGTGGCCCGCGGGACGGCAGCCCGCGAGGACGACCCGGCGGCACCGGTCAGCGAGTACGGCGTGAGCCTGCTGGCGGCGACACGCCTCGTGGACCTCGCGCGCGCGGCCGGGCGGGTCGACGGCCTGACACTGCGCGTGTTCAACCCGATCGGGCCGGGGCTGCAGGATCACACGCTGCTCGGCCGGGCCGCGACCCAGTTGCGTGAGGCCGTGGTCGATCACGCCGCCGCCATCAGCCTGGGCCCGCTCTCGCCCTCCCGCGACTTCGTCGACGTCCGGGACGTGGCGGCGGCGGTGGTCGCCGCGGCGCTGGGCCCGCGCCCGCCGAAGTCCGTGTTCAACGTCGGCAGTGGGCGGGCCGTGACGGCGCGCGAGGCGGTGCACCTGCTCGCGAGTGCCGCAGGGTTCACCGGCGAGGTGCGCGAGGAGGGTGCGCCGTCGGGACGTTCGGCGACGGTGGACTGGATGCTCGCCGACATCAGCCGGGCCGCCGAGGCGCTGGAGTGGCGCCCGGCCCACGGGTTGACCGACTCGATCACGGCGATCTGGGCGGACGCCGGAGGCACCGAGCGGGTGGGGTGCGACCGGCGATGACGAGGCACCTGACCCCTTGGGGAGTGCTGCTCGCCCTCGTGCTCGTGTCGGGCGCGTGCGCCGCGGCACCCGACGGTTCCTCCCGGCGCTCCGCCCAGCGCACGCCGTCGGACGACGACCCGGGCGGCGCGACGCCCGGCATGCCGGGGGCGGCCTCGCGGGCCCCGGCACCGGCGATCACCGACTGGGTGTACCAGCTCCAGCGCTACCACGGCGGCGGGCGGCTCGATGCGCTCGCCCGGGCGCCCCAGCACCTGGTGGTGATCGACCTGGCGCGCGACGCGGGCGCCGACGTCTTCCGCCCGGAGGAGATCGCAGTCCTGCGCGGCGCGGGCAAGACGGTCCTGGCCTACTTCGAGATCGGCAGCATCGAGGAGTTCCGGCCGGAGTACGCGCCGCTGCGCGACCAGGCCGGCGAGCTGATCCTCGACCGCTGGGAGGACTGGCCCGACGAGCACTTCGTCCGCTACTGGGATCCGCGCTGGTGGGAGCGGGTCGTCGAGCCGCGGATCGACCAGGCCCTCGCCGCGGGCTTCGATGGCGCGTACCTCGACACCCCGCTGGCCTACGAGGAGCTGGATCTCTCGCTCGTGCCCGGGGAGACGCGCGCCAGCCTCGCCCGCGCCATGGTGGACCTGATCGAGCGGGTCAGCCGGTACGCCAAGTCGAGGCGCCCCGGCTTCCTGATCGTCCCGCAGAACTCCCCCGAGCTGCGCGAGTACGACGGCTACACCGAGGCGATCGACGGCGTGGGAATGGAGGAGCTGTTCTTCCGGGCCACCGACCGGCCCTGCACCGAAGGCTTCTGCCGGGAGAACCTCGAGCACGCGCGGGCGCTGCGGGACGCCGGCAAGGTCGTGCTCGCCGTCGACTACGCCACCGATCCCGCCAACGTCCGCACCGCCTGCGCCCGCTACCGCGCCGAGGGCTTCGCCGGCTACGTGACGGTGCCCGAGCTCGACCGCATCGGCACGCCCTGTGCCTGACACGAGGAGGACCATGAGCATGCCCAAGACCATCGGCGTCGTCGGGATGGGCTACGTCGGATTGACCCTGAGCGCGGCGATGGCCCGCGCCGGCAACGTGGTCTACGGCGTGGACGTACAGCCGGCGGTGCTGGAGTCGCTCGTCCGCGGCCGCCCGCACATCTTCGAGCCGGGCGTGGAGGACGTGTTCGCGGAGCTGGTCGGCTCGACCATCTCCGTCGGTCCCGAGCTGCCTCGCACGGGACTCGACGCGGCGGTCATCTGCGTGTCCACGCCCATCGACGAGGCGACCCACGAGCCGAACCTGGCGAACCTGGCGGCCGCGACCCGGGACATCGCGCGCTGGTGCGGTCCGGAGACGCTGGTGGTCGTGCGGAGCACGGTGCCCATCGGGACCAGCCGTGCAGTCGTGCTGCCTCCGCTGCTGGAGGCGTGGGGGCGGGCGCGGCTCGCGATGGCCCCGGAGCGCACGATCCAGGGGCAGGCGCTGCGGGAGCTGGTCGAGCTGCCGCAGGTCGTCGGCGGGCTGGACGACGAGAGCCTCGCGGCCGGAGTCGACGTCTTCCGCGGCATGGCCAGGGAGGTCGTCACCGTCTCCTCCCTGGAGACCGCCGAGATGGTGAAGCTGTCCAACAACTGCCACACCGACCTGATCTACGCGTTCGGCAACGAGATCGCGCTCGTTGCCGAGGGGCACGGGCTCGACCCCCTCGAGGTCATCCGGGCCGCCAACCTGCACTACCCGCGGCCCGACCTCTGCAAGCCGGGATACGTCGGCGGCGGGTGCCTGTCCAAGGACCCCTACATCATGATCGACAGCACGCGGCGCGAGCCCTTCCTCGTCGGCGGCGCCCGGCAGCTCAACGAGTACATGCCCGTGCACGTCGCCCGCACCGTCGTCGACATGCTGCGCGAGGAGCGCGGCTCGACCGTCGGCGCCCGGCTCTCCGTGCTGGGATGGGCCTACAAGGGATGGCCGCCCACGGACGACATGCGGGGCACGCCGATCGCCCTGATGATGCCGATCTTCGCCGAGGCCGGGGTCACCGTGCTGGGTCACGACCCACTGGTCACCGACGACGTGATCCGGGCCTATGGCGGCGAGCCGGTCAGCCTGGACAAGGCGTTCAGCGAGGCGGAGGGCGTGCTGGTCATCAACGACCACCCCGACTACCGGGACGTCCACGTCGACGCGGTGCTGTCGGGCCCCAGGCCGCTGTTCGTCTACGACTCGTGGCGCATCTTCGACGAGGCTGCCGTGACCGCCGCGGGCGTGCGCTACGGCGGGCTCGGGTACCGCGCGACGGCCGGGGCCCTGCGATGAACGCCCTGCTGCTGGGCGGCGCCGGCTTCATCGGCCTCCACCTCGCCCGCCGCCTCGTCGCCGACGGGCACCGCGTGACGATCGTCGACGACTTCTCGCGGGGGCGGGACGATCGCGACCTGGCGGAGGTGCGGCGGCACGCGGCGGTCACGATCGTGTCCGGCGACCTCACCGAACCGGCCACCTGGGCGGGTCTGCCGCACGGCTGGGACCAGATCTACCTCCTGGCGGCGATCGTCGGCGTGCGCAACGTCGAGCGGAGCCCCGCGCAGGTGATACGCGTCAACACGCTGCCTGCGCTGCACCTCCTCGATTGGGTCGTGCCGGGCGAGCGGGTCTTCTTCGCCTCCACCAGCGAGGTGTACGGCGGGGGCGTCGACGCCGGCATCGTGGCGGTCCCCACGCCCGAGGGCGTCCCGGTGATGATCTCGGATGTGACCGCGCCGCGCAGCGCCTACGCGGTCAGCAAGCTGCTGGGGGAGGCCGCCTTCGTCCACGGCGCCCCGGCGAACGATGTCCGCGCGGTGGTGGGTCGCTTCCACAACGTCTACGGGCCCCGCATGGGCGCCGACCACGTCATCCCCGAGATGGCGCTGCGTGCGCTGGGCGGCGAGGACCCGTTCAGGGTCTGGGGGGCCGACCAGTACCGGTCGTTCTGCTATGTCGACGACGCCATCGAGGCGATGCTGCGCCTGATGGACAGCGCGGGGGCGGCCGGTCAGATCGTGCACATCGGTGACGACTCCGAGCAGACCAACATCGCCGACCTCGCCAAGCTCGTGCTCCGCGTCGCCGGGGTGAGCCCGGCGATGAGGGCCGAGCCGGCGCCGGTCGGCTCGGTCGGCCGCCGCTGCCCGGACCTCACCAGGTTGCGGCGGCTCACCGGGTACGAGCCGCTCGTGCCGCTGGAGGAGGGCGTCCGGCGGACCTTCGACTGGTACCGGGAGTGCCGGCGGTGACGCGCCCTCCGATCGCGTTCTACTACGGGACCGGCGAGCTCGAGGGCCTCGCCGCGTTCCAGCGGGTCGTCCTGCAGCCCGTCTACACGCCGGCCGAGCTGGCGTTCCTACGCAAGCGGGGCACCGAGCCGCTGGTGTACCTCTCGCTGTCGGAGGACCCGGGACCGGCAGCCCCCTGGCAGCGCACCGAGCGCAACCCGGACTGGGGCGGCGCGTTCGTCCACGTCGGCCACCCCGGCTGGGTCGAGCACGTCGTCGATCAGGCCAGGAGCGCGCTCGACGACGGCTTCACCGGGTTGTTCCTCGACACGCTCAACGTGGAGCTGACGTTCCCGGAGGACGTCGCCGACCTGCTCGCACTCGTGGCGACGCTCCGGGAGGTGGCGGGGACGTCGTACATCCTCGCCAACCGCGGCTTCGCGCTGCTGCCACGCCTCGCCGAGCTCGTCGACGGCGTGCTGTTCGAGTCGTTCTCGGTTCGATGGATCGACGCCGGGTACGCCCCCTGGCCGCCCGACGTGCTGGAGGTCCATGCGCAGGTCGCCGAGCGCCTGCTGGAGCTCGACCTCGATCTCTACGCGCTCGACTACGCCGCCAGCGAGGACCTCGCCGACCTCGCCGCCCAGCGGGCCCTCCAGTTCGGACTGCACGGCTACGTCAGCGATCGAGCGCTTTCGCGTCCGCCGGTGGCGACATCTCCCGCCGGCGCCGCGCCGGGGGCAGGAACCACCGGCCGGGCGCAGCACGGGCGGTGACTGCGCGCCCCGCGATCAGTGCGCCGCTTCGAGGCGCTGCCGGCGCAGCTCGCCCCGGCGCACCTTGCCGGCGTCGTCGCGCAGCACCTGGTCGACCAGCTCGACGGTGCGGGGCAGCTTGTAGCGCGCAAGGCGGTCGCCGGCGAAGGCCAGCAGCTCGTCGACGGCCACCTCGCCCTCGTCGGCCTCGACGATCGCGTGGACACGGTTGCCCATGTCGTCGTCGGGCAGGCCGATGACCACGACGCTGCGCACCGCCGGGTGCTCCTGGAGGGCGGCCTCGACCTCGGCCGGGTAGACGTTCGCCCCGCCGGTCAGGATCATGTCCTGCATGCGGTCGCCCAGGTACAGGTAGCCGTCCTCGTCGACGTAGCCGTGGTCGCCGAGCGACTCCCAGCCGCCGTCCCGGCGGCGAGCCTCGGCGCCGATGTAGCGGTAGGTGGGCGTCTCGCTGGCGCTGCGGAGCCACACCTCGCCCTCGGTGCGGGGCGGCACCTCGTCGCCCTCGGCGTCGCAGATCATCACCTGCCCCGCCAGCGGGCGGCCCACCGAGCCCCGGTGCTCGAGCCACTCGCTGCCCGTGATGACGGTCGCGGCCTGGGCCTCGGTGCCGGCATACAGCTCGACGATGCGCTCGGGGCCGAGCCAGCCGATCCAGGCGTCCTTGAGCCAGGGTGGGCAGGGCTCGGCCAGGTGCCACACCGTACGCAGCGACGACAGGTCGTAGTGGTCGCGCACATGCTCGGGCAGCCGCCAGATGCGCTTCATCATGGTGGGGACCATGTAGAGCACGTCGCCGCGGTGCTCCTCGATGGCGGCCAGGGTGGCCTCGGCGTCGAAGCGGGGCATGGTCACGACGTGGTTGCCCCACAGCAGCGCCTGGCACGACCAGACGATGGGGCCGTTGTGGTAGAGCGGGCCGGGCATGACCAGGCAGCCGTCGGGTCGGGTGCGCAGCGGCACCGGCCCGTCGGGGTCGAGCAGGCTCGGCTGGCCCGCCACGATGAGCTTGGGGCGACCGGTCGAGCCGCCGGACGTCGGCGCCTTCCACGCGGGGGACACCGCGTCGGGCAGCGGGCCGGTGTCGGTGCCGGCGGGCGGGCGGTGGTCCTCGGGCAGCCAGGCCCGGCCCTCGGCCACCTCGGGCGGACCGCCGATGACGACCGGGGGGTCGGCCAGATCGATGATGGCCGCCAGTTCGCGGGCCGGCAGCTTGGCACTGACCGGCTGGGGCACGGCCCCGAGCTTCCAGGCGGCCGCGACGGCGACGAACCAGGCGGTCGAGTTGGGCAGCGCGATGGTGACCATGTCGCCCTCGCCGACGCCCCGCGCGGCCAGGTCGCGTGCCAGCGCGTTGGCCTGCTCGTCGAAGTGGCGGCGGGTCAGCCGGTCGTCGCCGCAGGTGACGGCCGGACGGTCAGGGTCGGCAGCGGCGAGGTCGGTCAGGCGGCGAGCGAACGAGACACGGGTCACACGGCCACTGTGCCACGTGTACGATGCGCTCGCACCAGATCTTGATGCAATTGCATCAATCCGGCCTCTCGACCCGCCGACCAGGGGGCACCCCGCCATGGCATGGGACTTTTCCACCGATCCCGAGTTCCAGGAGCAGCTCGACTGGGTCGAGCAGTTCTGCCGGGAGGAGATCGAGCCGTTCAGCCTGGTGTTCCCCAACGCCATCCGGTTCAAGCACCCCAAGACCACGCCCATGGTCCAGGCGCTCCAGCAGCAGATCAAGGACCGGGGTCTGTGGGCACTGTTCCTCGACAAGGAGCTCGGCGGGCCCGGGTTCGGCCAGCTCAAGCTGGCGCTGATCAACGAGATCCTGGGCCGGTACCCATCGGCCCCTGCCTTCTTCGGCACCGCCGCGCCCGACACCGGCAACATGGAGCTGCTGGCCGCCTACGGCACCGACGAGCAGAAGGACCGGTGGCTCTACCCCCTCATGCGCCAGGAGATCTGGTCGGCCTACTCCATGACCGAGCCCCAGGGAGGCTCCGACCCCAACCTGTTCAGGACGACCGCTACCCGCGACGGCGACGAGTGGGTCATCAACGGCGAGAAGTGGTTCACCAGCGCCGGGCGCTTCGCGGACATCCTCTTCGTCATGACCACGAGCGGCATGTTCGTGGTGCCGCGCGAGACACCGGGCGTCGAGTTCGTGCCCGACGGGCCCCGGGTCCACTCGCACATCCGCTACGACGACGTCCGGGTGCCCCTCGACCACCTGCTCGGGCCCGAGGACGGCGCCAAGGTGCTGGCCCAGCGGCGCCTGGGCGGCGGCCGCATCCACCACGCCATGCGCTCCATCGCCCAGTGCAAGCTGGCCTTCGACATGATGTGCGAGCGGGCCCTCAGCCGACAGTCGCACGGCAAGACCATCGCGGAGCACCAGATGGTGCAGGAGGCGATCGCCGACAGCTACGCCGAGATCAACATGCTGCGGCTGCTCGTGCTGTGGACCGCGTGGACCATCGACAACTCGTCCACGCAGGAGGCCCGCACCCAGATCGCAGCCTGCAAGTACACCTGCGCCAGGACGCTGCGCGAGGTCTCCTACCGGGCCATCCACATCTACGGCTCGCTCGGCGTCACCGACCTGACCCCGCTCCAGGCCATGTGGGCGGGCTCGCCCACCATGAGCGTCATGGACGGCGTCGACGAGGTGCACAAGGTGACGGTCGCCAACAACGTGCTGAAGGGCTACCGCCCGCACGAGGGGTTGTGGCCCACCGAGTACCGGCCCGCCAAGCTGGCCGCGGCCCGCAAGAAGTTCGAGCCGCTGCTCGCCCAGGACCCCGAGCTGAAGGAGCACGCCGACCGCATGGCGCAGTACATGGCCCGTCGCGGCTGACGTGCGGTCCCTGATCCTCCCTCGCCCGCGACGTGCTCGGGACGCTGTAGGGGCGTTCAGCGGCCGCCCGTCGCCGGCGGCGTGGTCATGCCGGGCATCACCTCGGCCACGGCCTGGTGCTCGAGGCAGAAGCGCGCCGCGGGCACCGCGATCAACCGCTCGTCGGGGATCTCGGCGCCGCACACCTCGCAACGGCCGTAGGTGCCGCGGCCGACTCGCACGAGGGCGCGGCGCACCTCGTCGATTCGCCCGTCCAGGTCGGCCAGCTGCGACAGGCCACGCTCACGCTCGAAGGTCTCGGTGCCGAGGTCGGCCGGGTGCTGGTCGGCCGACGACATCTCGCCGACGCTGTCCTTGGCGCTCTCCTCGTCGAAGTGCTCGACGGCCACCGCCGCCCGCACGGCCTCGAGCCGCTCGAGCTCGTCGCGCAGCCGGCGCCGGGCGGTGGCGGGCTCGGCGGGTGGCGCCGGCTCCTCGGGCGTGGTCACCAGCCCGTAGTTCCCGTCGTAGCGCCGGTAGAGCACCCGCGCTCGACCCGTCTCGCCGTCGAGGTAGGCGACGAAGGGCTCGCCGCCCGCCTCCAGGCGTTCGACGGCGTCGTCCAGGCTCAGTCCGGGCACGGGCGCCACGGTCTCGTGGCCTCCGCCGGGCCGGCCCCACAGCACCACGGCATCGCCGGTCGCGAGGTCGGTGTAGAGGTACCAGTCGACGTCGAGCATCTCCATGTCGAAGGCGGCCTCGTCGGGTGCCATGGGCTCGGGCGCCAGGGTCTTGTGGCGCACGACCCGACGCTCCTCGGCGGGGCGCTCGACCCACGACGGTGCCGCCGGCACGGCGGCCGCGGCCTGGCCGTGGCGCCACTCGCCGGCAACGGACGCCGGGTCCCGGCGACGCAGGGTCCGCAGCCGATCAACCCGGTGGCGCACCCGCTCGCGCAGCCGCTCCTCCAGCAGGTCGACAGCCTCGGTCATGGTCGAAGCCGCCACGTGGGCCCGCACCGGGCGGCCGTTGACGTCGAGCATGGCCTCGGCCAGCGCGTGGCGCTCGACCGCGGGGTCCGCGGCCTCGCCCAGCTTGATCCGCCCGTACAGCACCGGCGCGCCGGCGGTCTCCATCGCCCGTCGCACCTTGGCAACGGCGTAGTCCCGCGCCGCCTCGGCCTTGGGACCGCGGGCCACGACGTCGATGGCGACGTCCATCACCGCGTCCGACATGACACCACCTCTCTGTGGACCCTTCGGCACGTCCAGGCTGCCCCGACCCCGGGCCCGTCGGTAGGGACCAAGGTCGCAGACCCGGCGCCGACCGGCCCGCCGGGCGGCCCTTCCGGAGGACCTTCGCCCCTGTCCGCCCCGCCCGATGGGGCGCACGATTGAGGCCGACACGGAGGTCAACCATGGCTCTCTACGACGAGACGCTCCGCGAGCTGCGGGAGCCGACCCGGTCGTTGCGGCACGCGGTCCCCGACACGTGGTCGGGCTTCCTGGCGCTGCACGACGCCGCCATGGCCGAGGGCGAGGTCCCTGCCCGCCTGAAGGAGGCCGCGGCCCTCGCCATCTCGGTCGTCAAGCACTGCGACGGCTGCATCGCGTACCACGCCAAGGGTGCCGCCAGGGCCGGGGCATCGGCGACCGAGGTGGCCGAGATGCTCGGCGTCGCGCTCCTCATGGACGGTGGCACCGCCAGTGTCTATGCGCCCCGCGCCTGGGCCGCCTACCGCGAGTTCGCCGAACCGGCGGTGACCGGCGGCGACGGCGGCAACGGCCGGTGATCACGGTGGCGACGACATCGAGCTGGCCCACGATCCGCAAGGCCGCCTGGCCGGGCGGGGTGACGCCCAACGTGGTCGACTACGAGGCCGCGAGGGCCGCCTTCACCTGGGAGGACGCCCGCCGGGGCGTCGACGGGCTCCCCGGGGGTCGGGGGCTGAACATCGCGCACGAGGCCGTCGACCGCCACGCCGGCGGCCCCCGGCGCGACCGGGTCGCCGTCCGCTGGCTGCGCCGCGACGGCGGCGTCGAGCAGGCGACCTACCGCCAGCTCGCCGCCTCGACCAACCGGTTCGCCAACGTGCTGGCCGGCTTGGGTGTGGGGCGGGGCGACCGGGTGTTCACCCTGCTCGGCCGTGTGCCGGAGCTGTACGTGACCGTGCTCGGCGCGCTGAAGAACACGAGCGTGGTGTGCCCGCTCTTCTCGGCCTTCGGGCCCGAGCCGGTCCGCCAGCGCCTCCAGCTCGGCGACGGCCGGGTGCTGGTCACGACCCCCTCGATCTACCGGCGCAAGGTGGCGCCGATCCGCGACCAGCTCCCCCACCTCGACCACGTGATCCTGGTGGGCGACGCCAACCACGTCGACGTCCACGGCACCCTCGACTTCCACCACCTGCTGGCCACCGCCTCCGAGGACTTCACGATCCCGCCCACCGCCCCCGACGACATGGCGCTGCTCCACTTCACCAGCGGCACCACGGGCACCCCCAAGGGCGCCGTCCACGTGCACGAGGCCGTCGTGGCCCACCACGCCACGGGCGTCTCGGCGCTCGACCTCCACGACGGCGACGTGTTCTGGTGCACGGCCGACCCGGGGTGGGTCACGGGCATGTCCTACGGGGTCATCGCCCCGCTGAGCCACGGGGTCACCTCCGTGGTCGACGAGGCCGACTTCGAGGCCGACCGGTGGTACCGGGTGCTCGCCACCGAGCGCGTCACCGTCTGGTACACGGCCCCGACGGCGCTCCGCATGCTGATGCGGGCGGGCGTGGAGGTGGCACACGAGCACGACCTGTCGCACCTGCGCTTCGTGGCCAGCGTGGGCGAGCCGCTCAACCCCGAGGTGGTCGTGTGGGGCGAGAAGGCGTTCGGGCTGCCGGTGCACGACAACTGGTGGCAGACCGAGACCGGCGGGATCATGATCGCCAACCTGGCCGGCTGCGACATCCGCCCCGGGTCGATGGGCCGCCCCCTGCCGGGGGTCGAGGTCGCGCTGCTGGCCCAGGGCCCCGACGGGCGCGCCGCCGTGCGCGACGGTCAGGTCGACGTGATCGACCGGCCCGGCGTCGACGGCGAGCTGGCGCTGCGGCCGGGCTGGCCCTCGATGTTCCGCGGCTACCTGCACGAGGACGACCGCTACCGGGCGTGCTTCGCCGGCGGCTGGTACATGACCGGCGACGTGGCCCGGCGCGACGAGGACGGCTGGCTCTGGTTCGTCGGACGGGCCGACGACGTCATCAAGACCGCGGGCCACCTGATCGGGCCCTTCGAGGTCGAGAGCGTGCTGCTGGAGCACCCCGCCGTCGCGGAGGCGGGCGTCATCGGTGTGCCCGACCCGGTCGCCGGCGAGGTCGTGAAGGCGTTCGTCACGCTGGGCGACGGCTACGAGTGGAGCGACGAGCTGCGCCTCGACCTCGTGGGGTTCGCCCGCCGGCGCCTCGGTGCGGCGGTGGCACCGCGGGAGATCGCGCTCGACCAGCACCTCCCCAGGACGAAGAGCGGCAAGATCCTCCGCCGCCTGCTGAAGGCGCGCGAGCTGGGGCTGCCCGAGGGCGACCTCTCGACCCTGGAAGTGGTGCGGTGACCGTCGAGCGCGACCGCGGCCTGCACCTGCTGCGCGAGCTGGTGCGCATCCGCAGGTTCGAGGAGCGTTGCGTCGAGCTGTACAGCGCGACCGAGATCCGGGGCTTCCTCCACTTGTACATCGGCGAGGAGGCGGTGGCCGTGGGTGTCATGGACGCGCTCGGCCCGGACGACGCGATCGTCGCCACCTACCGCGACCACGGTCATGCCCTGGCCCGGGGCGTGCCGGCCGAGGCGGTGATGGCCGAGATGCTGGGCAAGGTGGAGGGCACCAGCCGGGGACGGGGCGGCTCGATGCACCTGTTCGACCGTGCCGCCCACTTCTACGGCGGCAACGCGATCGTGGGCGGCGGGCTGCCCCTGGCGGGCGGGCTGGCGCTGGCCGACATGATGCAGCACCGGCCGCACGTGACCGCCTGCTTCTTCGGCGAGGGCGCGGTGGCCGAGGGCGAGTTCCACGAGACGATGAACCTGGCGGCCCTGTGGCACCTGCCGGTGCTGTTCTGCTGCGAGAACAACCTCTACGCCATGGGCACGGCCCTCGAGCGCAGCGAGGCGGTCACCGACCTCGCCATGCGGGCCGCCGGCTCCGGCATGCCCGCCTGGCCGATCGACGGCCTGGACGTCCTGGCCGTGGCCGACGCAGCCGACCGGGCCGTGCTCCACGTCCGGGGCGGCGGCGGGCCGGTGTTCCTCGAGCTGCGGACCTACCGCTTCCGGGCGCACTCGATGTACGACCCCGAGCGCTACCGCTCCAAGGACGAGGTCGAGGCCTGGCGAATGCGCGACCCCGTCGGCCTGCTCACCGAGCGCCTGCGCGCTGACGGCCTGCTCGCCGACGAGGACCTGGCGGCCATCGAGGACGAGACCGCAGCAGAGATCGACGCGGCGGTCGAGGCCGCCCGGGCGGGCACCCTCGAGCCGGTCGAGGACCTGACCCGCTTCGTCACCAGCGAGGCACCGGCATGAAGACCACCTACCGAGAGGCGATGCGAGACGCCCTGCGGGATGCGCTGACCCGCGACGAGCGGGTGTTCCTCATGGGCGAGGACGTGGGCCGCTACGGCGGGTGCTTCGCCGTGAGCCTCGGGCTGCTCGAGGAGTTCGGCCCCGAACGGGTGCGCGACACACCGCTGTCGGAGTCGGGCTTCGTCGGAGCGGGCATCGGCGCCGCGCTCGGCGGCATGCGGCCGATCGTCGAGATCATGACGGTCAACTTCAGCCTGCTCGCCCTCGACCAGATCGTGAACAACGCCGCCACCCTGCTGCACATGTCCGGCGGGCAGTTCAACGTGCCCGTCGTCATCCGCATGGCCACCGGGGCGGGCCGCCAGCTCGCGGCCCAGCACTCCCACAGCCTCGAGGCCTGGTACGCCCACGTGCCCGGGATCCGGGCCGTCGCCCCGGCCACCATCGAGGATGCCCGGGGCATGCTCTGGACCGCACTGTGCGACCCGGATCCCGTGGTCGTCTTCGAGCACGGCACCCTCTACAACGTCGAGGGCGAGCTCGCCGACGACGCCGCTCCCACCGACATCGACCGGGCCGCCATCCGCCGGCCGGGGAGCGACCTCACGCTCATCGCCTACGGGGGCACGCTCGGCAAGGCCCTCGGCGCGGCGGAGGAGCTGCGCGCCGACGGGATCGACGCCGAGGTCGTCGACCTGCGCACGCTGCGCCCGCTGGACACCGCCACCATCGTCGAGTCGGTCACCCGCACCCACCGGGCCGTGGTCGTCGACGAGGGCTGGCGGACGGGCAGCCTGGCGGCCGAGGTCAGCGCCCAGATCACCGAGAACGCCTTCTACGACCTGGACGCGCCCGTGGCGAGGGTGTGCAGCGCCGAGGTGCCGATCCCGTACGCGCGGCACCTGGAGGAGGCCGCCCTGCCCCAGGTGCCCGACATCGTGGCCGCGGCCAAGGAGCTGGGAGCCTGACATGGGCGACTTCCTCATGCCCTCGCTCGGAGCGGACATGGAGTCGGGCACGGTGCTGGAGTGGCGCGTACGACCGGGCGACACGGTGCACCGGGGCGACATCGTGGCCGTCGTCGACACGGAGAAGTCGACGATCGAGATCGAGGTGTTCGAGGACGGGATCGTCGACGAGCTGCTCGTCGAGGCCGGCGCCGAGGTGCCGGTGGGCACGCCCCTCGCCCGCATCGGCGCCGCCACGGCCCAGCCCGCAGAGGCCGCCCGGCCCAAGCCCGCCCGGCCCAAGGCCCGACCTCGGCCGGCCCACCGCAAGGCCGCGCCATCCAACGCTGCTCGACCCCAGGCGGCCGAGCACGTGCGGGCGTCGCCGCTGGCCCGCCGGCGGGCCGCCGAGCGCGACATCGACCTCGCCGCGGTCGGCGGCTCGGGGCCCGGCGGCGCGGTGGTGGCCGCCGACCTCGAACGGGCCGCGGTCACCGGGCCCCCCGCCCCGACCCCAGCCGCCGAGGCGGCGCCCGAACCCGCCGCGGCCCGGCGCGACGACCGCCAGGCGGCCATGCGCCACGCGATCGGCGTGCTGATGGCCCGGTCGGCCCGCGAGATCCCCCACTACCACCTGGCCACCACCATCGACCTGTCGGCGGCGTTGCGCTGGCTCACGGCGGCCAACGAGCGGCGTTCCGTGAGCGAGCGCCTGCTCCCCGGCGCCCTCCTCCTCAGGGCCACGGCGCTGGCCGCGCGCGAGGTGCCGGCCCTCAACGGGTTCTGGGTCGACGACGGCTTCCGCCCGTCGGCGGTGGTCCACCTCGGGGTGGCCGTGTCGCTGCGAGGTGGCGGCCTGGTGGCGCCCGCCCTGCACGACGCCGACCGCCTCACGCTCGACGAGCTCATGGCCGGCCTGCGCGACCTGGTGGGCCGGGCGCGGGCCGGGCGGCTGCGCAGCTCCGAGATGGCCGATCCGACCCTGACCGTCACCAACCTGGGCGACCAGGGCGTCGACGAGGTGCACGGCGTCATCTACGCACCCCAGGTGGCGCTGATCGGGTTCGGCAAGGTGGCCGAGCGGCCCTGGGCCAGCGGCGGCATGCTCGGCGTCCGCCCGACCGTGCGCGCCACCCTCGCCGCCGACCACCGCGCGTCGGACGGCATGATCGGCGCCCGCTTCCTCAACGCGCTCGACCGTCTGCTCCAGACACCGGAGGACCTGTGAACCTCGCCGAGACCCGCGCCCTGCTCGCCCGGCTCCTCCACGGCATCGCGCCCGAGGTCGACCTCGACACGATCGACCCGGCCGCGCCGCTGCAGGAGGAGGCCGAGCTCGACTCGATGGACTTCCTCAACCTGGTGAACGCGCTCTACGACGAGACGGGCATCGAGATCCCCGAGCGCGACTACCCCCGCGTCGCCACGATCGACGGCTTCGTCGACTACGTCTCCGCCCTGTCGACGGCGTAGCCGAGTGGTGGTCCGAGGCGGGCACGAGATGTCGACCTCCGAGCGTGTCGTTTCGTGACGTTCGGCCCTGTCACGCTCGCCCTCGAGGGGGGACGGTCCGGGTGTGGCACTCCCTGTCGACGCACCTGCCGGCCCGCCGACCGAACCGGGTCCCGTGCGGTACCGTGCCGTGCTGGTGCCGGTGGACGGCTCCGACCTGGCTGAGCGGGCGCTGGCCCCCGGAGCGTGGGTCGCCGGCCGACTCGGTGCCGAGCTCCACCACGTGGCTGCCCGCGTCTCGCGGGACGAGCGGTGGTGGTACGAGGGCTACACCGCGCGCCTCGCGGCCCGTTACCCGGGCTCGACCGCCCACCTCTCCGACGCCCGCGACGTCGCCGGGGCGATCCTGGCCACCGCCCGCGAGCTCGGCCCGTGCCTCGTGTGCCTGGGCACGCACGGCCGCTCCCGCCGGGTGGCGTTGATGGGCTCGACCTTCGCCGCGGTCGCGGCCCGGGGCGAGGCACCGTTGCTCACGGTGGGGCCCCGCGCGGTGCCCCACACCGACGAGGAGGCCGCCCGGATCGTCGTGTGCCTCGACGGGCGCTCGGTGGCGGAGCGGGCCCTGCCGCTGGCGGCCGCGTGGGCCCGCCGACTCGACATGCGCATCTCGCTGGTCACCGCGTCCGACTCCATCCTCGTGGCGGACGAGGATCTCACGGGCGAGGTGCGCTACGGCGCGACGGGCGACCCCGGTGGCTACCTCGACGAGCTGAAGAGCCGGCCGGTGCTGTCGGGCCTGGAGGTCGACGCCGTGGTCCTGTGGGCCGTGGGCTCCCCCCACGTGGCCATCGGCGAGGCGCTCGACAAGCACCCGGCGGCGCTCGTGGTGACCACGTCGCACGCCCGGCGGGGACTCGCCCGGGCCGCGCTGGGCAGCGAGGCCGCCAGCATCGTCCGCCGCTCGCCGGCGCCTGTGCTCGTGCAGCCGGCGAGCCGCGGCTGACGGCGCTCACTCGGCGGAGAGGGCCCGGAGCACGTCGAGCCGGGCCGCCCGGCGAGCCGGGAGCACCGCCGCCACGACCCCGGCGAGCGCGGCGAGCACGACGACCACCACCAGGCTGACCACGGGCACGGCGAACGTGGACAGACCCTCGTCGCGCAGGGCGCTGACGAGCGCCCAGCCGAAGAACACCCCGATCACGAGGCCGAGCAGGGCGCCCTGGATGGCGATGATCACCGACTCCCAGCGGATCGTCGACCGGAGCTGCGCCCGGGTCATGCCCACGGCCCGGAGCACCCCCAGCTCGCGCGTGCGCTCGACGATCGAGAGGGCGAGCGTGTTGCCGATGCCGAGCAGGGCGATGAGGATCGCCAGGGCCAGCATGGCGTACACCAGGCCGAGCAGCTGGTCGACGGAGCCCATCTGCTCCTCCTTGAACTCGGCCTGGTCCAGCACGTCGACGCCCGGGTAGTCCTCGGCCACCGCCTCGACGGCGGCGAGCGCCTCGCCGGTCGTCACGCCGTCGGCCTTCCTGATCAGCACTTGGACGTCCTTCTGCTCCGGGTAGTTGACCTCGAAGGCCTCGGTCGAGACCAGCCACTCGTTCTCGACGCCCGGGTTGCGCTCGAGGATGAGCCGTACGGTCATGTCCTGTCGGCCCGTGGCCGTGAACTCGACGGGCACGGTGTCGCCGATCTCGAGGTCCTTGTCGTCCGCGACGTCCTTCATCACCGCGATCGAGGTGGTGTCGAGGTCGTCCGGCGACCCGGCCGCAGGATCGACGTCGTAGATGCCGAACGCCTCAGGGCTGACGCCCAGCAGCTGGTCGGAGTCGCCGTCGATCTCGGCCAGCCCGGCGCGGACACCGCCAACGGCCCCGATCTCCGGCAGGGCGCTCACCTGCTCGGTGAACTCCGGCGACACCCCGCCCACGCCGGCCGTCCCGGACGTGGCGATGAAGTCGCCCGTGAACGCCCGGTCGAGCGTGTCGCCGAACGACGCCTTGGTCGACGCTGCGAAGATGGTGATGAAGGTGACGAGCCCCACGCCGATCATGAGCGCCGAGGCCGTGGCGGCCGTGCGCTTGGGGTTGCGCATGGCGTTCTCGCGGGCCAGCTGGCCGGAGATGCCCCGCAGCCGCGGCAGCGGCAGCCCGATGACCCTGCTGAGGGGCAGCGCCACCGTGCGCCCCAGCGCCGAGACGCCGAAGAACACGAGGAGCACGCCGAACCCGACCATGACCAGGGCGTTGCCCGGGTTCCCGAACAGCCCGTACAGCAGGATCGCCGCGCCGAGGAGCAGGATGCCCGAGCCCACGAGGATCCGCTGGCGGGACCCGTAGCCCGTGCTGCCGACCGCCACGTCGCGCATGGCGGCCACCGGGGGCACCTTGGCGGCCTTGCGGCTGGGCGACACGGCGGAGACCATCGTGACGATCACGCCACACGAGAACGCGACGAGCGCGCTCCCGGCAGCGAGGACCACGCCCCCGGCGGGGGTGTCGAACCCGAAGGCGGCGAGCAGGGCCCTGAGCCCGATCGCCAAGGGGATCCCGGCCAGCAGGCCGAGCGCCGAGGCGATGAGCCCGATGCCGAGCGCCTCGATCAACACTGCGGCGAGGACCTGCCGCCGGGTGGCGCCGATGGCCCGCAGCAGGGCGTTCTCGCGGGTGCGCTGGGCCACGGTGATGAAGAACGTGTTGAAGATGATGAACCCGCCGACCAGCAGGGCCACGACGGCGAACACGAGCATGAACGTGCTGAAGAACGACAGCCCCTGGCGCAGCGCGTCCTGGTTCTCCTCGGTGACCGTCGCCCCGGTCACGACCTCGACCCCCGACGGGACCACGCCGGCGATGCGATCGACGACCTCCTGCTGGGAGACGCCCTCGTCGGCCGCCACCGAGATGCTGTCGAACTTGCCGGCCTCGCCGACGTAGCGCTGCGCGGCCTCGGTGGTGAACATCGTGAAGGTCGCCCCGCCCGGCGAGTCGGCGCCCGCGATGCGGGCGATGCCCGTGACGTCCACCTCGAGCGGCGCGCCCTGCACGAGCACGGTCGCCCGGTCGCCGACCGCGTAGCCGGCGTCGTCGGCGACGGCCTTGTCCATCACGACGTCCGTGTCGGTACGGGGCGGCTCGCCCTCGACCAGGCTCCACGTGTTCAAGTCGCCCTCGGGCCAGTTGGTGCCGATGGTTGGGGCGCCCGCGCCGGGGTTGCCGATCGGCTCGCCGTCCTCGCCGACGACCTGGGCGAAGCCCCACACGTCGCCCGAGGCGAGGGCGACCCCGTCGACTCCCTCCACGTCGGTCAGCAGCGCTTCGTCGATGCGCCCGCGCATCTCACCGAAGCCGTTGGGGTCCTCGAACGACGCCTCGGCGCGCACCATGGCGTCGGTTCCCGCCAGGGCGTCGGCGAACAGGTCGTCGAACGTCTTGGTCAGCGTGTCGGTCAGCACCAGGGTGCCGGCGATGAAGGCCACGCCGAGCATGACCGCCAGCCCGGTCGTGAACAGGCGGATCTTGTGGGCGAGCAGGTTGCGGAGCGCGGTGAGGACCATCGTCAGTCTCCGAACCGCTTCATGCGGTCGAGGACCCGCTCGGCCGTGGGGGCGAGCATCTCGTCGACCACCCGACCGTCGGCGAGGAACACGATGCGGTCGGCCCGGCTGGCGGCCCCGGGGTCGTGGGTGACCATGACGATGGTCTGGCCCAGGTCGTCGACCGCCTGGCGCAGGAAGCCCAGCACCTCGGCGCCGGCGGACGAGTCGAGGTTGCCCGTCGGCTCGTCGGCGAAGATGATCTCCGGTCGGCTGGCCAGGGCGCGGGCGACGGCCACACGCTGCTGCTCTCCCCCCGACATCTCACTCGGGCGGTGCCGCAGCCGCTTGGTCAACCCGAGCGTGTTCGCCACCTCGTCGATCCACGCCTTGTCACCCTTGCGCCCCGCCAGCGCGAGCGGCAGCGTGACGTTCTCGGCGGCGGTCAGCGTCGGCACAAGGTTGAACGCCTGGAAGACGAAGCCGAGGCGCTCGCGGCGGAGGATCGTGAGCTCGGTGTCGTCCAGGGTGCTCAGATCGACGTCGCCGATGAAGGCCCTGCCCGAGGTCAGGGTGTCGAGGCCCGCGGTGCAGTGCAGCAGCGTCGACTTCCCCGAGCCCGACGGGCCCATGATGGCGGTGAACCTGCCGGCCTCGAAGGCCACCGTCACGTCGTCGAGCGCCCGCACCGCGGTGTCGGCCGACCCGTAGAGCTTCGTCGCCTCCTCGGTCGCCGCAGCTGCGGCGGCGGGCGCGGCGTCGGCCTGCAGATGATCACCGGTGGTGGCCATGGAGCGTCCTCCTGTTCCCACCCACCGTGCACTTCGGCCGACCAGGCAACAAGGGCCGATGGTCCATCGGCGGCCGGGTCACACCTCCATCGGCCGGCCGACTGATCGGGCCGCCGTGCCGACGGCGATGCCCAGCGCCGCGCCCCCCACCACGTCGAGCGGCAGGTGGGCGCCCACATAGGTGCGCAGCGGCCCGACGGCCAGCCCCCAGGCCCACACCACCGCTCCCCACGGCCGAGGCAGGCGAGGCGCCACCAGTGCGGTGGTCGCGGCCGCCACCGCCGCGTGGCCGGAGGGGTAGCCCAAGCCGGCCTGGGTGCGTCCGAGGACCCGGGCCACGTCGACCGTGTGCGCCGGCCGGCCCCGGCGCACGAGCGGCTTCACCGCCTTGGCCGCCGCCCAGGTGAACGCGCCGACGGCCGCCACCCGGGCACCGTGGCGGCGCTCCCCCGCGAGGGTCAGCGCCGCGCCGACCGCCAGCGGGCCGCCCAGGCTGCCGAGCTGCATGGGTGGCCACGCGGCGCCGTAGCCCCGGTGGGACAGGCCGTTGAGCCGCGTGAACCAGAGCTGCTCGACCCGCGTGACGCCTGCCCGGCGGGCCACGATCGCCCCGCCGGCGAACACGGCGAGCGAGCCGCTCACGACGGTGCGGTCACGGGAGGCAGTCACTCGTCGATGACACTACGGCCACCGCCGGGGGCGGCGTCGGCTCCGCGCCCGGCCTCAGCCGACGGCGTCGGCGCCGTCAGGGCCGATCGACCCCAGCATCACGACCGCCCGGCCCGCCTCGTCGGACGCGGCGAGGTCGACCCGGGCGTGCACGGCCCAGTCGTGGTGGCCCGCGGGATCGTCGAGGGCCTGCCGCACCGTCCACCCCTCGGGCGACTCGGCCACCTCGAACAGGGCGCCGCTGCGGGCGTCGGGCCCGATGCCCACGGCGTCGTGCTCCTCCCAGTACGGCGCCATGGCCGCGGCCACCGCGTCGGAGGTCCATGCGGGCGTCGCCAGGCGGGCGGCCAGGTCGACGTAGGCCCGCCGGGCCAGCAGCTCGACCCACAAGAACAGCTCGTTGCGCACCATCACGCCGAACGCCCGGGGGTTGGCGGTCACGCCCGCCGGCGCGGCTGGGGGTGCGCCCGCCAGGGGGCCCTCGGCCGGCGGTGGCAGGTCGGGATCGGGATGGCGCAGCTGCTCCCACTCGTCGAGCAGGCTCGAGTCGACCTGGCGGACGGTCTCGCCCAGCCACTCGGTCAGGTCGAGCAGCTCGTCGGTCTTGGCGTCCTCGGGCACGTTCTGGACCAGGCCCTTGTACGCGTCGGTCAGGTAGCGCAGCACCAGGCCCTCGGACCGGGCCAGGCCGTAGTGGCCGATGTAGTCGGTGAAGGTCATGGCCCGCTCGTACAGGTCGCGGGCCACCGACTTGGGCCGGATGGTGTGGTCGACCACCCACGGATGGCGGGTGGCGTAGGCGTTGAACAGGTCGTAGGTGAAGTCGCGCAGGGGCTTGGGATGCTCGAGCTTGTCGAGCTCGGCCATGCGCTCCTCGTACTCGACGCCCTCGCGCTTGAGCCGCTCGATGGTCTCGGTGCGCAGCCGGTCGAGCTGGGCGTTCAGCACCACCTGCGGGCTCTCGAGCACCGACTCGACGAGCGAGAGCACGTCGAGCGGGTAGTCGGGCGAGGCCGGGTCGAGCTGCTCGACCGCCTCGAGCACGAACGGCGACAGGGGCTGGTTGAGGGCGAAGTCGACCTGCAGGTCGACGGTCACCCGCACCAGGCGGTCGTCCTCGTCGGGCTCGTCCAGCCGCTCGATCACCCCGGCGCCGAGCAGCGAGCGGTAGATCGCGATGGCGCGGCGGATGTGGCGGCGCTGGACGGGCCGGGGGTCGTGGTTCTCGAGCAGCAGCGAGCGCATGGCGCCGCAGCCGTCGCCCGGCCGGTCGAGCACGTTGAGCAGCATGGCGTGCGACACGGCGAAGCTCGACGTGAGCGGCTCGGGCGGCGCCGCGGCCAGGCGCGTGAACGTGTCCTCGTTCCAGGGGACGTAGCCGCGGGTGGGCGCCTTGCGCTTCACGATCTTGCGGCGCTTCTTCGCGTCGTCTCCCGCCTTGGCCACCGCCCGCTCGTTGTCGATGACGTGCTCGGGTGCCTGCGCCCAGGCGTAGCCGACCGTGTCGAACCCGGCTCGGCCCGCCCGGCCGGCGATCTGGTGGAACTCGCGGGCCGACAGCAGCCGCGAACCGCTGCCGTCGAACTTGCAGAGCTGGGTGAACAGCACCGTGCGGATGGGCACGTTGATGCCCACGCCCAGCGTGTCGGTGCCGCAGATGACCTTGAGGTGGCCCTCCTGCGCGAGCCGCTCGACCAGCCGGCGGTATTTGGGCAGCATCCCCGCGTGGTGGACGCCGATGCCGTGGCGCACGAAGCGCGCCAGCGAGCGGCCGAACCCGGGGCCGAAGCGAAACCCGCCGATCGCGTCCGCGATGGCGTCCTTCTCGGACCGGGTGCACACGTTGACGCTCATGAGCGACTGGGTGCGCTCGACCGCGGACTGCTGCGTGAAGTGCACGATGTAGACGGGCGCCCGGTCGGTGGCGAGCAGCGTGTCGATGGTCTCGTGCAGGGCGGTGTTGCGGTACTCGTACTCGAGGGGCACGGGCCGGACGGCGTTGCGCACCACCGCGGTGGATCGGCCGGTGCGCTCGCTCAGCTCGTCCTCGAACCGGCGGGTGTCGCCGAGCGTGGCGGACATGAGGACGAACTGGGCCTGGGGCAGGGTGAGCAGCGGCACCTGCCAGGCCCAGCCGCGGTCGGGGTCGGCGTAGAAGTGGAACTCGTCCATCACCACCTGGCCCACGTCGGTGCGCTCGCCGCCCCGCAGCGCCATGTTGGCCAGGATCTCGGCCGTGCAGACGATGACCGGCGCCGCGGCATTGACCGCGGCGTCGCCCGTGAGCATGCCCACGTTGTGCGATCCGAGCTCGTGGCACAGGTCGAAGAACTTCTCCGACACCAGGGCCTTGATCGGCGCGGTGTAGAAGGTCCGGCGGCCGTCGGCGAGGGCGGCGGCATGAGCGGCCAGGGCCACGAGCGACTTGCCCGACCCGGTGGGCGTGCCGAGGATGAGGTTGGCTCCCGCGCAGATCTCGAGCACCGCCTCCTCCTGCGCCGGGTACAGCGCCAGGCCGCGGGCGGATGCCCAGGCTGTGAAGGCGTCGAGCACGGCGTCGCCGCCGGTCGCACCACCGGGCGGCGGCAGGTGGGCGGCGAGGGTGGCGGCCATGGGCACCCGATGATGCCCGCCGCTGGGGTGGTCCGCCACGCCGGCCGGTGCGGCGGTTCGCCCGTCAGCCCAGCTCGGCCAGGATGCGGCGCATGTCGGCGACCGTCCGGGCGGTGCCCCGCACGGTGCCGGTGACCTTCGACCGGCCGGCGCGGGGGGCGTAGTCGACCGGCACCTCGGCGATACGCCAGCCCGCGCGCCCGGCCCGCAGCACCATCTCGAGGGGCCAGCCGAAGCGCCGGTCGACGAGCCCCAGGCCCATCAGCGCCTCGCGGCGGGCGGCCCGCATCGGGCCCAGGTCGGTGAGTCGTGCCCCGGCGACCCGCCGCATGCGGAACGCCAGGTAGCGGTTGGCGGCCCGGGCGTGGGCGGCCATGGCCCGCCGCTGCGTGGGCCGGCGGGCACCCAGCACCATGTCCGCCTGGTCGGACGCGACCGGGCCGACCACGGCCGGCAGCGCCTGTGGGTCGAGGGACGCATCGGCGTCGCAGAAGGCGACCAAGGGCGCGGTGGCCGCCGCGAGGCCGGCGGCGCACGCAGCTCCGAAGCCGCGCCGGGGCTCGACCACGAGGGTGACACCGGCGGCCCGGGCAACGTCGCCCGAGCCGTCGGAGGACCCGTTGTCGACCACGATCGGCCGGTAGCCGTCGGGGACGCGGCCGAGCACCCAGGGCAGGGCGGCGGCCTCGTCGAGGACGGGGAGCACGAGGTCGACCGCGGCCGTGTCGGCCTGCGCGGGGCAGTGGTCGGTCACTCCGAGACCGTACGCAGGGCCGGCCTTACGACGCGCGAAACAGTGCCCTCCCGGGACGGCGCCGGGCCGCGCCCGGCCATACCGTCGCCAGCTGTGGCCGCCACTGCGATGCTCACGCTCCGACCTGCCGGCCCGGACGACCGCCGGGCCGGGGTCCCGGCGCGGCCGGTGCGACCCGCGGCGCCGGCCGCGTTCGTCGGCGTCGCCGCGTGGGTCGTCGTGGTGGTGGCCGCGCTCGCCTGGGGCAGCCTCGTGGTGGCCGGCTCCGGCGTGTCGCTGCGGGCCGCGCCCCTCATGGGCCACTGGGCCTGGGACGGAGGGCTCGGTGCGGCGCCTGCGCTGCTGGTCGGCGTCGCGGCGGCCCGCTGGGGGCCGGGTGTCGCCGCCCGCGCCCCGTGGCGAGCGGTGCCGGCTCTCACCGGCGTGGGCGCGGTTGCATGGACGGTGGTGCTGGCTACCAGCGACGGCTGGCACCGCCTGACCGCACCGCTGGCAACGCGGCACGAGTACGAGCCATTCGCCGCCGGCATCGACGACCTCGGCGAGTTCATGGGCGGATTCACCGCCAACCTCGGCGACTACCCGATCCACGTGCAGGGGCATCCGCCCGGCCCCGTCGTGCTCGCCTGGCTGCTCGACCGGGCAGGGCTCGGCGGCGCCGGCTGGCTGGCCGTGCTGGCGCTGGCCGGATGGGGCGTCGCCGCCGGCGCCGCACTCGTCGCCGCCCGGGCCGTCGCCGGCGAGCGGCTGGCCCGCCGGGCCGCTCCGGCGCTCGTGCTGCTGCCCGCGGCGGTGTGGGCGGGCACCTCGCTCGACGCCCTGTTCGGCGGGCTCACGGCCACGGGAGGCGCGCTCGCGATCGTCGCCTTGACTCGGCGCTCCCCCGCCCGGGCCGTGGCCGCCGGCGCGCTGCTGGGGCTGGCCCTGCTGTGCAGCTACGGGGCGGCGGTCGTGCTGGTCGTGCCGGCGCTGGCGGCCCTCGTCCTGGCGCGCGCCCGCCTCGGCCGCGACCTCGCCCGCTGGGCGGCCTGCGTGGGGGCCGGCGGCGTGGCCGTCCTGGCGGCGGCCGCGGCGGCGGGCTTCTCGTGGTTCGACGGTCTGGCCGCCACGAGCGCGGCCTACTGGTCGGGCGTCGGCGCCGAGCGCCCGGGCTGGTACCTCACGCTGGTCGGCAACCCCGGGGCGCTGGCGCTGGCCACCGGCCCTGCGGTCGCCGCCGGGCTGGCGCGGGCCGTCGGGGGCATGCGTCGCGCCCGGGCCTGGCGGCCGGCGCTGCTGCCCGCCGCCGCGGCGGCAGCCGTGCTGGTGGCCGACGTCACGCAGCTGTCGCGGGGCGAGGTCGAGCGCATCTGGCTGCCGTTCGTCCCCTGGCTGGCGCTGGCCGCACCCGGCAGCCGGCGGGGCTGGCTCGCGGCCCAGGTGGCGGTCGCCCTCGCCCTGCAGGCATGTCTCGCATCCCCCTGGTAGCTCACCGGGGCAGGAGGATCGCCCATGTCACGCATCGTCGTCACCGGCGGGGCCGGCTTCATCGGATCGCACGTCGTCGACCTGCTGATCGACGGCGGCCACGAGGTCGTCGTGCTCGACTCGCTCGTGGCCCACGGGGGCCGCCGCCCGCCGTGGACGCGTCCCGAGGCCGAGCTGGTGCACGCCGACGTGCGCGACCCCGCGGCCTGGCGACACGCGGCCCGGGGCGCGCTCGCGGTGTGCCATCTCGCCGCCCGGCTGGGCCTCGGCGTCGACTTCGGCGACGTCGGCCGCTACGTGGCCGACAACGGCGTGGGCACGGCCGCGGGCCTGGCGGCCCTGCACGACACGGGCTTCGCGGGGCGGCTGGTGCTGGCCTCGAGCATGGTCGTCTACGGCGAGGGCCGTTACCGGTGCGCAGCCCACGGCGACGTGCGGCCTGGCGCCCGCACGCAGGCCGACCTCGACGCCGCGCGCTACGAGCCGCCCTGCCCCCGCTGCGGTGCGCCGCTTGCATGGGCGGCCATCGACGAGGCCGCCCCGCTCGACCCCCGCAACGTGTACGCCGCCACCAAGGTCCACCAGGAGCACCTGTGCGCCACCTACGGGCGCGAGCACGGCGTCGCGGTCGCCGCGCTGCGCTACCACAACGTCTACGGCCCCCGCATGCCCCGCGACACGCCCTACGCAGGTGTGGCCTCGATCTTCCACTCGGCGGTCGAGCGCGGCGAGCCGCCCACCGTGCTCGAGGACGGCGGGCAGACCCGCGACTTCGTCCACGTCGCCGACGTCGCCCGCGCCACCGTGGCCGCGCTGACCGCCGAGGAGCCGGTCGCGGGAGCGCTGAACGTGGCGTCCGGCCGCCCCCGCACGGTGCTCGACCTGGCCGGTGCGCTGTGCGAGGGCACCGGCCTCTCCCCCACCGTGGTCGGGGGCGGACGGCTCGGCGACGTGCGCCACATCGTCGCCAGCCCCGCGCGCGCCGCCGAGCTGCTGGGCTTCCGCGCCGTCGAGCCGTTCCGGCCCGGGGCCCTGGGCGACACGTGGTCGTCAGTCCCCGCCCCCACCGCCGGGGCCTCTACGGTCCCGGTGACGGAGCTCAGGCCAGCGGCAGGCGCACGATGAAACGGCAGCCGCCCAGCTCGTTGTGCACCGCGATGTCACCGTGGTGCGCGTCGACCAGGCCCCGGGCGATGGCGAGCCCCAGGCCCGCGCCGGTCGGCCCTGCCGGGGTTCTGGCGGCGTCGCCCCGGTAGGCGAGGTCGAACACCCGGTCGAGCTCGTCGTCGGGGATCCCGCCGCAGCCGTCGCGCACCGACACCTCGCCCTGACCGTCGTCGTAGCGCACGGTCACCTCGACCGTGCCGCCCGCGGGCGTGTGGCGGATGGCGTTCTCGAGCAGGTTGCGCACCACCCGGCTGAGCTCGGGGGCCGAGGCCGACACCGCGGGGCCCGCGCCGCCGTCCGCGGAAGCCTCGACCCGCCCGTCGAGCACCACGCCCTTGGCGTGCGCGACGGCGGTCGCCGAGCCGACGGCGTCGGACACCAGTTCGCCGAGCGGCACCCGCTCCAGGTCGAGCTGCAGCGCGTCTGCCTCGATGCGAGACAGCTCGAAGAGGTCGTCGACCAGCCGGGCCAGGCGGTCGGCCTCGGCGACGAGCTGGTGGTGGTAGCGGCGTACGTCGTCGGGCTCGGCCACCACCTCGTCGTCGAGTGCCTCGACCATGGCCCGGATGCCGGCGATGGGCGTGCGCAGGTCGTGGCTGACCCAGGCCACCAGCTCGCGCCGGCTGCGCTCGAGCGCCCGCTCACGCTCGGTCATCGCCGCCACCCGGGCGCGCGAACGCTCCAGCTCGGCGCCGAGCGCCAGCCCGCCCAGCACGCCCGCGGTGCCGGCCCCCGCCACCACGACCACCAGAGCGGTGAGGTCGTGGCGCGACACGAACATGGCGTTGGCCGCTGCCAGGGCGCCGAGCGCCACAGCCACCACCGGGATGAGCGCCACGACGATGGGGTTGCGGGATCGCACCAGGACGACCCGGCCGACGACATAGGTGGCGAGCGCCACGCCGAAGCTCAGCGCCACCAGCACCGCGGCATCCGCGAGCGGGAGGCCGACCGACCAGGTGGCGACCGCGGCCACGGCCAGCCCGCCGGCCGACACCGGCACCGCCCGCGGGTCGACGCCGGGCCCGTCGCGGCTCACCGCTCCACCAGGGACGTCGTGCCCTCCCAGCGGTAGCCGACGCCCCACACGGTGGCGATGCGCACCGGTGAGGCGGGGTCGGCCTCGATCTTCTCGCGCAGCCGGCGGACGTGGACCGTCACGGTGGACGTGTCGCCGAAGCGGTAGCCCCACACCCCCTCGAGGATTTCGTCGCGCCGGAACGCCTGGCCGGCGTGGCGCATCAGGAAGGCCAGCAGCTCGAACTCGCGTGCGGTCAGCGCCACCACCTCGCCGCCCAGCCGGGCCTGGCGGGCGGCCACGTCGACCTCCAGGTCGCCGTCGACGTGCACGCGGGGCGCCTCGGGGCCGGATGGCGCCAGCGGGCCCTTCGCCCGCCGCAGCACTGCCCGCACCCGGGCCAGCAGCTCCTTGGTCGAGAAGGGCTTGGCCACGTAGTCGTCGGCTCCCAGCTCGAGGCCGATGATGCGGTCGCTCTCCTGCCCTCGGGCGGTGAGGACGACAATGGGCACGGGCGCCAGCGCCCGCAGCCGCCGGCACACCTCCAGTCCGTCGATGCCCGGCAGCATCAGATCGAGCACCACCAGGTCGGGCGGCTCGGCCAGCGCCCGGTCGAGGGCGGTGCGCCCGTCGGCCACCGTCTCGACCGCGTAGCCGTCGCGCTCGAGGTAGCGCGCCACCACCTCCGACACGGTGGGGTCGTCGTCGACGACGAGGATGCGCGACGGGGCCTCGACCACGATGACGAGGGTAGGCCGCGGGTCGCCGAGCGCCGATTACGGGACACGAAACATGCGGACGGGCGCCGCGGGGCCCGGGTCTTACGAGCCGGGTAACAAGCCCCGTCCCGGGCCGGCGGCGGGGCCGGCCGGTCGTAGAACCAACTCGTGGACGTGATCGTGGTAGCCAAGGAACCCGTGCCCGGTCGGGTGAAGACCCGGCTGTGCCCGCCCTGCTCGCCCGCCGAGGCCGCGGCCCTCGCCGCTGCGGCCCTGGCCGACACGCTCGACACCGCCGCCGCCTCGGGCGCCGACCGGGTGGTGCTGGCCCTCGACGGCCGGCCCGGCCCGTGGTGCCCGCCCGGCGTCGACATCGTCGACCAGGGCGATGGCGGGCTCGACCGGCGCCTCACCGCGGCGTGGGCGGCCGCGCGCGGACCCGCGGTGCAGATCGGCATGGACACGCCGCAGCTGACGGCCAACGACCTCGACGCCGTCATCGCGGCGCTCGCCGCTCCCGGCGTCGACGCGGTGCTGGGCCCCGCCACCGACGGGGGCTGGTGGACGGTTGGCCTACGCCGGCCCCACCCCCACGCGTTCCTGGGCGTCCCCACCAGCCGGCCCGACACCGGCACCCGCCAGCACGCCCGGCTCGCGGCCCTGGGCCTGCGCACGGTCACGCTGCCCGCCTGCACCGACGTCGACTCGTGGTCCGACGCCGTCGCCGTCGCGCTGGGCGCGCCCGCCACCCGGTTCGCCGCCACCGTCCGCGGCCTCGTCGCCGGCACGGCGGCGTGACCGTGCTCGTGACCGACGCCGGCGAGCGCATCGACCTGGCGGTCGACCGCTGGCGCACCGACCCCGACGACCTCGAGCGGACCCTGGTCGCCGGGGTCCCCGATCCCGTGCTCGACGTGGGCTGCGGCCCGGGCCGCATCGTGGCCGCGCTCGCCGCCGAGGGGCGCATGGCCCTCGGTGTCGACCCCAGCCCCGCCGCCATCGACGAGGCGGGCCGGCGCCGCGCACCAGCGCTGCGCCGATCGGTGTTCGACCCGCTGCCCGGCGAGTGCCGCTGGGGCACCGTGCTGCTGCTCGACGGCAACATGGGCATCGGCGGCGACCCGGTCGCGCTGCTGGCCCGGGCGGCCGAGCTGCTGCGCCCGGGCGGGCTGGTGGTGGCCGAGGTCGATCCTCCGGGCACGCCCACGCGGGCGCTCACCGTGCGGGTCGAGGCGGGCGGCGGGGCGGGGCCGTGGTTCCCGTGGGCCAGGGTGAGCGCCGACGCCTTCGGTGACCTGGCGGCCCGCGCCGGGCTGCAGCCCGGCGGCACCACGGTGGGTGCCGACCGCTGGTTCGCCCGGGCGGTCCGGGCGTGAGCCGCCGGCCGACCGCCGCCACGCTGCGCCGGCGCTACGAAAGCGACCTGCACGAGGTGCGGGCGGCCGCCTGGCTGGGCCTCGCCCTCGGGGTGACGTTCGGCCTCTGCTTCCTCACCGGGCTGTGGTCGAGCCTCGCCCAGGACCCGCCGGGCTGGTTCACCTACCCGGCCCGGCCCGCGGGCGTCTACCGCATCACCCAGTGGCTGCACGTCGCCAGCGGCACGGCCGCCATCCCGCTGCTGCTGGCCAAGCTGTGGGTGGTGCACCACCACCTGCCCCGATGGCCGCCCGCTCGCTCGGTCCTGCACGCCGTCGAGCGCCTGGCGCTGCTGCCACTGGTGGGCGGCGGCCTGTTCCTGCTCCTATCGGGCACGGCCAACGTGGCCCGCTGGTACCCGTGGACGTTCTTCTTCCCCCGGGCCCACTACTGGGCGGCGTGGGTCACCATGGGCGCGCTGGCCGTGCACGTGGGGGCGAAGGCCGCCGCCACCCGCGACGCCCTACGCCGCGCCCCGGGCGACCCGACGCTCGTGCGGGCCACCCGGTCCGACCGGCGGACGTTCCTCGGTGGCGTGGCCGCGGTGTCGGGCGCGCTGGTGGTGGCCGCCCACGGCGGCACCTTCGCGCCCCTCGGCGACCTGGCCGTGCTCGGTCAGCGCCGGCCCGGCGTCGGCCCCCAGGGGCTGCCCGTCAACAAGACCGCGGCGGCGGCCAGGGTGATCGGGGTGGCACGTGATCCCGCCTACCGGCTGGTGGTCGACGGCGCGGTGGCGCGACGGCTCGAGCTGACGCTCGACGACCTGCGCGCGCTGCCCGGGCGCGCCGCCACCCTGCCCATCGCGTGCGTGGAGGGGTGGAGCGAGTCGGTGCGCTGGCGGGGTGTCCAGGTCCGCGACCTGCTGGCGCTGGCCGGCGTCGATCCCGGCGCCCGCGTCGAGGTCGCGGTCGAGTCGCTGCAGCCCTCGGGTCTCTACCGGGCCTCGGTGCTCAACCACGTGCAGGCCCGCGATCCCGACACCCTGCTGGCTCTGGAGATCGACGGCGAGCCGCTGCACATCGACCACGGCTTTCCGGCCCGGCTGGTCGGACCGGCCCGGCCCGGCGTGGCGCAGACCAAGTGGGTCAGCCGGCTGGTGGTGTCGTGACCGGCCCGTCGACCCCCGAGACCACCTCGCGCCGGGGCTTGATCGCCGGCCTGGTGGTCGGGCTCCCCGTCATGGCGTTCGGGACTCGTGGGGCGTTCACCGAGGCCGCCCGGGTGCACCCGGCGGAGCTGGGGCGGTGGATCGTCGGTGCGGCCGTGGTCAACGACCTCCTGCTGCTGCCGGCGGTGCTGCTGCTCGGTCGGGCGGCGCGGCGGCTGGTGCCGCCGCACCTGTGGCCCGCGGCGCGGACCGGGCTCGTCGCCAGCGGGGTCTTGGCGCTGGTGTCGTGGCCGTTGGTGCGAGGCTACGGGCGCAGTCCCGACAATCCCTCGCTGTTGCCGCGCGACTACGCGTCGGGGCTGGCGGCCGCGCTCGTGGCGGTCTGGCTCGCCGTCGCCGCGTGGCTGGCGATCGACCACCGGCGTCGGCGCTGCGGGCCCATCGCGTCAGCGGGCGGGGCTCAGCCGACGCCCACCAGGTCGACCACGAAGACCAGCGTCTCGTCGGGGCCGATCACGCCGCCCGCCCCGCGCGAGCCGTAGGCCAGGTGCGGCGGCAGCGTCAGGCGCCGCTGGCCCCCGACCTTCATGCCCTGCACGCCCTGGTCCCAGCCCGCGATCACCTGGCCTGCTCCCAGGCGGAAGCCGAAGGTGTCGCCACGGTCCCACGAGGCGTCGAACTGCCGGCCGTTCGACCAGGCGACGCCCACGTAGTGCACCTCGACGTCGTCGCCGGCAGTGGCCTCGGCCCCGTCGCCGACGACGATGTCGTCGACCTCCAGGTCGCTGGGGGGCCGGGCGTCGGGGATGGTCACCTGGGGTTTGGCCATGCGCGCCACCCTAACGGCACCGGCGCGAGCACCCGCTCGCACCGCTCCGCCGCTCGGCCGGTCACAGGTCGAGGAGGTCGAGCAGCCCCTCGATCAGGCCGGGGCTCCCGCCGCCGGCGTCGGGCACGGTCGTGGTGGCCACCGGGTCGGACGGTGCCGACGTCGGTGGCGCTGTGGTGGAGGCCGCCGGCGCCGTCGTCGTCGAGACTGCCCCGTCCGGCGCGCCGGTCCGGCCGGCGCCGACCGGCCCGTCCCCCGTCACCGCCGTCGACCGCGCCGTCCCGGCCCCGGGCCCGCTCGCCCCGGCGTCGTCGGCCGCGTCGCCGGTCGCCGGCGTCGAGTCGCCCCCGGCGGCGGTCAGGGAGGCGGTCAACGGCCCGCCGCCCGCCGGGCCGCCCTCCGGCCCGGCGGCCTCGGGCCGGCCCGGAGGCGAGGCCACGCCCGGCTCGGTGTCGCCTCCGACCCGGGAGACCGCGAGGTGCCCCCCGAGGGCCAGCGAGGCGGCCAGCGCGACGGCGGCGACGCGCGCCCGCGACGAGCGCCGCCACGCGATGGCGACGGTCCCCCGCAGGGCGACCAGAAGGTCCCACAGTGCCCGCACGGCCGCAGTCTCGCATGCCGGCAGGCTTGACACCTCGGCCAGGATGGGAGGGTCGTGACTGGGAGGCACCGATGACCGATTTCTCGACCGAGAGCAGACCCGCGCCCAACGGCCCCGCGCCGTTCCCGGCCCGCCCCGACGAGCCCTACAGCGCGCCCGGCGGCGCGCCCCGCGCACCGGCCCGCTCGCCCGAGCTGGCCGGCGGCGGCGTCGCCCGTCCGGCCGGGAGCCAGCAGACCGCGACCGCACCGCAGCCCGCGCCCCACGAGGTGGCGCCCGAGGTGAAGGGACGCATCCGCATCGCTGACGAAGTGGTCGAGAAGGTGGCTGCGCTCGCGGCCATGGAGGTGCCCGGCGTCGCCGACCTGGGCGGCGACATCGCCCGAGCGCTCGAGAGCGTGCGCGAGCGGGTCGGCATCGGCAACAAGCGGGGCGACCAGGGCGTGAAGGCCGAGGTCAAGGGCCAAGAGGTCGCCATCAGCGTGACGATCATGGTCGAGTACGGCCACGTGGTCATGGAGGTGGCGCGCCAGGTGCAGGCCAACGTCGCGGCGAAGACCAACCGCATGCTCGGCCTGCGGGTGGTCGAGGTGAACGTCACCGTCGACGACGTGAGGACGGCGCCACCGCCCGACCGCGAGGGTGCCGCCTGACGAAGTACCCTCCCCTTCCAGTGCCAGGGAGTGGGCCGAGCACTACGCTGTGAGCGCGGGCGCTGGTAACGGGGGGCACATCGCGTCGTCCCCGGCAGGGTGAGCCGATGGCGAGGAGCAGATGACGAACAAACGGCTGCGGGCCTGGCTCGCCGCCACGTTCGCGGTGGTCGCGGTGGTCGTCATCGTCGACAGCACCGGCCTGGTGTCCGACGACACCGCGGTCATCGTGGACGACGCGGCCCAGCTGGGTGCCGGCCTGTTCGCGACCGGCGCCTGCTGGTGGACGTCGCGCCGCACCGCCGGCCCGGAGCGCTCGTGGCGGCGGCTGATGGCCCTGGGCATGGGCGGCTGGAGCATCGGCATGGCCTTCTGGGCCTACTACCAGATCTTCTCCGACACGCCCCTGCCCTCGCCGTCGGTCGCCGACATCGGCTTCCTCACCCTGCCGGTGTTCGCCGTGCCTGCCCTGCTCGCGCTGGCGGCGCAGCCGTCGCGCTACGCCGCCGACGGCTCGCGTCACGGCCGCATCGTGTTCGTCCTCGACGGCCTCGTGGTCGTCGGCTCGCTGTTCATCCTCACCTGGGCCACGTCGCTGGGCGCGGTGGTCCGCTCGATGGCGCCCACCACCGGCGCTTTCGTCGTGGCCGTCGCCTACCCCACCACCGACCTGGTGCTCGTGGTCATGGTGGTGCTGCTGGCCGTCACCCGGCGCGTGCCCGAGCAGCTCCGCGCCCAGCTGTGGTTGCTGGGGTCGGGCCTGGTCGGCATCTCGCTGTCCGACAGCATCTTCGCCTACCTGGTCAGCGTGGGCGCCGAGTCGCAACCGCCGCTCACCAACGCCGGCTTCATCGCCGGCCCGCTGCTCATCGGCGTGGCCGGCATGACGACAGCCGTCGACCGCACGTCCCTGCCGAGCGCGCGCGCCCACCCCGCCGTCGAGCGCGCCCATCTGCTGCTGCCCTACGGGCTGGTCGTGCTCACCGGCGGCGTGATCGCCATCCAGAACGCCGTCGGCTCACACATCGACCTGGTCGAGGCCACGCTCGCCTGGATCGTCATCACGGTGGTCATGGTCCGGCAGATGATCACGCTCATCCAGAACACCGCGCTGCTCGAGCGTGTCTCGGCCGCGCAGGCCGAGTTGGCCCACCGCGCCCACCACGACCCGCTGACCGGCCTGGCCAACCGGGCGCTGCTGGGCGACCGGCTGAACGAGGCCGTCGAGCGCTACCGGACCGGCCGGCAGTTCGCGCTTGTGGTCATCGACCTCGACGACCTCAAGCGCGTCAACGACAACCTGGGCCACAGCGCCGGCGACAGGGTGCTCCGGGCCGCGGGCCACCGGCTGCGGGCCTGCGTCCGCACCAGCGACACCGTGGCCCGGCTGGGCGGCGACGAGTTCGCGGTGGTGCTCGACGGCACCGGCGACACGCCCGACATCGTGAGCCATCGCATCCTGCAGGCCCTGCGCCAGCCCTTCGACATCGAGACGGCGACGGTGACGATCAGCGCGAGCATCGGGGTGGCACGCCCCCGCCTCGGCGACACGACGCTCACCGCCGACCAGGTGCTGCACCGGGCCGACGGCGCCATGTACGTGGGCAAGCGCCGGGGCAAGAACATGGTGGTATTCGACCAGCCGCGCTGGGCCGGTGGCCTGCCCTACGTGCCACCCCGCGCGCCCGCACCACCACCTCGGCGCACGCCGATCAGCCGCTGACCACCGCGCCGGTCGCCAGCGGCCGGGGGCGCCCGGCTCAGCGCCCCGGGGGCAGGACGCCGATGATGCTGGCGGTCGAGCCCGAGCCCGCCAGGTTGATGGGCCCGCCGACCAGCACGTAGGCGCCCCTGGCGGGCAGCGCCGCGAGGTTGGTGAGGTTCTCGAGGCTGATGCGGTGCTGGTCGTACAGCAGCACCGACACCGCGAAGGTGTCGTCGATGCCGAGGTCTGGCCCGAACGTGTCGGTGCCGAGGGCGCCGCGCACGTCGAGCTTGCGGTTGTCGACCAGCCACTGGGCGGCCTCGACGCTGAACCCGGGCTGGTGGATGACGCCGTCGGCGTCGAGGTTGGCGTAGGCGGGCGTGCCCCAGCGGGCGTCCCAGCCCGTCCAGGCGATGACGGCGGCGCCGCGCGGGATGCGGCCGTGGCGACGCTCGTAGCGGCGGAGGTCGTCGACGGTGACGGCGTAGTCGTCGTTGCCGGCGACCTTGTCACGCACGTCGATCTTGGCCACCGGCAGGAACAGATCCTCGAGGTCGAGCTGGTCGGCCGTCAGGCCGCCCTCCTGGAAGTGGGCGGGCGCGCCCCAGTGGCTGCCGGTGTGCTCGGCCTCCTGCACGTACTGCATGTAGAAGCCGTCCTCGGGGACGGTCGCCACCGTCGTGAGCGTGAACTCGGGGTCGCCGGGGAAGACCGGCGTCCTGTTCGGGTCGTTGACGTGGGAGAGGAACACCAACCCCAACTGGCCCAGCACCGACCCGGCCCGGCGACCGTGATCGGGGCTGGCGCCTACCACCGCCGGCATGCCCAGCACCGAGGCCCCGACCCCGGCCACCCCGGAGGCCGCCGCTGCCCGCAACACGTCTCGTCGCTCCACCGTCTCACCGTCGCCTTTCGCCAGGGGCGCGGGTCGCCCACGCCGCCGCGACGTTACAGGCCGGGCGGCGTCCCGTGCTCAGGCCGAGCCGCTCGGTAGTGACCGGGGCAGGCCCGCAACCGTCACCGGCACCGCTCCGCGGCTGCCCGACCGGTAGCCTCCCGCGAGTGCCGGCACGCAAGGCGCCCGCATCGGGGCCGCCCGACGACCTGTTCGACGCCGCGCTCGCCGAGCGGCTCGCCGCGCAGGCGCCCCTGGCGGCGCGCATGCGGCCCCGCAGCCTCGACGACATCGTCGGCCAGCCCCACCTGCTGGCCGCCGGCGCGCCGCTGCGGGCCCTCATCGAGGCGGACCGCCTGTCGTCGATCATCCTGTGGGGGCCACCGGGCACCGGCAAGACCACGCTGGCCAGCGTCATCGCCTCGCGCACCGACCGCGAGTTCGTGTCGCGCTCGGCGGTGACCGCGGGGGTCAAGGACGTGCGCGAGGTCATCGAGGACGCCCGCCGCCGGCTGGCCGACGAGAGCCGCGGCACCATCTTCTTCCTCGACGAGGTGCACCGCTTCAACAAGTCTCAGCAGGACGCGCTGCTGCCGGCGGTCGAGTCGGGCATCGTCACCCTGATCGGCGCCACGACCGAGAACCCCTTCTTCGAGGTCAACGCCCCGCTCATCAGCCGATCGACGATCTTCCGGCTCGAGCCGCTCACCGACGACGAGCTCACGGTCGTGGTCGAGCGCGCCCTCGCCGCCGAGCACGCCACCGCCGCGCCCGACGCGCTGGTCCACCTGGTCGACCTGGCGGGCGGCGACGCCCGGGCCGCGCTCACCACGCTGGAGGTGGCGCTGGCCCTCGCTGCCACCGGCGAGGCGGAGGGCGCGGGCGGGGCGGGCGGCGCGCGCAGCGGGGACGGCGCGGGCGCGACCCGGGAGGTCGCGCTCGACCACGTCGAGCGGGCCCGCCAGTCACGCGTGCTGCGCTACGGCGAGGACGAGCACTTCGACATCATCTCCGCCTTCATCAAGTCGATCAGGGGCTCGGACCCCGACGCCGGCCTGTACTGGCTGGCGCGCATGCTCGAGGCCGGCGAGGACGCCCGCTACATCGCCCGCCGGCTGGTGATCCTCGCGTCCGAGGACGTGGGCATGGCCGACTCGATGGGCCTGGTGGTGGCCGACGCCGCCGCCCGGGCCGTCGAGTTCGTGGGGCTGCCGGAGGCGGGGCTCAACCTGGCCCATGCCGTGATCTACCTGGCCACCGCCCCCAAGTCGAACACGGTCATGTCCGGCCTGGTCCGCGCCTCGGGCGATGTGCGCCGCCGCCAGGCCGGTGCCGTCCCCGGCCCGTTGCGCAGCGTGCACCCCTACCAGCGCAACAAGCTGAAGGAGGGCGGCGGCTACCGCTACCCGCACAACGACCCCTCGGGCTTCGTGCCCCAGGAGTACCGCCCGCCGGAGATCGCGGGCGAGGCCGGCACCGCCGACCGCCGCGTCTACTACCGGCCCTCGCCGCACGGCGACGAGGGGCCGATCGGCCGCCGCCTCCGGGAGTGGTGGGGCGACGCGCCGTACGACACCGAGGCGTGGTGGGAGTTCGAGAAGTTCGGCGACCCCGACCGCCGGTAGCGGGACCTCAGCCCTTGCGGCCGATGCCCCCGTAGGCCGACGACAGCCACCGCGGCCGGGCCTCCGCCGCGTCGGGGCGCCAGTGCTCGACGGGCACGACGCCCGGCTCGATGATCTGCAGCCCGTCGAAGAACCGGCGGACCTCGCCGAGGTCGCGGGTCACGAACGCGCCTTCGGCCGCCCGCCCGAGGTGGCCGGCCAGCTCGCCGACCTCACGCGGGAGGACCTCGGAGGTGACGTGGGAGACCGCCAGGTAGCTGCCCGACGGCAGGGCGTCGACCAGCCGGGCCACCACGCCGTGCGGATCGTCACGGTCGGGCACCAGGTGGAGCACCATGCCCAGGACCACGGCCACCGGCCGTGACAGGTCGAGCGTCTCCTTGGCCCCGCCCAGGATGGTCTCCGGATCGCGCAGGTCGCCGTCGATGTAGGCGGCGGCCCCCTCGGGCGTGCTGGTCAGGAGCGTGTGCGCGTGGGCGAGCACGATGGGGTCATTGTCGACGTAGACCACCCGCGCGTCGGCGGCGATCTGCTGGGGGTCGGCGTGCCAGCCGTCGCTGCCGGGGATGCCGGTGCCGATGTCGAGGAACTGCCGCACACCGGCCTCGCCCGCCAGGTAGCGCACCGCCCGGGCCAGGAACGCCCGGTTGGCCCGCGCTGCGGCCCGGGCGTTGTCGATGCCGCCCACTGCGGCCGTCGCCCGGTCGACCGCGACGCGGTCGACCTCGAAGTTGGTCGATCCGCCCAGCAGGTAGTCGTACATGCGGGCCGAGTGCGCCACGGTGGGACCGATCTCGACGACGTCCTCGAGATCTCCCGGTAGCACCGCCTCTCCCTCTGACACGACCGTTGCCTCCCCGGCTCCCGTCCCACCGGTCCCGTCGGACGGTCCGGCGCGACAGGCTGTCCCTGCTCCCGGCCCACACTACGACGCGCTGTGGCCGGTGCGGTTTGGTTCCTGTGCCGGTTCGATCACGATCCGGCGACCGGCCGGGCTCAGGGCTGGAAGCGGTAGCCCATGCCCGGCTCGGTGAGGAAGTAGCGGGGCCGGCTCGGCTCGGGCTCGAGCTTGCGGCGGATCTGCGCCAGGTACAGCCGCAGGTAGTTGGTCTCGGTGCGGTACTGGGGGCCCCACACGTCGGCCAGCAGCTGCCGCTGGCTGACCAGCTTGCCCGGGTTGCGCACCAGCACCTCGACGACCTGCCACTCGGTGGGTGTGAGGTGCACCGGATGCGTGCCCCGCGTCACCCGCTTGGCCGCCAGGTCGACCACGAAGTCGTCGGTGCTCACCATCGGCTCCTCGCCCGCCGGCGTGCCCCGCCGCAGTGCGGCCCGCAGCCGGGCCAGCAGCTCGTCCATGCCGAAGGGCTTCGTGACGTAGTCGTCGGCGCCCACGTCGAGTGCCTCGACCTTCGAGGCCTCGTCCTCACGGGCCGACAGCACCAGGATCGGCACGGTGGTCCAGCCCCGCAGCCCGTGCACGACGTCGATGCCGTCGATGCCGGGCAGGCCCAGGTCGAGCACCACCGCGTCGGGGTGCCGCCGTGCCGCCAGCTCCAACGCCTGCTCGCCCGACGTGGCCTCGTCGACCTCGTAGCCCCGGGCCCGCAGGTTGGTCGTGAGGGCGCGCCGCATCTGGGGCTCGTCCTCGACCACCAGCACCCGGCTCATCCGCGCGTCCCCTCAGCCGGCCCGCTCGTGGTGGCGCGGCAGTGAGACCACCATGGTGGTGCCGCCGCCGGGGGTGTCGTCCACGGTCAGCCGGCCGCCGACCGCGGTCAGCAGGCCCCGGGCCACGGCGAGGCCGAGGCCCACGCCGGGGCCGTTGGAGCGATCGCCGAGGCGCTGGAAGGGCAGAAACACGCGCTCGCGCTCGGCGGGCGGGATGCCCGGCCCGTGGTCGACCACCCGCAGCTCGACGTCGGCCCCGGCGGGCTGCGCCTCGATGCGCACCCGGCACCCGGCCGGCGACCAGGCCAGGGCGTTGTCGACGAGGTTGGCGATGGCCCGCTCGGCCAGGCTGGGGTCGGTCTCCACGCCGGGCAGCCCCTCGTCGACGTCGATCTCGAGGCGGGCGGCGTCGGCCCGGTCGCCCAGGCTGGTCACCGCGGTGAGCACCAGCTCGTCGACGCCCACCTGCACCCGCCGCACCGGCACGGCACCCGTGGACAGGCGGCTCATGTCGAGCAGGTTGGCGACCAGGTAGGCCAGCCGGTCGGCCTCGTGGTCGATGGTGGTGCAGAACTGGCGGGCCACCTCGGGCGGCCAGTCGACGTCGTCGGCCAGCAGGCTGGTGACCGACGCCTTGATCGAGGCGAGCGGCGTGCGCAGGTCGTGCGACACCGCGGCCAGCAGCGCGTTGCGCAGCTCGGTGCCGGCCCGGGCCCGGGCCACCTCGGCCGACCGGTGGCTCACGGTCGAGCCGTACCACGACACCACGCCGCCCACCGCCAACAGCATGCCGAGGGCCAGCAGGTTGTCGAGGTCCTCGACCTTCCACGTGTGCAGCGGCGGGGTGAAGAACCAGTTGGCGAGCACGAACCCCAACACCGCGGCCGTGAGCGACGGGCCGAGGCCGCCGATCGAGGCCGCGGCCAGAACCGCGACCAGGAAGAGCAGCAGCACCGACGACAGGGCGACGTGGTCGCGCAGCGGCAGCAGCACCGCCGTCAGCCCCGCGGGCCCGAGCACCGCCACCACCCACCCGCTCGTGCGCCGGCCCGACGCCATCGGCGGGCCGGCGCGGCGGCGCGCACCGCGGCGGCTCCGGCTGCGGCTCATCGGCCCATCATCGCCGGTCAGCGGAGGATGCGATACCGGGGGTTGAGGATCGCGAGACGGGCCTTGTGCAGACCGACGGTCCCCGACGCCTCGAGGCGCGTGCCGATGCCGATGCCGGCCAGGGAGCGCCGCCCCAGGAACACCACCGACAGCGACCCGGGGCCGTCCTGCAGCACCAGCTCGAGGGTCGGAGAGTCGTGCTGGGGCGCGACGCGCATCGAGCGCACCCGGCCCCGCACCGTGACGTTGTCACGCCAGCGGGCCTCTGCGATCGGCACCAGCGTGCCGGCCGGCGGTCGCACATGGGCCTCGTCGTCGCCGGCCTGCCAGGCAGGGACGCCCACCGCGGCCCTGATGGCCCGGCGGTCGACCGCGGTGTCGAGTTGGTGCCTCGAGCCCAGGTGGAACGGCACCGCCGTCACGTTGGCATGCGGCAGCTGCGAGACCGCACGCTCGATCGAGTCGGCCGTGCGGTCGTGCAGCACCCGGTGCCAGATGCCCCGGAACTTGCGGTCGGGCAGCAGCACCGACACCTCGGTCTCGCCGTCGGCCAGCTCGGCCGCGACGGTGCCGACGGCCGCCCGGGTCAGCCTCCTGTCCGAGCATTCGACGACCTCCAGCGGCACCCGGGACAGCCCGAGTCGCTGCCACTCCGCCGCCAGCTCGGCGGCCACCTGGTCGTCGACCGCGAAGTGCACCGCCCGCAGCTCGGCCCCCTGGTGGGTGCGGCCGTACTGGATGGCCCGCGCCGCGGCCATGTCGAGCCGGTCGACGAACACCAGCACGACGTGGCGCCGCAGCACCGGCGCGACGACGGCGGCCGGCACGTCCCGCTCGAGCTCCTCGGCCTCCCGCTCGTACTGGCCGTTGAGCCGCAGCAGCAGCCACACCATGACCGGCAGCACGATCAGGATCATCCAGGCGCCGTCGGCGAACTTGGTGACGGCGATGATGACCGTCACCACGAACGACAGGCCGGCGCCCAGGCTGTTGATCACCAGGCCCCGCTGCCAGCCGGGCTCGCGCCGGCGAATGTGGTGCCGCGTCATGCCCGCCTGGCTGAGGGTGAACCCGGTGAACACGCCGATGGCGTACAGCGGGATCAGCCGGGTCACCACGGCCTGGGTGGCCACCACCAGCGCCATGGCCGCCAAGGCCAGCGTGATGATGCCGTTGGAGTAGACCAGCCGGTGGCCCCGCTTGGTCATCTGCCGGGGAAGGAAGCTGTCGCCGGCCTGGAAGCTGGCCAGCCGGGGGAAGTCGGCGAACCCGGTGTTGGCCGCCATCACCAGGATGAGCATGGTGCCGGCCTGCAGGGCGTAGAACAAGACGTCGCCGACCACACCACCGCCGTAGACGGCCTCGCCCACCTGGGCGATGACGGTGGGCGTGCCCTGCTCGAACGGGGCGATCCTGATGGCCCCGGCCAGCATCGACAGCCCGAGGAACATCACGCCCAGCCCGGTGCCCATGAGCACCAGCGTCTGGCGGGCGTTGCGCCAGGCGGGCTCGCGGAACGCGGGTACCCCGTTGGAGATGGCCTCGACCCCGGTGACCGCAGCGCCCCCCGAGGCGAAGGCATGGAGCACGCCGAAGATCCCGGCGCCGTAGAACAGCGCGTCCGACGGCGAGCCCCAGGCGATGTGGCCCTCGACCTCGGTCCCCATCACCGTCAGGTCGCCGGCCAGGTACTTCCACAGCCCGAGCCCCAGCAGCACGAGCATGTTGAGCATGAAGAAGTAGGTGGGCACGGCGAACACCCGGCCCGACTCCTTGACGCCCCGCAGGTTCCCGAAGGCGATGAGGGCGATGAACCCGATGGCGATGGGTACCCGGAACCGTTCGAGGGCGCCGAACGCCGACACCAGCGCCGCGGTGCCGGCCGAGGCCGACACGGCCACGGTGAGGATGTAGTCGGTGAGCAGCGAGGCGCCCGCCACCTGGGCGGCCACGATGCCGAAGTTGTCGCGGGTGACGAGGTAGGCGCCGCCGGCGGACGGGTACTCCTTGATGGTCTCGCGGTAGGACAGGATCAGGAAGCCGAGCACCACCAGCATCGCCACCGTGACCGGCACCACCAACGAGAAGGCGGCGATGCCGACGAGCGGGATCAGGACGTGGAGGATCTCCTCGGTGGCGTACGCGCTCGACGAGAGGTTGTCGGACGCGAACACGGCCAGCGCGGTGGGCTTGCCCAGGCGCTGGTGCTCCAGCTCGTCGCTGTGCAGCGGGTCACCGAGGAAGCGCCGCTTCGCCCGGTAGGCGAGGCCGTCGGGCGGCGCCGTCGGGGCACCCACCGGCCCGGGCGCAGGGGTCGGCGCCAGCGGCGCGGGCGCGCCGCTCGGCCCGCCGTCCGCGGGTGCACCTGGTGTCTCGACCGCAGTGTCCTGCACCGCCGCCACGTCGTCCTCCGAGGGGTCGCGTCTTCGACACCCTCAGTCGACCGCAGCGCCGCGTCAGGCCGCCGTGAGTCTCGAGGCGTACCGCGTGAGGATCGCGTCAGGACGCGGCACGCACCGGCCCCTCCGAGCAGGCTCCGTCACCCGCTCGTGCGGGCACGGCGGCCGAGGGCGGCGATGCAGACGGCGAGCATCGCCGTCGTGACGCCCATCTGGGCCAGCCACCACAGGCCGAGCGCATGGTGGCCCGACACCGGGCAGGCCACGGAGAACACCAGGGAGACGATGCCGGCCACCGCGCCCGCGGGCGCGGCCACCGGGTGCCGGACCGCCGCCGCCAGGACGGTGCCGGCCAGCGCCGCCAGGAACACCAGCGACGCGAGCGCGACCACGAGCGGTACCGGCGCCTGCGGGTCTGCGGGGACGGGCTCGAGCGCCGCGCCGGCCATGAAGGTCAGCGGCCAGCCGATGCCGAGCGCCAGGGCCCAGCCGACCCGCAGGCGCTCGCCCCCGGCCAGTACCGGCGCCTGCGGCGCCCTCGGGATGGCCGGCACCCTGTCGCGCCGGGCATCGATGAGCCGTGCACGTCGACCGTCCATCTCGCACCTCCGAAGGCGGAATCGTGACGCCATCTTGCCAGGCTCGCGCCCGGCCGGCTCATCCAGGCGGTGTGACCACGGGCGGGGTGAGGGCGCTACGTGAAGCGGTAGCGCAGGCACTCGGCGACCGCGCGGTAGCCGATGCGGCGGTACACCGAGTTGGAGGTCGGGTTGCCCAGGTCGGTGTAGAGGATGTAGCGGCGTCCGGCGGCAAGCACCCCGGCCGACACCGCGGCCACGCACGCGCCGGCGTAGCCGTGCCGGCGGCGGTCGTCGGGGGTGTAGACCGCCCCGATGCGGGCCACGCCGGCGACGGGGTCGGTGACGGCGGCCATCGACGCCGGCCCCCCGTCGTCCCAGACCCAGAAGTGGCCCGCGGGCAGCCGGCGATCGACCAGCGCTTCGGCGGCGGCGGGGCCCGCCTCGCCCACGTCGTCCTGGAAGCGCCGCAGCCAGTCGACGAGCAGGTCACGGTCGCTCGGGACGGCCGGCCGCAGCTGACCCGGCACGCCTGCCGGCGGATCGACCAGCTCGACCTCGTAGATGCGCTGGCCCATGGCGGGCTCCGCCGCCGACCTGCGCCGCTCGGTCCACTGGCCCGCGACGCTCGCCGCCGTCGCAGCGTCGCCGATCACGCCCGGCAGGTCGACGCCGGCATCGGCGATGACGTCGACGACAGCGACCACCGCCTCCGGCGGCAGCGGCGTCAGCGTGGCGAAGAAGGTCACCGGGGACTGGAACACCACCCCGACCACCTCGGCCTCCTCGGCCACCACCCAGTACCGGCCCGGCTCGGGCTCGGCGACCCTCGTATGGAGCAGGGTGAGGACCAGGTTGGCGTCCACCGGCCTGGCTGCGAGGGCCTCGCCGGCGCGGGCGAGGACAGCTGCGGGGTCGTCGCTGACGCTGACCGAGGACGCGATCTCCCGATGATGGTGGCCCAACTGCGAGCCCGCCGACGCATTTCCCCGGCAGCCGCCCACCGCACAGGCGGCCCGTGCCGCCCGCCGCGATCAGAGGAGGGCCGCCAGCGCCGCCCGCACCCGGGCCGGCCGCAACGGCAGGTCGCGGATGCGGGCGCCGGTGGCCTGGTGCACGGCGTTGGCGATGGCCGCCGCGGTGGGCCCGGTCGTGGCCTCGCCCGCGCCGAGGGGTCGGCCCGCGGGTCGGTCGAGCAGCCGGGTTGTCAGCTCGGGCGACTCGCCGAAGCGCAGGATCGGGTAGCCGTCCCAGTCGGCGGGCCGGCCGCCGCCGGGACCGCCCTCGGCCGGCTCGACCTGCTCCTTCAGCGTCCAGCTGGCCGCCTGCACGAACCCGCCCTCCAGCTGGTTCACCAGCCCGTCGGGGTCGATCACCTCGCCGGCGTCGGCCGCGATCCATCCCCGCTCGACGACCACCAGGCCAGTGCGGGCGTCGACGGTCAGCTCGGCGATCACCGCCGCGTACGCCTTGACGTTCTCGTAGCGGGCGAACGCCAGCCCCCGCCCCGGGGCATCGACGCCGCCCGGCGCCTCCAGGCCACCGGCCAGGTCGACCACCGCCTCGATCACCGCCCGGGCCCGGGGGTCGCCGAGGTGGTCGAGGCGGAACGCCACCGGGTCGCGGCCGGCCGCCGCAGCCAGCTCGTCGACGAACGACTCGAGCGCGAACACATTGGCGAAGGCGCCCAGGCTGCGGGTCGACGAGGTGCGCAGCGGCGAGGCTGCCACGAAGTGCTCGGCCACCCGCTTGTCTCCGACCCGGTAGAGCGGGTCCGCGTTGCGGTACCCGGCCGCGTGGAACCCGCGGCCGGGTTGCGGGGAAGGGCGGTCCCAGGGCGAGTCGAGGTCCCAGCTCGCCAGCAGCCACGAGCCGCCGTCGCCGGTGGGGCGGGGCCGGCCGACGTGCGAGTACGAGTGCACGTCGTGCTGCCACGAACGGATGGCGCCGCCCTCGTCGACGCTCGCTTCCAGGGTCACGGCCATGGCGGGCGCGGCGGGCTCCCAGGCGTGCTCGTCGGCCCGCGACCACATCAGCGACACGGGCCGGCCCGGGTCGGCCATCGCCACCAGCGCGGCGTCGAGCGCCGCGTCGTCGGCGCCGTTGTGGCCGTAGCAGCCCGCGCCGGGCACATGCGTCACCGTGACGTCGGCGGCGTCGAGGCGCAGCACCTCGGCCAGGGCCAGGCGCAGCAGCTCGACGCCCTGGCTGTGGCTCCACACCTCCAGGCGCCCGTCCTCGAACCGGGCGACCGCCACCGACGGGCCGATCGAGGCGTGCAGCAGGTACGGCCGGGTGTAGGTCGACCGCAGGCGCACGGCCCCCGCGTGGCCGGGGGCCGGGCCGAGCGGGCCCTCGACGGCGGTCCCGTCGACCACCGCCGCCGACGCGGCCGGCTGGCGCCGGAGGTGGTCGGGCGAGGCGGCCCCG
>DASSCS010000172.1:0-29590 GCA_035697515.1 Acidimicrobiales bacterium
CAGTGCGATCAGCTCGTTGACCCGGGCCGGGCCCTCGTCGACCAGCACCCGCACGGCGTCCTGGTCGCACAGGCCGGCGCCGGCCGCCAGCGTGTCGGCCAGGTGCAGGTCGGTCGAGTCGGGGTCGCCGCCCAGCACGGCCGCCACGCCGCCCTGGGCCCAGCGGGTGGTCGCCTGGGCCAGCTCGGCCTTGGTGAGCACGCCGACCCGCAAGCCGTGCACGTAGGCCGCCCGTACGGCGGCCGACAGCCCGGCGACCCCCGACCCCAGGACGAGCAGGTCGAGCTCCGGGCCGTCCGCCCGCTCGGGTACGGTCAGTTGGCCGGCACCTCGGCGTAGCGGTGGGGCGCGGGGCCGCGGTGGCCGGCGGCGAGCAGGTCGGCCGTCACGGGGTCGACCTGGCGGTTGGCCGTGTCGACGTGGACGATGCGCGGCTCGTGGCCGCGCAGCTCGGCGTCGTCGTACTCGGCGTAGGAGATGACGATGATGCGGTCGCCGGGCTGCACCAGGCGGGCGGCGGCCCCGTTGAGGCACATGTCGCCCGAGCCCCGCACGCCGGCGATGGCATAGGTCTCGAGGCGGGCGCCGTTGTCGATGTCGACGATCGCCACCTGCTCGTGCTCGAGGATGTCGGCGGCGTCGAGCAGGTCGGGATCGATGGTGACGGATCCCACGTAGTGCAGGTTGGCGTCGGTGACGACGGCACGGTGGATCTTGGACTTCAGCATGCGGCGACGCACGGCGCGGAGCCCTCCTTGGGTGGGTGCCGTCAGACGGTCACCCCCACGTTGTCGATGAGCCTTGCTCTCCCGAACCGAACGGCTGCGAGCAGCCGCAGATTCCCGGCGAGCGGCTCCGGGACGGTGAAAGAGTCTGCATCGACCACCTCGGCGTAGTCCAGTTGCGCCAGCGGCTCGGCCTCGATGATCTGGGCCATCAGCGCCCGCACCGCGGCCGGGTCCCGCTCGCCCGCGGCGATGGCCGCCGCCCCGCTGCGCAGCGCCGTGTAGACGACCGGTGCCGCGGCCCGCTCGTCGGCCGTCAGGTACACGTTGCGGGACGACATGGCCAGGCCGTCGGGCTCGCGCCGGGTGGGGCAGGCCACCACCTCGACGGGCAGCGAGAGGTCCTCGGTCATGCGCCGGACCACCGCGATCTGCTGGAAGTCCTTGGCGCCGAAGTAGGCCCGGCAGGGCCCGACGATCGAGAACAGCTTGGCGACCACCGTCGCCACCCCGGCGAAGTGGGTCGGCCGGCTGGCGCCCTCCAGGCCCTCCGCCACCTGCGCCACCGACACCGTGGTGAGCACGGGCCCCGGGTACATCTCCTCCACGCCGGGCGTGAACAGCAGGTCGACGCCGGCGCCCGACGCCAGCTCGGTGTCCCGGTCGAGGTCACGGGGATAGGCGTCGAGGTCCTCGCCGGCACCGAACTGGAGCGGGTTGACGAAGATCGAGGCCACCACCACCTCGGTGTCGGCCCGGGCGGCCCGCATGAGCGAGGCGTGGCCGTCGTGCAGGTAGCCCATGGTGGGGACGAAGCCGACGCTGCGGCCCGCGGCCCGCTCGCCGTCGAGCGTCGCCCGCAGCTCGGCGATGGTGGCGATGGATTTCACGTGTCACTCCGCTCCCGCCCTCGGCGGCGGTCGGCGGCCAGCCGGCGGGCGGCGTCGGCCATGCCCCGGTAGGCACGCCGCTCCTCTGCGGGCAGCGCACGCAGGTGCCGCCGGATGGTGGCCTCGTCGCCCCGGGCGGCGGGGCCCGTCAGCGCCGCCGCGGCCCCCAGCTCGGCCACGTTGGCCAGCGTGTCGGTCGCCAGGTCGAGGTACGCCTGCGCGGGCACGCCCACCGCCGCGGCCAGCCGCTCGACCTGGCCCATCAGCGCCACCAGGTGGTTCGAGGCGATGACCGCCGCCGCGTGGTAGGTGGCGCGGTCGCCGTCGTCGACCGTGAACGACCGGCCGCGCAGCGCCCGCACCACCTCGCCGGCGACGGGGTCGCCGGCCACCGCGAACCAGCCGCCGACCAGGCGCCGGGCACCCAGCTCAGGCGTGGGCAGCGCCACCAGCGGGTGCACGGCCGCGCGCCGCACGTGCGGCGCCAGCACCTCGAGCCCCCGGGCCCCCGCCAGGTGGGCCACCACCGTGGTCTCGTCCGGCTCGATCGAGCGGGCCACGGCCCGGATCTGGTCGTCCGGAGTGGCCAGCACCAGCAGGTCGACGCCGTGCGCGGCGCCGGCGAGGTCGTCGCCGCGGCCGAGCATCGGCCCCACGTCCCAGCCGGCGTTGGTGAGGGCCAGGGCCAGTGCGGTGCCCGCCCGGCCCGGCCCGACGATGCGGACGCGCCGCGGCCGGGGGCCGCGCCCGCCGGGCGCCCGGGCGGGGCCGCTCACAGCTCGTCGAGCGGGCCGAGCCGCTCGACCGGGCCGAGCGAGGCGGCCAGCGCCGCCGCGTCGGCGACGTCCGGCGCCAGGTCGTGCAGGGGGGCGACCACGACGCGCCGCTCCCACATGCGGGGATGCGGCACAACCAGGTCGGGGTCGTCGACCGTCGCGCCGTCGACCCACAGCACGTCGACGTCGAGCGTGCGGGGCCCCCAGCGCTCGTCGCGCACCCTCCCGGCGGCCGCCTCCAACCGGCGGCACACCCCCAGCAGCTCGTGTGGCGTGCGGTCCGTGCGCAGCTCGACCACCAGGTTCAGGTAGGGGCCCTGCCCCGCCGGGCCACCGACCGGACGGGTCTCGTACACCGGCGACACGCCCACCAACCCCACCTCGCGCAGGGTGGCCACCGCGTCGCGCAGGAACCCCAGCCGGTCGCCCAGGTTCGACCCCAGGCCCAGGAACGCCCGCACGCTCATCGGCTCACGCCCTGGCCCGCTCGATCCGCACGCCCGAGGTGGCGAGGTCGTGGGGCACGGGTGGCCGCAGCTTGCGCACCGCCACCTCGACCGCGGCGATGCGCCCGTCGAGCGCCAGCACGGCGTCGGCCACCCGGGTGGCCAGCGCCTCCAGCAATGCGACATGGCGCTCGCCCACCGTGGCCACCACGCCGTCGCAGACGGCCCCGTAATCGACCGTGTCGTCCAGGTCGTCGCTCTCGCCCGCGGCGGCCAGATCGACCACCAGGTCGAGGTCGAGCTCCAGGGGCTGATCGTGCGCCCGCTCGTGGTCGAGCACGCCGACACGGCCCATGGCGCGCAGGCCCCGCAGCTCGATGCGGTCGGTGGCGCTCACTCGCCCAGGTCGGCGGCGGCGGCCACCAGGCCCCGCCCCAGCGGGCCGAGCTGGCGGCCCGTCAGCCGCTCGGTGACCGAGATGGCCTGCGGGCCGTAGGGCACCAGGCCGGCCCACAGCAGGTAGCCGGCGACCAGGCCGCAGATGCGGTCGCCCACCTCCTCCTGGTGCATGAGCAGCTTCTCGCCCTGGCCCAGCAGCTCGCGCAGCTCGAGGTAGAGCTTCTTCTGGAAGACCACCGGGTCGTCGTGCGGGCCCTGGGGGCGGTGGAGCCAGGCGACGCCTGCCTCGTCGTAGTTGTGCAGGTTGTGGGCGGCGGCGATCAGCGAGATCACGTGGGTGAAGCCCTGTTCACGGATCCAGATGATCTCCTCCTGCCGGCGGACGCGGCGGTGGTTGGGGCCGTACCCGCCCGGTCGCTCGCAGACCGCCAAGCGGTCCTTGAGCACCCACACGAAGTTGCGGGGGGTGATGCCCTGGGCCCACTTGCCCTTCATCGCTGCCACGTCTCAGGTCTCCCTCGTGTAGCTCACGGCCTCGAAGGCCTGCACGGTCGCCGGCACGTCGTGGGCCCGCACCATCGCCGCGCCCAGCAGCAGCGCCCACACCGCCGTCGCCACCGAGCCCTCCAGCCGGTCGGCGGGGGGCGGCACGGCCCCGCCGGGGTCGGCCCGGGCGGCCAGGGTGCCCAGCATCGTCTTGCGGCTCGTCGCCACCAGCACCGGGTAGCCGGTGGCCACCAGCACGTCCAGGTTGGCCAGCAGTTCGAGGTTGTGGTCGAGCGTCTTGCCGAAGCCGATGCCCGGGTCGATCCACACGTCGGCCACGCCGGCGGCACGGGCGGCGTCGGCCCGGTCGACCAGGTAGTCGCGCACGTCCAGCACCACGTCGGCGTAGGCAGGGTCGTCCTGCATGGTGCGAGGGTCGCCCAGCATGTGCATGGCCACGAACCCGGCGCCCGTCTCGGCGGCCACTCCGGCGAGCGAGGACGAGACGTCGTTGACCAGGCGGGCGCCGGCGGCGACGGCCGCCCGGGCCACCTCGGCCTTGCGGGTGTCGATCGACACGGCGACGCCGTCCGCGGCCAGGGCCTCGACCACGGGCACGACCCGGCGCAGCTCCTCGTCGACGGGCACGGGCTCGGCCCGGGGTCGGGTCGACTCGCCCCCCACGTCGACCCAGTCGGCGCCCTGCGCGACCAGGGCGTGGGCGTGGGCGATCGCGGCCGGATGGTCGAGGAAGCGGCCCCCGTCGGAGAACGAATCAGGGGTCACGTTGACGACACCCATGATCCGAGGACGGCCGAACTGCACGGCCGCTCATCCTAGGCCCCGGCCACCGGACGCTTGCGGTGCTCAGCGGGGCCGGATGGTCGCGGAGGGTGGTGAGATCGGTCAGCGTTGGCCGACGATGAACCGCATGGCCTCTTCCCGGGTGGCCACGCTGGTGCGGAACAACCCCCGCACGGCCGACGTGACCGTCGTCGACCCGGGCTTGCGCACCCCGCGCATGGTCATGCACAGGTGCTCGGCCTCGACCACCACCATCACGCCCCGGGGGATCAGAGTGCGGTCGATCTCGTCGGCGATCTGGGCGGTCAGCCGCTCCTGCACCTGCGGCCGCCGGGCAAAGGCGTCGACCAGCCGGGCCAGCTTGGACAGCCCGGTGATGCGCCCGTCCTCGCCGGGAATGTACGCCACGTGGGCGTTGCCGATGAAGGGCACGAGGTGGTGCTCGCACACCGACTGCACCGAGATGTCACGCACCATCACCATCTCGTCGTGGCCGGCCTCGAAGGTGACGGCGAGGTGCGTGTCGGCCTGCTCGTGCAGCCCCGAGCAGACCTCGGCGTACATGCGGGCCACCCGCTGGGGCGTGTCGCGCAGGCCGTCGCGGTCGGCGTCCTCACCGATGGCCTCGAGGATCTCGCGCACCGCCTTGGCGATGCGGTCGAGGTCCATGGGCGTGTCGATCGGCGGGAAGTCCCGGCTCGGCCACTCGTCGACCATGCGGCCTTGCCTCAGGTGCCCGACGGGCGGGGCGCGCGGGCCCGCAGGCCACGCCAGCGCAGCACCCTGCGCCAGACGGGCTCGGCCGCCGGCGCCGGCGGGCGCCGGGCCTCGGCGTGCCCGGTCGCCTCGGCCACGGGCGCGTCGACCGGCACGGCGCGGCGGCGCAGCGACCGCAGCGGCGGCAGGCTGGCGAGCTCGTCGAGCGACACCTCGATGCCGGCGCCCTTGTCGATGTCGCCGAACACCTCGGCCAGGTCACCGTCGTCGAGCGTCTCCTTCTCGATCAGCGATGCGGCCAGACGGTCGAGCGTGACCCGGTGGGTGGTGAGGATGAAGCGGGCCCGGTCGTGGGCGTGGTCGATCAGGTGGCGGACCTCGTCGTCGATCAGCCCGGCGATCTCGTCGGAGTAGGTGGCCTCGTGCCCGTAGTCCTTGCCCAGGAAGACCTCGCCCGACTTGGTGCCCAGCTGCTGGGGGCCGAGGCGGTCGCTCATGCCGTAGGTCGTCACCATGGCCCGGGCGATCTCGGTGCAGCGCTCGATGTCATCGCTGGCGCCGGTGGTGATGTCGCCGAACACCAGCTCCTCGGCGGTGCGGCCGCCGAGCAGCATGGTCATGGTGTCGACCAGCTCGCCGCGGGTCTTCAGGTACTTGTCCTCGGTGGGCAGGGCCAGCGTCCACCCGAGCGCCCGGCCCCGCGACACGATCGACACCTTGTGGATGGGGTCGGTGCCCTCGAGCACGTGGCCGACGAGGGTGTGGCCGCCCTCGTGGTAGGCGATGGTGCGCTTCTCGCGGTCGGACATGACCCGGGTCTTGCGCTCGGGGCCGGCCAGCACGCGGTCGATGGCGCTCTCCATGGCGGCCATGGTGATGTCGCTGCCGTTGCGCCGGGCGGTCAGCAGGGCGGCCTCGTTCATCAGGTTGGCCAGGTCGGCGCCGGTGAAGCCGGGCGTGCGGCGGGCCAGCACGTCGAGCCGCACGTCCGCGGCCAGGGGCTTGCCCTTGGCGTGCACGTCGAGGATGGCCTTGCGGCCCTCGAGGTCGGGCTGGTCGACCACGATCTGCCGGTCGAAGCGGCCCGGCCGCAGCAGGGCGGGGTCGAGGATGTCGGGCCGGTTGGTGGCGGCGATGAGGATGACCCCGGTGCGGGCGTCGAACCCGTCCATCTCGACCAGCAGCTGGTTGAGGGTCTGCTCTCGCTCGTCGTGGCCGCCGCCCATGCCGGCGCCCCGGTGGCGGCCGACGGCGTCGATCTCGTCGACGAAGACGATGGCCGGCGCAGCCTGCTTGGCCTTCTCGAACAGGTCGCGCACCCGGCTGGCGCCGACGCCGACGAACATCTCGACGAAGTCGGAGCCGGAGATGGGGAAGAACGGCACCCCGGCCTCGCCCGCCACGGCCCGGGCCAGCAGCGTCTTGCCCGTGCCCGGCGGGCCGTAGAGCAGCACGCCCTTGGGGATCCGCGCGCCGATCGCCTGGAAGCGGGCCGGGTCCTGCAGGAACTCCTTGATCTCCTGCAGCTCCTCGACCGCCTCGTCGCACCCCGCCACGTCCGAGAACGTGACGGTCGGGTCGTCCTTGGACACCTGCTTGGCCCGGGACTTGCCGAACTGCATGACGCCCTTTCCACCCCCCTGCATCACGTTCATGATCAGCAGGAAGGCGCCGACCAGCAGCAGGATGGGCAGCAGGCTGAACAGCAGCCCGGTCCACACCGAGTCGGACTGGGGGTCGGTGGTCACCTCGACCGGCGGGTCCGCGCCGTCCAGCTCGTCGACCAGCTCGTCCGCGAACTCGGCCGGGAAGGCCACCCGGTACTCGGTGTCGTCGCTGAGCTTGCCGACCACCTCGTTGTCGCGATCGCGGATCTCGGCGGTGGCGACCTCGCCGTCCTCGATGGCCTGGCGGAACTCGGAGAGGTCGATGTCCTGCCGCTCGGGTGCCCGGCTCGAGAACCGCAGGCCCACGAAGAGGACGGCGGCCCCGACGAGCAGGTAGAGCAGCGCAGCGCGGGGAAAGCGTTTCACGGTGCGAGCCAGGCTACCGGTCCTCGCCCCGGTACTCGCAGACGTAGGGAAGGTTCCGGTAGCGCTCGGCCACGTCGAGCCCGTACCCCAGCACGAACGCGGGCGGGATCTCGAAGCCGACGTAGCGCAGGTCCTCGTGCGTCTTCTGGTTGCCCTGGCGCACGAACAGGGCGCACACCTCGAGGCTGGCCGGCTGCCGGGCGGCCAGGTTGCGGCGCAGGTAGGTGAGGGTGAGGCCCGAGTCGACGATGTCCTCGACGAGGATGACGTGGCGGCCGGCCAGGTCGATGTCGAGGTCCTTGACGATGCGCACCACGCCCGACGACCGGGTCGAGGCGCCGTAGGACGAGACGGCCATGAAGTCGATCTCGAGCGGCAGGCGGATGGCCCGGGCGAGGTCGGCCAGGAACACGAACGCGCCCTTGAGCACGCACACCAGCAGCGGCGGGCGGTCGAAGTAGTCGGCGCTGATCTGCTTGCCCAGCTCGGCGATGCGGGTGCGGATCTGGTCTTCGGTCACGACGACGTCGCCGAGTGCGGACTCGTCGAGGTGGTGCACGAATCCGGTCGAGCGCGGATCGGTCGGCATGCCCCGGAGAACCTATCGGCCCGGCGGCTCGAGGCGCAGCCGGCCACTGCGGCGTGCCACCCGCCAGCCGCCGGCCAGCTCGCAGGCCACGGCCTCGCCCCGGGCCACGGCGAGCACGCGCTCGGTGGCGGCGGCGTCCGGTGCGTAGCGCTCGGCGCCGCCGGGGCCCGCCGCCCGCAGCCAGGCGCGCACAGCCCGGCGGGCCAGCGGGGAAGGCGTCGCCGCCAGCGCCCGGGCGTCGGTGGGGTCGAGCGCCGCGGCCAGCTCGTCGAGCAGGGCGACGTCGTCGCGCGCCAGGTCGGCCTGGCGGGCGATGACCGGAACGACGTCGCGCTCGGCGATCGCGTCGAGCAACGGCAGGAGCTCGCGGCGCACCCGGTTGCGACGGAAGGCGGGGTCGTCGTTGGTGGGGTCGGCGACGGGATCGAGGCCGAGGGCGTCGCACAGGGCCGCGGTCTCGTGGCGGCGCAGGTGGCGCAGCGGCCGCCGGACGGGGTCCATGCCCGCGAGGCCGTCGAGCCCGGCGCCCCGCAGGAGGTTGAGCAGCACGGTCTCGGCCTGGTCGTCGGCGGTGTGCCCGGTGAGGGCGCCGACGGGCAGCGCGTCGTAGCGGGCGGCTCGGGCCCGGGCCTCGAGGTTGGGCCCCGGTGCGACGGTCACCCGCTCGGCCCTGAACCCGGCGCCGAAGCGCTCGGCGGCCCGGCGCACGACCGCGGCCTCGCCCGCCGAGCCCGGCCGCAGGCCGTGGTCGACGTGCACGGCCGTGACCACGCACCCGGCGTGGACGGCGAGGGCGAGCATGGCCAGCGAGTCGGGCCCGCCCGACACGGCGCAGGTCACGGGGGTGCCGGCCGGCGGGAAGTCGCAGCGGTCCGCCAGCCCGTCGAGGAGAGCGCTCGCCTCGTCTCGTGCGTCCACTCGGCCTGCAGACCTCCCCCGGGATCGTGGCACATGCCCGCGGATCACTGCATCCACCGGCCGCGAAACGTGCGAAAGGCGTCGTGACATCCCCCACCGACATCCCCCAACCAGCACAGGAGATCACGATGAGACGACTTCTGACCGGGGCGGCCGCAGCGCTGCTGCTCGTCGCCACCGGGTCGGCCGCGGCGGACGCTCGGCCGAGCCAGGAGGCGGGTGCCCGCATCCACCTCCTCCACGGCATCCCCGACACGCCGGTCGACGTCGAGGCCAACGGCGAGAACGTCATCGAGGGCTTCGAGTTCGGCGACACCGAGGACCTCTCGGCGCTCGCCGGCCAGACCCTCGCCGGCCTGACCGTCAAGGCGGCCGGCACCGACGACGTCGCCATCGACGGCGGCGACCTCGCCCTGCCGGCGGAGGGCAACGTGACGGCCGTCGCCCACCTCGACGCCGAGGGCACCCCGACCCTCACCGTGTTCGAGAACGACACCTCGGCCGTGGCCGCCGGCCAGGGCCGCCTGGTGGTCCGCCACACGGCAGCGGCCCCGGCGGTCGATGTCAAGGCCAACGGCGAGGTGGCCTTCTCCGACCTGTCGAACCCGAACGAGGCGGCGGCCGACCTGCCCGCCGGGACCGTCACGGCCGAGGTCGTTCCGACGGGCGCCGACGAGCCGGTCGTCATCGGCCCGGCGGACCTGCCCGTGGCCGAGGGCTCGTCGCTGATCGTTTACGCCGTCGGCTCGCTCGACGGTGGGACCCTCCAGACGCTGACCGAGACCATCGACGGCCTGGGCTCCGCCCCCGGCGCGGTCCAGACCGGCAACAGCCCGGTCGATGACGGCGCCACGGGCTCCCTGCCCTGGATCCTCGCCGGCGCCGGTGCGCTGGCCGCCGGCGGTGCGCTGACGCTCCGCCGCCGATTCGCCAGGGTCCCCGTCCGGGACCGCTGAGGCGAGGAGCGAGCGCCCGTGAGCCGAACCCACCGTCTCCGCGGCCTCGCCCTCGCGGCCCTCGTGCTCGCCGGTACCGGCTGCTCGGCATCCGGCGGCAACGGCGGTGCGGAACCGGAGCCGACTGCCCTCCCCCGGCAGCCGGCTCCGGCCGCGCCCGGCCCCGCGGGCGCGACCCGGCCGCTGCCGCCGGCGCCACCCCTGCCCGCGGCGGCGCCCGACCTCCCGCCGCCGACCGGGTTGACCATCGAGTCGCTCGGCGTGGCCGGCGCCCCCGTGGTGCCCGTCGGCGTCGAGCCGGACGGCGACATGGAGATCCCCGGTCCGCAGGAGGTCGGCTGGTACCGCCACGGCCCCCGGCCGGGCGACGGCGGCTCCGCCGTGCTCGCCGCGCACATCGCCTACGACGGCGTGGACGGGGTGTTCCGCCACCTCGACGACGTGCGCCCGGGGGCGGCGGTCACCGTCGACCTCGGCGACGGCGCGGCCCGCGACTTCGTCGTGACGGCCGTCGAGCGGTACCCCAAGCAGGCCCTGCCCGACGAGGTCTTCGCCCGCGGCGGCGACGCGGGCCTGGTGCTCATCACCTGCGGGGGACGGTTCGACGCGGCGGCCCGCAGCTACGAGGACAACGTCGTCGCCTACGCCCGCCCGGCCTGAGCCGGGCCCCAGGGTGCTAGCCCACCAGCTCCTCGGACAGGCGGACACGGTCGAGCCACTCCTGCGGCGCCCGGATCTCGGCCAGGTTGGGCAGCCACTCGGGGCCCCGCCAGGCGGCGTCGAGGGCGCTCGGGCCGCCATGGCGCTCGACGTAGGCGATGAAGGCCTCGCCCTGCGCGTACTGCTTCATCTTGGCCTCGATGCCCATGGCCTTCTGCACCAGCTTGGCGGCGCTGCCGCCCTGGCCCCGCCGTTCCCGCAGCGCCCGCGAGAACCGCGCCGCCGACGGGACGTGACCCTCGCCGGCCCGGTCCATGGTCACGTCGCCGTGCCCCTCGAGCAGGCTCATCATCCCGCCGATGCGGCCGAACAGATCGCGCTGGTCGGGGTTGGCCAGCAGGTTGGCGATGCCACCCTCGTCGAGCGGGTTGTGGCCGGCCCGCAGGTCGTCGACGGCCCGGGCGAAGGCGTCGAGGAAGCGCCGCGGGTCGGGGTCGACGGCCTCGAGCGTGCGGTTGACCAGCGAGAGGAAGTGGGGCCTCAGCCACGGCACGCCGGTGAACTGGGCCCGGTGGGTCACCTCGTGCAGCGCCAGCCACAGCCGGAACTCGCGGGGCGGGAAGCCGAAGCGCTTCTCGAGCGCCAGCACGTTGGGGCCTACGTAGTAGACGAGATCCTGGTCGTCAGGGTCCTCGTCCTCGATGATCAGCAGGTCGTACTGGCCGAGCACCCGGGTGGCCATCCACCCCAGCAGGGTGCCGACCTCGACGCCGGCGGCCTTGCGCGAGACGCCGCTCACCAGCGTGCGGGCACCCGTGCGCTCGTCCATCCTGCTGGCCAGGCGGTCGGTCACCGGACGCAGCAGGCGCGCGAAGGTCGCCAGGTTGGCCCGCACCCAGTCGCCCCGGTCGACGACCCTGGCACGAGCGGGCCCGGCGGCCGAGCGCAGGCCCGTGGCCCGCTCGACCAGCTGCTCGGCCTGGGCGGTGACCTCGTCGAAGTCCGAGGCCAGGCGCTCGTAGTGGTACGACGCCGCCAGCGGCTCGCGCCCGGCGACCCGGACCGCCACCCGTTCGGCGAGATCCCAGTCGACCGGACCGGCCACCCGGCCTACCGACCCTTCGGGTAGCGGGTCGACTCGACGGACTTCAGGTAGACGCCAGCGAGCACCGCGACCGTGATGATCACGACCGCGCTGAGTACGACACCGATCCAGAAGTGCCAAACGACGGCGAACATGGAGGCATCGTACGCAACCTCCCGGAGAAGTCGCGAACCCGCACCGCCTGCTACGGTCCGCCCCGGGAAGCGGCTGGCACGTTGGGGCGCGGCGACCTGGGGGCACAGACGTTGCGACAGCTGGGTGAACGAGAGGTCGAGGGGCCGGCATCGGCTCCGGGCGGCCGTGCGGCCCCGGCGATCCCCCTGCTGGAGCCGGCAGCACCGGCGCGGTCACACGCCAAGCGTGCGCTCGACCTGGTCCTGGTGCTGGTGGCGCTGCCGTTCGTGCTGGTGTTGGGCCTCGTGATCGTGCTGGCCGTGCGGCTCACGTCGCGGGGACCGGTCGTGTTCGGCCAGGAGCGCCTGGGCCTGGGCGGCCGGCACTTCACCATGTACAAGTTCCGCACCATGCACCGCGAAGCCGAGGCGCTGCTGCGCGATGACCGGCGGCTGTGGGACGAGTACGTCGCCAACGGGTACAAGGTGCCGGCCGAGCTCGACAGGCGCGTCACCCGGGTGGGGCGCTTCCTGCGCCTCTCGAGCCTCGACGAGCTGCCCCAGTTCGCCAACGTGCTGGTGGGCCACATGAGCCTGGTGGGCCCCCGCCCGGTCGTGCCCGACGAGATCGAGAACTACGGCGACCGCCGGGAGCTCTACCTGTCGGTCCGGCCCGGCCTGACGGGCGCGTGGCAGGTCAACGGCCGCTCGACCGTCGACTACCCCGATCGCGTCGAGCTCGACGCCACCTACGTGCGGACCTGGAGCCTGTGGCAGGACGTGAAGATCCTGGCCAGGACGCCGTTCGTGGTGCTAGGCGCCCGCGGCGCCCACTGATCAGCCCTCGAGGGTGGGCGGCTGGCGCGACGCCATCTCGCTCGCCAGCGCGTCCCGCACCTTGGCCATCAGCCGGTCGGGAACCTGCTCCTGGCACTTGCGCCTGACCACCTCGCGCAGCTCGGCCTCGAAGTCGTAGGGCTCGGCGCAGGGCAGGCAGTCGTCGAGGTGCCGGCGGATGACGGCGCGGCGCTCGGCGGTCAGCTCGCCGTCGAGATAGCCGTAGAGCTCGTGGAGAGCCTCGCGGCACTCGTGCTGGGCGTGGGGGTCGAGATCAGACATGAGCGTCGTCGGGGAGAGGGGCAGCGAGGTTGCGCTCGACTGCGAACTCGTACAACTGCTTCTGGAGCGCCTTTCTTCCCCGGTGGAGCCGACTCATGACCGTACCAATCGGGATGTCCAGGATGTCGGCGATCTCCTTGTATGAAAACCCCTCGATGTCGGCGAGCATCACAGCCATCCTGAAGTTCTCGGGCAGCGCCTCGACGGCCTGCTTGACCTCGTGGTCGGTGAAGCGGTCGAGCAGCTCGTCCTCGGCGCTGCGCCCCGCCATGGCCGCCTCGAGCCCGCCGATGCGGCGGTAGAGATAGAGGTCCTCGACCTCGTCGAGCTCGGTCTCGTCGGGACGGCGCTTCTTGGCGCGGTAGCTGTTGATGTAGGTGTTGGTGAGGATGCGGTAGAGCCAGGCCTTGAGGTTCGTCCCCTCCTGGAAGCCGCCGAACCCCCGGTACGCCCGTAGGTAGGTCTCCTGCACCAGGTCCTCGGCGTCGGCCGGGTTGCGGGTCATGCGCAACGCCGCGGCGTACAGCGACGGCATGAGGCCCATCGCCTGGTCCGCGAACGTCGCCTGGTCGGCCATGGCTCGGACCCTATCGCCGCACCCCCGCGCGGGCTATGACGCGGGGGCGAGCGCACCGGCGGAGTAGGTCACCGTCGGGCTCCACAGCAGGTAGCGGTCGACGCCCAGGCCGGCGAGCGCGTCGATCATCGCCTTCACCTCGCCCTCGCCGTAGTCGACGCCCGCCAGCTCGAAGTCCTGCAGCCAGGGGGCCATCACGGCGCCGCTCCCAGCCATCTGCTCCTGGTAGAGAGCGGTGAGCGCGGCGGCGAACGCGCCCGGCTCGCGGGGCGGGTCGTGCACGCCGTAGCGGTCCTGGCCCCAGTAGCCGGGGTAGATCTGCGGCGCGAGGTAGTCGGCGTTGCGTGCCATGCGGGCGACGTCCTGGCCGATGGGCTGGCCGCCGTCGGCCGCGATGCCCACGGTCGTCACCCCCTGGTAGGCGCTGCGGCGGCGCAGCTCGCTGTGTGCCTCGGCCAGGAAGCCGGTGACGACGTCGGCGGGCGACGCCGTCAGCCCCGGCACGACGATGGTGTCGGGCTCGCCCGTGGGCAGGCGGACGTCGTCCCACAGGATGTCGTCGACGCCCCGGCTCACGGCCTCGAGTGCGATGTCGAGGTTGTACTGGCGCACCGCGGCGTTGGCCGGGTTGGTGAACTTGCCGGTGGCGTCGTAGGGCCCGCCCCGGACCGACTGGACGACCTGGTCGCCCTGCCCCGCCGCCCAGGCGGCGTCGACGAGGCGCGGGTCGCGGAAGGCGGCGATGCGCCCCACCACCCGCGCCCCCCGGTCCTCCAGCGTGGCGATCGCGGCCTCGAGGTCGTAGTGGGTGGTGACGGCCCCGATCTCGAGGGCGCGGGCCACCTGTGAGTCGTAGCCGACGGTGCCGGTGTCGTCCTTCAGGTCGAGCTGCACCGTGTCGATGCGGCCCTCGTCGATCAGCCGGAGGATGCCCGACCGCAGCTCCGGGTTGCTCCACGCCGCCGCGGTGACGTGCACCGCCCGCAGACCGGGGTAGGTCACCGGCACGACGACGGCGGCCGAGGTGCGGTTGCCGGCCCGGTCGACGGCCTCGATGCTGATGGGCCCGGCGGGCGGACGGTCGTAGGCGAGGGTGAAGTGGCCGTCGTCGTCGGGCTCGACCTCGTCGCCGTCGACGGTCAGCGTCGCGCCCCGCTCGATGCTGCCGGTCACCTCGGCGGGGGCGTCGATGGCCACCGGGTCGACCGCCTCGGGCACTTCCAGGGCGGGGGGCGTGCCGTCGACGGTGAACTCCCAGCGGTGGATCGAGTCGCCGAACACGGCCCTGGGCACCGCGACCTCGATGACGTGGTCGCCTTCCTCGAGCGGCTCGGGCGGCCGCCACACCATGTAGGGGCCGAGGACGCCGGGCTCGACGACGTCGCCGTCGACGCGCAGGGTCGCCTCGGCCGCCTCCTCGATGGACGAGAACGTGAAGCTGACCTCGAGCGCGGCCGCGTCGAAGGTCGTGATGGCCGAGCCGTCCTCGACGCCGGACTGCTCGACGTCGACGCGGGTGTTGCGGTACACGAGCATCGCCACGACGCCGATCGTGGCCAGGGCGACGAGGGCGGCGAACACGGTGCCCAACTCGATGTAGCGCTTCCTCTCGCGGAACATCACCGGGCTGTCCGGCCGGCTCTCGTGCACGGTGAGCGGGCCGGGGCCGAGGTCGAGGCGCCCGCTGGCGAACGGCCCGCTGCGCTTCCGCCGCCGCAGCCGCCGCTGCCGGGGCGGGGGGACGGCGACGCCGGGCCGGGGCTCGCCCGGGTCGGGGCGGTCGTCCGGCTCGGTCGGCTCGGCGGGGTCGGCCGCGTCGCTGAGGCGGGAGGTCACTGCGCGACATTCTCCCTCACGCGGCCTGGCAGTCGACGACTACTCCTCGGGAGTGAGGACGGTGCGCTCGTCGCGGGCCCCCGGGAGGACGCCGCGCAGGTAGTCGGCGGTCGCGGCCGCCGTGCCGACGTCGGTGCCGGCTCGCTCGGACATGAACCAGCGGTGCTCGAGGATCTGATGGAAGATCTCCGCGTCCTCCAGCTTCGAGCGCAGCTCGCCGGGCACGGCGGCCAGCGTGGGCTCGAACACCTCGACCATCCAACGCAGGGCGCCGACCTGCTCGGGCACGGTTGCGCCGCGGCGCAGCTCGAGCCAGGCGCGGTAGCCGAGGATGTCGTTGAGCAGGCGTCGCGCCTGGTTCTCCTGCACGTCGAGGCCGGTGAGCTGCAGCAGCCGGCGCCGGTGGTGGCCGGGCTCGACCACCCGGGTGGTCAGCCGCACCTGGTGCCCGGCCTTGGCCGGCGGTCCGGCCGGCGTTGCCGGGACGTCGACCAGCTCCAGCTCGTCGACGTCGAAGCCCAGCTCGTTCAGCCGCCGCACCCGCTCGTCGACCCGCCACTCCTCGCCCGCGCCGAACACCTCGACCCGCGTCAGCTCGTGCCACAGGGCCTCGTAGCGGTGGCGCAGGTCCTCGGCCACAGCGGCGGGGTCGAGGCCCGGCTCGTCGTCCTCGCGTCCCGGGTCCTGCCGGGCAGCGGCCGCGATGTCGAGCAGCTCGCCCGCGACGTTCATCTCGGCGATCGCCAGGTCGTGCCGGCGCTGGCCGTCCGAGAGGCTCGGGTGCAGCTCGCCGGTCTCGGCGTCGACCAGCCAGGCCGCCAGCGCGCCGGCGTCGCGGCGGAACAGGGTGTTCGACAGGGAGCAGTCGCCCCAGAAGAACCCCGCCAGGTGAGCGCGGGCCAGGAGCTGTGCCAGGGCATCGAGCAACGGAGCCCACAGGTCGCTCAGCGACGCCTGGGCGAACAGCGCCCGGTAGGGCAGGGAGTAGTGCAGGTGGTGGGTGATCAGCACGTCGTCGAGCGGCGGCGCGCCTTCGCCGCCGTCCCGGGCGCCGCCGCCCGACGTGCGCCCGGTGGCCACGCCCACGGCGTCGACCACGGGCACGGACCGGTCGGCCAGCGCCCGCAGCAGGCGGTACTCGCGCTCGGCGAGCCGTCCGGGCAGCTCCTTCAGCGCGTACACCTCGGGTCCGTAGGCGACGAAGCGCACCACGTGGCGGGAGATGCCTCGCACGGGCGAGACGAGGCGATCCGACCGCCAGTCGGCCAGCGGCCGCTCCCACGGCAGGTCGACGAACGTCGGATGACCGGGCCGGGTGGTGAAGCGGAAGCCCACGGCGCGATGTTCACGCTCGCGTCAACGGCTAGAATCTCTGACTATAGTCAGAGAGTGGAGGCCGAGATGGAGGCCGAGATGGTCGCGCAGGTTCGCCGCTTCAACCGCACCGTCGCCCAGCGGATCGGCGCCCTCGACGACGACTACCTCGCCCGCGGCCGGCCGCTGGGAGAGGCCCGCATGTTGTGGGAGATCGGCGAGGGCGGCTGCGACGTGCGGGTGCTGCGGTCGCGGCTGCAGCTCGACTCGGGCTACGCCAGCCGGCTGCTGCGATCGCTCGAGGCCGCCGGCTTGGTGACCGTCGCGGCCAGCGACCACGACGGGCGAGTCCGCACGGCCCGGCTGACCGAGCGCGGGGCGGCCGAGCGAGAGGAGCTCGACCGGCGCAGCGACGCGCTCGCACGCTCGTTCCTCGCACCGCTCACGGCCGGCCAGCGCCGCCGGCTCACCGCGGCGATGGACGAGGTCGAGCGGCTGCTCACCGCCGCCCTCGTCGAGCTAGACGCCGTCGACCCCGCCCACCCCCACGCCCGCCACTGCCTGCGGGAGTACTTCGCCGAGCTCCACCGCCGGTTCGACGCCGGCTTCGATCCGGCGCGCAGCCGGCTCGCCGACCCGGCCGAGATGCGACCGCCGGCCGGCGTGTTCTGCCTCGCGACCCTCCGGGGCGAGCCGGTCGGCTGCGGCGGGCTCAGGTTCCACGACGACGCGCCGACCGAGCTGAAGCGCATGTGGGTCGACCCGGCGGCCCGGGGCCTGGGCGTCGGCCGCCGCCTGCTCGCCGAGCTCGAGTCCCGCGCGGCGGCGAACGGCAGCCGCACGGTTCGGCTCGACACCAACGGTTCGCTCACCGAGGCACTCGCCATGTACCGCTCGGCCGGGTACCGGGAGGTCGAACCGTTCAACGACGAGCAGTACGCCGACCACTGGTTCGAGAAACGCCTCCCGCCGCCGACATCCACGACGCCGACGGCGTCTACGTCGACGACGTCGGTTCGAAGTCGCCCGGGGTGAACGGCGTCTGCTCGACCAGCACCAGCCAGTTGCCCGAGTTGTCGCGCACGATGGCCTCGACGCCGTAGGGGCGGTCGGCGGGCTCCTGGATGAACTCGACGCCCTTGGCGCGGAGCTCCTCGTGGGTCTTGCGGCAGTCGTCGGTGGCCAGGCCGACGGCGCCGAGCGACCCCTTGTCGAGCATGTGGCGCACGGCGGCGGCGTCCTCCTCGTCGAGCGGGGGGCCGGGCACCATGAGCGTGAGCTCCATCTCGGGGTGGTCGGGATGGGCGACCGTCAGCCAGCGGTAGCCGTCGCCCATCGTGATGTCGACGGCCTCCTGGAAGCCGAGCTTGTCGATGTAGAAGGCCTTGGCCTCGTCCTGGTCGGTGACCCAGATGGTGGCGAGTGACACGTTGGTGATCATGCGGTCACCGTAGGGAGGTCGCCGGCCGGGGTGCTTCTCCCAGATTGCTCGGGCTGCCCGGCGTGCTCGGCCGGCCACCGGTCGATGCCACGCATGAAGAGGAAGCAGCCGGGGATGTGGGGCCCGCCGGTCGCCGCCCAGCGGTCGCGGTACTGGGTCGGCGTCTCGCCCACCAGCTCGCGGAAGCGCGACGAGAACGACCCGAGGCTCGAGAAACCGACCATCATGCACACCTCGGTGATGCTCAGGTTGGCCGACCGCAGCAGGTCCTGGGCCCGCTCGATGCGGCGGCGGGTGAGGTAGCGCATGGGCGCCTCGCCGTAGGTGCGGGCGAAGCAGCGGGCGAAGTGGTACTTCGACACGTGGGCGGTGTCGGCCAGCAGGTCGAGGTCGAGAGGCTCGGCGTATTTCCGGTCGGCCAGGTCGCGTGCTCGGCGCAAGTGGGGCAACAGGGCGGGGTGCACCACCGCCAGTGTGCCAGCCCGGGGGTGGGCGCCGGCCGGGTCCTTCGGTTGGGTTCCGCGATGTTCCACGTCTGTCCGAGTCGTGGCGGTGGCCCGGGGCGTCCGCAACCCGGCGCGGCACCGGCAGCGTGCGGGTGAAGGCGCTCAGGCAGGGCAGACGACCTGCCTGAGCACCCACCGCACGGTCGGCCTGGCCGCCGCGACGCCAGCGCCGGCGCGGTCGTCGCCGTCGTCGCCCGTGCCGGCGGGGTCGCCGTCGTCGCCGTGCCCGCCCACGCCGCCGTCGGCGTCGATGTCGGTGTCGCCGTGGGTGCCGCCGTCGGCGTCGGTGCCGCTGTCGGCCAGCGCTGCCAGCCGGTCGGCCACGTCGTCGAGGTGGTCGGCGTCGGCGAGGCCGCGGGCCAGCGCGTCGTCCCGCCAAGAGGCCAGATTCATGCCGAAGATGCGGGCGGCCAGAGCCACCTCGACGTGCACTTCGACGCAGCGGCCGCCGAGCGGGGCGAGCAGGCGGCCGGCGTACATGGGCCCGCCCTCGGCGGCGACCAGGGCCACGACGAGTTGCTCGTAGTCGCGCAGCACGCCCGCCGGCGGGTCGATGTCCTCGACGTCGTCGAGCACCAGCACCCCGCCGGGACGGAGCTGGCTGCGCCACCGCTCGACCAGACCGAGCGGGTCGGGCAGGTGGGCCAGAAGCAGCCGGGCGTAGATCGCGTCGACGGGCGCCCCGGGCAGCGGCAGGGCCGTCACGTCGTGGCAGATGTAGTCGACCCGGTGGTCGGCCGTGGCGGCGCGGGCGTGGGCGAGGTAGCGCTCCGAGCCGTCGACGCCCACCGTCCGCCGCGGGCGGGCCACGGCCGCCAGCAGGCGGGTGGTGTGGCCTGGCCCGCAGCCGAGGTCGAGCGCCACGTCGACGCCGGCGGGCACCGCGGCGGCGAGCAGCGCCCGGGAGGTGGGCTCGAACACCTGGGCGACCAGGTCCATCCGCCGCACCGCGAGGTCGCTGTCGCCGAAGGTGTACCGGCTGGCCACGCCGCTCAGCCTGGCGGCCCGGTCCGGGCGGCGCCCGCGAGTTTCACTGCCCCTCCCAGAACACCTCGATCTCGGTGCCGTCGGGGTCGTGGCCGCGGAAGGTGACGTACTCCTCGTCGGGGCGGAAGTCCTGGAGGTTGGTCACGGCCACGCCCACCGCGGCCAGGTCGCGGTGGAGCCCGGCCACCGCGTCGGCGTCGGCGAGGCCGAACCCGATGTGGAACCCGTCGGGCAGCGGCTGGTGCGGCTCGGCCGGGATAAGGGCGAGCAGGAACCCCTCGTCGTTGCGCAGGAAGAAGCCTCCGTCGGCCTCGAAGGCCGGCGCGAACCCGAAGTGGGCCAGGTAGAAGTCGCGGCAGGCGTGCGCGTCACGCACGCGCAGGTTCAGGTGGTTGAGGTCCATCGCCGGCGGTCACTCGGGCATGTGGCAGACGGCCTCGACGTTGTTGCCGTCGGGGTCGCGCACGAAGGCGCCGTAGTAACCGGGGTGGTACTCGGGCCAGACCCGGGGCTCGTGCAGCACCTCGGCGCCCGCGGCCTTCGCCGCCGCGAAGAACTCGCGCACCGCGATGCGATTGGGCGCCGTGAAGGCGATGTGCGACTCGCGGAACCCCTCGCCGGTCGCTTGGGGGCCCAGCCAGAAGTCGGGCGTCGGCAGCACCCCGTAGCCGATGACATCACCGAACTCGAGGATGCGCTGGCCGCCGACGGTCGGCAGCACCGCGTCGTAGAACGCGGCGCTCGCGGCGACGTCGGCGCATTGGATGGAGACGTGGTCGAGCATTCGGGCCGTCCTTGTCGAGGTGCGTGGCGGGGTTCCGCCTCCCGGGAAACCCCTCGTGGGAGTGCCATTCGAACTATAGTACGAACTGGTGTTCGCTGTCACCAGTGCCGGCGAAGGTTCCCGCGCCACCACCGGTGGCAAGCGCACGCCTGGGATACTGGGCGGCGTGGGTGCGTCAGGACCGGGTACAGGGCGACGAGACTGGATCAGATTGGTCATCGTCGCCCTCGTCGGAGGGGTCGTTCTTCCCCTCCTGTTGAAGGAGACCTGGGCGGGTGTCGCATTCCTCGCCATCCTGGCCGCCGCTGCGGTGGCGCGCGTCTGGTGGCTTCGGCAGCGACGCCCCACCGACACGGGCGACTCGTCCCCCGCCGTGTGAAGGTCGCCGCCAACTCCGTTGCCGGCCACGCCGCCCGGGCGGGACGATGAGCTCGTGCTGCCCGCCATAGAGCACGACGACTCGGTCGGTGGGTCGGCAGTTGGCCGACCCCGCTGTGGGCGGACGGAGCACGGGACGCAGCGCTCGCAACGCCAGCGTTCCGCGGCGACTACGACACGACGCCGCGAACAGCAGCGAGTGCACGATCGGGGGTCATCCCGCCGACGTCGATCGTGTGGGCAGATGCACGGGCGGCGGCGATGGCTGCAAGCGCGTCGAGCGAGTCCTCGATCTGCGTCGCGAGCTCGGCAGGCGCGAACTGATCGCGTGGGTGCCGCTCGCCCGCCGTCTCTCTCCGGGGTTGCACGCGCGCCGCCAGTTCGCCCGCGACCGCGATCAGGACCACCTCGACGAAGGCGGCGCCAACGTCAGCGGCAAGGCGCTCGAGGTCGTCGACGACATCGGCGCGCACCGTGAGCTGCGGTAGGACGACGTCACGGCCGAGGCTCAGGTGCCGGCGTGCGAGGTCGTATCCGAGATCTCGGGCGATCTGCTTGGACTCCCCGTGTTCGTACCACCGTCCGAGACGAACGCGGAGACAATCGATCTCCAGACAGAGCGCGAGCGGGCGGTCGTCGACGAGCCGTCTCGCGATCGTCGACTTGCCGACCCCTGTCGGCCCGTTGAGATGGATGAGGGTGGCGATGCGGGATTATGACGCGTGGCTGGCGGAACGAGGACACGGCCGGCGGCACCTCGATCGTCACCCCGGGGGACTCGCCCCCTGCCGGGGCGCCCGTCGAGAGTCGGCGGTCACGACGTATGGCGCACCTGCGTCGAGCGATCGTGCAACTCGAGCGGAAGCCCGAAGTGGCGGAAGAGTCCGCTGTCGAGGAACCGGGTGATCGCGCCGATCCGGTCGCCGTTGATCGTGAGCACGATGAGCCCGGCGGGCTGCGCGCCGTCGTCGGCGTCGGTGAGGGTGAGGTAGCAGCCGTACGCAGGCTGGTTGTTGGCGCGGGTGGGCACGAGCCGGAAGCGGCGGTCGGATCGCCATTCGGCGCTGGCACGCAGGAAGTCCGCGATGGCTGACCCGCCCTGGTACTGGTGTGGTGCCGGCGGCATGGCGAGCCAGGCGTCGTCGGTCAGCAACGCGACGAGGCTGTCGATGTCGTCGCAGGTGAACGCGTCGGCGAATCGTCGGGTGACGTCTCGCTCGGCCGCTGAGGCCGATGGCGGCACCAGGGTTCGTTGCGCCGCCGGACGGTGCTGGCCGAGCGTGGCTCGGGCCCGCTGGAGGGCGGCCTTGACCGCGGTCGCGCTGGTGCCGAGCATGGTCGCCACGTCCGACGTCGGGAAGCCGAGCACGTCGCGCAACACCACGACGGCCGTCTGGCGCGCCGGCAGACGCTGCAGTGCCTCGATGAACGCCAGCTCGACGGCTTCGCGTGAGCTCCATCGCGCATCGGGCCCGGGCTCGCTCTCGACCGCTCCGTCCAGCAGCGCGTCAGGGTAGGGCTGAAGCCAGCTCACATCACCGCGGCGGGTGGGCTCGGGCGGCTGGAATGGCGCCACGGGCGCGGGCCGGGGCCGTCGCCCGGCGGCGCGCACCGCGTTGAGGCAACGGTTGGTCGCGATGCGGTAGAGCCACGTGCGAAGTGACGACCGTCCCTCGAAGTCCGCCAGACCGCGCCACGCCGCCAGCAACGTCTCTTGCAGCATGTCCTCGGCGTCGTCGAGCGATCCGAGGATCCGGTAGCAGTGCAGGCGCAGCTCGCGCCGAAACGGGTCCGTGAGCTGCCGGAACGCCAGCTCATCACCAGCCCGAGCGAGCGCGAGCGTGTCGGGGCTCACCGCCGAATCCTTCCACGCCACCCGTCGCGCCGGTCCGTTTCCGGCGCCGATGGGGTCACAACTAGGCATACGACCAATAGAGACGGCAACGGAAGGCTCGGAGGGACGGGGATGACGGAGATCGACAGCCCAGCGTTGCAGGTGGCGCTGGCGTACTACCGGGCGTGGTCCGGCCACGACCTCGAACGAGCGATGACCTACATCGCCGAGGACATCGTGTGCGAGGCGCCCGCGGGGCGCATCGAAGGTGACGAGGCATACCGCTCGTTCATGGCGCCCTTCGTTCAGATGCTCATCCGCTCGGAACTGATCGCTGCGTTCGGTGACGAGACGACCGCGTTGGTGATGTACGACACCGAGACCGTCCCGGTGCGAAGTGCTCCGGGCAGCGAGTGCGTCACCGTCACCGACGGCAAGATCACGCACAGCCGGTTCGTCTTCGACCGGGCACCATTCGAGGCCGCACGGCAGGCTGCGTCCTGAGCGCCGCCGAGCGATCCATCCGGGGACGGCGACGAGTCGCCCGACGCGACTGGTGACGCTGACGACGGCCTCTGTGGCGTGCTCGGGAGCGTCCCCTGGAACGTGGGCCGTGCCCCTACGGGTCCGTTCGGCGATCACTCAGGCGTGGTAGAGAAGCCACGGTTCTTCTATCGCGCTTGGTAGTGGTCGGGTGACGCAAAGTCGTCCCCGGGCCGGTCTAAATGCGGGGTCTTCCGGGGTAGTTGGGGTCTTCGCAAGCAGCACGTGACGCGCTCGTCGTGTCTGGGACCGGCTCGTCGATGAGGGGCAGTGGAGCCCCGGATGGGAGAAGACCATGAGAGACCTGAACAGTCCTCGGCTACGCGCCATCACCGGGCTGGTGAGCATGGCGCTCGGTGCCGGGCTCGTGATCTGGGCTCTTCCTGGTTATGCCGGCGCGAATGCCGGCCAAGACTCGTCACCATCGACCGTCGAGCTGGGGGACAACGCCACCTGTGGCGATCTGGCGCCTGAGGGGGCGACCTGGATCGAGCTCAAGGTGGAGCCGGTCGAGGACGGGACGTTCACCGACGGCACGCTCACCGTGACCATCGACGTCACCGACACGGACGGCGGGCCGGTGTTCTCCTGGACGTCGAACGTCGGTGTGGATGCGGTGTTCGTCAAGGGCGGTCCGGGCGGGCTCCTCTACGTCTACGACCCGCCCGCGGAGAGTACGGGCGACACGGGTCTGCACGCGCCGGTCAATCCCAGCAACGGCAAGTTCTACGGGTTGAGCCACGCGTCGTTCTGCTACGACGTCGACCAGTCGACGACCTCGACGACCGAGGCGACGACGACCTCGACCACCGAGGCGACGACGACCTCGACCACCGAGAAGCCGACCACGACGACCACCACCGAGAAGCCGACAACGACCACCACCGAGAAGCCGACAACGACCACCGAGGCGACGACCACCTCGACCACCGAGAAGCCGACGACCTCGACCACCGAGAAGCCGACGACGACGACCACCGAGGCGACGACCACGACGATGCTCGGGGCCTCGACCTCGACGACGTCGATCGTGCCCTCGCCGGGGGGCGAGCTTCCTCGCACCGGCAACGGAACTGGCGTCCTGTTGACCGTGGCAGGGATCGTCCTCCTGCTCGGTGGAGCGGCACTCCTGGGCAGCGCCCGGCTGTCCCAGAAGCGGCTGGCCTGACGCCGCAACGGTCTGCCGTTGGGTGATGGTGGCCGGGGATCTACCCCGGCCACCATCACGTCCGGCCGCACACTCACTCGGCACGGCGGCTCGAGCGAGCCTCAGGCTGCAGCGAGACGACGGGTGTCGTGGGCACGGCCGAGGCTCGAGTCCCGAGGCTCGCTGTCGCCGCCATCTCCGCCTTGGCCTCGCTCCGTGGTCATTCGACTACGTGCTTCGGTCGCAACACCACACTAAGTGGCCGCGTGCGCTAGGTTTCGCCCCCGGCCCTCGCACCTTGGCGGGGAGGACAGGGAGGAAAACATGAGAAAGCCACTTGCGGCCGCTGCCTTCGCGGCGGCGCTCATCGTCGCGATGGGTGGAGCTGCGTCGGCGGGCGAGATCACCGGTAACGGGAAGCCCACGCCGATCAACGGCTTCCAGGCCGGGTCGATCTGCTCGTTCTCCGGGCAGAACGACGACCCGACCGGAGGGGGCGATCCGTTCGAGGACGGACGGACGCAGAACTGGGGTCACGTGTTGGACGACGCCAAGCAGTTCATCGGCGACGGCGACAACGGGGCCAACGAACTGGCCTCGATGATCAACGCGGAAGGGCCCGGCACGAACTGCCGGGGATTCGCTAGCGGCGGCTAGGAACGATCCGGGCGGCGGCCGACCTCCGAGCTGTCGAGGCCGGGGGTCGGCCGACCGCCCGATCACCAGGCTGCTTCTGTTGTTCGAGCAACTGGCGAACCACGCTGTCAGCCTCGACGCACAGGCGCTGGTGTTCACCACGTCGTCGGGTGCGCCGCTGGGGAGCTCGAACTTCCGGCAACGGATCTGGCTGCCGGCAACCGAGGCTTGCGGCCTGCCCGGCCTGCGGGTGCACGACTTGCGCCACACGGCGGCGAGCCTGGCCGTCAAGTCGGGCGCGAACCCGAAGGTCGTGCAGCAGATGCTCGGTCACGCCTCCGCGATGACGCTCGACGTTTACGCCGGGCCGTTCAACGCAGACCTCGATGACGTGGCCGACCGGCTGGACGAAGCGGCGTCCCGGGCGGCCGGTGTGTCCCGGTGTGTTCCCAGGACGCACCCGACGGCGGCGATGAGACGGTGGGGAACTGGTTGACGATGACGACGACGGCCTTGTGGCGTGCCGGCGCTGGTGTCCTGACCTGCCCATACGACAGATTCAGGTGCCTGGACGGTCACTGCTACAGTGTCCCGTCCCGCCCGAGTAGCTCAGACGGCAGAGCAACGCACTCGTAATGCGTAGGTCAGGAGTTCGATTCTCCTCTCGGGCTCGGAACCTTCTGACCAGCAAAAACGGCACCATTGCACCGGCCAGGACGTTAGCATCTCGGTCACTGAGCTGTCTAACATGCTGGGCGTGGCAGACCCCGACTTGACCGTTTCCGAGCTGGTCGACGACTTCGAGCGCAGCCTCAAGGCGGCCCGCAAGTCGCCGAAGACGGTGCACGGCTACACCGACGCCGCCCGCCGGTTCGCCCGCTTCCTCGACGACCACGGCATGTCCACCGGCGTCGGTGACGTCGAGCGCCAGCACGTCGAGGCGTGGGTCATCGACCAGGTGGAGCGGCACGCCCCCGCGACAGCGGCGGGCCGGTACCGGTACCTGCAGCAGTTCTGGCGGTGGGTCGTCACCGAGGGCGAGCGCGAGGTGTCGCCGATGGCGAACATGTCGCCGCCGAAGCTGCCCGTACGGCCGGTGCCGGTGTTCGAGCTCACCGAGCTGCGAGCGCTGCTCTCGGCGACGTCGGGCACGACCTTCGAGGACCGGCGCGACCACGCCGTCATCCGGCTGTTCATGGCCACCGGCATGCGGCTGGGGGAGATAGCCGGGCTCACCACCGAGTCGCTGGTCCGCGAGGAACAGGCGGTGCTGGTGATCGGCAAGGGCGACCGGGGCCGCTGGGTCCCCTACAGCGACAAGGCCGCGCAGGCGCTCGACCGGTACCTGCGGCTGCGGCGCCGGCACCCCTACGCGCACGTCGCCGCCCTGTGGATCGGGCAGCGGGGCGCGCTCTCGTCGTCGGGTATCACGCAGCTCCTTCGGCGCCGCGCCCGGACTGCGGGCGTGGCCGACGTGCACCCTCATCGGTTCCGGCACGACACCGCCCACCGCGCCCAGGTCGCGGGCATCTCCGAGTCTGACCTCATGGAGGTGTTCGGGTGGCGGTCCCCGGAGATGGTGCGCCGCTACGGCGCTTCGGCCCGGGCGGAGCGGGCCCGGGCCAACTTCCGGCGCCTCGACCTCGAGGCCGACCTGTGATCCCGCACTTCGAGCTCGGGCCGCCAGTCGACCAAAGTCACATCTACAGCAACCCCGCCCACGCCGCCTACGGCGAGGCGCTGGCGGCCGCCGTCGGTCAACGCGGCCCGGTGGTGCTGGTCGTCATCTGTGACCGTCCCCACGAACGCGGTCGACGCTCCGGTAACCGCACGATCGGCACCGTGAGCCGCCGGCCGGCCGGGCTGTTCTACGAATCGTTGTGGGAGGAGCCGATTCCGCCCGGCGAGCGACGACTCCGCGCAGAGAAGCGCCGCACCGACCCCGGCGGGCCACTGGCGCGACGCGGTCGGTTCGTCAACGGTTCCCGCGGGCTGCTCGACCATCCCGACCTACCGGTCGAGTGGCACGCCGTGCAGGCGCGCTGCGAGGACCACGGCGGGGTCGGCATCGAGATCACCGATCTCCTAACGGAGGCGCGGGCCGCAGGGCCAGCCCGCCCGGCGAGGGTGCGCGTCTCCCCCAACAGACTCCTCTAGCATCTCGCCCACAACCGGGCCGAGGCGTGTCGCCTCGCCGCTCAGAGATCGGCGCCTGAGCAACGGACCCCAGGAGGGGACGTTGCCAGTCGATCCCGAACTCGCCCATCTGCGTGCGCAGAAGGCGGCTAACACCCGCTGGTCCCGGCCCGGCGAACGCCAGCGCCACGGCGACAAGATCGCGGCCGCCAAGCTCGCCCGGCACGAGCGCCTCGTCGACCCTGACGGCCGGCTCGCACCGGCCGAGCGCCGGAAGCTGGCGCGGAACAGCCTCAAGGCCGAGATGGCCGGGCTCGCCCTGGCTGGTGCCAAGGCCCGCCGCTCCCGGACGGCGGTGCCCCAATGAGGCCGCCAGACAAAGAGAGAGGCCGCCCCCTCGACAAGGGCGGCCCCCAGATCACCGGGCAGGTGGATCGAGGACATCGTAACCCGCTCGCCGGCCTGATCCCTGTGACCTGCCAGTGCGTCGACTGCCGGTTCACCCACGCCGCCGACGAGGCGCTCGACACCGGCGTCGTCGTCGAGCTCGACGACATCTACATGGTCGTCCCCGACACGATCATGGCCGAAGCTGCCGCCAACGGGCTCGAGACCCCCGACACCTACCGGGCCGTCCGCGGCGACGGGCGCACCGTCTGGATCTACCGCCGGCAGACCCCCACCGAGGTTGCCCGCACCGCACTTCCCGGGCCCACCCTCGGAGCGCTCCGACGCGCAAGGGGCATGCCATGACCGGGCTCGACCAGGCGCTCGAGCTCGCCGAGCGGTTCCACGTGTTCCCCGTCGACCACCCGCTCGCCGGCGACTACTGCCAAGGTATCAAGACCCGAGACCACGACCCCCGCAGCTGCACCGAGCGGGGCAAGCACCCGATGTGCAAGTGGTCGGAGTGGTCGACGCAGGACCCCGACCGGCTCGCAGCTGCTCACTACTTCGGAGGTCCGAACCCCTGCAACATCGGGATCGACTGCGGCAAGTCCGGGGTCGTCGTCCTCGACGAGGACGCGGAAGGCGAGTTCGACCGGATCTGCGCCGACCTCGGAGTCAACGTGCCGGTGACGTTCACCGTCCGCACCGGGAAGGGCCGGCACTTCTACTTCCGGCAACCCGCCGCGTTCGGCAATGCCGAGGGCGCGCTGAGGGGCTACAAGGTCAATGTCCGGGGCGTGGGCGGGTACGTCGTCGGGCCCGGGTCGCTCCACGCCACCGGAGTCGTCTACGAAACCATCCTCGACGTCGCGTTGGCCGAGCTCCCCGACTGGCTCGCCGAAGCCCTTAACGGGAAACCGTCGTCAACGGCAACGGTTTCCGACGACACCGAGCGGGGCTGGTGGCGGGCAGGCCCGATCCCCGAGGGCAACCGGCATCACGCCATCGTTGCCGCCGCCGGCTGGTGCCTCGGCGCGGGTATGACGATGGCCGAAGCCGAACCCACCGTGCGCGATACCTGGTCGCGATGCGAGGGCGACAAGTACACGTGGGAGCAGGCCCGCGGCCGGCTCGAGGACATCTACGGTCGATACGAGGCGGGAAACCGGCTCGCCGAACGTCGAGAGCGGGCTCAGGTCACGGTGATCGACGAAGGCGCCGACGTGCTCGCCGGGCTCCGCAACGGCGCGTGGCTCGACGCCCAGGAGTTCCCGCCGCTCCGCTACCACCTACCCGGCATCATCCCCGAAGGCTCCAGCCTCCTCGTCGGCCCACCCAAGATCGGCAAGTCATGGTTCGTGCTGTCCCTCGGGCTCGCCGCAGCGGCCGGCGGCACCGCCCTCGGGCTCCCCGTCGACCCGCGGCCCGTCCTGTACCTGGCGCTCGAGGACGGACACCGGCGGCTGCAGTCCCGGTGCCGGATCCTGCTCGATACCGACCGCATCCCCGACGCGTTCGACTACCTCGTCACCGTCCAACCCGGCACGATCGCCGCAACGATCGAGGCGTGGCTCGCCCGTCACCCCGACGCACACCCGCTCGTCATCCTCGACACCCTCGGGAAGGTCATGCCGCCCGCCGTCATGGGCGAAACCACCTACCAGCGCGACTACCGGGTCGGTGGCACCCTCAAACGGCTGGTCGACGAACAACCCGGCTCCGCGCTGGTGACCAACCACCACGACCGCAAAGCCAGCGCCGAAGACTTCGTCGACCGTGTCTCCGGATCCAACGGGCTCGCCGGCTCCGCCGACACGATCATCGTCCTCGCTCGAGCGCGGCACGACACCACAGGACGGCTCGAGGTCACCGGCCGCGACGTGTCCGAAGGCGAGTACGCGGTCCAGTTCGACGGGCCCCGCGGGCTTTGGTCGCTCGACGGTGGCAACCTCGACACCGCAGCCACCGCTGCCCGGCAACGTCGCGTCACCGAAGGGCTCGACGAACGGTCCCGGGCCGTCATCGACTATGTGACCGAACACCCCGAAGGTGTCCGCTGGGGCGACGTGAAACGCGACCTCGGCGAAGAAGAAGCCCGGTACTTGTCCCGACTCCACGAATCGGGGCGGATCGCCCGACCATCACGCGGTCGCTACCAACCCCTGTCCGTTGTGTCCGTTGTGTCCGGTTTCACCGATCTGGCAACCACAGGTCGTGGGGTTGTGTCCGGTCTGAGTAGTGGAAACGGACAAACGGACACAACGGACACTCTCGCTGTAGGCGCACGGTGCCGGACCTGCGGCGGCCCCGAACACCCCGACACTCTCCACAAGTACCAACCGTCG
>DASSCS010000173.1:0-27915 GCA_035697515.1 Acidimicrobiales bacterium
GCCAAGGCGGCCCGCTCGGCGACGAACGACGGGAGCGGACCGCCGTACAGCGCGGCGATCGCGGCGTCGAGGTCGATGCCGTCGCCCGGATGCTCCTCGTCATCGTCCCTGGCCATGGGCACAAGGTTGCCAGCCGCGGGCGCGTCGGGGCGGCGGCGGCGTGCCGCGCCCCCTCGAGTGAGGGAGGATGGGGCGATGAAGCGCACGATCACCGGCCGCGCCGCCGCCCGCAGCATGACGCTGGGCGAGCTGCGTCAGTTCATCGCCGCACTCGAGAGCCTGCCCGACGAGGCGCTCGTCAAGGCCCGATCCACGTTCCGCCACCACGTGCGGTCCGTGACCGTCGAGGAGGACGACGTCGGGTTCGCTGCCTATGTCCGGGCCGTCGGCAGCCCCGACCGCGTCAAGTCGCCCGCCCCCGCCGATGCGGCTCGGGCCGCCCGCGCCAAGGCGACGGAGAAGACCTCGACCTGAGCGCCGGGATCCGGCCGCGGGATCCGGGTCCTCGACCCCCTCTCGCACCATTCGCCGCCGGCAGCCGGGGCCTAGTCTCGGGCGTGGCCAGCTACCAGGTCGACGCGCGTGGGGACGTGCTGATCTCGCTGCACGTGCAGCCGGGAGCAGCCCGCGCCGGCATCGTCGGACTCTACGGCGACGCGCTCAAGGTCAGGGTGACGGCCGCCCCCGACGGGGGCAGGGCCAACGCCGCGGTGGCGCGCCTGCTGGCCGACGAGCTGGGCGTCCGCCCGTCGGACGTCGAGGTGGTCAGCGGCCACCGCAGCCGGCGCAAGCGAGTGCGCGTCCGCGGCACCGACCCCGACCGGGTGGCCCGCTGGTTCGAGGGCAACGCGGCTCGAGGTTGAGGGAGCGCGCAGGCCGCGCAGGCGGGGACGGACCTGGCATGAGGCGCTGCGGCGGGGCGGTTCAGCTGGCCACGACGCGCCGGACGTCGGTGCCGAGCCCGGCCGCGCACTCCGACAGGGACCGCCCGCGGTGGAAGACGGTGACCGGGCCGTCCTCGCTCACCACCACGGCCACCGACTGGGGGTGGTCGTAGGTGTAGCGGGCGGCCGAGCGGTGGCGCATGCCCCGGTCGGTGTCGACGGCCGCGTCCGCCTCGGCGGAGGAGTACAGGCCCACGCCGATGTGGCCGACGATGCCCCGGCTATCGACGATGGTGGCCAGGTCGGTCTGCATCAGGGCCGCGAACAAGGCGGGGTAGTGGTGGCGGGCGGTCACCGACAGCGCGGGCACCGCGACGCCGCGGTCGACGTCGAGGCCGGAGTCGCCGTGGCTGACCGGCACCACCAGCGTGGCGCCCACCCGGCCGGGGCTGAGCCAGTGCAGCGCCAGCTCGAGCAGGCCCTCCAGCACGGCGGGGGCGATGCGGGGCAGGTAGGGCTTCAGCTTCTCGTGGGTGGCCCGGGCGTTGGGACGGGCCGTCCACTGATAGCCCGCCCATTCGACGGTGGCCGACGCGGTGAACAGCCGGGTGACCTCCATGACCGGCGTGCGCTGCACGATGAAGACGCCGGTGTCGGCCTGGATCTCGACCAGGTCGGCCTCGTACTGGACGCTGCGGCGGAAGAACGCGATCTGCCGCTGGCCCGAGGGGTGGACGGCCAGATACGTCGAGCGGCCGTCGGCGAAGCGGCGGGCGATGGGCAGCGGCTGGTCGTCGACGGCGATCAGGTCGACCAGCTCGCCCGCGGTGACGAGCGACCGGTCGTCGGGCACGATCAGCGACCCGTACAGGGGCACGCGTCGCTCGAACTGCGGCGGTCGGCGGGCGTAGCCGAGCTCGTCCAGGATCAGCGCGGTCAGCGCCGGGTCGGCGTCGATGACCACACCGTCGTCGGCCAGCTCGGACCGGAGCCGGCGGGCGGGTCGGCTGAGCTCGACGGCGACGTCCATCGGCCCACGATACGGCCTGACCTGCCCGATCAGGTGCCGACACCCCCCGAGCGGTCAGCGAGCGCGTCTGAACGCGGGGGGCCGCGGTCCTCAGGCCAGGTAGCCCGCCTGGTGGGCGGCGATCATCGCGGCCGACTCGGCGTAGGTGGTGGGCCCGTAGGTCGGCGCCGGCGGCATGCCCGCGCGTACGGCCTCGACCTCTTCGGCGGTCAGGTCGCACTGGCCGGTGATCGGCTCGACGCCGTACAGCCGAGCCGAGTTGATGCCGAAGATCTTGGCCTTGATCTCGTCGGTGAGCGCGGGGTAGCCGTGCCGCTCCTGCAGCTCGTCGCTGATCTGGAAGGTGCGCAGCGCCTGGATCTGATCCTGGGGCGTGCCGAACCAGATCGAGTCGGTGCCCCACACCACCCGGTCCTCGCCCACGTGCTTGAGCAACTTGCCCAGCACGTGGGCGGCGGCGGTGGGGTCGCGCATGACGAACCACCAGGTGCCGCCCAGCTCGGCGTACACGTTGGCGTTGGTCTCGAGGCCGGCGGTCTCGATCGAGCGGATGAGCCGGTCGACGCCCTGGGGCGCCGGGTCGTCGGCGTCGTAGGGCCCGGTGCCCCCGCCGCCCGGCTCGAACCCGGAGTGGTACACGACGAAGGCCACGTCCTCGTTGCGGGCGGCTGCCGGGCCGATGTCGCTGGGGTCGGCCAGCTCGGGCGTCGACCCGACGATGGAGCTGATGCCCTTGTGCGTGCAGATGATGGGCGGGCCGATCTCGCGCACGTGGTCGATGAACCGCTGGCCGATCTGGGGGCGGTCCGGATCGTGGTCGTCGAAGTAGAAGTGCGCGTCGGTGGGGGTCATCGTGTAGATCTTCCAGGCCGCCAGGTCGTAGCGCTCGCGCAGGTCGGTCATGCTCGTCAGCGCGGCCTCGATGGGCCCGTGGTGCGGGTAGGCGCCGCCGTGCATCAGCACCCGGCCGTCGCAGCCCAGCCGGGTCGCCACGTCGATGGCGAACACCATGTCGTCGGGCTGCAGGCCGGCGAGCTGCTGCGACGGCAGGGCGGACAGCACGGTCATCGACGTATCCGACCGCACGAACACCTCGCGGAAGTAGGCGTCGGCGGTGAAGCACACCTTGGTGTCCCCCGCGGTCGCGCCCTCCTCGCAGCGGCTGCCGGGGAACGCGCCCGTCCACTCGCCGATGCCGGGGTCGGCGTCGTAGTTCACGTAGTGGGTCTGCACGTCGAAGATGAACTCCTCGCCGCCCAGCTCCTCGAGCGCCGTGGCCGTGTCGGTGGTCGCGTCCTCCGACACGTCGAAGCCGCCGCCGGGCGACTCGCCCCGGCTGTTGGACTCCTCCTTTGAGCAGGCGCCCAGCACGTACAGGGTGGCGGCCGCGCCGGTGATGCCGCTCAGGAAGCGCCGGCGGGAGATGCCCATGCGCCGGGCGTTCTCGTCGGCGAGCCGGTGGGTGCGGCGGATGACCTCGCGCACCAGCGGGCTGTGCGGCTGTGGATGGAACTCGCCGTTGGACACCGGCCCGAACTTGATCGGCAGTTCGTGGCGCGCGGCGATTCGTTCGGTGTTCCCCCGGTCACCCATGGAAGTCAGTCAACCATGCGCCGGTTGGGTGTGCTCGGCGTGGCAGTCTCGGTCATGACCTTCGGTCGCCAGTCCGGGCCGCCCGCGTCGGCCAGGCAGCTCGATTACCTGCGTGCCCTCGTCGAGCGGGCAGGCCACGCGGGCTGGCGCGACGCCCGCGGGCCGCTGGGGCTGACCCAGCGCCAGGCCGGGGGCAGGTTCACCCGGGACGAGGCGTCCGCGCTCATCGATCGCCTGCTGAAGGGTGACGACGGCGACCCGCATGGCCCCGGCGGCGGGGTCACGGTGGACGACGGGCCCGACTCGGCGGCCGACCGGCTGGCGGCCGAGCAGGCGACCATCCTGCGGGGCATGCCGGCGGGGCTGCTGGCGGCCGAGCTCGAGCGCCGGGGTTGGCGCGTCACGTCCCCGTTCTGAGCGCCGCCCGGCGACGATCGGACCTTCGGCCCTACTCGTCCTGACGCAGGGCGGGAACACTGGGATGGCGGGAAGGCTTCCAGCTCCCGGATCGGAGGTGCGCCATGCGCGCGCTCGTGGTCTACGAGTCGATGTTCGGCAACACGCAGGCCGTCGCCGAGGCCGTGGCGGACGGGCTGGCCCTGGCCGACGGGATGGACGGCGTGGGCCTGGTCGAGGTCGGCGTGGCTCCCGCCCACGTGGACGACGACGTCGACCTCCTGGTCGTCGGCGCTCCCACCCACGCGTTCAGCCTGAGCCGTCCCGCCACCCGCCAGGACGCGGTCACCAAGAGCGGCGAGACGCTGGTCTCGAGCGGGACGGGGCTGCGGGAGTGGCTGGCCGGGCTCGACCGCGGCGGCCACCGCCCGGCGTCCGCCGCCTTCGACACCAAGGTCGCCAAGCCCCGCCTGCCCGGCTCGGCCGCCCGGGCCGCCGCCAAGCGGCTGCGCCGCCTCGGCATGGCGGTGGTGGTGCCCCCCGCCACGTTCCTTGTCGACGGGATGACCGGGCCGCTGCTCGAGGGCGAGGTCGACCGGGCCCGCCGTTGGGGTGCCGACCTGGGCGCCCGGGTGGCGCGCCCGGCCATCGCCCACGGCTGATCCCGGCTGATCACGCGCCGACCGCCGGGGCCCGAGGCCACGCCGGGTGGGTCGACGGGCGCGGCGCGCGCTAGAGAGGGGCATGGCAACGTTCCAGGAGTGGGCGGCCGCGGCGGTCGCGGTCGAGGGCGACGGCGTGCGGCTGGCGGTGCACGACGAGGGCGACGCCGCTGGCCCCGTGGTCACGTTCCTGCACGGCTACCCGTCGTCGTCGCTCGACGTGGTGCCCGTGCTCGAGCGGGTGCCGGGCCTGCGGGTGGTGGCGCTCGACTTCCCGGGCTTCGGCGCGTCGGCCAAGCCGGTCGGCCACCCGTACTCGATCCACGGTGCGGCCGACGCGGTCGAGGCGGCCTGGGCGCACCTGGGCGTCGCCTCGTCGGTGCTGCTCGCGCACGACTACGGCGTGTCGGTCGCCCAGGAGCTGCTCGCCCGCCAGGCCGAGGGCACCGGTGCCCTGCCGGTCACGGGAGTGGTGTGGAGCAACGGCGGGCTCTACTCCGACCTGCACCGGGCGACGGCGGGCCAGAAGCTGCTGCTCGACCCCGAGCACGGCGCCCAGGTGGCCGCAGCCATGGACGAGGCCTTGCTGGCCGGGGGCATCAGGGCGACCTGGGGCCGGCGCCGGCCCATGACCGACGGCGAGATGCACGAGATGTGGGTGGCGCTCGACCACGATGGCGGCGCGCGCCAGGCCCACCGCCTGCTCCACTACGTCGCCGACCGCCTGGCCCACGGCGAGCGCTGGATCGGCGCCCTCGAGTCGTGCTCGCTACCCATGCGGTTCGTCTGGGGCGACCTCGACCCGGTGTCGGGCGGGCACGTGGCCGACCGGCTGGAGGTGCGGCTGCCGCGCGTTCCGCTCGACCGGCTCACCGACGTGGGGCACTGGCCTCCGCTCGAGGCGCCCGACGAGGTGGCCGCGGCCGTGCTCGCCGTCGTGGCTGCCGGCCGGTAGCGACCGGGCGCCGTCAGGACTGCTCGGCGGGCGGACGCCGCCAGGGCCAGCCGCCTGCCGGCTCAGGACCCGAAGCGGCGCAGCTGCCAGCCGATGCCGATGGCGACCAGGCCCGTGCCGATGGCCCGCAGGCCCAGGACGACGGCCAGCACGACCAGGGTTGCCTCCGGCCACGCCAGCACCACGACGCCGAGGACGATGCTGAGCCCGCCCACGGCGAGCTGGAAGGGCATGTCATCCCGGTCGCGGTGGGTGAGCGCGACGAGCACCCGCAGCACGCCGTCGAGCACCAGGCCGATGCCGGCCAGCACGGCGATGGCCCACAGCGTGATGTCGGGCCACACCAGCACGGCGATCCCGGCGGCGACCAGCAGCGCGCCGGCCAGCCAGACGGGCCAGTCGACGCCCTCCCCGCCGCGCAGGGCCATGACCTCGACCACGCCGGCGACGATGAGCGAGATGCCCACCAGCCAGGCCAGGACGACCACCGACTCGAACAGGTTCGTCAGCATCCAGACACCCAGCGCGATCAGCGCCAGCCCGCCGAGGACCGAGATCCACCAGCCGCTGGCATCCGCGCCGGCGTACTCGACGGGGCGGGGTGGGGGCGGGACGGCGCTGCCGAACCCGGCATCGATGTCAGACACGGTGGGCTCCTCCGGACGACGGTGCGGACCCCTCCAGCGTGCGCCCCGGCGCGGCCCGCGCATCGCCCGCCGCGGGTGATTCCGCACCGTTCTGGCAGCATGGGCGCCGTGGACGAGGCCCGGGTCGACAAGTGGTTGTGGGCGGTACGGCTGTTCAAGACCCGGGGCCTGGCCACCGACGCGTGCCGTGGTGGGCACGTGCGGGTCAACGGCTCGCCGGCCAAGCCCGCCGCCCCCGTGCGTGTGGGCGACCGGGTCGAGGCCCGCGTCCACGGGCGGGCGCGCGTGCTCGAGGTGGTGCGCGTGATCGACAAGCGGGTGAGCGCGCCCCTCGCCGGCGAGTGCCTGGTCGATCACAGCCCGCCCGAGCCCTCCCGGGCCGAGCAGCCGGTGATGTTCGCCCGCGACCGCGGCGCCGGCCGGCCGACCAAGCGCGACCGGCGCCGGCTCGACCGCTTCCGCTCGCGCTGACACGCCCGCCTGCCCCACGACCCGGAGCCTCCCGGCCGGTCGCGCGGCGGAGGTGCCGGCCGGGTCCGTGCCCGCAGGCGCCCGCCCGGCTGCCACGCCGGTCCGAGGGCCCCGCTCGCCGCACGGGGTGTGACCGGTGGCCGGTTGCCTCCGGGGCCGCCGCCTGTTACTACCGGTAATTATGTTGCGGTCGCTCGCGAGCCTCGTCGCCCCGTCCGGCGATCCGGGCACGTTGGGGGGAGCAGCCTGGCCTCGTGGGCGCCGCTCAGCAGCCTGCTCGCCGTGTTCGCCGTCGCCGTGGCGGCGCTGGGGGTGGTCGGCCGGCCCGACCCGGGCTGGGGACCGCTGCGCCACCTCGCCCGCGTGCCGCGGGGCCTCACCCGCGTCACCGGGGTGCCGGGCTGGGCGGCCGTCGCCGTGGGCCTGTCGTTGTTCGGCCTGCTGGTGGCGGGCGAGGGCTTCTACTCCGACGTGGCGTGGCACGTGGCGCTCGGCCGCGACGACGAGCTGTTCACCGCGCCCCACACGAGCATCCTGGTCGGGCTGGTGTGCATCCTGGGCGGTGCCGTCCTGGGCACGGTCGTGGCCACGCTCGACGGGGTCGAGGGCTGGCGGCTGGGGGGCCTTCGGGTGCCGCCGACCCTGGCGCCGCTGTGGGCGGTCGGCCTGGCCGCCGTGTCCGGCTTCCCGCTCGACGAGGCGTGGCACCGGGCCTACGGCATCGACGTCACCATGTGGAGCCCCACCCACATGCTCATGATCCTGGGCGCCTCGCTGACCGGCCTGGCCGCCTGGGTGGCGCTCGCCGGCGCAGCGGTGCGGCCCGCCGACGGGCGCTGGGCGCGGGGCGTCCACCTGGTGTGCGCCTGGCTCACGCTGCAGGGCCTGGTGGCCAGCCAGGGCGAGTTCTCCTTCGGCGTGCCCCAGTTCTCGCAGCTGTTCCACCCGGTGCTCATCTGCCTGGCGGGCGGCCTGACCCTGGTCGCCACCCGGCTGGTGCACGGGCGCTGGTGGGCCGTCGGCGTGGCGCTGGTGTCGTTCGGCTTCATGTCGGGCGTGATGGACGGGGGCGACTCGCCCGTCACGATCCGCCAGGGCGGGACGTTCGTGGTCAGCGCCGTGCTGGTCGAGGCGGCGGCGCTGGCGCTCGGGACCGAGCGGCGGCTGCGCTTCGCCGTGGCCTCGGGCCTGGCGGTCGGCACCGTGGGTCTGGCGGCCGAGTGGTGGTGGAACCAGGGCGCCCCGCAGCCGTGGACGGCCTCGTTGCTGCCCGAGGCGGTCGCGCTCGGCGTGGTGGGGGCGGTGGGCGCCGCGGTGCTCGGCGCGGTCGTGGGCGGCGCGATCGCGGGGGAGCGGGCGACCCCGGTGCCGGTGCCGGCCGTCGTCGTGGCCGGGGCGGCGTGCCTCGCCGTGGTCGTCCTGCCGCTGCCCCGCGGCGTCGGCGACGTGCGGGCCGACCTGCGGGTCGAGTCGATCACGGGCACACCTGGCAAGGCCGACGTGGAGGTGACGCTCACGCCCGCGGGCGCGGCCGACGACGCCTACTGGTTCCAGGCCACAGCCTGGCAGGGCGGCGGCCTGGTGCTGGCCGACATGGTGCCCACCGGAGAGCCGGGCACCTACCGCAGCGCGGAGCCGATGCCGGTCGACGGCCACTGGAAGACGCTGCTGCGGCTGCACCGCGGCGGCGAGATGATGGCCGTGCCCGTGTGGTTCCCGGCCGACCCCACCATCGGCGAGGACGAGATCCCGGCCGTCGATCGCACGGCCGACTTCGCGTCCGAGCGCCGCTACCTCCTGCGGGAGGCGGCGGACGAGACCGATGGCGTGCTGTCGCCGGTCATCCACGGCCTGCTGGTCGCCGCCGTCGCCCTGTGGGTGGTCGCGTTCACGGCCGCCGTCCGCCACCTGCAGCGCCCGCCCGACGGTCGGCGCGAGGAGGCGCGCCGCCGTCCCGTCGCCGTGGCGGGGTGATGGACGACGCGGCGGTCAGCCGGTGGCGGCGGCCTTGCCCCACAGGTCGTTGCACCGCTCGCACACCTCGGCGGGGATGACGCCGATGCGCATGAGCAGGGCGAAGATGCGGCACCCCAGGCAGAGGCCCAGCGCGGCCTCGAGCGTGGCGGCCACCGCGAGGGCGCCGAGCAGAGCGTCGGCGGCGCCGTGCAGGCCGAAGCCCAGCGCCAGCACGGCGGCCGACACCGACAGCACCGCGCCGATGCCCTGGGCGAACCGCTTCGGCGGGCCCGGCACGAGCCGGGGCTGCTGCGCCAGCCGGGGCGTGACGACCCGCGTGACGAGCTGGCCCAGCGGGCTGAGGGTCGGCCCGGTCAGGACGCGGGCGACGAAGCCGTAGGCGATCACGGCCGTGAGCCACGGCTGGTCGACGGCGATCGTGACCAGCGTCATGACCACGACGCCGCCCGCCACGAGCCGCGCCGAGACCTCGTTCACCGGGTCGGGGAACGAGAACAGGCCGCGGCCGGCGGCGTCCGGGCCGGGGCCCGTCCCGGCGGCGGTCGCGGTCGGTGCGGTGGTGCGGTCCCGCGCGACGACGCTCACGGCCGGACCTCGCTCACGGACCCACTCATGACGAACCTCCCCGCAAGGAAACCTGACCTTCTGGATCGGGTACCTACCCTATCGGGCCGAGGACCGCGCTCACGGTGGTGTTCATTGCGTCCATGACGGGCGCCGTGCACAATCCGTCCATGGCGGACCGACCGTCGAGGGAGCGCCCAGCCAAACGTCACCGCGTGCTCATCGAGGATGCCCGGCGCAACGGGCACCACCTGCGCGTCACCTGGCACCCCGACAAGCTGCAGTTCGTGGTGAGCACCTGGAGCCGGGACGTCTGCACGGGCTCGGCCCGACTGGCCGTGGGGGACGTGGCCGACCTGACCTCGCTGCTGGTCGACGGGCTGACCGAGGCGGCGACCGTCACGGCGGCGCCGCCCGCTGCGGTTCCCCCCACCCGGCCGGGCGCCGCCGGCCTGCTCGATCGCCTGCGTTGGATGGTGCGGGGCACGCCGCCCCCCGGCCCGCGCAGCACGCCCCGCGCCGCCGGTCGCGCGCCGGCCCCGGTCCGCCCGCTCCGTCACCCCCGCCGCCGCTCTGCCTGACCGGGGTGAGAACCTGTTCTACCCTGAGGCGATGGACGAGCCCGCCCATCCCGTCTTCGACGCCGACAACCACTACTACGAGGCGACCGACGCCTTCACGCGGCACCTCGACCCGGCCCTCGGTCCCCGCTGCGTGCAGTGGGCCACCATCGAGGGACGGCAGTACCACGTGCTCGGCGGACGCGTCAGCCGGGCGGTCAGCAACGCCACCTTCGACCCGATCTCCAAGCCCGGCTGCCTCTACGACTACCTGCGGGGCAACGCCCCCGGCGCCGACCCGCTGGCCCGCCTGCGCCGCCACGAGCCGATCCGCCCCGAGTACCGCGACCGCGACGCCCGCCTGCGCACCCTCGACGACCAGGGCCTGGCCGGCTGCTGGATGTTCCCCACGCTCGGGATGATCTACGAGGAGCCGCTGCATCACGACCCCGAGGCGGTGTGCCACACCTTCCGGGCCTTCAACCGCTGGCTGGCCGAGGACTGGGGCTTCGCCCACGCCGACCGCATCTACGCGGCGCCGTACATCACGCTGGCCGACCCCCAGTGGGCGGTGGACGAGGTCGAGTGGGCGCTGGCGGAGGGCGCCCGGCTGCTGGTCATGCGCCCCGCCGCGCCCACCACCGCGGTGGGCCGGCGCTCGCCCTTCGACCCCGTGTTCGAACCCTTCTGGGCCCGGGTGAACGAGGCCGGGGTCACGGTCGTCGTGCACGCGGGCGACAGCGGGGTGTCGTCGGAGGGCTACGCGGTCGACGGCTTCGCGGCCACCTTCTCGGGCGGCGGCTACGCCCCGTCGCTCAAGAACTTCGCCATCGAGCGGGCGGTGCACGACCACCTGCTCTCGATGGTGCTCGCCAACCACTTCGCCAGGTTCCCCAACCTGCGGGTCGCCTCGGTCGAGAACGGGGCCGAGTTCCTGCCCGACATGTTCCGCAAGCTGCGCTCGATCGGGCGGAAGCGCCCGGACTGGTTCGCCGACGACCCGGTCGACATCTTCCGTCGCCACGTGTGGATCAACCCGTTCTGGGAGGACGACCTGGCGGCGGTCGTCGGGTGGATGGGCGCGGACCGGGTGCTCTTCGGCTCGGACTGGCCCCACATCGAGGGCCTGCCCCGGCCCCTCGACTACCTGGCCGAGGCCAAGGTGCTCGAGCCGGGCGACCGTGAGCGGGTGCTGCACGGCAACGTGACCGAACTGACCGCGCCGCGGCCGGCCTGAGCCCGGCGCGGCCGCGGCGGTGCCGGTGCGTGCCCCGGGGTCGCCCGCCCGACCCCGGTTCACCCACCCGCACCGGCCGTCGCAGGACGGCCCGAAAGGCCTCCTGGGAGAAGAAGTCCGCCCGCCAGACCTCCTCCCCAGCCGGCGCAGAAGCTGGTTCCACGGACTAGATCGCGCCAGCTGCGACACGCGTTACAGGCACGGGGAGAAATGCGTGGGGCCGGCCGCGCGCCGCCCGGTCGCGCCGGGGAACTAGCCTGCAGGCACGCGCCGGGGGGTTCCCGGTGCGCCAGGAGGATCTGCATGTCCGCCGCCCCAGTGAGCTACCGCCCGGTCGCCAGCCTCGACGACGTCGCCCGGGGCGAGTTCATCGTCCGGGTCTACCAGCACCTGCTGGTGGCGGTGGGCGCCTTCATCGCCTTCGAGGCCGTGCTCATCAACCTGGGCGTCGCCGAGGCGATGTGGAACTTCATCGCCGACAACAGCTCGGCATGGTTCATCGTCCTCGGCGGCTTCATGGTGGTCAACTGGCTGGCCACCTCGGCCGCCCACGACGTGTTGAACCCGTCGCGCCAGTACGGCGGCCTCTTCGCCATGGCCGCCGCCGAGGCCGTCATCTTCGCCCCGTTCCTGTACTACTTCTTCAACGTCGTGCCTGACGGCACGTCGACCGTCGTGGCCGCCGCGATCATCACCGTCACCGGCTTCGCGGGCCTGTCCGCCGTCGCCTTCGTGACCCGGCGCGACCTGTCGTTTCTGCGCCCGCTGCTGCTCTGGGGCTTCGTGTGCGCGCTGGTGCTCATCGGGGCGGCGCTGCTGTTCGGCCTCGAGCTGGGCATCTGGTTCTCGGTGGCGATGATCGCCCTGGCCGGCGCCTCGATCCTGTACCAGACCCAGACCATCCTGCGCCGCTACCCGTACGAGGCCTACGTGGGCGCCTCGGTGCAACTCTTCGCCTCGGTGATGTTGCTGTTCTGGTACGTGCTGCGGCTGCTGGGCCAGCTCCGCAACTGAGGCAGGCTCCGGCCGGCCGGACCGGTCGTCAACCCGCGACGGGCGCGGCCGCGGCCACGCGGCGATCGAGGTCGTCGGCCAGCGCGAGCAGCGCAGCCCGGCAGTCACCGAGGTACGCAGGCCCGTGCATCAGCGCCAGCGTGTCGACCTCCAGCTCGGCCAGCCGGCGCACGGTGGTGCCGCTCGTCGGCGTGAGGGTGCAGGCGTGGAACAGGTCCTCGGCGGCCACGGCCGGACCGACGATGTCGTCCGTGGTGGTGGCCGGGTAGGCGCCCTGCCGTGTGAAGAGGTCGCCGCAGAACAGGGTGCGGGTGGTCTCGTCGTACATCACGCCAGACTCCCAGCCGTGCGGCACGTGGGGCGTGTCGATCCAACGCACGCGGTGGCCGCCGATGTCGAGCACCTCGCCGTCGTGCAGGGGGCGGGGCGGCCGATCCGCGAGGTCGTCGAGCGACACCAGGCAGCCGAGGACGCCGTGCGCCACGGTGGCGTCGGGGGCGACCGCCAGCCAGTCGTTCATCGAGCCGCACTCGTCGGACTCGACATGGCCGAACGAGATCCACCGGAGCCGCCCGAGGGGCATGACCGACGAGGCCGCCGCGGACACGAGCGGGAACAGCTGGCGGCCGCCGGTGTGGAAGAGCAGCGGCTCGTCACCGACCACCAGGTACTGGTTGAAGCTGAAGTTCGCCGCCTCGACGAACGTCGTCAACTGGTGGATGTCGGGCGCCACCTCGGTGACTCGGGTCTCCATCAGAAGGGCACCTCCTGGGCGAGCAGCCCCGCCCCGCCGGCTCGACCGGACAGGATGCGGCAGAACTCGACGGCATCGAGCGTGATCACCTCGCCCCCCGTGCCGAGCACGTAGGAGCCGCCGGCTGGACCGGTCAGCTCGAGGGCGCAGGGCCGAGCGTGGCGGCGAGCCCACTCGGCCACGACGTCTGCGACCAGCACGCCGTCGTGGTCCGCGGTGAGCTCGAGGGGACGACCGCAGGCACGGGTGAGGTCGACGCGGTGCATCCAGGTGTCGCGCGTGAGGATCGTCTCGAGGAGGTAGCCGAGGCGCCATGTCTCCTCGACCCCGCCCACCGGCTGCTTCATCGGCGCCAGGCGCAGCAGGCGGGGCACCCGGGCGCGGAACCGCACCTGGCGGGGCGCCGCCGCCCGGGCCCGGGCCACCAGCTCGTCGGTGCTGAGGTGGGCCCGCTCGCCCACCTGGACCTCGGTCATGCCGTCGGTCAGGGGCCGGTCGCCCGCGGCCCGCTTCGCCCTGCGGAGCATCCGGGCCACGGCCGGGAAGCTCGTGAAGTCCTCGAGGCCGCCGAGCACGTGGCCGGCCAGCGCGCGTACGTCCCATGCCGTGCAGTCGGTCGGCCGGTTCCAGTCCGCTCCCGCCAGCGAGGCCAGCAGGTCGACCATGCGACGGTTCTCCTCGCGGGCGAGCGTGGTCGCGACCTGCCGGGTGATCGGCCGCACCTGCGCGATGTCGGTGGTCGTGGTCATTGCCGTCCCCTTCCGGCTGGTGCGGCACGACGGCCGGACACGTGGTGGAAGTACATCGCCATGGCGTCGTCGACCAGCCGGAGCCAGCGGTCGCCGCCGGGGTCGTTGGACATCTGCTGGTCGGTCAGGCCGGTGCCGAGCGCCGTGAGCAGGTCGATGTCGGCCGGGTCGGCGATGCCGATCTCCGCCAACCGCTGGGCGGTGCGCTCGAGGGCCTGCACGCTCAGCGCGAACGACTCGGGCGAGGGCTCGAACCCGGGGATGGTGCGCTGGAACAGGAGCTGGTAGCGGGCGGGGTCGTCGGTGCAGAAGCGTGCGAACGACCGCATCCCCGCCTGCAGGTCGGCGAGAGGGTCGCCGCTGAGCGGGCTCTCGGTGAACACCTGGTCGTCGAGGAACTGCTGGGCGGCCTGGGCGAACATGGCGTCGTAGATGGCGTTCTTGGACTCGAAGTACGAGTAGAGCGACGGTGGCCGCATCCCCACCGCCGCCGCGAGGTCACGCAGCGAGAGCGCTGCCAGGCCCTCGGACCGCACCTGCGCCCAGGCGGCGTCGAGGATCTCGGCCCGGGTCGCCTCACGGCGTTCGGCTCGCCTATCCCGAATCGGAGTATCAACCACGCATCGGACTATCTAACGACATTAGGACTCTTGTCAAGAGGGTGGACGCGCCAGGAAGGGCGGCCCGTCGGCGCGGTCCACGGTGGTCCAGTCCTCGACCGCTGCCCGGGTGAGGCGCCGGGGCCGGCGCGACGGGTGGCCCAGGGCGACGACCGCAGCGAGCGCCAGGTCGTCGGCGGCGCCGAGCAGCGCCTTGACCTCGGCCTCGCGCCGGATCGCCATGGTGGTGATCACCCCGCCCAGTCCCTCTGTGCGGGCCGCCAGGAGCAGGTTCCAGGCGAACGGGTAGATCGAGGCGCCCCCGGCCAGGGTGTACCGGCCCAGATCACGATCGACGGCCGCCAGGGCGCCGAGGTCGGCGAACAGCGCCAGCAGCACGGGCACCTCGTCGAGGCGCTCCGCGAAGCCGGCACGACCGCTGCCGGCGGCCTGCTCGGCGATCCGGGGCGCCGCGGCCAGCGCCCTGGCCTCGGCCTCGCGGTCGGAGACGGGGCTCCAGGGGGTGAGGCCCGCGGCCCCCAGGGCCAGGTACTCGTACCAGCCCTCGAGGTAGAGGTCGCGGAGCCGCCGACGGGTCGCGCCATCCCGGACGACGACGACGCGCCACCCCTGGCGGTTGCCCCCGCTGGGGGCGAACCTGGCGGTGTCGAGCACGCGCGCGAGGACGTCGTCGGTCACCGGCTGCGCGGTGAACTCCCGCACCGCTCCGGTGGTGCGCAGGGCATCGGTCAGATCCATGCCGGGCACGCTACGTGTCAGCGTGAAGCTCGCCAGGTTGACGTGTGCACGATACCCCCTTAGGGTGTGTTAGATACCCCCCTTGGGTATAGTCCGAAACGGAGGCCGAGCCATGGACCATGCGATCGACGCCAGCGAGCGGGAGCACCGCGATGGTGTCGCCGCGTCCGCCCACGGCGTGCATGTCGGGCATGGCGCGCACGGTGCGCACGACGAGCACGCCGGGCACGACGAGCACGCCGGGCACGACCCCGAGATCTTCCGCCGCAAGTTCTGGCTGAGCCTGGCGCTGACCATCCCGCTGGTGGTCACCAGCGAGATGATCATGGACTGGTTCGGCTACACCATCGACTTCCCGGGCATGAGCTGGCTCGGCCCGGTGCTGGGCTCGATCGTCTTCTGGTGGGGCGGCTGGCCGTTCCTCACCGGCGGCGTCGCCGAGGCCCGGTCGCGGCAACCCGGGATGATGCTCCTGATCGCCATGGCCATCGTGGTGGCGTACGGAGCGTCGATGCTGACCAGCGTCGACGTGTTCGACTTGGACTTCTGGTGGGAGCTGGCCGCGCTGGTGACGGTCATGCTCCTGGGCCACTGGCAGGAGATGAAGGCGATCGGCCAGGCGCAAGGCGCGCTTGCGGCGCTGGCCGCCCTGCTGCCCGACGACGCCGAGCGGGTGGGCGAGGGCGGCGAGGTGACGACGGTGGCCGTCGCCGATCTGGTGCCGGGCGACGTTGTGCTGGTGCGCTCGGGCGCCCGGGTGCCCGCCGACGGCGCGATCGTCGAGGGCGCCGCCGAGATGGACGAGTCGATGATCACGGGCGAGTCGCGCCCCGTGACCCGCACCGTCGACGACCGGGTGGTGGCCGGCACCGTGTCGACCGACTCGGCGGTGCGGGTGCGGGTCACCGCGGTGGGTGACGACACCGCGCTCGCCGGCATACAGCGGCTGGTCGCCGAGGCCCAGGCGAGCGGCAGCCGGGCCCAGGCCCTGGCCGACCGGTTCGCGGCGGTGCTGTTCTACGTCGCCGCGTCGGCGGGCGCGGTGACCTTCCTGGTCTGGACAGGGCTGGGCGACGTCGACGACGCCGTCGTGCGCACGGTGACCGTGCTGGTCATCGCCTGCCCGCACGCGCTGGGCCTGGCCATCCCCCTGGTCATCGCCCTGGCCACGGCGGTGTCGGCCCGCGCCGGCATCCTTGTGAAGGACCGCCTGGCGCTCGAGCGCATGCGCACCGTCGACACCGTGCTGTTCGACAAGACGGGCACGCTGACCCGGGGTGCGCACGTGGTGACCGGGGTGGCGGGCGAGCCCACCGCCGGGCTCGACGAGGTCGAGGTGCTGCGCATCGCCGGCGGCGTCGAGGCCGACAGTGAGCATCCGCTGGCCCGGGCCATCGTCGCCGAGGCCCGGCGGCGGGGCGAGCCCGCCACGGCCGGCGGCTTCCGGTCGCTCACCGGCCGCGGGGTCGAGGCGACCGTCGACGGTGTCGCCTACGCCGTGGGCGGCCCGGCGCTGCTGCGGGAGCGCGGGGCCGAGGTGCCGGCCGGCCTCGCCGGGCCGGTCGGGAACTGGAGCGGGCGGGGCGCCGCGGTGCTGTACCTGGTACGGGGCGACCGCGAGGTGGTGGGCGCGCTGGCGCTCGAGGACGAGGTGCGCGCCGAGGCCCGCCAGGCCGTCGACGACCTGCGGAGCATGGGCGTCGACGTGGCGATGATCACCGGCGACGCCCGCGCGGTGGCCGAGGCGGTCGCCCGCGACCTGGGCATCGACGAGGTGTTCGCCGAGGTGCTGCCCGAGGACAAGGACAAGGCGGTGGCCGAGCTGCAGTCCCGGGGCCTGCGGGTGGCGATGGTCGGCGACGGTGTCAACGACGCCCCGGCGCTGGCCCGGGCCGATGTGGGACTGGCCATCGGCGCCGGTACCGACGTGGCCATCGAGTCGGCGGGCGTGGTGCTGGCGGGCAGCGACCCGCGGGGCGTCACCGGCGTCATCCGCCTGTCGCGGGCGGCGTACCGCAAGATGATCGAGAATCTCGCCTGGGCGGCCGGCTACAACGTGGTCGCCATCCCCCTCGCGGCCGGAGTGCTGGCCTGGGCCGGCCTCACCCTGTCGCCCGCGGTCGGCGCCATCCTCATGAGCCTGTCGACCATCGTGGTGGCGCTCAACGCCCAGCTGCTGCGCCGGGTCGACCTGGCCCCCGAACCCGTGCCTCAGCCGGGCTGACCACCAACGCGGCAGCCCTCCTTGCCCCGCACGATAGGCATGCTTACTATGCAGCCGCTGTGCGGACTCCTGGAGGATACGTGCCCCGCAATCGACTCATCACCGTTGCTGCGGTCTCGCTCGCCCTGGTCGCCCTCGGGGCGGCCTGTGGCAACGACGACGACGGCGCCGACGTGCGTGACATCAGCGAGGATTGCGACGGCTCGGGCAGCGCGTCGCCCTCGGGCTCCGTGAGTGGCAGCGCGTCGCCCTCGGGCTCCAGCTCGGCGAGCGGCAGCGGGTCCAGCGACGGCTCGGGCAGCGGATGCCCGTCGGGCTCCGGGTCGGGCTCGGGCAGCGGCATCGCCAGCGAGGTCGGGGGCAGCTCGACCGACAACCCGCTCGTCCAGGACGCCATCGACGACTACAGCGCATACGTGGCCGAGCAGGTCGACGAGACCATCGCCGCCACCACCACCTTCACCGACGCCGTGCGTGCCGGCGACGTCGAGGGCGCCAAGGCCGCCTACGCTCCGTCGCGCCAGGGGTGGGAGCGCATCGAGCCCATCGCCGGCCTGGTCGAGGAGATCGACGGCAAGGTCGACGCCCGGGTCGACGACTTCGCGGGTGAGGGCGACCCGGCCTTCACCGGCTGGCACCGCCTCGAGTACATCCTGTGGGAGCTGGGCACCACCGACGGGGCGGCCGAGTTCGCCGACCAGCTCGACGCCGACCTCCAGACGCTGAAGACCGAGCTGGAGGGCATCGAGATCCCGCCGGCCGCCCTGGCCGTGGGCAGCTCCGAGCTGATCGAGGAGGTCTCCGGCGGCAAGATCACCGGCGAGGAGGACCGCTACTCGGGCACCGACCTCTGGGACTTCGCCGCCAACGTCGATGGCTCGCAGACGGCCTTCGAGCTGCTCGTCCCGGCCCTCGAGGAGCAGGACCCCGAGCTGGTCACCACCATCGAGGAGCAGTTCGCCGAGCTCGACGACCAGCTCTCCGCCTACGCCGAGGGCGAGGGCTACCAGCACTACAGCGCTCTGACCGAGCCCGACAAGACCGCGATGCAGACCACGCTTGCCGAGCTGTCCGAGAGCCTCGCCACCATGGCCGGCGTGCTGGGGCTGGAGTGAGCGGCGCCCCGCCGAGCGATGGCTGACGGCCGTGACGCCGGCGGCGACGGGTTCAGCCGGCGGCGCTTCCTGGCCGGCGGCCTGGCCTCGACCGCTGCCGCGGCCGGCATCGCCGCCACCGCGGCGGCGTGCGGCCGGCCCGAGGGCGGCGCCACCGGCACGGGCGGCGCGGGCACCGCGAGCGGTGGGGACGAGCCCCGCTACCTCGACTTCCGGGGCCCGCACCAGACCGGCATCACCCATCCGGCCAACGCCGAGGGCCTGCTCGCGGCGTTCACGGTCACGGCCTCGGACCGCGCCGAGCTGCGCGAGACCTTCGCCGCCCTGACCGGCGGGATCGACGGGCTGATGGCGGGTGTGCCCTACGAGGAGCGCGATCCCGCCTATCCGCCGTTGCACACCGGCGCGGTCGGCAACACGCCACCCGCCGCCGACCTGTCGGTGGTGGTGTCGGTGGGCGCCTCGCTGTTCGACGACCGCTACGGCCTGGCCGACCGGCGCCCCTCGGGCCTCGTCAAGATGCCCTTCCTGGCCAACGACCGGCTCGACCCCGAGCGCTCGCACGGCGACCTGCTGCTCACCATCACCAGCGCGCACGCCGACATCAACCTGTTCGCGCTGCGCCAGCTGCACCGGGCCACCCGGGGCACGCTGGCGTTGCACTGGATGCTCGACGGCTACAACCGCCGCACGCGGGCCGAGCCCGGCGAGGCGGGGGTGCGGAACCTGCTCGGCTTCGTCGACGGCACCGCCAACCTGCGCGCCGACGACGAGGCGGCGATGGACCGCTACGTGTGGGTGGCGCCCGGCGACGACGAGCCGGGGTGGACGGCGGGCGGCAGCTACCACGTCGTGCGGGTGACCCGCATGCTGGTCGAGTTCTGGGACCGCACGCGGCTGTCCGAACAGGAGGCCTTGATCGGCCGGCGCAAGGACACCGGCGCCCCCCTCGACGGCGAGGCCGAGACCGACGTCCCCGACTACGACGCCGACCCCGACGGCGAGGTGACGCCGCTCGACGCCCACATCCGCCTCGCCAACCCCCGGACGCCCGCCACCGAGGGCGACCTCATCTTCCGGGCCGGGCTCAGCTACTCGCGGGGCTTCGACGGCAGCGGCCAGCTCGACCAGGGCCTGGCGTTCGTGTCGTTCCAGCGGCGCATGGCCCAGTTCCTCAACATCCAGGCGCGCCTGAGCGGTGAGCCGCTCGAGGAGTACGTCCGCCCCGAGGGCGGCGGGTTCTACTTCGCCCTCCCGGGGGTCACCGAGGTCGACGGCATGCTGGGCGAGAGCCTGCTCGCCTGAGCGCCCGGGAAAACATGCGCACGCGAACCCCGTCGTCGTTGGTATGTTGCGTCCACCAGAGAAGGGAGGTGGTCCACACATGAATGACGGTAGACCTGGGACCCTGGAGGTGGCTGGCCGCTGAGCGGTTAGTCGGACCACTTGGTGGAGTCCAACCAGTCCACCACCTGATCGGCTGCTGGGGCCTTGTCCCTCCCGGCACACAACCGGCCGAACAGGGTTCTTTTCCGATGAACTCGTGCGAAGGGAGGCCTCCGGGCCTCCCTTCGTCGTCCTCCGGCATCGCCTGCGGGGGCCCGGCGCGCTAGAAATCGGGCGATGCGCCTGGCCAACCACGCAGGGCGGGCCGTCGTCGTCAGCGGCGGCGCCCCCACCACGGGCACCGCGGGCGGCGCCCATGCCGTCGACGTCGAGTCGGCCTCGGGGGGCCGCTTCGGCACCGACGTCGGCGCTCTCTACGACGACTGGGACGTGTTCCGCGCCTGGGCCGATGGGCTCGACCCGGACGCCGCCGGCGAGGCGGCGGTCGCCCTCGACGAGGCCCGGCTCGGCCCGCCCTCGCCCCGGCCGCGCCAGGTGTTCGGCATCGGCCTCAACTACCGGGCCCACGCGGCCGAGACGGGCAAGGAGGTGCCCCGCATCCCGGCCACGTTCACCAAGTTCCCCAGCTGCCTGACCGGTCCCTACGACCAGGTGCGCCTGCCCAGCGGCTACGTCGACTGGGAGGTCGAGCTCGTGGTCGTGGTCGGCCGGCCCGCGCACGAGGTGACCGCGGCCGACGCCTGGGCGCATGTGGCGGGGCTGACGGTGGGCCAGGACCTGTCCGAGCGGGTGGTGCAGCGCGCCGCCGGCGGGCAGTACTGCCTCGGCAAGTCATACGCGGGCTTCGGGCCCACGGGGCCGTGGCTGACCACGCCGGACGAGCTCGGCGCCCCCGATGACCTCGCCCTGCGCTGCACCCTCGACGGCGAGGTGGTGCAGGACGACCGCACCAGCGACATGGTCGTACCCGTGCCCGGGCTCATCGAGCTGCTGTCGGGCATCGTCACGCTGCTGCCCGGCGACGTGATCTTCACCGGCACCCCGCCCGGTGTCGGCGTGGCCCGCACCCCCCGCCGCTACCTGGCGCCCGGCCAGGTGGTCGAGAGCTGGATCGAGGGCCTCGGCACCATGCGCACGCCGCTCGTCGGATGAGGGTTCGGCGCCGGGCCGGGTAGAACGTCACGATGGTCGCGACGAGCACGCCGGGGGGCAGCCAGGACGAGGGGCGGGGCGAGGTGGTGGCCGGGCCCGGCGTCGACATCTACGTCGAGCGGCGGGGCGAGGGCCCCCCGCTGCTGTTCCTCAACGGCTCGGGCCAGAGCCTGGCCACGGTCGGGCCGCTGGTCGATGCCATCGCCGCCCGCTTCGAGGTGGTCGCCCACGACCAGCGGGGCCTCGGCCGCACCTCGGTGCCGCCGGGGCCGTACTCGATGGCCGACTACGCGGCCGACGCCGCCGCGGTGCTCGACCACGTGGGCTGGCGCTCGTGCCGGGTGATGGGCGTGAGCTTCGGCGGCATGGTCGCCCAGGAACTGGCCGTCACCTGGCCCGAGCGGATCGAGCGGCTGGCGCTCCTGTGCACGTCGCCAGGCGGTCCGGACGCCTCGTCGTACCCGCTGCACGAGCTCGCCGACCTCCCGACCGCCGAGCGGGCCGCCACCATGCTGCCGCTGTACGACTCCCGTTTCACCGCCGAGTGGCTGGCCGAGCGGGCCGACGACCGCGCGCTGGTCGAGCGCATCGGCGCCCGCAGCGGCGTCGACAAGACCGACGAGCAGCTCCGCGGCGAGCGCGAGCAACTGGATGCCCGGCGCCGCCATGACGTGACCGGCAGGCTCGGGGCGATCGCCTGCCCCACGCTGGTGGCCTGCGGGCGCTACGACGGCATCGCCCCTCCCGCCAACGGCGAGGCCATCGTCGCCCGGGTGCCGAGCGCCGGGCTGCGGCTGTACGAGGGCGGCCACGCCTTCTTCGGCCAGGACCGCACGGCCCTGCCCGAGATCTTCGACTTCCTCTCGGCCTGATCGGCGGTCGGCGAGCCGCGGTCAGCCCGGCTCGAAGTCGAACTCGACGTGTGCCGAGCGCAGGCCGTAGACGAAGGCGTTGGGCATCTCGATCGGCTCGGTGTCGGGCACCAGGCGCATCGACCGCACGCGCCGCACCAGCTCGGCGAAGAACAGCCGGATCTCCATGCGGGCCAGCGCCGCCCCCAGGCAGAAGTGGGTGCCGAACCCGAAGGCGATGTGGTTGTTGGGGGTGCGGGTGACGTCGTAGCGCTCGGGGTCGGCGAAGTGGGCGGGGTCGCGGTTGGCCGAGCCGTACATCAGCACGAGCTGCTGGCCTGCCTGCACCGGTAGGCCGCCCACCTCCGTGTCGACTGCGGCCACCCGGCACATGTTGTGGATGGGCGTGACCCAGCGGATGAACTCCTCGGTGGCCACGGTGAGGTCGGCCCCTGCCTTCAGGGCCCGCCACTGGTCGGGGTGGGCGATGAGGTCGAGGATGGTGCGGGCGATGACCGTGCGGGTGGTCTCGGCGCCACCGTCGAGCAGCAGCAGGCAGTCGGAGATGACCGTGTCGACGCCCAGCGGCTCGCCGTCGACCGCGGCCTGCGTCCAGATGGTCATGATGTCGTCGGCGGGGCAGCGAGCCTTCTCGGCATGCAGCTCGCTGGCGGCCTGGGCGAACTCCATGGCCGCGGCCATGCCGTCCTCGTTGAAGTAGCGGGGCCCGCCGCCCAGCACGATCGTGCGCTCGGACCACTCCTTGAGATCGCGCCAGCGGTCCTCAGGAAAGCCCAGCAGCCAGGCGATGGTCTTGGCGGGCAGGGGAGCGGCCAGCTCGTCGACGATCTCGGCCGTTCCCCCGCTGGCGGCGACGGCGTCGATCAGCTCGCGCACCTCGGCGCGCACGTGGTCCTCGCGCGCGCTCACCGCCCGGGGGGTGAACCGCCGGGACACCAGGTTGCGGCGCTGGTGGTGCAGAGGGTCGTCGAGGCCGATGATGGCCGGGTCTGCGGGGATGTTGGGCCGGTAGCCGCCCTTGGCCTGGTCGGAGTTGATGAACACGTCCTTGCGCCGCTCGACGTCGACGATGTCGTCGTAGCGGGGCACGCCCCACAGCTCGTTGGTCGCGTCCCAGTGCAGCGGGCCCTCGTCGCGCATCCGGCGGTACGCCGAGTACGGGTCGGTGACGTAGAACGCGCCGTCGAGCAGGTCGGTCATCCCGGGGAGACTAGAACGTGTTCCCATCATCGGGCCGGGCGGCGGTGTAGCGGCGTCGGCTGGCGGGTACACCAGTGGCAGCTGGAACGGAGCGAAGGACGGTGGCCATGTCCGCAGGCACAGGGGAGACCAGGGCGGTCGTCGCTCACGACGCCTTGGACCGAGTGGACGAGCGCGGTACGACCTCGCCGGGCCTCGACGACCCGGCCGTGGCCGACGAGGTGCACGGCCTGGTGGCGAACGTGCTCGACAACGTGGGACGGGCCGGCACACTCACCGCGTCGGGCATCGCAGACGCCGTCGAGGGCGCCGGACGGTCGCTGAGCCGTCGGGTGGTCGCAGGTGCGGCCGAGGGCGGGGCCCCGGGTGGCCACGTCGTCTCCGACCGGCGTGCGCTGGCTGAAGCCCTGGCCGATGCACCGCGCGTGCCGGCGCTGGGCAGCGCCACCACCGCGGCGCTGCTGCTCAAGTTCGCCGGGCGGTTCCGGCGTCTGGGGTTCGTGGCCCGGCGCATCCCCGCGTTCATGGTCGTCGCGGTCCTGCCCGCTCTGGTCGCCTCGGTGGCGCGCGGCGCCCAGGAGCTCGGCATGGTGGCGTCGCACCTGGTGCAGCGGGCCCGCACCCAGGGCGTGGAGCCCGATCTCGAACGGGTGCGGCGTGCGGCCGTGCAGATCGTGTCGCACCGACCGGTCGACCCCGAGGTCGAGCCGAGCCACGGGGCGCTCGCCGTCCGCTGGCTCCGCCGGGCGGCGCGTGCGGCCCTGCCCTTCACCGCCGGCGTGGCCACCGCCGACCCCGAGGGCTTGGCCACGGCTGCGGCCGCGGTCGATCCGGTGACCCTCGGCCCGACCTGACCCCGGCCGGCACGTCCGGGGGGCCGTCCGGCCCTGCGGGATCGCGCGGGCGCCCGGCCTGTCCGGGCTCACCGCGACGCGCTGGGCCCGTCCGACGTCAGTGCTCGCGGCCGGCGGTGACCGGCCTCAGCGCACCCGTCGAGCGACGACGAGGGCGACGTCGTCGAGAGGGGCGTCCTTGACCGGGCGCCGGGCGAGCAGGTGGTCGGCCAGCTCGTCGGACGAGTGGTCGGGTGCCGCTCGCAGGTCGTCGGCCAGCATGGCGACCCCGGCGTCGATGGTCCGGTCCCGCCGCTCGATCAGGCCGTCGGTGTAGGCCACCAGGGTGGCGCCCGGCGGCAGCACCAGGTTGCCCGGCGGCCGGGGCTCGAGGTCGATGCCGAGCACCGAGTGCCGCCCGCCCGTCAGCACGTCGACCGTGCCGCCAGGGCGCCGCACGAGCGGCGGCGGATGGCCGGCACTCACGTAGACGAGCGTGCCCTTGCGCGCGTCGACCACGGCGATGACCATGGTGGCGTAGCCGAGGCCGTCGCGCCGCATGGCGTCCGACGTCCGCACCAGCACGTCCGGCAGGGCCATGCCGCCCGCCACGAGCGTGTGCACGACGGTGCGGACCTGGGTCATGGCCGCCACGGCACCGACGCCGTGTCCCGTGACGTCGCCCACCACCAGGCACAGGTTGTCGTCCCCGAGCGAGATGGCGTCGAACCAGTCGCCGCCCAGCCCCACCGACGGGGCCGCCGGGCGGTAGCGGGTGGCGACGTCGAGCCCCTTGGCCACCGGGGCGGCGGGCACGATCTGGTTCTGCAGGTCGCGGCGCACGCGATGCTCGTCGTCGGAGAGGCGCGAGCGCTCGATCGACTGGGCGCACAGGTCGGCGACGAGCGACAGCCGCGCCCGCAGGTCGTCGTCGAACGCCGGCGGCCGGGCCCACAGCGCCATGAAGACCCCGGCAGCGTCGCCGTTGCGGCCGAACAGCGGGGCGCAGGCACCGGCCCGCATGCCGGCCCGGCCGAGGTCGATCGCCAGGTCGGTGTCGGGCACCTCCGTGAGCGTGGCGAAGGTCACCAGCTCGCGGCGCCGCAGGGCCAGCAGCGGCGGAAAGTCGCCGTCGAGGTCGTTCTCGCGGTACGACCCCAGCACCTCGAGCGACGGGACGGCGGGGACCAGCAGGCGGAAGCGGTCGTCGTCGACCACGCCCACGAGGGCGAAGTCGGCGCCGAGGGCCGGCGTCGCGTAGCGCAGGATCGCCGCGGCCACCTCGTCGAAGGTCGCGGAGCCTGACAGGTGCGTCGCCAGGGTGGCCATGGCCGAAGAGCGGGCCTGGCCGCGGTCGGTGGCGCGGGCCCGGTCGAGGCTGGCGGCGCACACGTCCGCCGTGGTGTGCAGCATGCCGACGAGGTCGGCGTCGAAGCGCCGGGGCGCGGCCCACCCCAGGCTCACCGCGCCGAAGGGCCGGCCGTCCTCGCCGATCAGCGGCAGACAGGCCAGCGCCGCCAGGCCGGCCTTCTGCATGCCCTCCACGATGTGCGGGTAGCGCGCGGCGACCGCGTCGAGGCCCGGGAGTAGCACGAGGTCCGCCGTGCGGAACGCCTCGAGCATGGGCCACGGGTGGTCGAGCGGGAGGACGTCGGTGCGCTCGGGGTCGGCCCCGGCCAACCCCCGGTGCACGACGATCAGGGCCTCGCCGTCGTCGGACACGATCCCGATGTGGGTGGTGGCGGCGTCGGGCACCTCGGCGGCCCGGTCGACCAGCGTGCGGGCCACCTGGCTGGTGGTGGCGGCCGTGGTCGCGGCCTCGGCCAGCCCGGCGAGCAGGCGGCTGGTGACTGCGTCGCGGCGCGCCCGGTCGGCCAGCCGGGCGCGCACCAGGGTGTGGCCACACATCTCGCCGACGGTCGACAGCCCGGCCCTGGTCAGGTGGTCGAGCCGGCGTCCCGAGCCCCACGACACCTCGATCCACGCGCCCGTCCCGCCCGCGGCGGCGGCCAGGCGACGGCCCACGGGGGCATCGTCGGTCGGCTCACCGGGGACCGAGTCGCCCCGGGCGCCCGATCCGGGCGCGGCTCCGGGCTCGAGGGCGGGATCGGGTGCGGGACGGGTGGCCGTGGGACCGCCGGCCCCGGGGGCGGCGTCGCCTCCGAGCGCCGCCAGCCCGCGCAGCCGTGCTCGGCGGGCGCCCAGCACCGTGGGCACCTCGGTTTCGACCACCTCCGCCACGTCGGCCACCGAGCCGGTCGCGGCCAGCGAGCGCCCCAGGCCGGCGATGCGCTCCACGAGCGCCACGTGGCGCGCGACCTCGCGCTGGTGGCGGGCCGAGCGGCGGGCCAGCAACGTCAGGGCGACCGCCAGCCCGGCGGTGGCGGCCAGGATGCCGAGCGGCGCCAGGGTCGCCGCGTCCTGGCGGTCGTCCACCGTGATCAGCCACTCGCGGCCACCGGCCTCTCGCTCGATGGTGGTGCCCCCGTCGGGGCCGGGGGCGGTCTCGGCGAGCACCATGTGGTCGCCGCCCGTGTCGCCCGCGCTCCTGATGCGGACGCCGAGCGACCCCGCCACCTGGGTGTCGACCGCGTCGAGCAGGTCGCTGCCGAGCACGCCGGTGGCCACGTAGCCGACGATGGCGCGGCGGCGCTCCGACACCCGGGTGCCGGGCGCGCCGGCGTCGACGCCGGCCCGGTAGACGGGGTGCACGAGGAACACCGCCGGCTCGTTGGTGGGACGGGCCGGAGTGGTGTCGGTGATGACGGTCGAGGCGCTGTCGCGGGCCTGCTCGGCGGCGGCGCTGCGGACGGGGTCGGTCGCCAGGTCGAAGCCGATGAGCGGAGCGGTCTCGTCGAGGTCGGGGGTCACCCACTCGACCGGCAGGTAGCGGGCGCGGTCGCCGGCCCGCGGGCCGCCGGGCTCGTCGGTGATCGGGCCGCCGATCACCGACTCGAAGGCGGGACGCTCGGCCGCGGTCACCACGGGCGCGTAGGCCAGGGCTTGGAACGCCGACCGCTCGGTGGCGGCCCGGGCGTAGGCGTCGAATTCCATCTCGTCGACGCGTCCCTCGGCGTTGGGGAGCCCCGACACCCCGCTGATGGCCGCCAGCAGCTGCTCGACGCTGGCCGTGAACACGCTGGCGGTCTGGTCGGCGACGAGCGCCTCGCGCCGCTCGGCGTCGCGGTGCGCGTCCCGCGCGGTCGCCCACGCCGCGACCGTGCCGACGACGACGACCGCCACCACGGCCACGATGCGGGGCCACAGGCCGGGCGTGGACGGCCCGGTCGGCGTGGCGCCTGGTGTGCTGCCCACCCCTTCGCCTCGGCCCCGGCTGCCGATCACTCCCGTGTCAGCCAGCCGTCGACATCGGCCATGTCGAGCAGGCGGGCGACCGGCATGGGTACGTTGCGCAGGACCATGTCGACACCGACGTCGCTGGACGCCCGCCGGATGTCGAGCAGGGCGCCGAGGCCGCTCGAGTCGCAGAACGTCACCCGCTCGAGGTCGAGGGCGAGGCGCTTGAAGGCGCAGCCATCGCCGAGCGGTGCCGTCACGGCGTCGACCAGCGCGGTGCGGGCGGTGAGGTCGAGCTCACCCGAGATGCGGGCCACGAGCTCCCCGTGGTCGGCGGCAACCTGGACGTCGAAGCTCTGTGGCATGGGCGTGCCTGAACGCTCCTTGGCCGCGCGGGGCCGGGTCGGGTACGGCGCAGGGCCGCCCGTCTCGCCGACTGTGCGGCTCCAGCGAGCGACCTGTCCGCCATGGGCGTTTGGTGGCGCGATTGTGCACCACCCGGGGCGGGTCGGGCTACCGGTCGCGGGGCCCTCGTCCCAGACTGTCGTACCGGGCACGTACGCTTGTTCGTGCCCGGCATCCGCCACCGTGGCGGCGACATGAGAGAGGATCCCCTGATGGCCCAGCGCACCCGCGACCAGCACGAGCGCCGGCGTACCCGGCAGGGGACGCCGTACGGGCCGAGGTCGGTGCATGCCACCGTCGAGGCCGCCGTGGCGGCGTGCCGGGCGGGCGCCGCCCGGGCACCGCGCGACCTCGTCGAGGCGGTCGCGCGGTCGGGCACGCCCGGCGGCGGACCGCCGAGTGACGCCCCGCCTCGCTCGGGGGCCGGTGCGACGTCGGGGCCCGGCGCCGCCGACCCGGTCGACCGGGCCCTGGCCGGCAGCCTGCTCGACACCGTGGCGGCGGCGTGGCAGCACGGCTGGCAGCCGGCCGACCTCCACCGGGCCGTCGCGCGCCGCCACGGGCGGGCGCACGCCCGCCTGGCGGCGCGGGCGGTGGGGCACGAGGCCGGACGCCATCC